>NZ_BAAGUR010000002.1:924135-1670736 GCF_054781295.1 Kribbella endophytica
ACCACCACGCGAGCACCACCACGCGAGCACCACCACGCGAGCACCACCACGCGAGCACCACCACGCGAGCACCACCACGCGAGCACCACCACGCGAGCACCACCACGCGAGCACCACCACGCGAGCACCACCACGCGAGCACCGGCGCGCGGCCACCGGCACGTGGGCACCGGCGCGCGGCCACCGGCACGTGGGCACCGGCGCGCGGCCACCAGAACGCGGGGCAGCGCTGCGCGGGCACCTGCACGCGGGCTGCACCGGCGCGGGAACCGGCACGCGGCCACCGCTACGTGGGCACCGCCGCGCGGGGACCACTGGCGCGCGGGCGCCAGCACGCGGGCATCGCCGGGCAAGCGAGGCCGCGTGGTCGCCGCGACGCGAGCAGCACCGCGTGAGAACCGCGCGGGCTCCGGCACACGGGCACCGCCACGCGAGCGCCAGCATGCGAGCAGCACCGCGCGGTTACCGGCATGCGGGCACCGGGACGCGGGCACCGCCACGCGAGCAGCACCACGTGGGCACACCGCCGCGCGGGGACCACCACGCGAGCAGCACCGCCTGGGCACCGGCACGCGAGCAGCACCGCGTGGGCACCGGAGCGGGCGCCAGCACGCGGGCACCGCCGGGCGGGCGCCAACACGCGAGCAGCACCGCACGGCCACCGGCCATGCAGGCTCCGGCACGCGGGCGCCAGCATGCGAGTAGCAGCACTGAGCACCACCGGGCGGGCGCCAGCACGCGGCCACCGGCACGCGAGCAGCGCCACTTGAGCACCAGCACGCGGGGACCCACCGCGCGAGCAGCACCACGCAGCCACCACCGCACCATCACGCGGGCACCGCCGGGCGAGCGTGGCCGCGTGGTCGCCGCAATGCGAGCAGCACCACGCGAGCACAGCGCGCGCACCGGCACGCGGGCTCCGGCACGCGAGCCCCAGCATGCGAGCAGCAGCACCGAGCACGACCGGACGGGCGCCAGCATGCGGCACACACGAGCAGCTCCGCGGGGCCACCGGCACGCGAGCACCGGCACGTGGGCACTGTCACGCGGGCAGCACCGCGCGGCCACCGGCGCGCGGGCATCACCGCGCGGGCGCCTACGGGCGAGTTCGCCGATGCATGTTGCCGCCGGGTGCTCGGTGGCTGTTGTGGCTGTCAGTTCGTTGGAAGGCGAGCAACGACTCGTACGGCGGGTGGCGTGCGGGGGCTCGGGCTGTTGCCGGCGGAGACCGGGATTGCTGTGGGCAGGATGCTTGCTCTGCCGGATCACCGGGTGCGGGCATGCCACGTTGTGGACTCGTACGGGGTTGTCGTGGTGCGGAGTGGGAAGGGGGCCGGGGCGTCGGCGAGGCTGCGCGCGGGTGCTATCCGGTTGGGGTGGTGCTGCTGCGGGGCCGAGGTGTGCTCGGCTCGTTGCGACGGGGAGGGCTGAGCCTGGGGTGGCCGGGAGCTGGGGAGCGTGTGCTGCTCGGGCTGGCCTCGGTGGCGTCAGGTGGTGGCGCTCGGGTGGATGACGCCTGGGGTGGTGATGGGGTTGAGGTTGGTGGTGGCGCGGGGATTCGTGCGTGATCCGCGCGGAGTTCAGCGCGTTGGGCAGGCGGGTCCACGCGGAGGTTCAGCGCGGTGGGGCAGGCGGGTTCACGCGGTCGGGCATGCGGGTTCACGCGGGGATTCAGCGCGGCGGGGCATGCGGGTTCACGCGGGGATTCAGCGCGGTGGGGCAGGCGGGTTCACGCGGGGATTCAGCGTGAGGTAGCGAGGGACAGCGCCTGGGCGCAGAGGCTCACAGGAGTTCCAGGTCGAAGGCCAGGGTTATGGCTTCGGCTAGGGATGGTTCCTGGTCGGGGAGGACGTAGCCGATTAGGCGGCCTAGTTGGAGTTTGGGGATGGTTTGGATGTTGTCGCAGCTGATGGCGCTGGGGTGGTCCAAACCGTTCTGGGGGCCTACGAGGACTTCGGTCGAGAGGCCTCGGATGGTGCTGGTGATGGGGGCTACCGTCACGTTGGTGAGGCGGGGGCGGATGAGTTCCCGGGTGAGGACTACCACCGGGCGGGGTTTGTCTAGGCGGGCGATGTGGATCGGGCGCATCAGTCGAGGTCGGTGAGTACGGTTCCGCCGGCGGTCGCGGCCAGGCCGTCGAGGTCGGTGGGTTCGCCGTACTCGGCGAGCAGGGCGAGGTCGCGGGCGGCCAAGTCGCGGCGGCGCTCGCGTTCCATCGCCCGGGCTACGACCGACGCTCGGGAGGGTGCCTTGTTGTCATCGACGAGGCGGTCCATGAAGTCGACCAACTCGTCCGGAAGACGCACGGTGATCTGTTTGCTCATACCACGACGATACCATCGTGGGATTCAACCTGGTATGGACAGCTAGTTCGGGTTCATGGTGGACCAGGACATGTCCGTGTCGGGCAGCGACGGGATGGCCTTGATCGCGATGAGCTCGGCGTCGAGGAGGCCGATCAGGTGGGCCAGGCGGGTGGTGGTGTCGGGGGCCTCGAGGAGTTTCTGGCGTTCGGGGGTGAGCAGGGTGGTGGCGGCCGACATCAGGTACGACAGGGTGCCGGGGTCGTCCGGCAGCGAGCCGATGTGCAGGCCGGGGCGGGAGATCTCGGTGACGGCGGCGGCGTACCGGCGGAAGCGTTCGACGGCGATCGTCGCCGTACCGAGCGGGTCGTCGCCGAGCTCCTCCTCCAGCCACTCGACGTCCGCGACCAGATAGTCGCCGCCGCTGTCCAGCTCGTCGACCTTGAAGCGGCGGTTGCCGGTCAGCGTGACCTCGACCGGGCCGTCGTCGTCCGCGTCGATGGTGATCTCGGAGATGGTGGCCGCGCAGCCGGTTCCGTACAGCGAGCGGAAGACCCGGTCACCCAGTTCGTACCCGTCCCGGACGGCGATCGCGCCGCAGACCATCTCGCCGCCGTTCTCGACCAGGTCACGGATCACCGAACGCCCCTGGGCGTCCGTGATCGGCAAAGGGAGCACCAGCCCCGGAAAGATCACCGTCTCGACGGTGAGCAGCGGCAGCCGAGAGTCCATACGTCGAGCCTAGGGCAACCATCCACAGGTTGTACGCCGAACCACGGGACAACTGGTGTGACCACTAGACTGGGGCCATGATTCGCCGCGTCGACCTGCGGGGCCGAGTGGCGGCCGGAGAGCTTTACGATCTCCCTGCCGAAGTTCACGCCCTGGTGCCCCGAGCCGTGTTCGACGTCGAGAAGGCTCTCGACGTCGTCCGACCGATCTGTCTGGACGTCCGGCATCGTGGTCTCGAGGCGATCAGGGAGTACGGCGAGAAGTTCGACCAGGTCCGCGTCGACGACGTGCGGGTGCCGGCCGAGGCGCTGAAGACCGCGCTGGAAGGGCTCGACCCGACGGTGCGCCTTGCCTTCGAGGAGTCGATCCGCCGGGTGCGTGAGGTCAGCCAGGACGAGCTCGGCGGCGACGTCGCGTCCGAGCCCGCGCCGGGTGGGCGGGTCACGCAGCGGCTCGTGCCGGTGCAGCGCGTCGGGCTGTACGTCCCGGGCGGCCGTGCGCCGCTCGCCTCCAGCGTCGTCATGAACGTCGTACCGGCGCAGGTCGCCGGCGTGCCCTCGCTTGCTGTCGCATCGCCTCCGCAGAAGGAATTCGGGGGACTGCCGCACCCGACCGTGCTCGCGGTGTGCGCGATGCTCGGGATCGACGAGGTGTACGCGATGGGCGGCGCGCAGGCGATCGCCGGGTTCGCGTACGGGTTCGACGGATGCCGCAAGGTCAACCTGATCACGGGTCCGGGCAACATCTATGTCGTTGCCGCGAAGCGGTTCCTGCTCGGGCAGGTCGGGATCGACTCCGAGGCCGGGCCGACGGAGATCGCCGTACTGGCTGACGGGACGGCTGACCCGGTGCACGTTGCCGCGGATCTGATCAGTCAGGCCGAGCACGACCCGATGGCGGCCAGTGTGCTGGTGACGCCGAGCGAGTCGCTGGCGGCTGCGGTCGAGGCCGAGCTGCCGGTGCAGGTTGCCAAGACCAAGCACGCGGAGCGGGTGACCGAGGCGCTGGGTGGGCAGCAGTCCGCCATCGTGCTGGTGGACGATCTCGACCAGGGGACCGTGCTGGTTGACGCGTACGCCGCTGAGCACCTGGAGATCCAGACCGAGGACGCCGAGGAGCGGGCTGCGCTGATCAACAACGCGGGCGCGATCTTCGTCGGTGGATGGTCGCCGGTGTCGCTGGGCGACTACTGCGCCGGGTCGAACCACGTGCTCCCCACCGCGGGTTGCGCGTGCCACTCGTCCGGTCTGTCGGTGCGCAGCTTCCTGAAGGCCGTGCACGTGATCAACTACAGCCGCGACGCCCTGCAGGAGGTCGCCGGCCACGTGCTCGCGCTCGCGAACGCGGAGGACCTGCCGGCCCACGGCGCCGCCGTGTCCGCACGCTTCCCTGAGGACAACTGATGGGCCGCTTCGACGGGCTGCCTCTGCGCGAAGAGCTCAAGGCGTTCGAGCCGTACGGCGCGCCGCAGCTGGACGTGCCGTTCCTGCTCAACGTCAACGAGAACCCGTACCCGCCCAGCGACGCCGTCGTCGCCGACATCACCGCGTCGGTCGCCGAGGCAGCCCGCGGACTCAACCGGTACCCGGATCGCGACTTCATGGCGCTGCGCGCCGACCTGGCCGCGTACCTGGGCCGCGAGTCCGGCGCTCAGCTGACCGCCGAGCAGATCTGGGCGGCCAACGGGTCCAACGAGGTCATGCTGCATCTCCTGCAGGCCTTCGGCGGGCCGGGCCGGACCGCGTTGTCGTTCGCGCCGACGTACTCGATGTACCCGGAGTACGCCCGCGACACCAACACCGGTTGGGTTGTCGGCCGTCGGTCGCACGACTTCACGCTCGACCAGAGCAAGGCGCTGGCGGCGATCTCGCGCCACCGCCCGTCGGTCGTGCTGCTCGCCTCTCCGAACAACCCGACCGGTACGGCGCTGCCGATCCAGCTGGTCGAGGCGGTCGCCGGACGGACTGCATCGATCGGAGCCGTTCTGGTCGTCGACGAGGCGTACGCCGAGTTCCGCCGAGCGGGGACGCCGAGCGCGACCAGCCTGCTCCCGTCGTACCCGAACCTGGCCGTCGCCCGGACCACCTCGAAGGCGTTCGCGCTGGCGGGTGCCCGGGTCGGTTACCTTGCCGCGAGCAAGCAACTGGTCGACGCGCTGCGGATCGTCCGGCTGCCGTACCACCTGTCCGCCGTGACCCAGGCGGTCGCGCGGGCGGCGTTGCGGCACTCCGACGAGCTGCTCGGCCGGGTCGACCAGCTGCGGGTCGAGCGAGACGAAACCGTCGACTGGCTGCGGGCCCAGGGCCTGCGCGCGGTCGACTCGGACGCGAACTTCGTCCTCTTCGGTACGTTCGCCGACCGGCACGCGGTCTGGCAGGCGTTGCTCGACGACGGCGTACTGATCCGTGAGACCGGCCCGGACGGCTGGTTGCGGGTCTCGATCGGCGCCGCCGCCGAGATGGCCGCGTTCCGCGCGTCCCTGGAGAAGGTGCTCAAGACCGACATCGGAAGGCAATCATGAGTCGCACTGCCCGCATCGACCGGGAGACGAGTGAGTCGAAGGTGCTGGTCGAGCTCGACCTCGACGGCACCGGTCGCGCCGACATCTCCACCGGCGTCGGCTTCTACGACCACATGCTCAACGCGCTGGCCAAGCACGCGCTGCTCGACCTGCACGTGAACACGGTCGGCGACCTCGAGATCGACGCGCACCACACCGTCGAGGACACCGCGATCGGCATCGGCCAGGCGCTGAAGGAAGCGCTCGGCGACAAGAAGGGCATCCGCCGGTTCGGTGACGCGACCGTGCCGCTGGACGAGGCGCTCGTGCACTGCACGGTCGACCTGTCCGGCCGGCCGTACTGCGTGCACACCGGTGAGCCCGACGGTCAGGTCTACGCGATCATCGGCGGCGACTACGCCGGATCGCTGACCCAGCACGTGTTCGAGACGCTCGCGTTCAACGCCGCGATCTGCATCCACATCCGCGTGCTGTCCGGGCGCGACCCGCACCACATCGTCGAGGCGCAGTTCAAGGCGTTCGCGCGAGCGCTGCGCGACGCGGCCGAGCTCGACCCGCGGCAGCCGGGAATCCCTTCCACCAAAGGCGCCCTGTGAGCAAGAAGGTCGTCCTGCTCGACTACGGCTCGGGCAACATCCGGTCCGGTGAGCGCGCCCTGCAACGCGTCGGTGCAGACGTCACCGTCACCGCCGACTATCAGCAGGCGCTCGACGCTGACGGCCTGCTGGTTCCCGGTGTCGGGGCGTTCGAAGCCTGTATGACGGGGTTGAAGGCGGTCCGCGGCGACGTCGTCGTGGACCGGCGGCTCACCGGCGGTCGGCCGGTGCTCGGGATCTGCGTCGGCATGCAGATCCTCTTCGCCAAGGGCATCGAACACGGCGTCGAGACCGAGGGCTGCGAGCAGTGGCCCGGCACGGTCGAGCGCCTCCAGCCGCACAACGGCGAGCCCGTCCCGCACATGGGCTGGAACACGGTCGACGTCCCGGGCGGCACGACGCTGTTCGAGGGCATCGACAAGGAGCGGTTCTACTTCGTGCACTCGTACGGCGTCCGCGAGTGGGCGCTCAAGGACACCCGCGAGTCGGTCACGCCGAAGGTCACCTGGACGACGTACGGCGAGGACCGGTTCGTCGCCGCGGTCGAGAACGGGCCGCTGACCGCGACCCAGTTCCACCCCGAGAAGTCGGGCGACGCCGGCGCCGAACTGCTCGCCAACTGGATCCGCTCGCTCTGAGGAAGGCCGGATCCCACCGAATCCCAGGTGGGCCGGTCCGGGCGCTTCGCCGTACCAAGGTGTTGCCCTGGTTGACTCCTGACCAGGGCGGCAGGCGTCAGCCTGCGCCGATCACGGTTCGGTAGTCCGGGTCCGATTTCCGGGCCGGACCTCTTCCGTAGATGACATCGGTGCTGTCACACTCACTCGCCAGGACGGTGGGAACCTTCGGGGATCCGGGAGGCCGGACGTGCTGGCAGCAAAGAATCTCGAGGTCGTCTACGACGATGTGATGCTCGTGCTGCGCGGCGTCAGCCTCGAGGTGCCGCAGGGCAAGATCGTCGCGCTGCTCGGCGCGAACGGCGCCGGCAAGTCCACGCTGCTGCGCGCGTTGTCCGGCCTGCTCGACCTGCACGACGGAAAGATCAGCCGCGGAACCATCACGCTGGACGGCGAACCCGTGCACGGTCTCGGCCCGAGCCGGATCGCTGCCCTGGGCATCAAACAGGTGATGGAAGGCCGCCGGATCTTCACCGAGCTGACCGTCGAGGAGAACCTCCGGATCGGCGGGCACGTCAAGCCGCGCGCGCTGAAGACCAACCTGGACCGGACCTACGACCTGTTCCCGGTGCTGGCCGACCGGCGCCGCAAAGTCGCCGGCTACCTGTCCGGCGGCGAGCAGCAGATGCTCGCGATCGGGCGCGCGCTGATGTCCGACCCGAAGTACCTGCTGATGGACGAACCGAGTCTCGGCCTGGCGCCGATGATCGTCCAGCAGATCCGCGACGTGATCGTCGACATCAACCGCGCCGGTACGACGGTGCTGCTGGTCGAGCAGAACGCCGCGATGGCGCTGGCGATCGCCGAGCACGGGTACGTGCTGGAGAACGGCGCGATGGTGATGGACAAGCCGGCCGCGGAGCTGCTGGCCGACGGCGACGTGCAGGAGTTCTACCTCGGGCTCGGCGCCGAGGGCTCGTCGCGATCGTTCCGCGACGTAAAGCACTACCGGCGGCGGAAGCGGTGGTTGTCATGACCGCCACCGAGACGCGGCCGGAGAAGGCTGCAAAAGCACCGCCGCCAGTGCTCACCTTCGAGGACGTCCTGCTGGAGTTCTCCGGCGTGACCGCGCTGAACGGCGTCAGCTTCACCGTCGACCCCGGCGAGCTGTTCGCGATCATCGGACCGAACGGCGCCGGCAAGACCTCGATCTTCAACGTGCTCTCCGGCGTCTACCGGCCGCAACGCGGCTCGGTCCGGTTCGGCGACGAGGAGCTGATCGGCCGCAGACCGCACGCGATCGCGCGGCTCGGGATCGCCCGGACGTTCCAGAACATCGAGCTGTTCTCCAACCTCACCGTGCTCGACAACCTGATGCTCGGGCGCCACCATCACAACCCGTACGGCGTGCTCGCGGCCTTCGCGTGGGTCGGCAAGGCGCGCCGCAACGAGCTCGCGAACCGCGAGGCCGTCGAGGAGATCGTCGACTTCCTCGAGCTCGCGCAGTGGCGGCGGATGCCGGTCGGCCTGCTCCCGTACGGCGTACAGAAACGCGTCGAGCTCGGCCGGGCGCTCGCCGCCGAGCCGAAGCTCCTGCTGCTGGACGAGCCGGTCGCCGGGATGAACCTGGAGGAGACCGAGGACATGGCCCGGTTCATCCTCGACATCCGCGACGAGCTGGGCCTGCCGATGGTGATGGTCGAGCACGACATGGGCCTGGTGATGGATCTCGCCGACCGGATCATGGTCGTCGACTTCGGCCGCCCGATCCGCACCGGCCGCCCACGCGAGGTCGCGGCCGATCCCGATGTGGTCCGTGCCTACCTGGGCGAAGAGCACAGAATCGTGGACCGGCCATGACGATCGCCGCCTTGGTGCGGCAAAGAGCCGACAAAACATCAGACCTCATTGCCTTGAGAGAAAAGGACCTGGGCCTCTGGCAACAGGTCAGCTGGGCGCAGTACTGGGACACCGCTCAGCTCGTCGGGCACGCGCTGCTTGCCCTCGGCATCGAGCCCGGCGACCGGGTCGCGATCCACTCCGAGAATCGTCGCGAATGGCTCTACACCGACGTCGGTGCGGTCGCCGTACGGGCTGTCACGGTCGGCCTCTACCCGACCAACCCCACAGCCGAGGTCGCCTACCTGCTTCGCCACTCAGGCTCGAGAGTGCTGATCGCCGAGGACCAGGAGCAGGTCGACAAAGCGCTGGCCGTCGCCGACGAGCTGCCCGACCTCGAGCACATCGTCTACCTCGAACCGCGCGGCATCAGACACCGGTACGACGACCCGCGGCTCCTCGCCTGGCCCGACTTCCTTGCCCTCGGCCACGAGCACCGCGAAGCCAACCCTCAAGCAGTCAAAGCCAGAATGGATCAGACCCAGCCCGACGACGTCGCCACACTGGTCTACACCTCAGGAACCACCGGCCCACCCAAGGGCGTGATGCTGACGGTCGCGAACGTCGACTACGCGATCCGCGAGCTGGTCGAACAAGGCGGCTTCACCGCCCCGCCGCCGTCCAGCAAAGACAGCGTCCTCTCGTACCTCCCGCTCTGCCACGTCGCCGAGCGCGTCTTCAGCTGCTGGTTCGGCGCGGGCGCCGGCGTCTGCGTCCACTTCGCCGAGTCGATCGAGACCGTCGCCACCAACCTGCACGAGGTCCAGCCGAGCATCCTGTTCGGCGTCCCACGCATCTGGGAGAAGATCGCCGCCGGCATCCAGATCCGGATCGAGTCCGCCGGCCTGCTCAAGCGGTACGTCGGCAGCTACTGGCTGCGCCGCGCCGACTGGATCGGCACCGCCAAAGCAGCCAACGGCGGCAAGCACACCACAGCGTCAAGAATCATCCACGCCATCGGCTACCTGATCTGCTACCGCGCCCTGCTCGACCGCGTCGGCCTCCGCAAGGTCCGGTACGCCGCCTCCGGCGCCGCGCCGATCGCGCCCGAGGTCCTGCGGTTCTTCATGGGCCTCGGCCTGCCGATGCACGAGGTCTACGGCATGACCGAGAACTCCGCCGTCGCCACCGCCAACCGCCCGGGCCGGGTCAAGCTCGGCACCGTCGGCGAACGCCACGAGGGCGTCGAGCTGAAGATCGACGAGATCAGCGGCGAGATCCTCACCCGGCACGACGGCACGTTCGCCGGCTACTGGCACGACGCCGAGGCGACCGCGCGGATGATCGACCCGGACGGCTGGCTGCACACCGGCGATGTCGGCGAGTGGGTCGACGGCACGCACCTGCGGATCACCGACCGGATGAAGGACCTGATCATCACCGCGGGCGGCAAGAACATCGCGCCCTCGGAGATCGAGAACGCGCTGAAGGCGTCGCCGTACCTCAAGGAGGCGGTGGTGATCGGCGACGGGCGCAAGTACCTGACCGCGCTGATCGGGATCGAGCCGGACACGGTCGGGCACTGGGCCCAGCAGCACCGACTGCCGTACTCGACGTACCGGGACCTGAGCTCGAAGCCGGAGGTTCTGAAGCTCGTGCAGGGCGTGGTCGACGAGGTCAACGAACGGTTCGCCACGGTCGAGCAGGTAAAGACGTTTCGGCTGCTGCCGAAGCTGTTGGAGCACGAGGACGGCGAGCTGACCGCGACGCAGAAGGTGAAACGCAGCGCCGTCACTTCGGCGTACGGCGAACTGGTCGAGGCGATGTACCGCGGAGGTGCCCGGTGAACGACTTCCTCGCGACGGTGATCCGCGGCCTCGGCAACGGTTCGATCTACGCGCTGCTGGCCCTCGGGTTCGTGATCGTCTACAAGTCGATGCGGGTGATCAGCTTCGCCCAGCCGGCGTTCATGATGGCCGGTGGCGTGCTGGTCAGCCATCTCGTCCTGCAGATGAACTTCTTCCTGGCGGTCGTGATCGCGCTGCTGCTGACCGGGCTGCTCGGCGTCGGCGTCGAACGTGTGGCGCTGCGGCCGATGATCGGCAAGCCGGTGTTCGTGATCGCGATCATCACGCTCGGCGTCGACGTCGTGATCCGTACGGTGGTCAACTCGTTCATCGGCGTCGACATCCGCCAGATGGGCGATCCTTGGGGCCTGAAGCAACTGAAGGTCGGCAGCGTGACGATCGACCAGCGGCATCTCGCGACCCTGGTGACCACGCTGGTCGTCGTCGCGGCCCTGTTCGCCTTCTACCGCTGGTCGCGGACCGGCCTCGCGATGCGCGCCGCGTCGTCGGACCAGGAGGTCGCGCAGGCCCAGGGCGTCTCGGTCGGCCGGGTGTTCTCCCTGTCCTGGGCGCTCGCCGCGATGCTCGCCGGACTCGCCGGAGTGTTCCTGTCGACGGGCATCGGCCTCGAGCAGAACCTCTGGCTGACCGCGCTCAAGGCGCTGCCGGTGATCATCCTCGGCGGCCTCGACTCACTCGGCGGTGCGGTCGTCGCGGGGCTGTCGATCGGCGTGGTCGAGGCGCTGGTCGGCAACTACGGCGGCTCGGTCAGCCCGGTCTTCGGCGGCGACTTCTTCCTGGTCGTGCCGTACCTGCTGATGCTGCTCGTCCTGCTGGTCAGACCGTACGGACTCTTCGGAACCAGAGAGGTGGAGAGGATATGAGAGGGCGTCCTCTGCTCTACACCTCGTACGGGCAGGACATGGCGTTGCTCAACACGCCGGCCAAGCGGTGGTGGACGCTGGTCCTCGCCGTCGCCGCGATCACGCTGCCGTTCATGCTCGAGGACGATCTGCTCGTCGTACTGGCGACCGCCTTTGTCGCCGCGATCGGGGCGATCGGGCTCAACATCGTCACCGGGTACGCCGGGCAGGTGTCGCTGGGGCACGCGTTCTTCCTGGCGATCGGGGCGTACACGGCCGCGGCCCTGTCGGGCGATCCGGAGAGCACGCGGCTGATCGGCTTCGGGATCACGTCGCTACCGATCTGGTTGCTGGCGGCCGGACTGGTGGCCGGGTTGGCCGGACTGATCGTCGCGCCGTTGGCCGCGCGTCTCCGGGGGTTGTACCTCGCGGTGGTGACGCTCGGGCTGGTGTTCATCGGGGAGCACCTGTTCAAGCACTGGCGGGACCTGACCGGGGGAGTGGGCGTCGGGCGGCCGGCCGCCGTACCGGAACTGTTCGGGTTGCAGTTCGCCGTCGACGGGGCCTTCTTCACCAAGGCGCAGAAGCTGTACCTGCTGATGTTCGTGCTGCTGGTGATCTTCGGCGTCCTGGCCCGGAACCTGGTGCGCTCGCGGATCGGCCGGGCGCTGGCCGCGGTCCGCGACCGGGACCTGGCCGCCGAGGTGATCGGGGTCGACGTGACCCGGTACAAGATGGTCGCCTTCGCCGTGTCGTCGTTCTACGCCGGGGTCGCGGGGGCGCTGCTGTACGTGATGATCGGTTTCGTCGAGCCGGGGTCGTTCAACCTCGCGCTGTCGGTGCAGTACATCGCGATGATCCTGGTCGGCGGCGTGGCGACCATCTCGGGATCGGTGCTGGGCGCGCTGTTCATCACGCTGTTGCCGCGGGTCACCCGCGAACTGCCGGCGGTGCTGCCGTTCGTCAGCAGCAGTTCCACCGCCGGGGGCATCACGGTCTTCCAGGTCGAGGCGATCCTCTACGGCCTGTTGATCATCGGCTTCCTGATCTTCGAACCGCGAGGGCTGTTCGGGATCTGGATCCGCATCCGCACCTACTGGAAGTCGTGGCCGTTCTCGCACTGACCCGCCAGGGCGGAGCTGGGGAGGCTGAGGAGGAGAGCGATGAGCAGAAGTCGCAGGACGGTCGCGGTGGGTCTGGTGGCCGCCGTACTGGCTGTTGCCGGGTGCCGCAACGACGCACCCGAGACGCAGGAGGGCAGCGAGGGCGTCAAGTTCGACGTCGGGGTGACCAAGGAACCGTGCCCGAGCGCGGTGGACTCGGCCAAAGGCTGCATCTACCTCGGTGTCATCTCCGACCTGACCGAGGGGCCGTTCAAGGCGCTCGGCGTGCCGGTGACCGAGGGACAGAAGGCGTTCTGGAAGCGCGTCAACACCGCCGGCGGGATCGGCGGCTACGAGGTCGACGTGGTCAAGTACACCAAGGACAACAAGTACAACCCGCAGGTGCACAACGAGGTGTACGCCGAGATCAAGCCGAACGTGCTCGGGCTCGCGCAGACCCTCGGCTCGCCTCCGACCGCCGCGATCCTGGCCGACCTCAAGGCCAGCAACGTGATCGCCGTACCGGCGTCCTGGACGTCGGCGTGGGCCTTCGAGGACGTGATCCTGGAGTCGGGGACGAACTACTGCTTCGAGTCGATGAACTCGGTCGACTTCGGCGCGGAGACGCTCAAGGCCAAGTCGGTCGCTGCCGTCCACTTCCCGGGCGACTACGGCGACGACGCGGCGGCCGGGGCGAAGATCGCGGCCACCGCGAACAACCTGACCTTCACCGACATCCCGACCGCTCCCGGTCAGGAGAACCAGGGCGCCGCGATCACCAAGCTGATGGCCGCGAAGCCGGACGTGGTCGTCATCGCCACCGGTCCGACCGAGGCCGCGACGATCGTCGGCGGTGCCGCGCAGGCCGGCTTCAAGGGCCAGTTCATCGGGGTCAGCCCGACCTGGAACCCGGCGCTGCTGAAGAGCCCGGCGGCCCCGGCGATGACCGCGCTCTACCGGCAGTCGGGACCGTGGGCGCCGTACGGGACCGACACTCCCGGGCACAAGGCCCTGCGGGAGGCCGTCGGCGACGCCGCGTTCAAGGCCGCGCCGAGTGACGGCTACACGGCCGGCTGGGTCTGGTCGTACCCGATGAAGGCCGCGCTGGAGAAGGCTGTCGAGAGCAAGGACCTCACCCGCGCCGGCCTGCTCGCCGCGGTCAAGTCCCTCACCACGGTCGACTACGAAGGCATGCTCCCCGCCGAAGCCGGCAAGTACGGCGGCGAGCCCAACGACCGCGTCTTCCGCCAGAGCCTGATCTCCAAGGTCGACGCGCCCTCACCGACGGGCGTGGCGGTGGAGAAGGACTTCTTCACCGGGAAAACCGCGGAAGGCTACGACTTCACCAAGCCCTGCTACCAGTAGATTGCTGCGGTCACGGTGAGTGCCTGACACTCGTTCTCTTGCTGTTGGGCAGTTGTTTACCGTACGTTCACTGGCGTCAACTGCTTGTACTCACAAGGAGGCCCGCCGTGACCGCAACAAATCCCCTGTCCAGGCGTCAGTTCGTCGCCCGAGCGGCCGCGGCCGGAGTCGCGGTCAGCGTGGTGGGGTCCGTCGAAGCGCTCTTCACCGCTCAGCCGGCGCTGGGCACGTCCGGTCCGAAGATCGGGTACGGGCCGTTGATCGAGGACCCGAAGGGGATGCTCGACCTGCCCCGCGGGTTCAGCTACAACGTGCTCTCGCGCGAGGCCACCGTGCGCCCGGACGGGATCAAGACGCCGAGCCGGTTCGACGGGATGGGGACGTTCCCGGACCGGCACGGCGGCAACCGGCTGGTCCGCAACCACGAGTGCAGCCCGACGGCAACGATCGGTGTGAAGGCGCCGCCGGAGCGGACCTACGACCCGATGGGCTTCGGCGGCACCAGCACGCTGGTGGTCGACCGGCACAACCACGCCACCAAGGAGTTCACCAGCCTCGGCGGTACGGCGATCAACTGCTCCGGCGGCATCACCCCGTGGCGGACCTGGCTGACCTGCGAGGAGACCGAGCTCAAGGCCGGCGAGAGCGGCTACACCAAGGACCACGGCTTCATCTTCGAGGTCGACCCGTACGACGACCGCCGCAACGTGCACCCGACGCCGCTGAAGCAGATGGGCCGCTTCCAGCACGAGGCCGTCGCGATCGACCCGGCGACCGGCATCGTGTACGAGACCGAGGACGCGTTCATCGCGCCGCTCGGCGGGTTCTACCGCTTCCTGCCGAACCGTCCGCGCGGCGGCTGGGGCAGCCTGCGGGCCGGCGGCGAGCTGCAGGCGATGCACATCCCGGGCCTGCCGGACCTTTCGGTGGTGCAGGAGGCAGGTACCGAGTTCCGCGGCGTGCAGTGGGTCAAGGTGCCCGACCCGCTGGCCACGTCGGAGTCGGTGCGGGCGCAGGACTACGCCAAGCCGATCACCGGTGGGTACAAGCTCGAGGGCTGCTGGTGGGGCTCGCTGGACCGCTGCGTGTACTTCGTGTCGTCGTTCGCGCGGACCGAGCTCGGCCCGAAGGTCAACCACGACGGCCAGGTCTGGCGCTTCGACCCGCGGCGCAAGACGCTGCGGCTGATGGTGATCTTCACCCGGCCGTCGCCCGGCTCCGACGACCCCGAGTTCGATGCCCCGGACAACATCACGATGTCGCCGTACGGCGGGCTGATGATGTGTGAGGACGGCCTCGGCGAGCAGCACATCCTCGGCACGACCGAGGACGGCGAGGTCTTCAAGTTCGCACGGAACCGGGTCAACAACGGGACGCCCGAGGAGCCGGAGTACGGCGAACTGGCCGGTGCGGGGTTCTCCGCGGACGGCCGGACGATGTTCTTCAACGTCTACAACCCGGGGATCACCTACGCGATCAGCGGACCCTGGCGCCGTAGGCGCTGATTCGTGACGCCGGAGGTCAGTAGGTACTGGCCTCCGGCGTACGTCGCCATCGTGAGCGCGCTCCGGCCCGGGAAGTCGTGCCCGGCCAGCCGGAGCGCGATCAGCGCGTCCGAGACCAGGAACAGCGCGCCGCCGACGCCGCTGCGCGGGTTGTGCCAGCGCGAGACCACAGCCGTTGCCGTGAGCAACAATGCGTACGCCGCGACCGGGACGCGCTGGGAGCCGAGTCCACGCGAGAGCACCGCGACGAGTGCGGCCCAGAGGGCGCCGTACGCCGCGAGCACGCGCCACGAGCGCTGGGTGGATTCCGGGAGCATGAGCGCCAGGTAGCAGGCATGGGCTGCTGCGAAGGCTGCGATGCCTGCTGATTGGAGCTCGGTCTCCAGCAAGAGGTCGCCGGCGGCTGACGCGAGCAAGGCGGCCTGGAGGAGTGGTGGGGCCTGGCGGGATCGGGACCAGGCGAGGAGCAACGGCATGAGCGTGGCTTTGCTGGCCTGCCGGAGGATCTTCACGTCGAACGCGACCGCGGCGACGTGGACGACGGAGGCGGTGGTGTACGCGAAGAGGCCTCGTCGGGTGTTCACCAGGTGGCTCAGGCTCATGTGGTCGAGTGTGCCGACTTGAAGTGAACAGCAGTGGATGAATTCTGGGCCCGGGCGGAGTGCCCGGGCCCAGCAGAGCGGGGGAGTCAGCGGATCGACTGGGGGGTCATGGCTGCATTCCGCGCCCGGTCCTACGGTTCGTCGATGACGATCGCGGCCTCCATCTCCAGCACGCGGCGGTAGTCGTCGTCGAGGGTCTGGGCGTCGCTGTGGATCAGGATCACCCAGGCCAGGCAGGTGAACAGGTCGACCGTCTCCGGGACGACGGCGTCCTCCTCGTGCAGGATCTTCATCCAGTGGAACGACTTCAGGCTCTCGATCCCGTCGAAGACCTCACGGTTGCGGAAGTACCCGTCCCGGTACGCCGAGACGAAGATCCCGCGCAGGTGCTGGACCAGGTCGAACCCGTCCCGCACCTCGCCGCGCACCCGGTGCGCGACGGTCCGCTTGATGTGGTTGTCACCGGTGGCCAGTTCGCTGACCATCTGGTGCCCGCCACCGGCAGGCCGGGCCGCGACCTCGATCAGGCGCGGGCCGTCCGCGGTCATCATCACCTCGGCGTGCCCGCAGCCGATCCGGATGCCGACCGCGTCCAGCACCTGCTGGGTGTACGGCCAGAGCGCCTGGACCTCCGGGTCGTCCTCGGCCAGGAAGTCGATCCGGTGGTAGATGCCGATCTTGTCACCGCGGCTGATCTTCGTGTAGCGGCAGACGTCGACCAGCGAGTGCTTGCCGTCGACGGTGTAGCTGTCGACCAGGTACTCGGTGCCTTCGGCGTACTCCTGGATCAGGACGGCGTCGTTGACCAGGCCCATCTTGTTGGTCCGCCCGAGCACCCGGTCGAACCGCTCGCGCCAGTCGCCGTCCTCGAAGACGACGTACACCTCGTCACCGGCGGCGCTCTTCGGCGGCTTGATCACCAGCCGCCGTCCGAGCAGGTCGTTCTCCTTCAGCCAGCGCTCGGCCTCGGCCGGGTCGGCGGTCCGGATCTGCCGCAGCCGGGGGACACCGGCGAGGCGCAGCGCCTCGGCCATGTCCCACTTGTCCCTTCGCGCGGACGCGAGCTCCGGCACGTTGCCGGTGCCGGGGACCAGGATCTCGATCAGCTGGTCGCACAGCTCGGTCCCGCTCTCCGCGCCGGGGAACAGGTACTCCGGCTCGTACTGCCGAAGCTCCTCGGCCAGCGCGGCGACGTCCCCGGTGAAGTAGTGGATGTGCTCGAACTCCTCCGGGTGCCAGCTGGTCGTGAACGCCGGCGGCGGCACGAGCCCACTCAGTACGGCGACCGGAGTCTGCCCGGCCTCCTTGAAGGCGGCAGGGTATTCCTGCCCTGTGGACAGTGGGTCCACGATGATCGTGTATTTGGACATCAGAGTTCTCCTACTACGAAGTCTCGCTCGGCAACGGCTCGGTGGCCGGGGTCATGTCCACGGCCGGTTCCTCGGTGGCGGCCATCGGCTTGCCCGGCATGCCGATGGCGGCCAGGACGATCCCGATCAGACCGGCGAGCCCGCACCACAGCCACACGTCGGTTCCGGAGTTGTTCCAGATCCACACGCCCAGGAACGGGCCGAGCGCGGAGCCCAGGCCGAACATGGCGTGCGCCGACCCGACGTACCGGCCGAGCAGTTGCGGTGGCGCGGCCATCCCGGGGTACGCGAACATGGTCGGACCCGCGATGATCTCGGCCAGCGTCCACAGCAGCGTGCCGATCACGAAGATCGCCACTCCGCCGGGCAGCGCGTAGAACGCCAGACCGCCGCCGAGCAGGACGAAGCCCGCGATCACGACCAGCTTCGGTGCCCAGTGCTGGACCACCTTCGTGACCAGCAGCTCGCAGGTGATGACGATGAACCCGTTCAGCGCGACCACCGCGCTGAACCACCACGTCGACAGCCCGTCGGCCTTCATGTGCAGCGGCAGAACCGCGAGGTACTGCATGTAGATCGCGGCGTTGATGAACATGCAGACCAGGAACAGCACGTACTTGTAGTCCCGCAGCACGGTCAGGTAGTTGCCCGCGGCAGCAGGTTCCGCCGCCGGTGTGTCCTGAGCAGTCTCGTCGGTAGCAGCGGACCGCCGCTTGGGCAGCGCGATGATCGCGACCGCCGCGTACGCCAGCGCGGCCAGGGCCTCGCCGATGAACAGCAGGTCCCACGAGATGGCCACCAGGGCCGCACCGACGAGCGGTGCGGCCGTGGCGCCGACGTTCATCGTCAACCGGTAGACCGCGAAGATCATCACCTGGCGATGCTTCGGGGTCAGCTCGGTCAGCAGTGCCGCCGAGGCGGGCCGGTAGAACTGCCCGACCGCACCGGCCAGCGCGACGACGATCAGAATGGCCGTGTAGCTCGGCACGTACGCGATCGCCAGCACGAAGCCGGCCATGCCGAACATGCTGATCAGTACGGCCGCCCGCGGCCCGATCTTGTCCGACAGCGAGCCGCCGATGATCAGACCGACGACCGTGCCGCCGCCGTACACACCCAGCGCCGTACCGGCCTGGACGTCGGTGAAGCCCTTCGAGGTGGTCAGGAAGAGCACCAGGAAGACCTGCAGGAACCAGCCGAGCTTGTTGACGAAGTTGCCGATCAACAGGGCCTTGACCGCGGCGGGCGCTTCCCGGATGGTCACCCAGATACCGGTGTCCTCCGTGGTTTCGGTCATGACGCTGCCTCCTCCGGCTCCTTGACCTTGCCGGACCAGCGCAGTGCCTTCTCGGCGGCGTCGAGCCCGGCCCGGCAGTCGTCCATCGACGTGGCCACCACGGTCGCGTACGCGATCCGGCCCCACAGCGTGCCTTCCGGCGGGGGACTGGTGGTCTGGCCGGCTTCCATCAACGGGACCAGTTGGTCGATCGTCCCCGGCAGGTCGGCCTCCTCGAAGGAGACCGAGTCCAGCACGGTGTCGTTCTCGTCGACGTAGAAGAACCGCACCCCGCCGACCATCGTGCGGTCCGGGACCAGCTCCGGCGTGCGCCCGGTCGCGACCGCCGCCGCGGCCAGGCCCGGGTCGGCGCCGGTCGCCTGCAGCCCGAGGTACGGGATCATGTCGCCGCCGATGCGGGCGTTGATCTCGATCACCTTCGGGCCGTCGGCGGTCATCATGATCTCGGTGTGGGTGACCCCGTCGGTGAACTCGATCGCCGCGTGCGCGTCGGCGAGCACCTGGAACAGCTGCTCGTCGGCCAGCAACGGGTCGGCCGCGTCGACGTAGTGCCCGATCTCCTCGGCGTACGGCGGGTAGCCGATCTCCTTGCGGGCCAGGCAGAACGGCGTCACCTGACCCTGGAAGACGGCCGCGTCGATGCTGATCTCGTAGCCGTCGGCGAACTCCTCGACCAGCACCTTGACGTCGTAGTGCGGCGCCTCGGGAACGGTCGTGTCGTGCGCGAAGGCCCAGTTCGCGGTCAGCTCCTCGGCCGAGTTCACCTTGACCACGCCGAGGCTGGCGGCCAGCGCGCGCGGCTTGAGGATCACCGGGTAGCCGAGCTTGTCGGCGGTGACGAGCGCCTCGTCGACGGTGTCCACGAGTACGGACTCCGGCTGCGGGACGCCCTGCGCGGCGAGCGCCGTACGGGTGAGGTGCTTGTCGCGACAGCGGTTGATCATCGCGACGTCACCGCCCGGCAGGCCGAGCGCCTCGGCGACGTGGGCGGTCTGGAGGATCCGCGCCTCGTCCCAGCAGAGCACTCCGTCGATCGGCTCCGTCTCATGGAGCTTGCGGGCCGCGGCGACCAGCGCGTCGGCGTCCAGAGTCGTCTCGAGCACGGTCCAGGCTTCGATGTACTCCTTCTCCCAGGTCGGCTCCGCGTGCAGGAACATGTGGATCCGGTACTGCGGCGCGACCGAGCGCAGGATGTACTCCCGGAACAGGCGCATCCCGGTCGCCACCACGAGCAGGTGCGGGCGTTCGGTGGTGGGGTTCATCTCAGGCCTCCCGGACCGGAGCAGGGATCTGCTCGATGTAGGTGACACCGCTGCTGCCGTCGCCGCGGCGGAAGTGGTCGGCGATCCGAATGTTGCCCCGGGCATCGAACTCGGGGATGCTGAGGCACTCGCCGCTGACCACCTCACCGGCCGCGGTGAGCAGGCAGTACGCGGCCCGGATCGAGCCGTCGTCCTGCAGGTGCCCGACCAGCCGGCCGCTGCGCAGCGTGCCGCCGGCGTAGAACTCGGCCCAGACCAGGTCGTTGTCGCGGTGGTACTGCCCGTACGGCGCGCCGCCGGCCGGATCGTCGACCACGAGCCGGAACCAGACGCCGTCGACGTCCGGGACCACCGGGTGCTCGGAGGCTGCGGCGGTCACCACTGCACCGCGCACAGCTCGTCGGAGATCGGGTAGATCTCCCGGTCGAACATCGAGTTCAGCACGATCGCGGCGCGGACCGGCAGCTGGGTCAGACCGGCGTTGGTCAGGCCGTGGCTGTACCGGCTGGCGTTGAACGAGTAGATCCGGTGGCCGTTCATGCCCTTCCAGCGCACCGAGTAGTCCGGCTCGACCAGCATCTCGCCGTCGTCGTCGTAGTCGATCCGCTCGCGCAGGTCGTCGCTGAACGGCGCCTGGACGTGCTCGCGGCCCGCGGCGACGACGACGTGCCGTACGTCGTGGTGCTCGGGGGTGACCGTGGTCGAACAGTTCAGCCGCAGCAGGCCGTCGGCGAGCAGCTCGGACGACAGGACGTCGCGGCCCGGCAGCAGCGTGACCGGGAACCGGCCCAGCGTCAGCAGACCGTCGTAGTTGCCCTGGTAGAGCGCCCGGAGCCCACCAGGGGTGATCGCGTCGCCGCTGTAGCGGGAGTCGACGATCATCTCGCGCCGCTTGCTGCGGTTCAGGCCCTGCAGGAACTCGATGTGCGACGGGCGGTAGAGCTCGTTGGCCATCGGGGAGTCGTCGATGCTGCGGAACCACTGGTTGCGGCCGAGCCACCGGATGTCGGTGAAGCCCGAGCCGAGCAGGCGCAGCACGCACTCGAGCCCGGTCTGGCCACCACCGACGACCGCGATCGGGTCGGCCTTGTGCGGCTCGAGGTCGGGCATCCGGACGCCGAGCTCGTCGGCGATGAACGCCCGGCCCGACGGCAGGTTGCGGACGTACTCCGGCCAGACCGGCCGGGTGCCCAGGCCGAGGACCAGGTGCTCGGAGACCGCGACCGGCGTACCGTCGACGGACACCTCGAAGCCGTCGTCGGTGATCGCGATCGAGTCCACCCGCGAGCTGAAGTTCACCACGCCGAGGCGTTCGGTGGCCCAGGCCAGGTAGCGCTCGTACTCGATCCGGGGGAGCGAGTCGAACTGGGAGTTGATCAGCGCGTAGAGCCGACCGGATGTGACCAGGTAGTTCAGGAACGTCAGTTCGTGCCGGGGGTCGACCAGGGAGACCAGGTCCTTCATCCAACCGGTCTGCATCCGGACACCCGGGTAGAGCAGCGGCGTGTGCCAGCCGGCCACCGGCCGGGAGTCGAACAGGGCCAGCTTCTCCGTGGTGACGTTCTTGTAGAGGGCGGCCAGCGAGAGGTTCGACGGCCCGGCTCCGATCCCGATCGTGTGGTACCGGGTCAAGCCGGCGGCGTCGCTGCTTCGTCTGGTGCCTGGTTCCATGATGGTCATGCGCTTGTTCTCCGTCCGCGAAGTGGTGGTGCGCGTGTTCGTTCCGGTGCCGAGCAGCGTGTTCGCTGCCGTCCGGCTAGCGGCCAGCGCGGTTTTCACGCTGCCGCCGGACCCACCGGTGAAGGTGAAGAGCCGATGGGTGCTGCCGAGGACCGACCAGAGGGTCAGTACCGGCGGATCGGCGTAGCAGTCGGCGTTGGTGACCGTGTGCGCGGTCTCCGAGAGCCGAAGGTGTGGCAGCCGCTCACCCGCGAGCCGGACGGCTTGGGCCGTCAGGTCGTGGATCGGTGCGCTGCTGCCGGGCGGGACGGACCAGCGGTGCGTGTCGACGCCCAGCAGCAGACCGCCGTCTGCCGTCGGGCGCCCGTACAGGTCACTGGTCTCGTCGACGAACATGGTCGGGAGGGCTCCCGCCACGCGGTGCACGGCGACCTGGATCGCCTTCGTCCGGTACTGGTCGGCCGGCAAGGCATTGCCGGTGAGCAGTCCGGGCGTCCACGGGCCGGCCGCCACCACGACGACGTCGTACCGGTCACTGCCGCCGGGTGTGCGGCAGGTGACCGAGCCGTCGGGGTGAGGTACCAGCCCGAGCACAGGGCCGGTGACGACCCTGCTGTTCTCGGAGCGGGCCAGCTGGTCGATCACCAGGGCCCGCAGTTGGTCGGGCCGGATGAACCCGGCCCGCTTCTCCAGTACGCCGACCGTCCCGTCCGGGAGCCCGTGCCAGCCGAGGCGGCGCAGCGCGCTCCCGTCGACGAGCTCGGTGGACCCGGGGTGCACGTGCTCCACCTCGGCGACGGCGTCCTCCAGCCCGTCGTACCCGGTCATCAGGTACGTCGAACCGGTCTCGGTGTAGCCGGCCTGGTCCAGCAGGCCGGGCGTCTCGAACAGCTCGGCCAGGCTCTCGACCGCGAGCCTGCGCTGCTCCGGATGGGTCTCGAAGCCCCGGACACCGCCACCGGACGCAGCGGTGGCGTCAGGTCCCGGTACGCCGGTGACGAGGTCGACCTCGACCCCGGGGTAGGACCGGAGGCGCCAGGCGAGCAACGTGCCGGCGATCCCGGCTCCGATCACGCAGATCCGCATCGGCCTACTCACCGGACCCGGTCAGCGCCGTCAGCAGGTGACCGGTGTCCCGGACGCCTCCTTCGAGCAGCTCGATCAGGCTGCGCGCGGCCAGCGCCGGGTCGAACCCCGCCGGGCGCAGAGCGGCCTCACCACGGGCCAGTTCGCGCGCGGCGAGCGCCGGATCGAGCGTCTGCCCGACCTCCCGCCCGTCGGCCAGCAATGGCTTCACCCGGTCGGTGAAAGCCTGGAAAGAATGCCAGGTGAAATCGCTGCGATAGCGGTCCGGCCGGTCCCACGCAAGGTACAAACGAACGATTGACGGGTCTTCCTTGTGCAGCAGTTCGTTCGCCCAGATCGCGTGATTGCGGCTGGTCGAGAACTTCGCGCCGTCGAGGGTGTAGAACTCGTTCACGACTAGTCCGGAAAGCGGCAGTTCGGTCATTCCGCAGGCCGCCCAGAGCGCCTGCCAGTAGACGGCGTACCAGTACGCGTTGTCGAGACCGAGGAAGTGCCACAGCGAGTCCACCCGGCCCAGCGCGGCCAGGTAGCCGGGCAGATCGGTGGCCGTCGGGTCGACCGCCCGGGCGATGTTCGCGAGGTCGGTCAGCGCGACCTCGGTGTACGCCCCGATCCGCAGACCGGTCAGTTCCCGGTCACCCTCGATGCCCCAGTTGGTCGGGTAGGCCAGCGCGATCTCCGGCAGTCCGGCCGCCAGTTGCCGACCGATCAGAGCCCGTACGGCGGGCGGCAGCTGTGCCCTCAGCCAGACGGCGGTGAGCTGCTCGCGGTAGTCCTCCATCCGCAGTACAGGCACTTCCGCCTGGAACGGGCGAGGCGCACCGCCGCAGCGGCCGCAGACCGGATCGACCATGGTGTCGACCTGGGTGAAGCCACCGCACACCTCGCAGGCGCCACCGGCGGCGGGCGAGTGGCAGCCGCCGCAGAGCCCGTTCAGGTAGGACTCGTGCAGCGTCCGGTCGCAGTCCGCGCAGGCGTACAGGGTCACCTCGCGCAACGGTGCCGCGCCGCTCGTGACCAGGTGGTTCATCAGGTCGCGGATGACCGGCGCGTGCTCGTCGGCCAGCGGGTCGCTGAAGCGGTCGTAGCCGATCCGTGCCTGCTGGTAGGTCTCCTGCATGCCGGCCCGGAAGTCGGCCATCATCACGCCGACCTCGACGCCCTCGAGCTCGGCGCGGGTCAGGACGTAGTTCTGGTGGACGTCCAGGCCGCTGGTGACGACGACCTGCTCGCCACGGGCCCGCGCGGCCCGGGCGGCGATGTCCGCCGCGACGTAGGGACCGGACAGGTGCCCGACGTGCAGCGGCCCGTTCACGGTCGGCTGGGGAAAGGTGTAGACGGTGACCGGATCAGTCATGGCCGACTGCCACGGCCTCGACCGATCTCTCGGCCAGCACGGCTGCCGCGGCGGTGGCGGCCTCGGGGTACCAGTAGGCGCTGAAGACCATCAGGGCCTCGTCGGCCGACCGGTTCTGGACGACGTGCGCTTCCTTGCTGTCCAGCAGGAACGCGTTGCCGTGCGGGACCACGGTCTCGGTGCCGCCGACCAGGACGTGCGCCGTACCGGCCACGACGATCGACAGTTCGAGCTCGGGGTGCTGGTCGATCGGGCTCTCGTCGCCCGGGGGCACCGAGTACCACATCGCCTGGAAAGGCATCGTGGACCCGAGGCCGTACTGCTCCCAGCGGACCACGCGAAGATCGTTCACGAAAAGGCTCTCGCCGGTGACCACATCGAATGTACGCATGCTTCACTACCCTCCGTAGCCGCGTGTGCGCGCAGCTCGAGAAGTGTGCAGGAATGAAGGTACGGACAAGACGCGTATTCAGCCTTGGATGAGCGCCCAGCAGCACGCGGCGGCGTACGACGTGGGCGAAACCCGGCGACCCCCCAGTCTCCGTGGCGGAAAATATAGGGAAGGTCACGCTCGGAGTAAAGGGGAGTACGCAACGAATTCCCCAAAAGGCGTAACCGCACCGGAAATCATTCGTTACGCACATCCGCCGACCGCATTCCGTGCCGGTTCAGGCACGCAAAGCGATCGGTTGGTTGAACTTGGTCAGACCTGCCCGGGGAAGGCCGTGGGCCTGCCGCCCCAGACCAGTTGCTCACGCGACGTCGCGATCAGCGCCTCGATCGCGAAGGTCCGGGTCCGGTCCTGCTCGGCGGCCTCGACCAAGTCGCCGTACACGGCCGCCAGCCGGCGTTCGAGGCCGAGGATCAGGGCGGTCGCGGTGGCCGCGTTGGTGACCGGTTGTGGCAGGTCGTACGCCGGTTCGGCCGCGGCCGGGGTCTCGCCGCCCTCGATCAGCAGGTCGGCCAGCTGGTCGCGCCGGGACCGGTGCCGCTCGTACAGAGTGGTCGCCGCGCCGAACCGGGCACCGCTGAGCTTCCCGCCGGCCACGCCCACGCCGTACAGGGCCGCGTGCTCACCGGCGATCGCCGCCTGCAGGGCTTCGATCTCGGTCACGTACCGGCCTTCTTCTTGGGAGTCAGGGTGGCGGCGAGCTGGCTCTCGGAGGCGGCGATCATCGCCAGCACGCGAGCGGCCTGGCCCGTGAGCTTGCCGGCCGCGGTGGCGTGGGCGACGGACAGCTTCTGCTCCCGCGCCGCCAGATCAGCCAGTACGGCGGCCGACGCCTTCGGCAGCGGCGGTAGCTTGCCGGGCTGCGGCGGCTCGGTGCCGCTGAGCTCCTTGAGCTTGGCGGCGTGCGCGGCGTGGCTCTGGACCGCCGGGGCGAGCTGGGTGCGCAGAGCGGGCAGTGCCTGGCCGGCCGCGCTCACCCGCAGTGCCAGCTGCGCGACCTGGGTGGCCGCGGCGGTCAGAGCGGCCACGACCTTCGGGTCGGTGCTCGGTGCGGGCGGCTGGACCGATCCGTCCGGCCCTTCCGAGGCGCCCGGAGTACCGGTGGCCGGCTTGTCGTCGTCACATCCACTGACCAGTACGGCGACGCCTGCCACCACCAGGGCAGCACGGCGGGACAAGTGGACGGGGGCCTCCGGCATGGCCGAAACCCTATCGGCTCCCCAGCTCGGTCGAGCCGTTGGTCAGGACAACGTCGTGGGCCGGATAAGGTGGGCTACTGCCCTGCGGATCGGGGCAGAACGGGTGCACAACTGGAGAGAGGCAGGTTTACCTGTGAGCCGAAAGACTGACCACACGGACACCACGAGCCTCGAGAACTTTCTCCGGCCGATCGTCGCGCAGTTCGGCTGCGACCTGGAGGACGCCGAGATCACGCAGGCCGGGAAGCGCCGCCTGCTGCGGGTGCTGATCGACCGCGACGGCGGGATCAGCCTGGACGACGTCGCCGAGGTCACCCGCGCGATCTCCAAGGCGCTGGACGCCGACGACATCATGGGCGGCGGCGCCTACACGATGGAGGTCTCCAGCCCCGGGGTCGACCGGCCGCTCACGCAGCCGCGGCACTGGCGGCGCAACCTGACCCGCCTGGTCGCGGTCACGCTGGAAAGCGGCGACAAGGTCACCGGACGGGTCACCACGGTCACCGAGGAGACCGCCGAGCTGGACGTCAAGGGCCGGACCCGCACGGTGAAGTTCGCCGACGTGGTCAAGGCCAAGGTCCAGATCGAGTTCAACCGGCCGGCCGGCAAAGACGAAGAAGTCCTGGAAGACCACGAAGAAGACGACGCCGAGGCTGCTGACGGCACGGTGGAGGAGAACTGATGGACATCGACATGGCCGTCCTGCGCTCGCTGGAGCGGGAGAAGGACATCGCCTTCGACGTCGTGGTGGAGGCGATCGAGCAGGCCCTGCTGGTCGCGTACCACAAGACCGAGGGCGCCCAGCAGCACGCCCGTGCGGAGCTGGACCGCAAGAGCGGGCACGTCACGGTGACGGCCCGCGAGATGGACGACGAGGGCAACCTCGTCCGCGAGTTCGACGACACCCCGGCCGACTTCGGCCGGATCGCGGCCACCACGGCCAAGCAGGTCATCCTGCAGCGGCTGCGTGACGCCGAGGACGAGGTGCGGTACGGCGAGTTCTCCGGCAAGGAGGGCGACATCGTGTCCGGCATCGTCCAGCAGGGCCGCGACCCGCGGTCGGTGATGGTCGACCTGGGCAAGATCGAGGCCGTGCTGCCGGCGCCGGAGCAGGTGCCGGGGGAGAAGTACGAGCACGGCTCGCGGCTGCGGGTCTACGTGGTCGGGGTCCGCAAGGGCTTCAAGGGCCCGCAGATCACCGTCTCGCGCACGCACCCGAACCTGGTCAAGAAGCTGTTCGCGCTGGAGGTGCCGGAGATCGCCGACGGCACCGTCGAGATCACCGCGATCGCCCGTGAGGCCGGCCACCGGACCAAGATCGCGGTCCGCACGCTGAACCCCTCGGTGAACGGCAAGGGCGCCTGCATCGGCCCGATGGGCCAGCGGGTGCGCAACATCATGCACGAGCTGCACGGTGAGAAGATCGACATCATCGACCACAGCGACGACCCGGCGACGTTCGTCGGGAATGCGCTGTCGCCGGCGCAGGTTTCATCAGTGGAGGTCGTCGACGCTGCCGCGCGCGCCGCGCGGGTCGTCGTACCGGACTACCAGCTCTCGCTGGCGATCGGCAAGGAAGGGCAGAACGCCCGCCTCGCCGCCCGGCTGACCGGGTGGCGAATCGACATCCGGCCGGATACTGATGTGACTCGTGGGGACGAGAAGGTAGACTGACTTCTCGGTCGGTCGACTGAGTCGTCACCACACCCTGAGGAACTGTGACAGAAACTGCAGACGCGCGCCCTGAGAAGGTTCGGGAGCGTACTTGCATCGGGTGTCGGAAACGGGACAGTCCGACCGGCTTGCTGCGGATGACGGTGTCCGGAGGATTAGTTCTCCCGGATCCCGCGCATCGAGCACCTGGCCGTGGGGCGCACTTGCACCCGGTGACCGGGTGTCTCGACCTCGCCGAGCGGCGCAAAGCGTTTCCCAGGGCCTTCAAGGTCCCGGGACCGCTTGATCTGAGCCTCGTAAGGGCACAGGTCGAGAAGCAGTAGCACCACAGCACCACCAAGTGCGGCCGCCCGGCCGCCCGCGGCATGAGCCGCGACGACATGAAGGCGGGTCATCGACTCATGACCACTCGATGAGTGTCGAACGATGAGTGCAATGCGATGAGCATGTACGTCAACTAACGGTCCGCGCCCCCAGGCTCGGACCAGAGGGAGAGTAGTGGCAAAGGTCCGGGTCTACGAGCTCGCGAAAGAGCTCGGAGTTACCAGCAAGGTCGTCCTGACCAGGCTGAACGACATGGGAGAGTTCGTCCGATCGGCGTCTTCGACGATCGAGGCACCCGTAGTCCGTAGATTGGCGGAGGAGTTCGAGAAGAACCCGCCGAAGAAGCGCGCGGCCAAGAAGGCCGCCGCCAGCACGTCCGCTGCGCCGCAGGCGACCGCTCCGGTCACCCCGGCGGAGCCCGCCGCGAAGGTGGCAACCCCTGCCCCCGCGGCACCCGCCGAGCGCGTTTCCGCGCCGGCCGCCGAGGCCGCTCCGGCCCCGGCAGCACCGAAGGCTCCCGAGGTCTCCGCCCCCGCGGCCGAGGCTCCGGCTGCTCCGGTCACCGAGGCTCCGGCCAAGGAGACCAGCGCTCCGGCCGCTGGTGCCACTCCGGCACCGGCTCGTCCGGGTCCGCGTCCTGGCCCCCGGCCCGGTCCGCGCACCGAGGCTCCGGCTCCGGCCGCTCCGGCGACCACCGAGCCGGCTTTCGAGGCTCCGGCCGCGCAGGCCACCCCGGCTGCTCCGGTTCAGGCTGAGGTTCCGGCCGCGTCCGAGGCTCCGGCCTCGTCCGGCCAGCCGACGCAGGAGCGGGCCGCTGAGGCTCCGGCCGCTCGCGCACCGCGTGAGGACTCCCGTCCGGCACCGCGTCCCGGTACGCCGGGCTCCGGTCCGCGTCCGGGTTCGTCCCCGCGTCCGGGCGGTTCCGACCGTCCGGGTTCGAGCTCCGCGCCGCGTCCGGGTGGTGCTCCCCGTCCGGGTGGCGCCCCGCGTCCCGGTGGCGGTCGTCCGGGTGGACCCGCGGCCGGTGGACCTGGTGGTCCCCGTCCGGGTGCTCCGCGTCCGGGCAACAACCCGTTCAGCTCGACCCAGGGCATGCAGCGCGGTGGCGCCCGCCCGGGTCAGGGTGGTGGCGGTTCGCAGGCACCGGCAGGCGCGAGCCCGGCCGGCATGCCCCCGCGCCCGCCGCAGGCCCGTAGCGGCGGCGGCAACGACCGTCCGCGTCCGGGCGGCGTACCGGGTGCTCCCCGGCCGAACCCGGCGATGATGCCGAAGTCCTCTGCCGGGACCTTCACCGGTCGTCCGTCCGCTCCGGCGGGTGGCGGCGGTGGCGGCCGTGGTCGCCCCGGTGGCGGCGGCGGTCCGGGTGGACCGGGTGCCGGTCCGCGCGGTGGCGGCGGTGGCGGTGGCGGCGGTTTCCGTCCCGGTGGTGGCCCGAGCGGTCCCCCCGGTGGTGGCGGCGGTCGTCCGGGCCCGGGCAACCGGGGTCGTGGCGGGACACAGGGTGCCTTCGGGCGTCCGGGTGGTCCGGCCCGTCGTGGTCGCAAGTCCAAGCGCGCGAAGCGCCAGGAGTTCGACAACATGCAGGCTCCGGCCGTCGGCGGCGTTCGCGTCCGCCACGGTGGTGGCGAGGTCGTCAAGCTCGCCCGTGGTGCCTCGCTGACGGACTTCGCCGAGAAGGTCGGCGCGGATCCGGCGTCGCTGGTGCAGGTGCTGTTCCACCTCGGTGAGATGGTGACCGCGACCCAGTCGGTCAACGAGGAGACCCTGCAGCTGCTCGGCACCGAGCTCGAGTACGACGTGCAGATCGTGTCCCCGGAGGACGAGGACCGCGAGCTGCTGCAGTCGTTCGACATCGACTTCGGCACCAACGAGGGCGACGAGGACGACCTGGTCAAGCGGCCGCCGGTCGTGACCGTGATGGGTCACGTCGACCACGGTAAGACCAAGCTGCTGGACGCGGTCCGCGAGGCGAACGTCGTCGCCAAGGAGGCCGGTGGCATCACCCAGCACATCGGTGCCTACCAGGTGACCACCGAGGTCGACGGCGTCGAGCGCGCCATCACCTTCGTCGACACCCCGGGTCACGAGGCGTTCACCGCCATGCGTGCTCGTGGTGCGCAGGCCACCGACATCGTCATCCTGGTGGTCGCGGCCGACGACGGCGTGATGCCGCAGACGATCGAGGCGCTGAACCACGCCCGCGCGGCCGGTGTGCCGATCGTGGTCGCGGTCAACAAGATCGACGTCCCCGCGGCGGACCCGACCAAGGTGCGCGGTCAGCTGACCGAGTACGGCCTGGTCCCCGAGGAGTACGGCGGCGACACGATGTTCGTCGACGTCTCGGCGAAGTCCCGGATCAACATCGACGGGCTGCTCGAGAGTGTCGTGCTGACCGCGGACGCGGCGCTCGACCTGCGGGCCAACCCGAACATGCCGGCCCAGGGCATCGCGATCGAGGCGAACCTCGACAAGGGCCGTGGTCCGGTGGCGACCGTGCTGGTACAGCGCGGAACGCTGCGGGTCGGCGACTCGATGGTGGCCGGTCCGGCGTACGGCCGCGTGCGGCTGATGCTGGACGAGCACGGCAACCCGGTCGAGGAGGCCACGCCGGCGCGTCCGGTCCTGGTCCTCGGTCTGACCGCCGTACCGGGCGCCGGCGACAAGTTCCTTGTCGTGGACGACGACCGGATGGCTCGCCAGATCGCCGAGAAGCGTGAGGCACGGGCTCGTGCGGCGGCCAACGCCAAGCGGCGCGCGCGTCGTACCCTCGAGGACTTCATGGCCTCGATGGAGAAGGGCGAGACGCAGGAACTGCTGCTCATCCTGAAGGGCGACGTGTCCGGTTCGGTCGAAGCGCTGGAAGACGCACTGGTTCGGATCGAGATCGACGACGAGGTCAACCTGCGCGTCATCGACCGCGGTGTCGGTGCGATCAACGAGAACGACGTCAACCTGGCGATGGCCTCCAACGCGGTCATCATCGGCTTCAACGTGCGGCCGGCGGGCAAGGCCGGCGACCTGGCCGAGCGCGAGGGCGTCGACATCCGGTACTACTCGGTGATCTACTCCGCGATCGACGACATCGAGGCGGCCCTGAAGGGCATGCTCAAGCCGATCTACGAAGAGGTCGTGCTGGGCCAGGCGGAGATCCGCGAGATCTTCCGCTCCTCGAAGGTCGGAAACATCGCCGGTTGCTGGGTGACCAGTGGGCTGGTCCGCCGCAACGGCAAGGTCCGGTTGATCCGCGACGGTGCGGTGATCGTCGAGAACGGCGAGCTGTCGTCGCTGAAGAGGTTCAAGGACGACGCGTCCGAGGTCCGCGAGGGCTTCGAGTGTGGTCTGACGGTGAACAACTTCAACGACATCAAGATCGGCGACATCGTCGAGTCGTTCGAGCTGCGCGAGAAGCCGCGCAGCTGACAAAGGGCCGTACGCCGGGATCCATCGGTCCCGGCGGCAGGTTCGCGGAGTAACGTCCGGAGCGGCGGTGTCACAGCCGCCGCTCCGGACGTTACGCATGAATGAGGGAGTGAGCCCGGATGGGTGAAGCAAGGGCGAAGCAGCTGGCCGACCGGATCCAGGTCCTGGTCGCGGAACTGCTCGAGCGCCGGGTCAAGGACCCGCGGCTGGGCTTCGTGACCGTGACGGACGCCAAGCTGACCGCCGACCTCGGCGAGGCCAGCGTCTTCTACACGGTGTACGGCGACGAGCAGGCGCGTGCGGCCACCGCGGCCGCGCTGGAGTCGGCCCGGGGGCTGATCCGCAGCGAAGTCGGCAAGGCGCTCGGCCTGCGGCGGACGCCGAGCCTGGCGTTCTTCCTGGACGCGATCCCGGAGAACGCCGGCCAGATCGAGGAACTGCTGGCCAAGGCGCGCCAGGCCGACGCCGAGGTGGCCAAGGCCGCCGCGGGCGCCAAGCCGGCCGGCGACGCCGACCCGTACAAGCGCCGCGAGGACGATGACGACGACGAGTGAGACGATCGTTGCCGACGGCATCGTTGTCGTCGACAAGCCGGCCGGGCTGACCTCGCACACCGTGGTCGCCCGCGTCCGGCGGCTGGCCGGCACCCGCAAGGTCGGGCACGCCGGCACGCTCGACCCGATGGCCACCGGCGTGCTGGTGGTCGGGGTCAACCGGGCGACCCGGCTGCTCGGGCACCTGCAGTTGGCGGACAAGTCGTACGACGCGACGCTGCTGCTCGGGGCGACGACGACGACCGACGACCGCGAGGGCTCGCTGGAGACCACTGCCTCTCCTGAGGCTCTGGCCGCGGTGAGCGACGAGGCGATCGCCGTGGCGGTCGAGGACTACCGCGGCGAGATCTCGCAGATCCCGTCGAAGGCGTCGGCGATCAAGGTCGACGGCAAACGCGCGTACGAGCGGGTCCGGGCCGGCGAGGAGATCGAGCTCAAGGCCCGCAGCGTCACGATCAGCCGGTACGACGTACTGGCGATCCGGCGGGTCGAGCAGGGGATCGAGGTCGACATCTCGGTGGACTGCTCGAGCGGGACCTACATCCGCGCGCTGGCCCGTGATCTCGGTGCGCAGCTGGGTGTGGGTGGGCACCTGACGGCGCTGCGGCGTACTCGGGTGGGCGGGTTCGACTTGTCCGCCGCGCACACGCTGGAAGCGCTGGGGGACGAGTTCGTCCTGCTGCCGATCGCCGACGTGGCGGCGGAGACGTTCCCGCGGTTCGACGCGGACGCGGAGCAGGAGATCGCGATCCGTACGGGCCGGCCGTTGGCGGGCCTGAAGTTGAGCGAGGGCGAGACGGCGATGTTCGCGCCGGACGGGACGTTCCTGGCGCTGTACGCGCCGAGCGGTCCGCTCGCCAAGCCGAGCGCGGTTTTCGTCGGTTAGCCGACAGTTCCCGCGGTGCCGTCGACGGTGACGGGTTTGCTGTCGTCCAGCAGGCTCATCGCGTCGGCGACGCCGACGACCGCGGGGATGCGCTGTTCCCGGGCGACGATGGCCGCGTGCGAGAGCGGACCGCCGATCTCGGTGACGACGGCCGCGACGACTCCGAACAGGGGAGTCCAGGCCGGATCGGTGAACCGGCAGACCAGGACGTCGCCACGGCGGACGCGGTCGAAGTCCTCGGGTCCCCGGACGATCCGGGCGGGACCGGACGCCGTACCGGCGCTGGCGGGCCTTCCGTGCAGCATCGAACGCACTCCTTCAACGGAATGTTGACAACAGTCTGTTGATGATGGACCGTTCGGGGGTGCAAAGCAACGATCACGCCGACGCCTCCCGGGAACGGCAGGCCCGGCAGCAGCTTCTCGACCTGGGCGCTGACGCGTTGGACCGGCGCCCGTGGCAGTCGGCGCCGGTGCCGCCGACGGCGGTGGACCTGATCCAGTTCTTCCTGTGGAAGGGCGCTGATCAGGAGGCCGCGCTGGCCGCGCTGAGGCTGATGTCGGCGGCGCGGGCGGAGGTCGACCAGTTGGAGACCGGGCTGCTGTTCGCGGCGCGTGGGCTCGGGCTGACGTGGGCGCAGCTGGCCGAGGCGCAGGGGCTGAACTCGCCGCAGGCGTCGCAGCAACGACTCGACCGGCTCATGGACCGAGTGCGCCCGGACGACCAGTCATGAGCCGCCCGTCGTCGCCTGAGCTGCTGACGCTGCACGCCGTACGGCTGAAGGGGATGGGCGATGAGCGGACCATCGCCGGGCGGTTCGCGCTCGATGTGGCGGTGGTGCGGGAGTTGCTGCTCGACTACCAGGCCTACGGTTGGGTGACGTGGAGCGAGTTCGCCGGGACGGGCGGGTGGTCGCTTACGCCGGCCGGGCGCGCGGAGAACGAGCGGCGGCTGGGTGCCGAGCGTCAGGACGCGGGCGACGCCGTACTGCGTGAGGTCTATCAGGAGTTCCTGCCGCTCAACGCGCGGCTGCAGCAGGCATGCACGGACTGGCAGCTGCGGCCGTCGCCGGACGACCCGATGGCGTTCAACGACCACACCGATCCGGCCTGGGACGCGCGGGTCGTGAAGACGCTGACCGCGTTGAGTCTGCGGCTGGATGAGTTGGTGGCGCGGCTGTCCGGCGTACTGGATCGGCTGGGTGGGTACGACCTGCGCTTCGCCGACGCGCTCGGTCGGGTGCCGCGCGACAACACCTGGGTGGACGGGTCGGGCAAGGACTCCTGCCACACGGTCTGGTTCGAGCTGCACGAGGACCTGATCGCAACCCTCGGGGTCGAACGCGGTCAGTAAGCTGGAGGTGTGCGTTCCCGACCTACGTTGAGCTGGACTCCCGGTCCTGAGGTGCTGGCGCTTGCGCCCGGTACGGCGGATCTCGCGCCGGTGATCGACGCGGTCGCCGCGGGCGATGCGGTCGTGCTGTCCGGGGCCGGGATCTCGACGGAGTCCGGCATCCCGGACTACCGCGGCGCGACCGGGAGCCTGCGGACGCACACGCCGATGACGTACGGCGACTTCGTCGGCAGCGAAGCGGGGCGCCAGCGGTACTGGGCGCGCAGCCACCTCGGCTGGCGGACGATCGCGCGTGCCGATCCCAACGACGGTCATCGCGCGGTCGCGACCCTGCAGGCGCGTGGCTACCTGAGCGGCGTGATCACGCAGAACGTCGACGGTCTGCACCAGGCGGCCGGCGCGCGCGACGTGATCGAGCTGCACGGCAACTTGGATCGCGTGATCTGCCTGGACTGCCACGACACCAGTCCGCGCGAGGAGCTCGACCGGCGGTTTCGTGAGGCCAACCCGGACTTCGAGGGCCAGGCGCTGCGGATCAACCCCGACGGTGACGTCGACCTGCCGGAGGAGACGGTCCGCGAGTTCCACCTCGTGCCGTGCCGCAACTGCGGGTCGCCGCTGCTCAAGCCGGATGTGGTCTTCTTCGGCGAGAACGTGCCGAAGGCGCGGGTCGATCGCTGCTACCGCCTGATCGACGAGGCCGAGTCGATGCTGGTCCTGGGCTCGTCCCTGACCGTGATGTCGGGGTTCCGCTTCGTCCGGTACGCCGCGAAGGCCGGCAAACCGGTCCTGATCATCAACCACGGAATCACCCGCGGAGACCCGCTGGCCACCCACCGGATCGACCTCCCGCTGGGCCAGGCGCTCACCGAGCTGACCGACGCCCTCGGCTGACCAGAGCGACGGCAAACACCCAGAGGTAGATCGTCTCCGCGGCCAGCCGTTCCATCAGCCCGACCGGTCCCGCTCCGCCGAGCGCCAGAACCAGTCCGGCCAACCCGGCCAGCGACAGGACGGCCGTGACGGCCGCAGCCCGCCCAGCGAACGTCCTGCGCATCGTGACCGCGCTGAGGACCAGTACGGCGACCGTCGCCAGGAACAACGGCACAGCGAGCAGCGAGTGCAGCCCGATCGACACATCGCCCGGGACGAGTGACGTCGCGATCCCGAGAACCGCGATCACCACCCACAACGCGACGAACCAGCGCGGCCGGCTCGACCAGCTCCGCAGCAGGACGCCTCCGAGACCGAGCAGCAGGTAGAGCACGACGCCACCGGAGTTGAACCAGGCATGGCGCGGTGAGCACGACTGCAGGACACCGCCGGGCCGCTGCTCGGTGGTGCAGGTCGTCCAGCCCAGGTCGCTGACCGTGTGGTGCAGGAACTCGTACGGCACGGGCCAGGCGGCGGCGACGTACAGCTGCAGACCGAAGTACGCGGGCGGGACGAGCAGCCAGAGCGCGCGCCCGGTCAGGATCGATCCCCCAGGGGTCATGTGACGCCAAGTACCCAGACCTGCGGGGACAAAAAGCGCCGGGCCGGTCCACGCGTGAAGTGGGCCGGCCCGGCGTCCGCCGTACGGATTGGAAAGGGTCAGCGTTGCGCGCCGGTCCGTAGGCGGTCCAAGTGGGCCCGGTAGGCCTCCGGCAGGCTGGTGTTCGCGGCCTTGCTGCTCAGTTCGCGCGCCTGCCGCGCGAACTTGGCCTGCTCGTCGGCGGTCACCGTCTCCGGTGCGCCGGTCAGCTTCTTGTAGGTCAGCGACGCGACGCCGGCCTGACCCTCGAACCGCGGGTGGTAGTTGAACGCCCGCAGCAGGTTGAGGTCCTTGCCCTGGATCCACGCCTGCCCGTCGGGGGCGCAGGCGTCGTGCCCGGTGGAGGGGCCGAAGGTGTCGAGGTAGAGCGCCCCGGCCGCCTTCGCCGCGTTCTCGGCCGCCTTGTTGAGCTCCTGCTCGATCGAATACAGGTAGCCGTAGTCACCGTCGGCGAACGGCAGGATGTCGGGGCAGGTGCCCTTCTCCGGCGCGATCTTCGGGTAGCCGACGAGGACGACGGTCGCCTTCGGCGCTTTCACCTTGATCGCCTTGGCGACGTCGGTGATCCGCACCTGGGTCTTGGCGATGTCGGCCTTCAGCGTGTCGACGCCGTCGACGGTGAAGTGCTGCTTGCAGGGCGCGCCCTTGGCGTCGCTGTCCCGCAGCTTCGGGCAGGTGTCGATGATCCGGCCGAAGACGCCGAAGTCGTTGCCGCCGATCCCGAGCGTCACCAGGTCGGTGTCGGCCGTCAGCGCGTCGAACTGCGGCGCGGCCACGCCGAGCGCCGTGCTCTGCGGCTGGGTCATGTTCGTGGTGTCGGCGCCGCCGCAGCTGACGTCGGTGAAGCGGTAGATGTGCAGCATCCCCGCGAGCAGCTTGGGGTAGTTGCTGGTCGAGCGCAGGCAGCCCAGCGAGAGCAGCTCCGGCAGCGGGACCAGGGGAGCGGAGGTGTAGGAGTCACCGAGCGCGACGTACTTGCTGTACGACGCCTTCGGGGCGACCGGGGGCCGGTCCGGCGTGGCCGCCTGAGCGGGGCCGGTGAGGGACACCGCTCCGATCGAGGCCAGCGCGGTGAACGCGGCGACTGCACGGGAAAGCTTCACTTGACCTCCGGGACTCTGCCTTCGGGGAAGGGCAGTGCGGCCCACAGTAAGTTGAGTCACCGGCCGATTACAAGGGGTGACCGGGGACCTGGTGCATCGGGCCCGGAGCTTTCGTGGAATCCTTCTGCCTATGCGTGTCTGGCACGGTTTGGACGAGGTGGGCCCTGACTACGGTCCGTCGGTCGTCACCATCGGCAACTTCGACGGCGTGCACCGCGGCCACCAGGAGGTGCTGGCCCACGCCCGCGCGCGGGCCGAGCAGCTCGGTGGGCTGCCGGTGGTCGCGCTCACCTTCGACCCGCACCCGATGGCGGTGCTGCGCCCCGACAAGGCGCCGGCGACGATCAGCGAGCCGGAGGAGCGGGCCCAGTTGCTGTGCGACGCCGGGGCCGACGCGGTGCTGATCCTGCCGTTCGACAAGGAGACGTCGAACTGGTCGCCGCAGGAGTTCATCGACCGCGTCCTGGTCGGCACCTTGCACGTGAAGGCTGTCGTGGTCGGCGAGAACTTCCGGTTCGGCCACAAGGCCGCCGGGCACGTCGACACCCTGGTCGAGGCGGGCGCCGCGGCCGGGTTCGAGGTCGAGGGCCTCGCGCTGCGCGGTGAGGGCCAGCCGTGGTCGTCGACGTACATCCGTGAGCTGATCGCGGCCGGTGACGTCGAGAAGGTCGCCGTCGCGCTGGGCCGGCCGCTGCGGGTGGCCGGTACGGTGATCGAGGGCGACAAGCGCGGCCGCGAGCTCGGGTACCCGACCGCGAACATCCCGGCCGAGTCCGGGTCGGCGATCCCGCTCGACGGCGTGTACGCCGGGTGGCTGCGGGTCCTCGAGCCGGCGCCCGGCACTCCGGCGTACGGCGAAGCTTTCCCCGCCGCGATCAGCGTCGGCAGCAACCCGACGTTCGACGGGATCGACCGCCGGGTCGAGTCGTACGTGCTGGACCGCGACGACCTGGAGCTGTACGGCTCGCGGGTCGCGGTGGACTTCGTGGCCCGGCTGCGCGGCTCGCAGATCCGGTTCGACACGATCGAGGCGCTGCTGGTCCAGATGAAGACCGACGTCGACCAGGCGCGGCGGCTGCTGGCCGGGGACACCCCGTCCACTCAGGGTGATTAGGGCGGCTTGTCCACAGGCTGATACCCTGGCTGCTGCCGTCTGAACGGCCGCGGATCGAGAGTGCCCGGGTGACCTAAGCCCCGGTGCGCCGCGCAACGGACATCGAGAGGATCAATAGTGTCGTCTGCCAATCCTGAGGCGAAGAAGAAGATCATCGGCGAGTACGCCCTGACCGAGGGCGACACCGGTTCCCCCGAGGTCCAGGTCGCGCTGCTCACGCACCGCATCGCCGACCTGACCGAGCACCTGAAGGAGCACAAGCACGACCACCACAGCCGTCGTGGTCTGCTGCTCCTCGTCGGTCAGCGCCGCCGGCTGCTGAACTACCTGTCCAAGAAGGACATCAACCGCTACCGGTCCCTGATCGAGCGGCTCGGCCTGCGCCGATGACGTCGTGAGAAGCGGCCACCGCATCCTGGTGGCCGCTTCTCGCGTATCCATGTCCCGGTGGTTTTCGGGGCTTGGGACAACTGAATAGCTAAAACGACAACGAGACGACGCGACCTGCGTACCGGGACGACGACCGGTCCTCGGTAGTGGCTTTCGGGACAGAGACTGACCCGCGGGCCTCGATCGAAGACCGGCACACCCCCGGAGCCCGCGCCTCACGTCGTCTCAGAGTGAGAGAGGGGTATCCCGTGTCGGGATCCACCAACGCGCCCATGGAGGGCGCACAGTACGCCGAAGCCGTGATCGACAACGGCAGCTTCGGCACCCGCACCATCCGCTTCGAGACGGGCCGTCTGGCCCAGCAGGCCGCCGGCTCCGCCGCCGCCTACCTCGACGGCGACACGATGGTGCTCTCGGCCACCACGGCCAGCAAGAAGCCCAAGGACCAGTTCGACTTCTTCCCGCTGACGGTGGACGTCGAGGAGCGGATGTACGCCGCCGGCCGCATCCCGGGCTCGTTCTTCCGTCGTGAGGGTCGCCCCTCCGAGGAAGCCATCCTGACCTGCCGGCTGATCGACCGCCCGCTGCGGCCGTCGTTCGTCTCCGGCCTGCGCAACGAGATCCAGGTCGTCATCACGGTCCTGGCGCTCAACCCGGACAAGCTGTACGACGTCCTGGCGATCAACGCCGCGTCGATGTCCACCCAGATCGCCGGGCTGCCGTTCTCGGGCCCGATCGGCGCCACCCGCGTCGCCCTGATCGACAAGCAGTGGGTCGCGTTCCCGACCCACACCGAGCTCGAGGACGCCGTCTTCGACATGGTGGTCGCGGGTCGTGTCACCGACACCGGTGACGTCGCGATCATGATGGTCGAGGCCGAGTCCACCCCGGGCACCTTCGACGCCGTTGCCGCCGGCAAGCAGGCGCCGACCGAGGAGATCGTGGCCGAGGGCCTCGAGGCCTCGAAGGGCTTCATCAAGACCCTGGTCGAGGCGCAGTCGGCGCTGGCCGCCGCCGCGTCGAAGCCGACCGGTGAGTTCCCGGTCTTCCCGGACTACCAGGACGACGCGTTCGCCGCCGTCGAGGCCGAGGCGACCGAGGAGCTGACCCAGGCCCTCGCGATCACCGGCAAGCACGACCGCGACGACGCCACCGACGCCGTCAAGGCCGCCGTGGTCGCCAAGCTGGCCGAGTCCTTCGAGGGACGTGAGAAGGAGCTGTCCGCAGCCTTCCGCTCGCTGACCAAGAAGCTCGTCCGCAACCGCGTGCTGACCGAGAAGATCCGGATGGACGGTCGCGGTCTGGCCGACATCCGCCCGCTCAAGGCGCAGGTCAAGGTGCTGCCGCGGGTGCACGGCTCGGCGCTGTTCGAGCGCGGCGAGACCCAGATCATGGGTGTCACCACGCTGAACATGCTCCGGATGGAGCAGCAGCTCGACACGCTGTCGCCGGAGACGCGCAAGCGCTACATGCACAACTACAACTTCCCGCCGTACTCGACCGGTGAGACCGGCCGGGTGGGTTCGCCCAAGCGTCGCGAGATCGGGCACGGCGCTCTCGCCGAGCGCGCCCTCGTGCCGGTGCTGCCGTCGCGCGAGGACTTCCCGTACGCGCTGCGTCAGGTCTCCGAGGCGCTCGGCTCGAACGGCTCGACCTCGATGGGTTCGGTCTGCGCCTCGACGCTGTCGCTGCTGTCGGCCGGTGTGCCGCTGAAGGCACCGGTCGCCGGGATCGCGATGGGCCTCATCTCCGGTGAGGTCAACGGCGAGATCGAGTACGTCGCGCTGACCGACATCCTGGGCGCGGAGGACGCGTTCGGCGACATGGACTTCAAGGTCGCCGGCACCAAGGACTTCGTCACCGCCCTGCAGCTGGACACCAAGCTGGACGGCATCCCGGCCAGCGTCCTGGCCGGTGCGCTGACCCAGGCCAAGGAAGCCCGCCTGACCATCCTGGACGTGATGTCGAAGGCCATCGACGCCCCGGGTGAGATGAGCGAGTTCGCGCCGCGGGTCATCTCGGTGAAGGTCCCTGTGGACAAGATCGGAGAGGTCATCGGCCCGAAGGGCAAGATGATCAACCAGATCACCGACGAGACCGGCGCCGACATCTCCATCGAGGACGACGGCACGGTGTACATCGGTGCGACGGACGGCCCCTCGGCCGACGCGGCGCGCGCGATGATCAACGCGATCGCCAACCCGACCATGCCGGAGAAGGGCGAGCGCTACCTGGGCACGGTCGTGAAGACGACCAACTTCGGGGCGTTCATCAGCCTGCTGCCGGGCAAGGACGGTCTGCTGCACATCTCCAAGCTGCGTGGCCTGGCCGGTGGCAAGCGGGTCGAGGCCGTGGAGGACATCCTCTCGGTCGGCCAGAAGCTGCAGGTCGAGATCGCCGAGATCGACGACCGGGGCAAGCTGTCGCTGATCCCGGTGATCGAGGGCGAAGAGGGCGACAAGGCCGACGAGAAGGCCGACGACACTGAGGCCGCAGCCGCCGAGTGAGTCGAGCCACCACTAGCACGTTGCTGAGCCCGGAGGAGGGCGGTCCCGTCAAACGGACCGTCCTGCCCTCCGGGCTCCGCGTGCTCTCCCAGTCCGTACCGGGCTTCCGCTCGGTCACCTTCGGCGTGTGGGTCGGGGTCGGTTCGCGCGACGAACCGGTGCAGCTGTCCGGTGCCACGCACTTCCTCGAGCACCTGCTGTTCAAGGGCACCGAGCGCCGCGACGCGCTGGAGATCTCCGCGTCGCTGGACGCCGTCGGCGGGGAGATGAACGCCTTCACCGGCAAGGAGTACACCTGCTACTACGCGCGGGTGCTGGACTCCGACCTCCCGCTGGCCGTCGACGTGATCTGCGACATGATCACGTCCGCGACGCTGACGCCGGAGGACGTCGAGTCCGAGCGTGACGTGATCGACGAAGAGATCGCGATGCACGCCGACGAGACTTCCGACCACATCCACGACCTGTTCGCCGAGCAGCTGTGGGGACCGACACCGCTCGGCCGATCCATCACCGGTACGCCGGAGTCGGTCGCCGGGCTGACCCGCCGTCAGGTGATCGGCTGGTACCGGCGCCGCTACCGTCCCGAGAACATCGTCGTCTCGGTGGCCGGTAACGTGGAGCACGCCGACGTCGTTCGCCTTGTACGTAAGGCGTTCGAGCGGCACTGGGTCACCGGCGAGGCCGAGCCCGCGCCGGTCCGGATCGGATCGGGGCGCAGGCTTCCGACGTACGGGGGAGTGCAGGTCCACCACCGCGACGTCGAGCAGGCGCACCTGGTGCTCGGGATGCCGGGCCTCGTGCGCAACGACGAGCGGCGGTACGTCGCCGGAGTGCTGCACGGGATCGTCGGCGGCGGCATGTCGTCGCGGCTGTTCCAGGAGGTCCGCGAGAAGCGCGGGCTGGCGTACTCGGTGTTCACCTTCGGTTCGGCGTACGCGGACACCGGCATGGTCGGCGTGTACGCCGGCTGCCTGCCGAAGAAGGCGCCCGAGGTGCTGAACGTCGTACGGGCCGAGCTGGCCACGCTCGCGGCCGGCGGCATCACGCCCGACGAGTTGCTCCGCGGCAAGGGCCAGATGCGCGGCTCGGTCGTGATGGGCATGGAAGACACCGGCGCGAAGATGACCCGCATCGCCAAGGCCGAGCTCGTCTACGGCGAACTCCCCACCGTCGACGAGATCCTCAACCGCATCGACGCCGTCACCCTCGACGACGTCCACCAGCTGGCCACCGAGCTCTACGCCGGGACTCCGGCCCTCACCGTGATGGGCCCCTTCGACGAGTCCACCACGGCGTTCGATCTGTAGCTCCACCCGCGTTCCACCGAACCGGTCAGTCGGCACGTCCGACTGACCGGTTCGTCGTTCCCGGCACCTGAGAAGGCAGCAAGTTCGCGAGCTGTCATCTGATGACTTCGAGGGTTGAGTGGGGATATGGTCGGTGTGGACGCCTGTGAGGTCTCCGGGTGCTCTGAGGTCTTCGGCGAGCGTGTCTCCGAGTAACTTCCTTGTTACGTCAGTTGTTTTTGTTGCTGACAACGTTGACATGCGCAGTAACGACCAGCCAACATGGCGACCACATTCCGCCCGCCTTAGTGGCCTCCTCCGAGGAAGTTGGTTCGACCGTGCGACGTACGACTGGTGTTGTGGGGGTGTCGCTGGGGCTCGCCCTGGTGCTCGGTGCCTGCGGGGATGGAGGCAGCGGCAGTGGCGACAGTGGGGGAGGTGGCGCGAAGAGTGCGGTGATCGCGATCGCGGCCGACCCGCTGGAGTACATCAACCCGCTCAACGAGAACGGCAGCCCGGGGATCCAGATCGCGCAGGCGGTGTTCGCGCCGCTGGTGGCGACCGACCCGGGCACCGGCAAGACCACGAACGTGCTGGCCGACTCGGTGACGCCGGACAAGACCAGCCAGACCTGGACGATCAAGCTGAAGCCGGGCAACACGTTCCAGAACGGCCAGAAGCTGACCGCGAAGGACTACGTCGACAGCTGGAACCTGACCGCCCAGGGCTCGACCGCCTGGAAGAACAACGGGTTCTTCTCCAAGGTCGAGGGCTACGAGGCGCTCAACCCGCCGACGCCGGATGGCGCCACGCCGAAGCCGACCTCGGTGAAGACGCTCAGCGGGCTGAAGCAGATCGACGACCTGACCTTCTCGGTGAAGCTCAAGGTGCCGTTCTCCCAGTTCGGCCTGACGCTGCAGTACCTCGGCCTGGCGCCGCTGCCGGAGGAGGTCCGCAAGGACCCCGACGCCTACAAGCGCAAGCCGATCGGCAACGGCCCGTTCAAGCTGGACGGCGCCTGGAACCCCGGTGACGACATCAAGCTGGTCAAGTGGGACGGCTACAAGGGCCCGAACGCGCCCGAGGCCACCGCGCTCACGTACCGGTTCATCTCGAACGCCGACACGGCGTACAACGAGTTCCTGGCCGGCACCGTCGACTTCGTGGACGTCCCGCCGACCAAGGTGAAGACGTTCAAGACCGACGCGCCCGACGGCTGGGTGACGGCGGAGCCCTCCGGCGCCAACTACCTGACGCTGCCGGCCTGGGACGCCCGCTTCAAGAACCCGAAGCTGCGGCACGCGATCTCGATGGCGATCGACCGGAAGGCGATGGCCGAGCTGGTCGGCCTGTCGACGCCGGCCAGCGGCCTGGTCGCGCCGGACATCAACGGCTACCGTGCCGACGCCTGCAAGTACTGCGCCTTCGACGCGACCGCGGCCAAGCAGCTGCTCCAGGAGGCCGGCGGCTTCTCCGGCCCGCTGAACATCAACTACAACACCACCTCCGCGACCGGCCAGATCTTCGCCGAGGCGATCGGCAACATGCTGCGCCAGAACCTCGGCCTGGAGATCAAGTACACCGGCAAGCAGGGCTCGGAGATCACCACGCTGGCCGACACCCGCAAGCTCGACGGCCTGCGCTTCTCCGGCTGGGGGCACGACTACCCGTCGATCGAGGACTACCTGACGCCGATGTTCAAGTCGTCCGGTGACGCGAACTTCGCCGGCTACGCCAACCCGGCCCTGGACGCCGTCCTGGCCAAGGGCGACGCCGAGCCGGACCCGGACCAGGCGATCAAGCTCTACCAGCAGGCCGAGGACATCGCGCTCGAGGACCTGCCGCTGATTCCCCTGTACACCAAGCAGAACGCCTACCTGCACTCGGCCAAGATCGAGCCGCGGGTGTCGAAGTACACCGGCGTTCAGGCGCTCTACTCCACGTTCAAATGACCCGGTTCGTACTCCGCCGGATCCTGGCGGCGGTTCCGATCGGCCTGATCGTCACGCTGGGGGTCTTCGCGCTCGTCTTCGCGATGCCTGGGGACCCCCTGCGGGAACTGGCCGGTGACAAGCCCATCCCGGCCGCCGTACTGGCGGCCAAGCGGGCGCAGTTCCACCTCGACCAGCCGTTCGTGGTGCAGTACCTGCTGTCGATGAAGGACATCTTCACCGGCCACTTCGGTACGACGTTCGCCGGCGCGGACATCGCCGACCAGCTCCGGCTGCGGATCCCCGTGACGCTGAAGCTGGCCACGATGAGCCTTGCCCTGCAGTGGATCGCGGGCATCCTCTTCGGCCTGTACGCCGGGTTCCGGCGCAACGGTCTGGTCGACCGGATGCTGCTGCTGTCCACGCTGGTCGTGCTCGCCGTACCGGGCCTGGTGCTGTACTTCGCTGGGCAGTACGTCTTCGGTGTCGAGCTCAAGTGGCTGCCGGTCTCCGGAGCCGCCGACGGCTGGCCGATGGCGTACCTGCTGCCGGCGGTCTGCATCGCGATCTCCGGGTTCGCCGGGATGGCGCGGCTGACCCGGACGTCGATCGTCGACACCGCGAACGCCGACTTCGTGAAGACCGCCCGGGCCAAGGGCCTGGGGGAGCAGCGGATCCTGTGGCGGCACGTGCTGCCGAACGCGTTGCTGCCCGTCGTCACGCTGATGGGTATCGACTTCGCGGGGATCTTCGCCGGCGCCGTGCTGGCCGAGTCGATCTTCAACCTGCCGGGGCTGGGCCAGTTCATGTTCTCCGCGATCCGGTTCAAGGAAGGTGGCGTGGTGGTGCTGCTGTCGACGCTGGCCTTCGTCATGTTCATCGTCATCAACCTGATCGTCGACATCGTGTACGGCGCGATCGATCCGAGGGTGCGCAATGTCTGAGGCCCAGCAGGTCTTCGGGACCGAGACGGCCGACCTCGAAGGCCGGACCCTGTCCAACACCGAGCTGCTCCGCGCGTTGCTGCGCAAGCCGCAGTTCGTGCTCTGCACCGTGCTGGTGCTGACGTTCTTCGTGATGGCCGCCGTCCCGAAGCTGTTCACCCGGGTCGACCCGCGGTTCTGCGAGCTCGGCAAGACCCAGCACGGTCGCGAGCCGGGCCACCCGTTCGGCTTCGACATCCAGGGCTGCGACTACTTCGCGAACGTGATCTACGGCGCGCGGCCGTCGGTGCTGGTCAGCCTCGTCGCCGGCATCGGCGGGTTCGTCGTGGCCGGCATTCTCGGTCTGCTCGCGGGGTACTTCCCGGGCGCGGTCGACACGGTGATCTCGCGGGTGGCCGACGTCCTGTTCGCGCTGCCCGGCCTGATCGCGCTGATCGTGATCCTGAACTCGGTCCCGAACCGCAGCATCTGGATCATCGTCGCGATCATCCTGGTCACCGGCTGGCCGCAGGGCATGCGGGTGATGCGGTCCACGGTCTTCTCGGTCCGCAACCGCGAGTACGTGCTGGCCGCGCGGTCGGTCGGCGTACCGCCGTTACGGATCCTGCGCAAACACGTGTTCCCGAACGCGATGGCGCCGCTGCTGGCGATGACCACGCTCGGCATCGGCGGCCTGGTCGGGCTCGAGGCGGTCCTCACCTTCCTCGGCGTCGGGCTGCAACCGCCGTCGATCTCGTGGGGCTCGCAGTTCGGCGTCGCGGCGGCGTACCGCGACACCCCGCACCTGTTCCTCTGGCCGGCGCTGTTCATCTCGACGATGACGATCTCGTTCATGATCATCGGCGACTCGATCCGTGACGCCCTCGACCCGAAGTTGATGCGATGAGTAGCGGCGAAGTTCTGTTGCAGGTCGACGATCTGAGCGTCGAGTTCGACACCCCGCACGGGACCGTGCGGGCCGTCGACGGCGTCTCCTGGCAGGTGCACGCGGGGGAGACCCTCGCGATCCTGGGGGAGTCGGGGTCCGGGAAATCGGTGTCGACGCAGGCGCTGACGGGCATCCTGGAGATGCCGCCGGGCCGGATCGTCTCCGGTACGGCGAAGTACCGCGGTGAGGACCTGATCGCGATGTCGGTGAAGGAGCGCCGCAGGATCGTCGGCGACCGGATCACGATGGTGTTCCAGGACTCGTTGTCCGCGCTCAACCCGGTGCAGACGGTCGGCAATCAGATCGCCGAGTGCTACCGGGTGCACCGCGGGATGTCCAAGCGCGACGCGATGAAGCGGGCCGCGGAGATGCTCGACCAGGTGCGGATCCCGGCCGCGGTCAAGCGCGTCAACGACTACCCGCACGAGTTCTCCGGCGGTATGCGGCAGCGCGTGATGCTCGCGATGGCGCTCGCGCTCGACCCCGACGTACTGATCGCGGACGAGCCGACGACCGCGCTCGACGTCACCGTGCAGGCGCAGATCCTGGAGCTGATCGCGGAACTGCAGGCCGAGCGGGACATGGGCGTCGTCCTGATCACGCACGACCTCGGCGTGGTCGCGGACGTCGCCGACAACGTGGTGGTGATGTACGCCGGGCACGTGGTCGAGCGGGCCGCCACGGCCGCTGCGCTGGAGCAGCCGATGCACCCGTACACCGAGGGACTGCTCGGCTCGATGCCGTCGGCGGACCTGAAGGGTCAGGAGCTGCCGACGATTCCCGGTACGCCGCCGTCGCTGCGGGCGATCCCGTCCGGGTGCGCGTTCCGGACCCGCTGCAAGCTCGCGATCGACGAGTGCGCGCACGAGGTCCCACCGTTGCTGACCGTCGCGCCGGGGCGCGACGCGGCGTGCATTCGCCGTACCGTCCTGAAGGAGGCTGTCGGATGAGCGACGAGTTGCTGGTGGCAACCAATCTGGTGAAGCACTACGACATCAGTCCGGCGTTGTCGTTCGGGACGAAGACCCTGGTCCGGGCGGTCGACGGCGTGGATCTCGTACTGCGCAAGGGCGAATCGCTCGGCATCGTCGGTGAGTCCGGTTGCGGGAAGTCGACGCTGGTCCGGCTGCTCGCCGCCCTGGAGAAGCCGACCGACGGCGAGCTCCGGTACGACGGAGTCGACGTCGCCGGGCTGAAAGGCCGCGCGCTGCGGCGCTGGCGGCGCAACGTCCAGGTCGTCTTCCAGGACCCGTACTCGAGCCTGAACCCGCGGATGCGCGTCGGCGAGATCGTCGCCGAGCCGCTGGAGGTCCACCCGGACGTGTCGAAGGGTACGGACATTCGAAAGCGCGTCCGTGAGCTGCTGGAGCTGGTCGGGCTGCGGGCCGAGGACGAGACGAAGTTCCCGCACCAGTTCTCCGGGGGCCAGCGGCAACGGATCGGGATCGCGCGGGCGATCGCGCTGAACCCCGACGTCCTGCTCTGCGACGAGCCGGTGTCGGCGCTCGACCTTTCCGTGCAGGCGCAGGTGGTGAACCTGCTGATGCGGCTGCAGCGGGAGCTCGGGCTGAGCATCATCTTCGTCGCGCACGACCTGTCGGTGGTCCGGCACGTGTCCGACCGGGTGGCGGTGATGTACCTGGGCAAGGTGGCCGAGCTGGGGCAGCATCACGAGGTGTACGACGTACCGGCACACCCTTATACACAAGCGCTTCTGTCGGCCGAGCCAGGTCTGGCCCGGGCCGGTGGACGTCGCCGGATCGTGCTCGCCGGGGACCCGCCGTCGCCGGTGTCGCCGCCGTCCGGGTGTCGCTTCCACACGCGGTGCCTGCAGGCGGAGGCGAAGTGCTCAGTCGACGTACCGGAACTGCGGATCCTCGAATCGGGGCAGCAGGTGTCCTGCCATTTCGCCGAAAAAGCCCAGGCGGACTTCGCTGCCGGCGTGGCATCCTGACCGCGTGCGAGTGCTGATCGAGCCGCGACCGCGGGACGACCTGGGCCTGGTGCTGCTGCTCGACCTGGCGCTGAAGGAACTCTTCACCCGCTACCCGGCGAGCCTGTCGCACCCGGTCGATCCCGCCACGTCCTTCTTGGTTGCCGACAACAAGGGAGACGCGGTCGGCTGCATCGGGCTGATGCCGGTGGTCGGCGGGGTCGGCGAGATCAAGCGCATGTTCGTCCGCCCGGACCAGCGCGGCCAGGGCATCGCCCGCCGGCTGATCGGCTCGGCCGAAGCCCTGGCCCGGCACCGCGGAGCGACCACGCTCCGCCTCGCCACCGGCAGCCGCCAGCCCGAGGCGATCACCTTGTACGAGTCGCTGAACTACCGCCCGGCCCCGGCGTACGGGAAGTACGTCCACGAGCCCACCGCTCTGTGCTACACCAAGTCGCTGAACTGACGCGCGACGGCCAATGAGATCCTTGGCCGGTCGACTGGTGTGGAAAGGGTGCGGATGATCAAGGTCGCGGTGTTGGGGGCCAAGGGCAAGATGGGCGCCCAGACGTGTCTGGCGGTCGAGGACGCGGACGGGCTGGAGCTGGTGGCCCGGCTCGACCAGGGCGACGACCTGGAGGAGCTGGCGAAGGCCGGTGCTCAGGTGGTCGTCGACTTCACCCGGCCCGAGGTCGTGATGGAGAACCTGGCCTGGTGCATCGAGCACGGCATCAACGCGGTCGTCGGGACGACGGGCTTCGACGAGGAGCGGCTGGCGACGTTGCGCGGGCAGCTGGACCAGAGCCCGGGGACCGGCGTGCTGATCGCCGCGAACTTCTCGATCGGCGCGGTGCTGATGATGCAGTTCGCCGCGAAGGCCGCCAAGTACTACGAGTCGGTCGAGATCGTCGAGCTGCACCACCCGGACAAGGTCGACGCGCCGTCGGGGACAGCACGCCGTACGGCGGAACTGATCGCCGCGGCCCGGCGCGAGGCCGGTGTCGGCCCGATCCCGGACGCGACCACGACCGGGCTCGACGGTGCCCGCGGGGCCGACGTCGAGGGGATCCGGGTGCACGGCATCCGGCTGCGCGGCCTGGTCGCGCACCAGGAGGTCCTGCTCGGTGACGTCGGCGAGACGCTGACGATCCGGCACGACTCGATGCACCGGGAGTCGTTCATGGCCGGCGTCCTGCTCGGCGTCCGGCGGATCGTCGACACCCCGGGGCTGACCGTCGGCCTAGAGCACTTCCTCGAGCTCGACTGACCGATGAGCGCCAAACGGGTCGTCGTGGTGATCGCGGTCGTCTTCGTCGCGTACGCCGTGCTGCTCGGCTGGCGCGGCGTCCTGCTGATCGGCACCGGTGACCCGGTCGCGGTCGGACTGGGGATCGCCGTCCTGGTGATCCCGTTGGTCGGGCTGTACCTGGTCTGGCGCGAGCTGCAGTTCGGCCGTCGTACGGAGGCGCTGGCGCAGGAGCTCGACCTCGAAGGCGGGCTCCCCGTCGATGACCTCCCGCGCCGCCCGTCCGGCCGGATCGAGCGCTCGGCCGCGGACGCCGCCTTCGCGCAGTACCAGTCCGAGGTCGAGGCGGCGCCGGACGACTGGCGCACCTGGTTCCGCCTCTCCACGGCGTACGACGCCGCGGGTGATCGTCGCCGTGCGCGAGCGTCCATGCGCACCGCGATCGCCCGCTACGACCAGGCGTGAGCCGGCCGCTACAGCCCGCTCAAACAATCGACTGCCTGAAACGGGATTCCTGGCAGTTGGCTGGGAACTGCCTGTAGTGGGCGACAACCCACCCGCGATACGGCTATTTTCAGGGGGTGCGCGGCAACCGCCGCGCACGGGTCGGAGACTGGGTGGAGCCGTCCTGTGCCGTCTGACGGGTCTCGCCGCGGCTCGGACGACGTTCGTACCACGGGTTTCGGCGATCTGCTGCGCCGGCACCGGCGAGAGGCCGGGCTGTCGCAGGAGGGGCTGGCAGAGCTCGCCGGTTTGAGCGTCGACGCGATCGCGGCCCTCGAAAGAGGTCGTCGCCGGGCGCCCAGGCCGCACACGCTGAGGTTGCTCGGAGACGCTCTCAAGCTCGGCGCGCCCGATCGGGCCCAGCTCGCGGCCGCTGCCCGGCGCGACGGCGACAACCCGCGCTCCACGCTGCGGCCCCCGCCGGTCCCGGCGAACCAGCTGATCGGCCGTTCCACCGAGCTGACCGAAACCGGTCGCCTGATCGGTGAGCGCGTGACCCGGCTGCTCACACTGAGCGGACCTGGTGGCGTCGGTAAGACGCAGCTCGCGCTCGCGCTGACCGGCGGGATCGGGCACAAGTTCGAGGACGGCGTCTGCTGGGTGCCGCTCGCGCCGCTCGCCGATCCGGCAGCTGTCGCGTCGGCGCTCGCGACGGCGACCGGGCTGCACCCACTCGACGGGGCGCGGCTGATCGAGGAGATCGCCGAGCTGATCGGGCAGCGCAAGGTGCTGCTCGTCCTGGACAACTGCGAGCACGTCGTCGCCACCGCGGCGCAGGTCTGCGGCGTACTGCTGGAGTCCTGCCCGAACCTGTCGATCCTCGCGACCAGCCGCGAGCTGCTGCGAGTGCCCGGCGAGAGCGTGTACGTCGTACCGCCGCTGGCCTTGCCGGAGCTCGAGCAGCAGCCTGACGCGTCGCCGGCCGTCCGGTTGTTCGTCGATCGGGCGACCGCGCGCGGCAACGCGCCGAGTGAGCAGATCGAGCAGGTTGCCCGAGTCGTCCGCCGGCTGGAAGGCATGCCGCTCGCGATCGAGCTGGCCGCGGCCCGGACCAACGTGCTGACCGTCGAGGAGCTGGCGACCGAGCTGGAGACGTCGTTCGGGATCCTCGCAGGCGGAGCCAGTACGGCGGGACCGCGACAGCAGTCGCTCGAGGGCGCGATCGGCTGGAGCTACGAGTTGCTGACCGCGCCGGAGCGAGAGCTGTTCGCCGAGCTGTCGGTCTTCGTCGGCGGCTGGACGCTCAACGCGGCCGCCGCGGTCTTGACCGGTACGACGACGCCCGGTCCGCGCGAGCGGGCCGAGACGCTCGACCTGATCAGTCGCCTGGTCGACAAGTCGCTGATCCGGGTCAGCCGTGAGGGCGGGATCGGGCGGTACGACATGCTCGCGGTGATCCGCGAGTACGCCGCCGATCGGCTCGCGGAGAGCGGGCGGGCCGACGAGGTCACGCGCAACCACGCGGCGTTCTACCTCAGCCTGGCCGAGGAGGCCGAGACCAACCTGCGGGGTGCGAACCAGGGCGCCTGGCTCGATCGCCTCGAAGGGGAGCTCGACAACCTGCGCGCCGCGATGAGCTGGTCGCTGCGAACGGAGTCGAGCGCCGAGGCGATCCGGCTGGCCGGCGGACTCTGGCTGTTCTGCTACCTGCGCGGCCACTACGCCGAGGGCGGCGGCTGGCTGGAACGCGCGCTCGCTCTCGTCGACGGGCAGCCCGAACTGAAGGCCGCGAAGGCGAAGGCCGAGCTCGGCGCGGGCATGCTCGCCTTCCTCCAGTGCGAGTACGACGTCGCGACCGCGCGGCTGCAGTCGTCGCTCGCGCAGTACAAGGAACTCAACGACACCGCCGGTACGGCGTTGGTGATGCAGCGACTCGGTGGCGTGGCCCGCGAGCGCGGCGACTACGTGACGGCCGAGAACCTGCACTGCCAGAGCTACGACCTGTTCGAGAGCCTCGGCGATCGCGCCGGGATGGCCTGGGCGCACAACCAGCTCGGCTTCGTGGCCTGGCTGCGCGGCGACCTCGAGATCGCGGCCCGGCGCTGCAAGCGGGCGCGGGACAGCTTCCGGACGGTCGGCGACGGCGAAGGACTGGCCTGGTCGCTGATCAGCCTCGGCACGATCGCGCAGTACGGCGGTGAGCTGTTCGAGGCCGAGGAGCTGCTGCAGGAGAGCTTGGCGCTGTCGCAACGGCTCGGCTACCGCGAGGGCGTCGCCTGGTCGCTCAACCAGCTCGGGATCGTCGAGCGGCGGCGCGGGCTGACCGAGCGCGCGGTTCACCTGCTCGACGAGAGTTTGGCCGAGCATCGGGATCTGGGGGACCGGTGGCGGTCGGCGAGTGTGCTGGAGGAGCTGGCGACGGTCGCGCAGCAGCGCAACCGGACGGAGTACGCCGCGTTCCTGCTCGGCGCGGCCGACGGCATCCGCGAGGTGATCGGAGCGCCGATCCCGGAGATCGAGAAGGCCGACCGCGCGGCCACGCGGCGCGCGATCGAGGAGACGCTGGATCGGCGGGCTTTCCGCGCGGCCTGGGCTGCCGGGCGGGCGACTCCGCTGTCCGCGGTGGCCGACGGCTATCCAGGTCCCGCGGCAGCTCCCGACAGGTCAACCAGGCTCTAGTTCTTTCGTTCTGGATCAGGGAGCGATTCGCACGGGGTTGTTCCCGCAGCCGCTCGACCTGGACCGGCATCGCTTAGCCGGTGAAACAGCCGGGTCCCGGCTGGTGCGTCCACCAGGGCGCACCACCCGGGCCGGTGGATCGGAGACGACCGCCCCGCCGTCTCCGACACCTGGCCTCGCGAGGCACCACGACCTGGGGGATCGAAGGTACCCCGCGAGGGATCAAAGCCGGGTCGGACGTGCGTCGACGGGTCCCGGCCGGCTGTGTTTTCTGTCTGACCCCCCAGGCAGTCCCCCCACCTCACAGCCGGCCGAAGCCTCGTCGGCGATGTCCCCCGCCCGTCGAGCCCTCCCGGTCGACGTTCGGTTCTCCCGCGCTGACTCAAGGTTGTCCTGGTCACGCTCTGTCGCACAGGGACGCAACCCTGACATCGCCCTGACAACCGCGGGCTGACAACGAAAGTCCTGCCCGAATTTCGCGGATTGTGACGGAAACCTGGCGGTCCGTGCCGGAAATTCCGGCAAAATCGGGTTCATTGACCGGGTCAAGTGACGCTATTGGTGCAGATACCCGGAAAGTTCCCGGGTCATTCCCGCGATCCGGTGCAGTGGTGTTCCTTCTTCCCCTTCCGGAGGGGTCATCGTCGGTCCGGGCAAGCCCTCGCCCTGGCAGGTGGTGTCCCTGGCCGGCGCGCGGCCGGAGGTCAGGAACGCGTCGACCAACTTGTCGGCGCACTTGTTCACGCCGCCGTAGATGCCGTGGTCGCCTTCGCGGGCGATCGTGATCAGCCGCGAACCGGCGTACCGGCGGTGGGCGGACTGGGCCAGCGTCACGTTGGTCGCGGGGTCGTGCACCGACTGGACCATCAGCGTCGTCGGCAGCCCGGCGCCGGTCGGGGTCGGCAGCGTGCGCTGCGGGCGATCCCAGGACAGACAGGGGTTCTCGTTCATGCCCCAACCGAGCAGCGGGTAGTGCGGGCCGAGCCGGGCGGACAGGATGTCGCCGTACTCGCGACCCTGCGGCCACTCGCTGTCGTTGCAGGTGACGGCGGTGAAGGTCGCCTGCTGGGCGTCGTCCGCGAACGGCCGGCCGAACGGGCTGAGGCCGATGGCCGGCTTCGTCGCCCGCTGGACGAGCTGGTGCTGGCGCTCGACCGACAGGGCGTCGACCTTGCGCTGCGCGGCCCGCGGACCGCCGGCGGTCTGCGCCTTCGACAGATCGCGAAGAAATGCGAGATCGGTGGCGAGACTGAAGAAATCCGCCTTTGTATACATATCCCCGACCACGATGTTGTCGAGGGTGTTCTGGTCGTAGCTGATCTTGACCGAACCGTCGAGGTATTCCTCGACCGCCGGCTGTTTCTTCAGTTCGGCCCGCAGCTTTTCGTAGGTACGGATCACCAGTCGCGGAGTGTTACCGAGTTTCAGCTCGCTGTCGTACTTGGCCGCCCACGGCGCGAAGTCCTCGCGGAAGCGCCGCTCGAAGGCCTGCGGCTGCGCCTCGAAGGTGTTGATCCACGGACGGGTGAAGTCGGTGTTCGAGTCGAGCACGAAACGGCCGACGTGCTCGGGGAAGAAGGTCTGGTAGTACGCGCCGAGCCAGGTGCCGGCCGAGTAGCCGACGTAGTCGATCGTGGCGAAGCCGAGCAGGTGCCGGATCAGGTCCATGTCCTGCACGGTCTGCGCGGTGTCGACGTACGGCAGCAGGCCGCGGGACTGCTGGTCGCAGTACGGGCGGGTGAGCTCGGTGGCCTCGGCGATCAGGTCCAGGTTCGCGGGATCGCGGTCGCGGGCGTCCATCGTGTAGCCGGGCGCACCCTGGCAGCTGACGTTGGAGCTGTCGCCGGTGCCGCGCGGGTCGAAGCCGACGGCGAGGTGGTCCTTGGCGATCGCGGCCCGGCTCGCCAGGAACGGTGCCATGCCGAGGCCGGCACCACCCGGGCCTCCGGGGTTGCCGAAAACGACGCGGCTCGGCTTGCCCTTGACCGGGGCGACCTTGCTGACGGCGAGCTGGATGTCGTCGGCCTTGTCACCCTGGTGCCACCAGTCGCGGGGTGCGGTGACCTTCGCGCAGCTGACGCGGAACGACGGGTCGCCGCAGGTCTTCCAGAGCGGCTTCTGATCCAGGTAGCGGTTGGCGACGTACGCGGGTCTCTTCAGGACCGGCGCCGGCTCGACGGACGCGGTCGCGCCGGAGCCGGGAACGACGAGCAGGGCGGGAAGGCTGATACCGAGGCCGAGAACGGCCAGGGTACGGAACTTCATACATCCTCCAGGGATGTCCAAACGTGACGGGACCGTCGCAATCTGTCACGTCAGCCGTCCGCCGTCGAACACCACCCCCGGTCCGGCGGCGGATCGTCGTCTGCTAGGTGCAGAGCTGCGGCTTCAGTACGTCGTACGCCCAGTCGGCGAAGTGCTCGCTCGTCCAGCCCCGGTTGGTGACGAGCAGCAGGTAGAGCTCGGTGCTGAGTACGGCGTACAGGATGTCGGTGGCGTGCTCGGTGCTGACGTCCTTTCGGGCTCCGCGTTTGGTGAGCAGGCTTTGCGCCGCCTCGGTCTGGACGGTGAGGCGGGGATCGCTGTTGGGCCAGAGGCCGGCGATGTTGGCGTCCGAGGCGGCGGCTGCCTCGAGCATTTTCATGATCGGGGCGACTCTGGCCAGCACCTCTGTGGTGCCGTCGACGTGGGCACGCAGGTGCTGGTCGGCGGTCTTCGCGGCTTGAGCTTGCTGGAACCACGGCCGGTCCATGGTCGCGACCGGCTCGTCGTCGCCGGCGATCGAGCGGTCGACGACCTGCTTGAGCACCGTCTGCTTGTTGCCGAAGCCGTAGTAGATCGTCTGGACGGCGACGCCGGCGGCCGCGGCGATGTCCTGCAGCGCGGTCGCACCGTACCCGTCGCGGACGAACAGTTCGGCGGCCGCGTCCAGCACCTTCGCGCGGGTGAGGCGCGACTTCTCGGCTCTGCCGTCGACCTTCTTGACCTGGCTCATGTTTGTAGTCTATCTCTAGAGTCAATCACTAGAGTTCAACTACAAGGAGTTTGCGATGAGTGTGCTGCGACTGACCCGGCTGACGGTGGACGCCGCTCAGGCCGACGAGATGCTGGTCCGGCGGGCTGCCCTGATCGAGGCTGTACGACGGACGACCGACGGGTTGACCGACACCCGATTGGCGCGGGTCGACGAGGAGACCTGGCTGGATGTGTGGCGGTGGGAGTCGGGTGAGGCGCTGGACAAGGTTGCCGCGTCGGCGCCTGGGTTGCCTGAGGCTCAGGCGGCGTTCGCCGTCGTACGGGATGCTCAGGTCGAGCGGTACGACCTGGTGGACGAGCGGTAAGGCCTGGTTGAGTTGTTCGTCATGGACAACTCGACTGAGCTGGTGGAGCGGGCGCGGCGTGTGGTGGAGGCGCTGGAGCGGGACGACGTCGAGGCCGTTGCTGCCGCGCGGTCGTCGCGGCTTGCGGGCTGGGAGCCGGGTCCGTGGATGCGGGACGTCTGGGCCTCTCGCATGGAGGCGGCGGCCGGCTCAGGTCGCCGCCTCGGCGAAGGGTGGAAGGTCCATGACGAGATGGTTCGCTTCCGGGTCGAGGGGGACGGTGGCGAGGCGTTCGCGACGGTGCTGCTGGATGCGGAGGGGTTCTTCGGGCTGGATGTTGCGGCGGAGCTGCGGGACTGGCGGTTCGGGATCTGCATCGGGTGTTCCGACTCGCAGCGGGAGGAGGTGCGGGGGTTCTGGGAGCGGCTGGTCGAGGCGCCGCTCAGCTTCGGGGACGGGTTCGGGGTTGCGCCGCGGTGGCCTGATCCGGCGTACCCGCAGCAGCTGCATCTCGATGTGTCGGTTGCTGATCTGGAGGTGGCCGAGGCCGACGTACTGGCTCATGGTGCGACGAAGCTTCGGGACTCGGGTGGTTTTCGCGTGTACGCCGATCCGGCTGGGCATCCGTTCTGCCTTTATCCCGGTGAGTCTCGGGAGTTGATGCGGGTGGTGATCGACTGCCCGGATCCCTTGGTGCTGGCGGACTTCTGGGCGGGGCTGCTGGAGATGCCGGAGCGGGTCGAGGAGACGGCTGATCGGATCGTGATCGCCCGGTCGGACGGCCGGCTGCCGATGATCGCGCTGCAGCGGGTCGAGGACTACCAGGCGCCTCGGTGGCCGGATCCTTCGTATCCGTCGCAGCTGCACCTCGATGTGTTCTCCGACGATCGGGTGGAGCGGGAGCAGTTGGCCTTGCGGTTGGGCGCTTCCAAGGTGCCGCCGCAGGGCGGTGGCTGTCCGGTGTACGCCGATCCGGCGGGGCATCCGTTCTGCCTGTGCATGACGGGGGAGTAGTTCTGTCGGTGGTGGGTTCTAGGGTCGGGGGATGGGAGCTGGTGAGCTACTGATCGGGCAGCTGGAGTTCTACTGGGACGTGCACCTGCGGCCTCGGCTCGAGGGTTTGAGCGACGAGGAGTACCTGTGGGAGCCGGCGCAGCCGAGCTGGTCTGTACGGCGTTCTGCTGATGGGCAGGTGGTCTTCGACATCGCAGACCCAGCTCCGGAGCCGCCGCCGGTGACGACGATCGCCTGGCGCTTGGTGCACGTCGCGGTCGGGTGCTTCGCGATCCGGGCGAACACGTTCTTCAACGACGGGACCACTCCGGCGGATGCGGACATGTTCGATCGTCGGCAGATGCCGGGTGAGTTGCCGTTGACTGCTGGTGAGGGGTTGGCGTTTCTCGATCACTGGTATGCGCGGTGGCACGACGGGATCCGCTCGTTGGACGAGGAAGGGCTTGCTCGGCCGCTCGGCGTCAAGGGCGGGCCGTACGCCGGGGACTCGATGCTCGGGCTGATCACGCACATCAACCGCGAGACGATCCACCACGGTGCTGAGATCTCGTTGCTCAGAGATCTTTATCGCGCTCGTTGAGTTCTTCGAAGATCGCGCGTTGTACGGCGTCCGAGGGGTCGTGTCCGCCGATGTACTCGTGTCCTTCTGCGCCGGGGATGTTGGTCAGCAGCCAGTTCGTGTGGTCGATGGAGCTGTTGTCGTCGTGCGATCCGTACCAGACCGACACCGGGGCTTGGATTGCGCGGACGTCGAAGCCCCAGGGGCGGATGAAGGCGAGGTAGTCGTCGATCCAGCCGTCGAGGCCGTCGACGAGGCTTGCGTGGAGGCGGATGCTTCGGCCGCCGTCGTCTGCTCCGGCGCCGGGGTCGCCCAGGGAGGCGAGGAGTTCGGTGCCTCGGTGGGTGAGGTGTTGGCGGAGGTGGTCCTCGCCTTGGCGGGCGTCTTCGGTCCAGTCCAGGTCGAGTCCGTCGAGTACGTCGAGTGGGCCGATGCCGGCGACGGTGCTGCATCGCGTCACCCGGTCGGGGAGCAACGCGGCGCAGGCCAGCGCGTGGGGAGCGCCGCCCGAGAAGCCGGTGACGGCGAACTTGGTCCAACCCTCGGCGTCGGCCAGTGCTCGTACGTCGTACGCGAGGTCGGCGACCGACCGCCCGGGCCGGCGCGTCGAGCCGTAGCCGGGGCGGCCGGGCAGGAGGACGCGCAGGCCCGCGGCGTTGATCGCGGCAACTACATCCGGTCGCTCCCAGCGGGTGCCTGGGGTGCCGTGCAGGGAGACGACCGGGGTGCCGTCGGGGTCGCCGTACAGGCAGTACTGGATGGTTCGGTTGTCGACGGTGAGTTCGTGGGTCTCCGGCGGGGTCCAGGTCACGGGTCCATTGTCAGGGCGGGGAGGTTCGTGGGGATCAGTTCGGGGCCACGGTCAGCACGATCTTGCCGGTGGCCTGGTTGGTCTCGCCTCGGCGATGGGCTTCAGCAGCCTCGGCGAGTGGGAAGACCGAGTCGAGCTCGACGCGGAGCTTGCCTTGGGCAACGAGATCGGTGATCGCCGTCAGTGCGAGCCGGTCGGGCTCGACCAGCGTGAACTCGGCACGGATCCCACGCCGCCGGCCCTCCTGCGCGGTCGCCTCGTCGACGGGCAGGATCGAGACGTACGATCCACCATCCTTCAGTACGTCGAGCGAACGCCGCCCGGTGTCACCCGCGATCGGATCGAACACCAGATCGACCGCGCCCGCCCGCGACGGCTCGCCTGCGCCGGCCCGCCCCGTCGCCCGCGACGGCTCGGTTGTGCCGGTCCGCCCTGTCGCCCGCGACAGCTCGCTTGCGCCGGTCCGCCCCGTCGCCCGCGACGGCTCGGTTGTGCCGGTCCGCCCCGTCGCGTCCAAGTAGTTGCCACCTGACTCGTTCGCCTGTCCGCGCAGTACTTCCACGAAATCCTCGGTGCGGTAGTCGATCACGTCGTCGGCCCCGAGTGACCGGACGAACTCGTGCTTGGCCGCACTCGCCGTACCGATGACGTACGCACCGAAGCTCTTCGCGATCTGCACCGCCAGATGCCCCACCCCGCCCGCCGCCGCATGGATCAGCACCCGCTGCCCCGACTGCAGACCCCCGGTCTCCACCAACCCCTGCCAAGCGGTCAGCGCCGCGAGCGGCAGACCCGCGGCCTGCTCGAAGCTCAGCGCCTCGGGCTTGCGAACGAACTGCCGCGACGGGGCAACGACGTACTCGGCGTACGCCCCCGGCAGCACCGGGAACTTCGGCATCCCCAGCACCTCGTCGCCGACCCGCAACCAGGTCACACCGAAGCCGACCTCCTCGACCACGCCGGCGACGTCGTACCCCAGAATCACCGGCGCGTCCCCGTGCCCACCCTCGGCGCGGCCCTTCCAGTCCGTCGGGTTGATCCCAGCCGCGTGCACCCGGACCAGGATCTCGGTCAGCCCTGGGGTCGGCCGCCGGACGTCCTCCAGTTGCAGCACCTCAGGTCCACCGGCGCTCTTCGCGACCACAGCCCGCATCGTCTTCTCGTTCGTCATGTGCCGAGTCTTTCCCGGCGTCGCTCGCGTGCCCACTGGCCTGATGGACATCATGTGAAACTATCGGGCCATGTCTGTCCGACACCGCGTCGCCGTTCTCGCACTGCCCGGCATCGTCCCGTTCGAGCTCGCCATCCCGGCGCGCATCTTCGGCGGCGCCTTCGTGGGGGAGGAGCCTCTTTACGAGGTGCTCACCTGCACGGTCGACGGAGCTCCGGTCGAGACGTCGGACGGCTACGCGATCACCGTCCAGTACGACGCTTCGGTGCTCGCCACCGCCGACTCCGTCGTGATCCCGCCCTCGCACCAGCTCCAGGAGATCCTCGACTCCGCCGGCCAGCTCGACGACGCCGTACGACGTGCGCTCGGGCAGATCCGGCCCGGGACCCGATTGCTGGCGATCTGCACGGGAGCGTTCGTCCTCGCCGCCGCGGGCCTCCTCGACGGGCGACCCGCTGCGACTCACTGGGCGGAGGCCGAGCAGCTGCAGCAACTGTTCCCCGCGGTCGCGGTTGATCCTTTGGTGCTCTACATCGACGACGGCGACGTCCTGACCTCCGCCGGCGCGGCTGCCGGGATCGACCTGTGCCTCCATGTCGTCCGCCGCGACCACGGCAGCGCCGTCGCGAGCGCGGTCGCCCGGGCGTGCGTCGTACCGCCTCGTCGTGATGGTGGCCAGGCGCAGTACGTTCGCCGCCCGATCCCACCCGCCCGAGACGGCGGTACGGCGAACACCCGCGCGTGGGCGGTCGAGCAGCTCGGTCGGCCGCTCAGCCTGGTCGAGCTTGCCGCGCACGCGCGGATGAGTGTGCGCACGTTCACCCGTCGGTTTCGCGCTGAGACCGGGGTGAGCCCTGGCAACTGGCTGGCCATGCAGCGGCTCGACTATGCCCGCCAGTTGTTGGAGGACACCGAGCTGACCGTCGACCAGATCGCTCACCGCGCCGGGCTGGGCACGGGGACCAACCTGCGCCAGCAGCTTCGCGAGACCGCTGGTGTCTCGCCGACGACGTACCGGCGGATGTTCCGCAGCGAAGCCGATCGCGGGCTGGCGGGAGCGAGCGGCTCGACGTACAGCCCCGTTGTTTCTACGTGAGTGGGATTCCCGTGTGCGTCTGGATGTGCTCGGGGATCGGCTCGTGGCGGTCGCCGGTGGTCGGAATGCCTGCCGGCTCGATCACCACGATTGACGCGCCGCCGTCCGAGAACGGGCGGTGCTCGACGCCCCGCGGGACGACGAAGACCGAGCCGGGCGAGAGCGTTACGGACCGCTCGTCGGGATCGCGGATCGCGATCCCGAGCTCGCCGTCGAGGACCAGGAACAGCTCGTCGGTGGTCTCGTGCAGGTGCCAGATGTAGGAGCCGGCCACCTTCGTCACCCGAACGTCGTAGTCGTTCAGCCGGGCCGCGATCCGCGGGCTCCAGAGTTCGTCGAAGGTCTTCAGGACGGCGTGCAGATCGACAGGTTCGTTCATGTCTTCAGCTTCATCGGTGCGATGGCTGCCCGGTGAGTGCTAGAAATGGCATGTGCCGAAAGAATCCTCGCAAGGCCACCGGGTCGTGGTGATCGTCGACGCGGGATCCAATCCGTTCGAGCTTGGAGTGGCGACCGAGTTGTTCGGGCTGCGACGGCCTGAGCTCGACGTTCCGTGGTACGAACTGGCGCTCTGCACGCCGGCGCCTGAGGTGCCGATGCATCTGGGGTTCTTCACGTTGAGCGGTGTTGGCGATCTGAGCGAGGTCGACACCGCCGACACAGTGATCGTCCCGAACCGTCCGGACCCCGAGGAACCTGTCTCGCCTGCAGTGATCGACGCCGTACGACGTGCTGCCGCGCGCGGCGCTCGGCTGGTCAGCTTCTGCACCGGGGCGTTCACGCTGGCGGCGGCGGGCGTACTGGACGGTCGGCGGGCGACGACGCACTGGCGGTGGGCGGCGTCGTTCGAGCGGATGTTTCCTGCCGTCGATCTCCAGCCCGACGTGCTCTTCGTTGCCGACAGCAACGTCTACACGGCGGCCGGTAGCGCGGCGGCGCTCGACCTCGGGCTGCACCTGATCCGCACCGATCACGGCGCCGAGATCGCGAACGCCGTCAGTCGGCGCCTCGTCTTCACCGCCCACCGCGACGGCGGCCAGCGCCAGTTCATCGACCAGCCCGTCCCCGCGGTCGCCGACACGTCCTTGGCGCCGCTGCTCGCCTGGGCTCGGTCACACCTCGCGGATCCCCTGACCGTCACCGACCTGGCCGATCAAGCGGCAGTAAGCCCCGCCACCCTCCACCGCCGCTTCCAGTCCGAACTGGGCACCACCCCACTCGCCTGGCTCACCACCGAACGAGTAGCCCTGGCCTGCCGCCTCCTCGAACGCGGCGAACCAGGCCTGGCCCGCATCGCCCGTCACTCGGGCCTGGGCACGGCCACCAACCTCCGCCTTCAGCTCAAACGCACCACAGGCCTGACCCCCACGACGTACAGACGCCGCTTCACTCTCGCTTGATTTCCAGTGGGCGGGCCTGGCTTTGGGGCAGGTCAGTCGTCGGTGCCGGGGGCGGCGTGGAGGCGGATCTGCTTGATGCGGACCGAGGCGTCGCCGTACAGGTCGAGTTCGCGGTGGGCGCCGTCGGGGGCCCAGCCGGACTCGGTGTAGAAGGCGCGGAGGACGTCGTCGGTGGCGTTGACCCAGACGGTGACGCGGGTGAAGCCGTCGGCTTGGGCGGTGTCGACGACCGCGTTGAGCAGGCGGGAGCCGTGGCCGGCGCGGGTGGCTTCGGGGTTCACCGCTAGTTCGGCGATCAGGGCGTCGTGGCGGACGTCGCCGTCGGGGTCGTCGGAGGGCGTGATCGCGGCGAAGCCGACGAGGTCGCGGCCGTCGAGGGCGACCAGCACTCGGTTGCGGGCCTCTCCTGGGGAGAGGAGGGCAGCGCGCCATTGGGCGGCGAACTGGGCTGGGTTGAGGTCCAGCAGTACGTCGGGCGGCAGGAGGCCGTCGTACGCGCGACGCCAGGCTGCTACCTGGACCTCGCCGATCGCGTTGGCCTCGGCGGGGAGGGCGAGTCGCACGCTGGTCTCCGCGATCGGCGAATCTCCGTGCATTGCTGCCAGGCTCTCAGGCTCCGGTACGCCGAACTCGCTGCTCATCTCTCTATCCTCCCAAAGCACTTTTGGAGGAGAAGAGGGGAGGTGCCCCTGGAGGTTGGTGGGAGGGCATGGCGAACGCCCGCCGGCGGAGGGGCCGGCGGGCGTTGGTCGGATGGGAGGCGGTGGATCGTCCGGTTGGTTGAGGGCTAGCGGCCGTAGACCAGGCGGCGGAGGAGGGTTTCGGCGGGGCCTCGGTAGGAGCGTTGCTTCATGAGGTAGGCGGCGATGACCGAGATGGTCCAGACGACGAGTGCGGAGGCGGCGGCGGTGAAGGCGGGGTTGCCGAAGCGTTCGCCGAGGTGCAGGCCGTACGGCGCCAGCAGGATCGTCCAGCAGATCGACTGGAAGAGGTAGCCGCTCATCGAGCGCTGGCCGAGGGCGGAGATCGCGGTGAGCGGGGTGCCGAGCTGGTCGGCGCGGCGGGTCTTCAGGAGCTTGGCGACGATCAGGCCGAACAGGGCGACGTACCCAGGTCCACCGAACTGCCCGCTGATCTGGGCCAGGAACTCGAAGCTGCTCAGGGCGTCGTGGTCGACGTGCAGCCAGCCGGCGCCGACCAGGCCGAGCGGCAGGCCGCCGAGGACCGTGATGCTGAGGCAAACGGCGGCGACGCGGGTCAGCAGGGTCTTGTGGGCTTCCGGGTGCTCCAGGATCTGGCGGCGAGCGGCCCACATGCCCAGCCAGACGACGACGATCAGGCCGGTGACGAAGGCGGTGTGCGCCGGGTACTCGTGCAGCCGGTCGACCAGGGCCGAGCCCCAGCTGTCAGCGGCCAGCGACGGGTTCGGGCTGTTGGTGATCGTCACGGCCGGTCCGGTGGAGTTCAACGCGGCCATCAGAGCCAGTACGCCGACAACCACGGCGTACACCAGCTGCAGCGCCCAGACGCCCAGGATGATCCGGTGGAACTTGTCGCCGCGGTTGAGCAGCAGCAGGGTGCAGGCGATGCCGATGATGCCGTACGCGCCGAGGAAGTCGCCGAAGTACAGCAAGGTCGCATGGACCACACCGAAGACGATCATCCACAGGTGCCGCTTCAGCAGGATCGAACGCACGACGCCCACCGAAGCGCCGGAGTTCCGCTGCCGCCGGGCGAGCTGGACCAGCCCGTACCCGAACATCACGCCGAAGACCGGGTAGGCCCGGGCGTCGACGAGCGTCAGCTTGAGAAGGTTGAGGATCCGCTCGAGACCGTGCGGGGTGCCGTTCACGCCAGGCGCTCCGGCGAAGCCGAAGTTGGCGGCGTTGGCCAGGGCGATCAGCAGCAGCATCGCGCCACGGATCAGGTCGGGGGCGAGAGCGCGTTCCCGCCCGGTGACGGGGCCGCGGTGATCGACGGCCGGGGGAGTCGCTGTGTGTGCCACGGCGGAACGTCCTTCCATAAGTATTCAAGCGGGAAACTGTGCAGGCTTTGAACTGTTACCTGAATCCTGCCGCCGCCGACCGGCCGCTCCCAGCGGCCTGAGCCCCCTGTTGAGGTGGTGCTACCACCACCTCGTCCGCTCTTGTGACACTTTCCGTCCAGAATGGCCATGAAGTGTCACAACTGGGCTATGCTGACGAGCATGGACAGCTTCCAGGCCACCATCGACGCCGACGGCCGGATCGAGCCGCGGGACGCGATGCCGGAGGGGTACCGCAAGACCCTGATCCGGCAGATCGCCCAGCACGCGCACTCCGAGATCATCGGCATGCAGCCGGAGGGCAACTGGATCAGCCGCGCGCCCTCGCTGCGCCGCAAGGCGATCCTGATGGCCAAGGTCCAGGACGAGGCCGGCCACGGGCTCTACCTGTACGCCGCCGCCGAGACTCTCGGCGTTGACCGGGCCGACCTGCTCGACCTGCTGCACAGCGGCAAGCAGAAGTACTCCAGCATCTTCAACTACCCGACGCTGACCTGGGCCGACATCGGCGCGATCGGCTGGCTGGTCGACGGCGCCGCGATCGTCAACCAGGTCCCGCTGTGCCGCTGCTCGTACGGGCCGTACGCGCGGGCGATGGTCCGGGTCTGCAAGGAGGAGTCGTTCCACCAGCGGCAGGGCTTCGAGATCCTGCACACGCTGTGCAACGGCACGCCGGGCCAGAAGGCGATGGCCCAGGACGCGCTGGACCGCTGGTGGTGGCCGAGCCTGATGATGTTCGGCCCGCCGGACGCCAGCTCGACGCACTCGGAGCAGTCGATGGCCTGGGGGATCAAGCGGCACAGCAACGACGAGCTGCGGCAGCGGTTCGTCGACATGACCGTTCCGCAGGCCGACGTACTGGGGCTGCGCGTGCCGGACGACGGGCTGACCCTCGATGAGGAGACCGGCCACTACAGCTTCACCGAGCCGGACTTCGCCGAGCTCTACGAGGTGGTCAAGGGCAACGGTCCCTGCAACAAGGAACGCCAGGCTCACCGGGTCAAGGCGCACGAGGACGGTGCCTGGGTCCGCGAGGCTGCAGCGGCGTACGCGGAAAAGAAAGCACAGAAGGAGAACGCCGCATGATCGAGCCGCTCTGGGAGGTCTTCGTCCGGTCGCGCCGCGGCCTGTCGCACACGCACGTCGGCAGCCTGCACGCGCCCGACGCGACGATGGCCCTGCGCAACGCGCGCGACGTCTACACCCGCCGGCAGGAGGGTGTCTCGATCTGGGTCGTGCCTGCCGCCGACATCACCGCTTCCAGCCCGGACGAGAAGGACGAGTTCTTCGACCCGGCAGGTGACAAGGTCTATCGGCACCCGACGTTCTACACCGTCCCGGAAGGCGTCGATCACCTGTGAGCGACCTCTTCAGCTATGCGCTGAGGCTCGGCGACGACGCGCTGATCGCGGCGCAGCGCACCGCCGAGTGGATCGCGGCCGCGCCGCAGCTCGAGGAAGACGTTGCCCTTGGCAACATCGGGCTCGACCAGCTCGGCCAGGCCCGCTCGCTGCTCCAGTACGCCGGGCAGGTGGAGGGCGCGGGCCGGAGCGAGGACGACCTCGCCTACTTCCGTGACGAGCGCGACTTCCTCAACCTGCAGCTCTGCGAGCTCCCGAACGGCGACTTCGGGCACGCGATGGCGCGGCTGCTGTACTTCGCGACGTACCAGCACCTCCTGTACTCAAAGCTGGTCGAGTCGACCGACGAGACGCTCGCCGGCGTCGCAGGCAAGGCGGTCAAGGAGGTCGCGTACCACGTCGACCACGCGACCCAGTGGGTTCTGCGGCTCGGCGACGGGACCGAGGAGAGCCACCGCCGGATGCAGGCCGGGCTCGACGCACTCTGGCCCTACACGGCCGAGCTGTTCGAGACCGACGACCTCGTACGGCGGCTGCCGGGCGTGGCCGTCGACGCGTCGGCGCTCGAGGAGGAGTGGGTACGCCGGGTCAACGCCGTCATCGACGAGTCGACCTGCGAGCGGCCGACCTCGTCGTACCAGCACTCCGGTGGTCGCGACGGCAAGCACACCGAGCACCTGGGCTACCTGCTCGCCGAGCTGCAGCACGTCGCGCGTTCGCACCCGGGGGCGACATGGTGACCGACACCGCGATCTGGGACGCCGTCGGCGAGGTCGCCGATCCGGAGGTGCCGGTGCTGACGATCGCCGACCTCGGCGTACTGCGTGACGTCCGGCACGACGGCGACGAGGTCGTGGTGACCATCACCCCGACGTACTCGGGCTGTCCGGCGATGGACCTGATCCGGCACGAGGTCGAGCTGACGCTGGACTCGCTGCACCTCAAGGGCCGGGTCGAGACCGTGCTGTCGCCGGCCTGGACGACGGACTGGATGAGCGAGTCGGGCAAGGCGAAGCTGACCGAGTACGGGATCGCGCCGCCGACCGGGACCCGTGCGGTCGGCGGTCCGGTCAGCGTGTCCCTGACGATTCGTTGCCCGTTGTGCGGCTCGCCGGACACGTCCGAGCTGAGCCGCTTCGGGTCCACGTCCTGCAAGTCGCTGTGGCGGTGCAACTCCTGCCGCGAGCCCTTCGATCACTTCAAGGCGATCTAGATGAGCACTGTGCAGCCCCGTCGCCGCGCGACCTTCCACCCGCTGACCGTCAAGGCGATCGACGCGATCACCGACGACTCGGTCGCGATCACCTTCGACGTCCCGGCCGCGCTGGCGAACGAGTACGAGTTCACCGCCGGCCAGCACCTGACGGTACGGCGTACTGGCGAGGACGTCCGGCGCAGCTACTCGATCTGCTCGCCGGCCGGCTCCGGCGTGCTGCGGATCGGCGTCAAGAAGATCCCGGGCGGCGACTTCTCGTCGTACGCCGCGAACGATCTCAAGCCCGGCGACACCATCGACGTGATGACGCCGCTCGGCCGGTTCGGGACGACGCTCGACGCGGTGCACGACAAGCACTACGCGTTCGTCGCCGCGGGCAGCGGGATCACGCCGGTGCTGTCTCTGGTGGCGACGATCCTGCAGGTCGAGCCGCTGAGCCGCGTCACCCTGCTGTACGGCAACCGCACCGCAGGCTCGGTGATGTTCGCCGACGAGCTCGCCGACCTCAAGGACCGGTACGCCGAACGCCTGCATCTCGTGCACGTCCTGTCGCGCGAGTCGACCGAGGTCGAGCTGTTCAGCGGCCGGATCGACAGCGACCGGTTGCGCCGGATGCTCGACACGATTCTCCCGGCGAAGACCGTCGACGAGTGGTTCCTCTGCGGGCCGTACGCGATGGTCGTCGGCGCGCAGGAACTGCTGCTGGAGCAGGGCGTCGCGCGCGAGCAGGTGCACGCCGAGCTGTTCCACGTCGGCGACGAGGCGCCGGTCGCGCGGGTGGAAGAGACCCTGGTCGACGAGGACGCTGCCGAGGTGACGGTCATCCTCGACGGACGACGGTCGACGTTCCCGCTGGGTGAGCACGCGAAGGCGGTGCTCGACGCGACGCTCGCCGTACGGTCGGACGCGCCGTTCGCCTGCAAGGGCGGTGTCTGCGGGACGTGTCGCGCGAAGGTTGTCGACGGCACCGTGCGGATGGACACGAACTGGGCGCTCGAGCCGGACGAGATCCGGGCCGGGTACGTGCTCACCTGTCAGTCGCACCCGACGTCGGCGAAGGTCACACTCGACTTCGACGCCTGAGCGTTGCGATCCGCCGTTCTGTCGGTGGCCGCTGAAAGAATCGGCGGCTCACGACAGATGGGGGTGGGGCGCCGTGATGGGGCGTTCGCATGCGTTGTCCGGCTGGTGCGCGGGGCTGGCCGTCGCGCCGTTGGTGGGACTGACGTCCGTGGCCGAGGTGGTGCCGTTCGCCGCCGCGACCGCGGGGTACGCGCTGCTGCCTGACCTCGACCACCCGGGCGCGAGCGCGTCGCGGTTGCTCGGTCCGTTGACGGGCTTCGTGTCGAGCGTGATCCGGGCCTTCTCGGCGTTGCTGTACTCGCTGACCAAGGGACCGCGCGACGAGGACAGCACCGGTCAGCACCGGCACTTCAGCCACACGGTCGTCGCGGCCGTCCTGCTCGGCTTCGCCACGTCGAGCGCAGGTGCGGCCGGTGGATGGCGCACGGTTCTCGCGATCGCGTTGCTCGGGCTGATCCTCGCAGCCGACGTACTGGGGGACTGGGTCCTGCTGGTCGTGATCGCGGCCGGCGGCTGGACGATCATCGGCGGCTGGCTGCCTGGTACGTCGGCGGTCGAGGCGCTGCGCGGTGGGTTGGACGGGATCGGCAGCTGGATCGGCGTGGCCGTTGCCCTCGGCATGTTCGTGCACTGCCTCGGCGACAGCCTGACGCGCTCGGGTTGTCCTTGGCTGTGGCCGCTGCCGATCCGCGGCGAGACCTGGTACGAGATCCGCCTGCCGAAGTTGCTGCGCTTCCGTACGAACGGCCCGGTCGAGAACCTGCTGATCGCCCCTGCGCTCATCGTCGGCAGCGTGCTGCTCCTGCCCGGTGCTCTCGCGATCGCCGCGGATCTCGCCGCGAGGATCTGGTCCACCACCTCGGTCTGGATCGCCGGCGGATGAACCGCACGATCAACCTCGGCGGTCAGGCGTTGACCGAGGTGCCGCCGCTTCAGGAACACACCGGCCTGCGCGAGCTGTACCTCCACGACAACAAGCTGACCGCGTTGCCGGACTGGCTCGGGTCCTTTGCTGAACTGCGGATCCTCGACCTGAGCCATCAGCCGCTCGCCGCACTGCCGGACTCACTGGGCCGGCTGGGCAGTCTCGAGTTCCTCTACGTCAGCGACCTCGCCGTACAGGAGCTGCCCGAGTCGCTGGGAGAGTTGAGTTCGCTGCGCTACCTCGGGGCGACCGATAACGGCCTGGCTGTGCTGCCAGAGTCTCTCGGGCGGTTGCGAGAGCTGGTGGAGCTGCGCTTGTACGGCAACCAGCTGACCTCACTGCCGGAGTCGCTCGGCGAGCTGACCGCGCTGCGGGAGCTGCACCTTGATGGCAACCCGCTGACGGGAGTGCCAGGGACTTTCGACCAGCTGGTCGAGCTACGGGTGGTGAGTCTGCGCGGTGCAGCGCTGACGGAGTTCCCCGTGGCCTTCAGCCGGCTGCCGCGACTGCGGCACCTGGATCTGCGGGCCAACCGGATCACCTGGCTGCCTGACCTCGGGCCGGACACGTTCCCGGCGCTGGAGAAGCTCGACCTGCGGTGGCTGGACCTTCCGGTGGTGCCGGAGTGGGTGCACGCGTTGGAGCGACGCGGCTGCCTGGTCTACCGGACTGCTGCTTAGGGCCTGTCCTGCGGACGAGGGCTGAGGTCCTGCGGGCGGCCGAGCAGGTACGACGGTACGCCGCGCGCTTCGAGGGACGCCGCGAAACGCTGCTGGTTGCGCTGGCCGGGCAGGACCTCGTACGCGACCAGCGGGATGGCCAGGACCGCGCCGATCAGGACGACCCAGAAGCTGTCGACGATGAACGCCACGGGGATCGACACCAGGAAGACGGCCTCGCAGATCGCGAAGCGGAGGAACGTCGACGAGGTGAACCGGCGCCACGACTCGGCCTGGACGTCTGCCGGTTGCCCGCCGTGCTCGAGCGGCACAGTGCGGAAGCCGATCAGCTCCGCCAGTGAGTAGGCCGCAACCGCGGCGGCGACCAGCACCAGCGGTGCCCAGACCGCGGGGAAGGGTCCCACGCCGTCCGTCACCAACGCGAAGTACAGCGCCAGCGTGATCAGCGGGATCGCCATCAGCATCGTGCGGACGACCATCGTCAGCGAGGCTGCCGCGGGAGGGGGAGTTGCGTTCAGCGGGTTGGACACGGGAGAACGCTAGCGGCTCGACGGGTTCCGGCCGGGGAGAACACGTACCGGCAGATGGCGGCGTAGCCGAGCTGGGCAGCTCGGTGGGGGAGAACACTGGCGGCTCGTGGTGCGTCCTTGGGGTGACGCACCACGAGCCGGTGTGCTCGCGGGTGGCCGTCGCGGGAAAGGGGCCGGCCACCGGCGAGGGTCAGGCCGCGGCGGGCAGCGCCGGGGCGTCGGGCGCGACGAGCGTCGGCAGAGCGAGGTCGAAGCGGGTGATGAAGTTCGCGCTCGGGATGATGCGCCGATGGTTGCGGGCGTCGGTGGCGAGGTCGGCACCCCACTCGCTGGAGTGCAGGCGCTGGTTCGGCGTGCCGTGGTGCCCGGCGGACTCGAAGCCGCAGTCCCCGATGTTGTACGACATCTGGCCGAACTGGCGGATCTCCCTGCGGTTGAGGTTCGCGCCCTTCGCGTGGGCCAGGTAGTACCCGCTGAACGCGTCGGCCTGCAGCTCGACCCGCCGGGTCAGTTCCGCGGTGGTGAGCGTCGAGTAGTCGAGGCCGTTGCCGAACTGGACCTGGTGGCCGTACTCGTGCGCGAGCACCGCCTGCGGCGCCACCTTGCCGAGCTGCAGGAAGTCGAAGCCCTGCAGTACGCCGTCGCCCATCACGATCGTCGGCGGCAGCGCCTTGAGTGCCGGGTCGGTCTCACTGGCGGGGCTGAACGCGAAGGCGTTCGCGCTGATCACCGGCAGGCTCGGGCCGAACCGCGTGACCAGGCTCCGGTACCAGTCGACGTACTGCTGCGACAGCCGGTCCGCCGTGGCCGCGTCGACGCCGTACAGCTGCTGGTACGTCTTCACCAGCGCCGCCTTGTTGCCCATGACCGAGCTGTGCATCGGCACCATCTTGATCTTGCGGGAGTCGATGTCCCAGAAGCCCTGCAGGTCCTTGAAGGTCTTGGTCAGCTTCTGGGTGTACTCGCCGCGCACCCCGTACGTCGGGTGCCGGTCGGGCGCGACCATGCTGGCGTACCCGGCGATGTTGGTGAGGATCGAGGCGAGCAGCGGCAGCAGGTCGTCGAAGGTCCAGCCGGTCAGCTGCGCGCTGAGCCAGTTGCTGAACGGCGTCGGACCGCACTGGTACTCGGCAGGGTTGATCGCCCCCAGGATCGCGGCCTGGACCGGCGACAGTTCGATGCCGAGCTGGTCGGCCCTCGCCTCGGCCGCGTCCATCACCTGCGGCGTCACGTACGCCCGCACCGCCTCGATCGTCAGACCGGCGGCCGGTTGCGGGGCGGCGACCGGCGCGGCCTGGGCCGCGGGCACCGACAGCATCGCGGCGGTCAGGCTGACGGTCGCGACCAGCGCGGGCCAGATCAGGAACTTCTTCATGACACTCCTCGGGAAGTCGCCGGGCGGACCGGCTCCAGGGGGACTGGCCACAGCGTCGCACCGGCCGGGCCGTGCGTCGCCGGATCGGCCCTGGCGGAATCCGGCATGGCAGAAAACTGACGCTGACATGCCTGTGCCGCCGAAAACCCCTGCTCCGTAGACGGAAAGTAGTCATTCCGTGACACCGAGTACCGGCAGAAACTTTTTCTGATTTTTTGCCCGGAAGCTGTAACGACTACTGGGCCGGGCCCGATAGGACGAGTGAGCCTGGTGGCTGCCCGGACCCCCGAGCGGACAGCCACCAGGCCTACTCATTTCCTGAGGCGCTCGGAGCGGTAATCTGACCCCCATGTCCTCAGCAGCAACGTCGCCGCCCTTCGGCCGGCTGACCACCGCGATGATCACTCCGTTCCGGCCGGACGGTTCGCTCGATTTCGACGCTGCGCAGAAGGTCGCCGGGTACCTGGTCGACCAGGGCAACGACGCACTGATCATCAACGGCACCACCGGTGAAGCGCCGACCACCTCCGACGCGGAGAAGGACCAGCTGGTCCGCGCTGTGCTCGAGGCCGTCGGCGACCGCGCCCAGGTCATCGCGGGGGTCGGGACCAACGACACCGCGCACACAATCGAACTGGCCAAGGCCGCCGAAGCGGCCGGTGCGCACGGCCTGCTCGTCGTCACGCCGTACTACAACAAGCCCCCGCAGGAAGGCCTGAAGGCCCACTTCACCGCCGTCGCCGACGCGACCGGCCTGCCGAACCTGCTGTACGACATTCCCGGCCGGGCCGGTGTCGAGGTGAAGACCGAGACGCTGATCGCGCTCGCCGACCACCCGCGGATCGTCGCGGTCAAGGACGCCAAGGGCGACGCCGCCGCGGCCACCAAGGTGCTCGCGAACACCGGCCTCGCCTATTACTGCGGCGCCGACGAGCTCAACCTCGCCTGGCTGGCGATCGGCGCGGTCGGCATCGCCAGTGTCGTCGCGCACGCCGCCAGCCCGCAGTACCGGCAGCTGATCGACGCTGTCGTCGCGCAGGACCTGGTCACCGCTCGCGAGATCGACCGACGGCTCATCCCCGCGGTCGAGGCGATCATGACCCGGACCCAGGGCGCGATCATGGTGAAGGCCGCGCTCAAGCTGCTCGGTGTGATCGAGCACGCCGCCGTACGGCTTCCGCTGATCGAAGCGACTCCCGCGCAGACCGATGCGCTGACCACAGATCTCAAGACGTCAGGACTGGTTGCATGAGCCATCCCCACCCCGACCTGTCCGCCCCGGCACCACTGGCCCCCGGCGCCCTGCGGGTGATCCCGCTCGGCGGCCTCGGCGAGGTCGGTCGCAACATGACCGTCTTCGAGTACGACGGCAAGCTGCTGATCGTGGACTGCGGCGTGCTCTTCCCGGACGAGAACCAGCCCGGTGTCGACCTGATCCTCCCGGACTTCCAGCCGATCCGGGAGCGTTTGGACGACATCGTGGCGGTCGTCCTGACGCACGGCCACGAGGACCACATCGGCGGCCTGCCGTACCTGCTCCGCGAGCGCGGCGACATCCCGGTGCTCGGCTCGCAGCTGACGCTGGCGCTGCTGGACGGCAAGCTCAAGGAGCACCGGCACCGCAACGTGCCGCAGCAGACCGTCGCCGAGGGCGAGACGGTCCGGCTCGGGCCGTTCGAGTGCGAGTTCGTCGCGGTCAACCACTCCATCCCGGACGCGCTCGCGGTGGCGATCCGGACGCCGGCCGGCCTGGTGCTGCACACCGGCGACTTCAAGATGGACCAGCTGCCGCTGGACAACCGGATCACGGACCTGAACGCGTTCGCCCGGCTCGGTGACGAGGGCGTCGACCTGTTCTGCGTCGACTCGACCAACTCCGAGGTGCCCGGGTTCACCACCCACGAGCGCGACATCGCGCCGGTGCTCGACCGGGTCTTCACCAACGCCAAGAACCAGCGCATCATCGTCGCCTGCTTCGCCAGCCACGTGCACCGCGTCCAGCAGGTGATGGACGCGGCGGTCAAGCACCGCCGGAAGGTCGCGTACGTCGGCCGCTCGATGGTCCGCAACATGGCGGTCGCCCGGGACCTGGGCTTCCTGAAGGTGCCCGGCGACACCCTGATCGACATGCGCGAGCTCGACGACTACCCGCCGGAGCAGGTCGTGCTGGTCTCGACCGGTTCGCAGGGTGAGCCGATGTCGGCGCTGTCGCGGATCGCGGCCAACGACCACCACGTCGTGCACATCCAGCCCGGCGACACCGTCGTACTGGCCTCGTCGCTGATCCCCGGCAACGAGAACTCGGTCTACCGGGTGATCAACGGCCTGACCCGGCACGGCGCGAACGTCATCCACAAGGGCAACGCGCTGGTGCACGTGTCCGGTCACGCGTCGGCCGGTGAGCTGCTCTACTGCTACAACATCGTCAAGCCGCGCAACGTGATGCCGGTGCACGGCGAGATCCGGCACCTGCACGCGAACGCGGAGCTGGCGCGGCAGACCGGCGTACCGGCCGAGAACGTCGTGGTCGTCGAGGACGGCGTGGTCGTCGACCTGGTCGAGGGCCGGGCGGTCGTCGCGGGCAAGGTGGAGTGCGGGTACGTGTTCGTCGACGGGTCGACCGTCGGCGACATCACCGAGACCTCGCTGAAGGACCGGCGGATCCTCGGGGACGAGGGTTTCATCTCGGTGATCGCCGTGATGGACTCCGTGACCGGCAAACTGACCGCGGGACCCGAGATCCAGGCGCGTGGGTTCGCCGAGGACGACACCGTCTTCGACGATCTGAAGCCGAAGATCGAGGCGGAGATCGAGAAGGCGATCGGGAGCGGGGTGGACGACATGTACCAGTTGCAGCAGGTCATCCGCCGCGTGGTCGGCAAGTGGGTCAGCGACACGCACCGTCGCCGCCCGATGATCATCCCGGTTGTCGTGGAAAGCTAAGGCTTCTAGGGGAGGGGTGGGCCTGTGAGCATTACTGGCGTCAACGGAGCGGGGCAGCGCCGGCCCACCATGAAGGAGGTCGCGGCTCGAGCCGGGGTCGCGCTGAAGACCGTCTCGCGGGTGGTGAACGAGGAGCCGAACGTCAGCCCCGAGCTGACCGCGAAGGTCCAGGCCGCGATCAAGGACCTGAACTACACGCCGAACGAGTCGGCGCGGATGCTGCGTCGCGGCCGGACCGGCACGATCGCCGTGGTGATCCGCGACATCGGTGACCCGTTCTTCGCCTCGCTCGGCCGCGCGGTCGAGCTGTGGGCCCGGGGCAGCGGCTCGGTCGTGATGATCGGTCTGACCGACGAGGACCCCGAACGTGAGCGGGACGTCTGCCTGGAGTTCGTCGCGAGGCGCCCGGACGCGCTGATCATGGCGCCGATCGGGGAGACCCAGGAGTACCTGGCGCCGCACGTCGACGCCGGGATGGCGGTCGTCACGATCGACCGGCCGGCGCACGGTATAGAGGCGGACGCCGTACTGGCGGACAACGCCGGGGGCATCGACCAGGCGATCGACCACCTGGTTCGCCAGGGCCACCGCCGGATCGCGTACCTCGGCGACGACGAGCGGATCTTCACGGCGCGCGAGCGCGTCGTGGCCTACCGCGCGGCGATGGCCCGGCACCGGATCGAGGTCGACGAGGACCTGGTTCACCTGTCCGAGCCGACCACCGAGGGCATCGGGATCACGCTGTCCGCCGTACTGGATCGTCCGGAGCCGGCGACCGCGTTGCTCTCGGCCAACAACATGACCACCGCGGAGGTCCTCCGCGGCATGGCCGGCCGCCGCGACCGCGTTGCCCTGGTGTCGTTCGACGACCTGGCTTTGGGCGACCTGTTGAGTCCTGGGCTCACCGCTGTCGCTCAGTCCGCCGATGTGATGGCCCGGACCGCGATCCAGCTCATGACGGAGCGTCTCCCCGAGCCGCACCGTCCCGGCCGGACTGTTCGGGTCCCGGTGAAGCTGACGATTCGTGGGTCGGGGGAGATCCCGCCCGCCAGCTGAGCGCGGTCAGCGCGCCGGCCGCGCAGAGGGCCGCTGTCCAGCCCAGGGCGGCCGAGGGACCGAGGCGGTCGGACAACCATCCTGCCGGCCACGGACCGACGGTCTGCCCAGCGGCGAAGAGCACGGTGAGCGCACCGATCACCGCGGTCCAGTGCGGTTGCGGGACAGTACGCCGTACCAGCGCCGCGACCGAAGCGGGAACGTTGAGGAAGGTCAGCCCCAGGACCGCCGCCGAGATCAGCACGGTCGTCCTGCTGTGGTGCAGCAACGGAAGCAGAGCGGCGATCACCTGCAGCGCGAGCAACGTGGCCATCGCCCGCGCGTCACGCCACCTCGCCAGCGGCCGGTTCCACAGGATCGGTGCGACGATCGCCGCGACTCCGATCAGGGTCCAGGTCGCCGCGATCTCGTGGGCGCCGCTGTGTTCGGCCCGCAGGTACGTGGTCAGAAAGGTGATGTAGACGATGTAGCCGGCGCCGAACAGGACGTAGGCGATCCCGACCGGCCAGAGCCGACCGAGTCGCGCTGTGGTGTCCGGCGCCGAGGGGACCGCGCTGACCGCCGACCACGAGATCACTGTCGCCACGAGTGAGCCGCCGGCCAGGAAGAGCCAGGCCAGGGGCCAGCGGCCCGAGTCGCCGTCGAGCAGGAGCGGCAGCACGGAACCGCTGAGCGCTACGCCCAGCCCGGCGCCCCCGAAGTACACGGTGACGGCCGAGCGATCGGTCGCCGCGAGGCGTGCGGCGACCACGGTGCCGGCCACGAAGACGAGCGCGCCGGCCGTCCCTGCTGTTGCCCTCAGCAACAACTGGGCGAGCTGCGAGGACGTGCCCGCGGTCGCGGCCAGTGCGAGGGTCGTGACGACCATGCCGAGCTGGAACGTGCGCGCGCTGCCCAGCCGGCGGACCACCATCGCGACGACGACCGCGCCGACCAGGTAACCGACTCCGTTCGCGGTGGTCTGGAGTCCAGCGTCGGCCAATGACCAGCCAAGCCGATCGCGCATGGCCGGTACGACGAGCCCGTAGGCGAACCGTGCGAAGCCGAGAGCGACCGCTGACCCCAGGGCGAGCCGGTACTTCACAGGTGCCGCCGCACGAAGTCGAGCAGAGTGGTCGCGAGCTCCTCCCGGTGGTCGGAGAGTGAGTGATCGGTCGGGAACAGGTGGTGCTCGGCCTGGGGGTAGGCCTCGACGAGCGGCAGATGATGCTGCTCGTACGGCGCGGCCACGTCGCGGCTCGCGCCGATCAGCAGCACCGGCCGGCCCGCCAGCCGCGGTGCGAGGTCTGCCAGCCGCCATTCGGGGCCGTGGGCCACCAGTTCGTCGACGAGCGCGCGACCGCTGGTGCCGTGCAGGGGGAGGAGTTCCGCGTCGAACGGCTCGACGTACTGGTCGGGATCCGGCGCCGTACCGGCGTCGCCGAGGTCGAAGGCGGTGATCGAAGCGACCACCGGGATGGTGGGGTCGGCCGCGGCGGTGTGCAGTGCGGTGAACCCGCCGAGGCTGTGCCCGACGACGGCGAGTCGGTCCGGATCCAGCTCGGGAGCCGACCTCAGAGCGGCGACCGCCGCACGGGCGTCCTCGAGCACGTTGCTCCACGACCACGAGCCGGCCGCGCCCCAGGATCCGCGGTAGTGGAAGACCAATGTGGCGAACCCTGCTCGACGGAGGACCTGGGCCAGGTCGAAGTTGCGTTCGTTGCCGGGAAAGCCGTGCAGCAGCAGGACCGTCGGATGCGGTCCCGGACCGGCCGGGAGATGCAGTACTCCGGGGAGGTCGACGCCGGCGCTGCGGACGGCGAAGGCGGGCGTGCTCGCGTACATGGGCACCTCGTCATGATCGAACCGATCGGTACCATCGACACGCTAGCAGGACATCGATCCGATCGGTACCATCTGACTGTGCCGGTGGCCAAAGGAAGTTCCCTCGATCCCTCGCGAACCCGCGCGGGCATGCTCGAGGCTGCGAGCCTGGTCTTCTACCAGCGCGGGCTGGACGGCGTCGGGATCGCCGAGCTGTGTGCCTCGGTGGGTGCGTCGAAGGAGACGCTCTACCGGCACTTCGGTTCCAAGGACGGCCTGATCGAGGCGGTCCTGCAGCTGCGCAGCGACCGGATCGAGGCCTGGATGCGGGGCGCGGCGGACGCTGCCGGTGACGACCCGGCCGCCAGGCTCACCGCGGTCTTCCGGGTGCTGGGGGACTGGTACGACGAACCGGACTTCCGCGGTTGCGCGATCGTGAACGCGGCGGCGCAACGGCACGTCGAGCCTGCCCGGACCATCGTCGCCCGGCACCTGGATCGCTACCTGGCCCTGTTCACCGAGATCGCGACGGCGGCGGAGGTCGCCCGCCCCGACCGGGCCGGCCGTCAGTTGCTGATGCTGCTCGAAGGCGCGACCGTGCTCGCCGACCACCACGGCACGGGAAGAGCCGCGGCCGATGACGCACTGGCCGCGGCTCTGCTGTTGCTGAATTCCTAGCGGATCCCGCCTAGCTGGTGGCGGGTGCGCGCATGGCCGCCGACAGCGGGCACTGGAACGGGTCCCGGGCGCGCAGGCCGACGTTGTTCAGGTAGTCGATCACGATGCCGTAGGACTCGAAGAAACCGACCTCGGTGTACTTCACCTTGTGCTTGGCGCAGTACTCGATCACGATCGGCCGGACGTGCCGCAGGGTCGGCCGCGGCATGCTCGGGAACAGGTGGTGCTCGATCTGGTAGTTCAGGCCACCCATCAGGAAGTCGACGACGACCCCGCCGCGGATGTTGCGCGACATCAGCACCTGGCGGCGCAGGAAGTCGAGCTTCATGGTGGCCGGGACCAGCGGCATGCCCTTGTGGTTCGGGGCGAAGGACGCGCCGAGCATGACGCCGAACAGGGCCAGCTGCAGGCCGAGGAACGCCGCGGCCTTGCCGGGCGGCAGGAGCAGGAACAAGACGGTGACGTAGCCGGCCAGGCGGGTCACCACGAGCCCGGCCTCGATCCGCTGGAGCTTGGTCGCGTCACGCCGGATCAGGTGCTGGAGGCCGGCGACGTGCAGGCTCAGACCTTCCAGGGTCAGCAGCGGGAAGAAGAACCAGCCCTGCCGGTCGCCCAGCCACTTGACCAGACCGGTCCGGCTCGCGACGTGGTCGGGGGTGAAGGCGACCACGCCGATGCCGATGTCGGGGTCCTTGCTGATCTGGTTCGGTGCGTTGTGGTGCTTGCTGTGCTTGCCGCGCCACCAGTCGATGCTCATCCCGGCCAGGCCACCGGCCAGGATCCGGGCGGTCCAGTCGTTCCAGGCGGCGGAGTCGAAGATCTGCCGGTGCGCGCTGTCGTGACTGAGGAAGGCGACCTGGGTCAGCACCATGGCCAGCGCGCCGGCCATCAGGAGCTGGAACCAGGAGTCACCGAGCAGGATGAATCCGGTGATGATCCCGCCCAGGGAGAGCAGCACGAGTCCGATCCGGGTCCAGTAGTAGCCGTACCGTCGCTTCAGCAGTCCGAGGTCGCGGACCGTGTGGGACAGGTCGGTGTACAGACTGGTGAACCGCTGCTGCGGCCTCGAATCGTCAGTGACGGTCTGCGACAAAGAAAACGCCTCGTTCCCTTGGAGTGCATCAGTCGATGCGCTACCGGGTCCGGGGCAGCGCCACGAGTAAGTGGCTGTGTGGCTCAACGGAACCACGCCCCGAGGCGACACGCAACTAGCGAGCCAGCAGCGTGGACGTTCTGAGTGATCCTTCCAACACTCCCTGTGCGACCGTCGTCAGACCCTGACCGGTGCCGCGGGCGTAGGAGCGCATCGCGGTGAAGGCGGCGGACAGCGTCACGCCGGCCCGTTCGGCGAGCATTCCCTTGGCCTGCTCGATCTGGACGCGGCTGTCCAGGGCGTGCTGGAGCTGGCTGGTCAGCTCGACGTACCCGCGCATCTCACGCTCGTGCAGCAGGCCGATGGTGGCCATGTCGGCGAGCGCCTGACCGAGCGCCGCGTCCTCCTGGCCGAGCGGCGCGGGGTCGCAGCGGTAGAGATTCATCACACCGATCACCTGGCCGCGCAGGCGCAGCGGCAGGGCATGGGCCGACAGGTAGCCGCCGGAGCTCGCGAGCTCCGGCCAGCGGCTGATGTCGGCGTCGATCACCGCCTGCCCGGTCCTGAAGCACTCCAGGCAGGGCCCTTCCTCGTGCTGCTGCTCGACCAGTTCGAGGATCTCGGCCTGGTCGTCCGACGACGCCATCACGTGCAGTACGCCGTGGTCGTCGGCCAGCATCAGGCCGGCCGCGTCGACCGCGAGCAGCTCGACGCTGACCTCGGCGAGCACGCCCAGGAAGTCGACCAGATCGAACTCGTCGACCAGGGTGTCGGCGAGGAGGACGAAGACCTGCGCGAGGCGGCGTTCCCTGCTCATGCGCTGATCGTCCCTTCTCCGGTCGGTGTCTCCATCATCGGCCCTGCCACAAGGCCCGGACCAGCGTCGCTGAGTTGTCAGTCAGTTCGCCTCCGCGTCACGCGGCAGTCACCCGCGAGGAGCACCTTCGGACCCATGAACCTGAGCCGCCGCCAGCTCTTGGCCGTTTCCTCCGTGGCGGGCGCTTCGCTCGCCGTACCGGGTGTCGCTTCCGCCGCCGTACCGTCCGTCGTACGCCGGGACCGCCCGGCCCTGCCGTCGGGCCTGATGAGCGGGGACGTCACCGCGAACTCCGCCGTCGTGTGGTCGCGCACCGACCGCCGCTCCCGCCTCGTCGTCGACCTGACCGGCAACGGCCGCTTCGACCGGGCGATCCGGCTCCGCGGCCCGGTCACCGGGCCGGACGACGACTTCACCGCCCAGTTGCCGCTGAAGGGCCTGCGGCCGGGCCAGCGCTACGACTACCGGGTGTCCTTCGAGGACGCCTACGGTCGCCGCGGCGAGAGCCTCGAGGGATCGTTCAGTACGCCGGGCCGCAACCGCGGCGTCAGCTTCGTCTGGACCGGCGACACGGTCGGCCAGGGCTGGGGCATCAACGAGGACTTCGGCGGCATGCTCGCCTACCGCGCGATGCACCGCACGCGCCCGGACTTCTTCCTGCACTCCGGCGACAACATCTACGCCGACGGCCCGATCGAGGCGTCGGTGAACGTTGCCGACGGCACGGTGTGGAAGAACGTGGTGACCGAGGAGGTCTCCAAGGTCGCCGAGACGCTGGCCGAGTACCGCGGCCGGTACAAGTACAACCTGCTCGACCACAACCTGCGGGACCTGTACGCCGACGTACCGATCGTCAGCCAGTGGGACGACCACGAGACGCTGAACAACTGGTACCCGGGCGAGATCCTGACCGACGACCGGTACACCGAGAAGCGCGTGAACGTGCTCGCCCAGCGGGCGAAGAAGGCGTTCCTGGAGTACCTGCCGATCGCGCACCAGGGCGGCAAGGAGCGGATCTACCGCAAGGTCAGCTACGGCCCGCTGCTCGACGTGTTCTGCCTGGACATGCGGACCTACCGCGGCGCGAACCCCGCGCCGGGTGTCGCGGGCCCGGTTGCGATGCTGGGCGCCGAGCAGGCCGCCTGGCTGGTCCGCGAGGTCGCGTCGTCGAAGGCGGCGTGGAAGGTGATCGCGAGCGACATGCCGCTCGGCGTACTGGTTCCGGACGGCGATCTGATCGAGGCCGTCGCGAACGGCGTCGCCGGTGCGCCCGGTGGCCGCGAGCACGAGATCGGGTGGGTGCTCAGCCAGTTCAAGCGCCGCAAGGTGAAGAACACGGTCTGGCTGACCGCGGACGTGCACTACTGCGCCGCGCACCGCTACGACCCGGCGAAGGCCACGTTCACCGACTTCGACCCGTTCTGGGAGATCGTCGCCGGGCCGGTCAACGCCGGCACCTTCGGGCCGAACGCGCTCGACCCGACGTTCGGGCCGCAGCTGGAGTTCGTCAAGGCGGCCGACTTCCCGAACCAGCCGCCGAGCGGGGGCAACCAGTTCTTCGGGCACGTCGAGATCGACCCGCGCAGCGAGGTGTTCACGGTGTCGCTGCGGGACCTGTACGGCACGGTGCTCTGGCGCAAGGACCTCCCGCCGGCGGGCCATCGCTAGGGAAAACCGTCGGCTCTGCGGGCCGGTGCCTCGGTAGGTTGGAGCCCATGAGCGCCGAGTACCCGCAGAGCCGCCGCGACGACGTCGTCGACACCTTGCACGGCCGGGAGATCGCCGATCCGTACCGCTGGCTGGAGGATCCGGACTCCGCCGAGACCAAGGAGTGGGTGACGCGGCAGAACGCGTTCACCGAGGCCGAGCTGTCGTCGTACGGCGAACGGCCGTGGTTCCAGCAGACGATGAGCAAGATCCTGGCGCGGCCGCGCGCGGGTGTCCCTGTGCGCAAGGCCGGCTGGTACTTCGTCGGTCGCAACGACGGCACCCAGGCCCAGGACGTCGTGTACGTCGCAGAGTCGCTCGACGAGCTGCTCGCCGGCGGTCGTGTGCTGATCGACCCGAACACGCTGTCCGACGACGGCACCGACTCGCTCGGCACCTTCACGGTCAGCCCGGACGGCAAGTACTTCGCGTACGGCATCAACGAGAGCGGGAGCGACTGGATCACGTTCCGGCTGCTCGACATCGCCACCGGCTCGCCGGTCGACGACGTGGTCGGCGAGGCCAAGTTCAGCGAGGCGACCTGGCTGCCGGACTCCTCGGCGTACCTGTACGTGCACTACCCGTCGGGCGGACGCAGCGAGGGGACCGAGACGCGTGCACTCGGCGCCGGCGAGCTCAAGCTGCACCGGGTCGGCACGCCGCAGAGCGAGGACGAGCTGGTCCTGCGGCTGCCGAACGAGCGGCTCTACTTCGACGTCGACGTGACCGAGGACGACCGGTACGTCGTACTGCACATCTTCGAGGGCACCGACCCGCGGACCCGGCTGTGGCTCTACCCGCTGGTGGACGGCGGTCTCGGTGAGCCGGTGAAAGTGATCGACGAGTTCGCCTACGAGGCGTTGTTCGTGCGGATGTCCGGCGACCGGCTGATCCTGCGGACCGATCGGGACGCGCCGCGTGGGCGGGTGGTCTCGAGCGACTTGTCCGGATCGTTCGAGGACGTGATTCCGGAGAGTGCGGCGACGCTGATCGAGGTGCGGGGGACCGCGGCCGGGCTGGTCACGGTGTCGCTGGTGGACGCGCAGCCGGTGGTCACGCTGTACGACGTCTCAGGCGGCAACGCGCGGGTCGTCGAGGTCGGTGCTGGTGGACTGGTCGGGCTGAATGCTTCGGTGAAGTCTGACGAGGTGTTCGTCGGCTTCTCCACCTCTGTCGAGCCGACTGTTGCCTACGTGGTGGTCGACGGGGCTGTGCGAGCACTGCCCGAGCTGGTGCCGGCGGGTGCGTCGTACACGCCGCCCTCTGTTGTGGTTGAGCGGCGGGTTGAGCCCAGCCGTTCGGTGCCTTACTACGTGATCAGTCGCAGCGACCTGGCTCTGGACGTGCCGCGGCCGACGCTGCAGTGGGGGTACGGCGGCTTCCGCATCCCGGTGTTTCCCGATTACCGGCCGGGCTGGGCGGCCTGGCTGGCTGCTGGGGGAGTGCTGGTCGTCACCAACCTGCGGGGCGGTGGTGAGTTCGGCAGCGAGTGGCACGAGGCAGGGCGGCTGGCGAACAAGCAGAACGTGTTCGACGACTTCATCGCGGTCGCTGAGCACTTGGTGGCTGATGGGGTGACCACACCGGCGCAGCTGGCGATGCACGGCCGCAGCAACGGCGGCCTGCTGGTCGGAGCGGTGATGGCGCAGCGGCCGGACCTCTTCGCCGTCGCACTGCCTGGCGTCGGCGTACTGGACATGCTGCGCTTCCATCTGTTCACAGTGGGAGCGGGCTGGGGGTCGGACTACGGTCTGCCCGACGACCCGGCCCAGTTCGAGGACCTGCTGGCCTACTCACCACTGCACAACCTGCACGACGGTACGGCGTACCCGGCCACGCTCGTGGTCACCGGTGACCACGACGACCGGGTGGTGCCGCTGCACAGCCACAAGTTCATCGCCGCGCTGCAGCACGCGCAGGCGGGGGACGCTCCGGTGCTGAGCAGGATCGAGGTCGACACCGGCCACGGATTCGGGAAACCCGCTGCCATGGTCGCCTCGGAGTGGGCCGACCTGCTGGCGTTCGCCGCTCACCACACAGGTCTTTCACCGGAGTAGAGCTGACTCCCCGAGCGGTGGGGAGGTCGTTTCAGCGCGTCGGTCAGTGGCGGGGGTTCACCAGATCTGGGGAGCCACGAGGTCGCGCGGGTCGTCGGCCGGCTGGCAGCCGTGCGCGGACTCCTCGTAGTCCCGGGTCAGGCCCTTGGTCGCCAGCGTGCGAACCGCGGTGACCAGGCGGTCCACGTGCTCGCGGCTCGTGCCGAGGCCGAGGCTCGCGCGGACCGCCGTGGCGTGCTCGGGGGAGTCCTGCAGCAGGTGGCCGACCAGCGGGTGCGCACAGAACTTGCCGTCGCGGACGCCGATGCCGTACTCGGCCGACAGCGCCGCGGACACCAGCGTCGAGCTGATGCCCTCGATGGTGAAGCAGACGGTGCCGACCCGGTCGGCGTCGGCGCCGAACACGTCGTACGTCGTGACGCCGGCGATCTGGGCCAGGCCGGTGCGGAGCCGGGCGAGCAGGCTGCGCTCGTGCTGCTCGATCGCCTCGCGGTGCTGGCTGATCGCGGCGCACGCGGCGGCCAGGGCGATCGCGCCGATGACGTTCGGCGAGCCGCCCTCGTGGCGGGACGGGCCCTCGTTCCAGACCGTCGCGTCGGCGGTGACGGAGGCGGTCGCGCCGCCGCCGTACAGGTAGGGGTCGGCCGCGTTGAGCCAGTCGGCCCGGCCGATCAGCGCGCCGGCACCGTACGGGGCGTAGAGCTTGTGACCCGACAGGCCGACCCAGTCGACGTCCAGCTCGGCGATGTCGACCTCGCGGTGCGGAGCGAGCTGGGCGGCGTCCAGGCAGATGCGGGCGCCGTGGGCCCGGGCGACAGCGGCCAGCTCGGCGATCGGGAAGATCTCGCCGGTCACGTTGCTCGCACCGGTCACGACGACCAGCCGCGGGCCCTCCGGCGCTTGGCGCAGTGCGTCGGCGACAGCGGTGACGGCACCGGCAGTGGTGGACGGAGCCGCGAGCCGGACGGTCCGCTCGGCCGGCCAGGGCAGGAGGGCCGCGTGGTGCTCGGACTCGAAGACGATCACGGTCGCGTCGGCGGGCAGTGCCTTGGCGAGCAGGTTGAGCGCGTCGGTGGTCTGCCGGGTGAAGATCACCTGGTCGTCCTCGCGGGCACCGACGAACGAGTGCACCTCGGCGCGGGCCCGCTCGTACCACTGGGTGGTGATCCGGGAGGCGTAGCCGTTGCCGCGGTGCACCGACGCGTACGACGGCAGCGCCGCCTCGACCGCACGGCGTACCGACTCCAGACACGGCGCGCTGGCGCCGTGGTCGAAGTTGGCGTAGTCGGTGACCCGGCCGTCGGCCAGCGGGACCAGAAGGTCGGCGCCGACGGTGGCGGGGATGCTGCCGGTGGTGAGCCGGGTGACGGCCTGACGCGTCGCCGTGGCGTTGGCCGGCTCGAGGATGGAGAGGATCGACATGCTGCTGCTCCCGGTGGTCCGCACTTGCCGAACGGGGTGTCCGCACGGCCTGGTCCTCACCCGGGGCACCCCACCGCGGTGGAGGGTTGCCGTCCAGCTAGCCGGGGCTTGTCGCTGGCTCTCATGACCTGCCCAAGACGATAAGCAACGGACCGGTGGATGCGCTAGCAGCTATCTCGCTTTCTGAGATTTCCCGCCACATCGTGAGATGGGCTTATTGGGATGCGGTCCGGGCGGGCGATCGGAGAGGATGCGCGGATGACTTGGACCGCCCCTGCCGTCGAACGGCCGACCGGATCGCTCGTGGCTCCTGAGCGCGAGCTGCTGGCCGGCTACCTGGACTTCTACCGACACACCCTGCTCTACAAGTGCGCGGGCCTGAGTCCTGAGCAGCTCGCCCGGCGCAGCGCTCCGCCGTCGACGCTGTCGCTGCTGGGCCTGATCAGGCATGCGCGGAAGGTCGAGCGGATCTGGTTCCGGATCCACTTCGCCGACGTACCGGCCGAGCCGGTCTTCGATCCGGCGCTCGGCAAGGACGCGGACTTCGAGCAGATCGACGCGGCCGAGGCGCAGGCGTCGTACGAGGCTCTGGTCGAGGAGTGGAAGCTCTCCGACGAGGCGGCCGCGGGGCGGTCGCTGGACGATCGGTTCACGTTCTCGGGCGAGGAATCGTCGCTGCGGATGATCTACATCCATCTGATCGGGGAGTACGCGCGGCACTGCGGGCATGCCGACCTGCTGCGCGAGCATCTGGATGGTGTGACCGGGGCTTGATCGGTCGGCCCCGACGGTTGCTTTGAGCCCCTAAGCGCCTACGCTGCGGCCGTGCCTTTCCCGCTGGCCCACCCGGCCGCCGTCCTCCCGCTGCTGCGGCACCCGTTCGTGCCGGCGGCGCTGGTGGCCGGCGCGCTCGCGCCCGACCTGCTCTACATCGGGCCGCTCTACACGTTCGCGACCCGCTACATCCACGGGAACTTCACGCTGACCCTCACGCACGAGTTCACCTCGGCGTTCTGGCTGGACCCGCTGCTGGCGCTGCTCGCTCTGCTGGTCTACCAGCTGATCCTCCGGCGTCCGCTGATCGCGCTGGCTCCGCCGTCGCTGGCCGGTCGGCTCGCTGCTCCTCAGCGGCTGAGTGTGCTCTGGACTGTCGTCTCGGTGTTCGTCGGCGGCCTGACCCACGTGGTGTGGGACTCCTTCACCCACGGCGACGGCTACTTCGTCCAGCACTGGTCGTTCCTCAGTACGTCGATCACACCGACCTGGGACGTCAACCGAGTCCTCCAGTACGTCAGCAGCATCGGCGGCGTACTAGCTGTCGCCATCTACCTGGTGATCTGGTGGCGCCGCACCACCGCTCGGCCGGTCGGGAACGGCCTCGCGCCTGCTGCCCGGTACGGCGTACTGGCTGCTGCCTGCGTCCTGGCGCTCGCCTTCGCCGTCGTCGCCGTACGCCGTGCTTCTGCTGACTCGGACGACGCTCTGGTCGGCGAGGCCGTCGTACGGTTCACACTCACCGGCCTGGCTTCCGGTGCCGTCGCGGCCCTGGTCCTCTACGTGCTGGTCTGGCAGGCGCTCCGGCTTCGCCGTACCTGATCAGATCCGGGCGCCGAGCAGCTGCACGTTGTTCCGGCCGTAGCGGTCTCTGGGCAGTGCTACCTCGCACTTCCCGGTCCCGATGCTGCACCGGATGATGCCGACCGGAGTGTCCTCCCCGGTATCGACCACCATCAGCAGGTGGTCGTCGTCCTCGGCCACCGCCATCACGAACTGGACGCCCACCCACTGCCGCCGTACGTGGCCAGAGTTCGCGTCCAGCGCCGCGGTGAACTCCTCGGCCCCGCTGCCACGAAAGTCCTCGCTCGCCACAACGGTCCGGTCGTCAGGCGTGAACCCGTCCAGCGAGTAGTCACAGGTCCGGAACCGCCGCTTGCCGGTCTCGAGCTCGGTGACCGCGCTGCAGAAGGTCTGGGCCGCACCGCTGATGAAGTCGGCCGCTGCGGTGCCTGCCGTGTTGAGCCCCTCGAGCCCGTGGACGGTCTTGATCGCCGTCACCTTCCCGGACTTGGAGTCCCACCGGTAGTACGTCTCCGGCGCCGGGTATCCCTTGCCCTCGGCACTGAAGTAGACGAGATCACCGCGTACGGCGAGCACCTGCGTGCGCCCGTACTCCGGCCGCTTCAACGACCGCTGGACCAGCTCGGAGTCCCGCGAGTCGACCCAGTAGATCGCGCTCTGGCCGGCCACGGCGTACGCGGCGAGGTCCTCCTCGGCCGACGCCACCAGGCTGCTCACATTGGCGACCCGACCGGGACTGAACGCCTCGGAGTACGGCTCGACCCGCCGGAGCTCGGTCGTCACGTCGCCGGTCTCGAGGATCGCGAGCAGACCGCCGCCGAAGCGCACGACCTGCTGGATCGGCTCCTTGCCTGGCACAGTCGCGACCGGGCCGGTGCCGCCGCGTACGACGCGGTCGACCAGAAAAGCCATCTGCGGCAGCTGGCCAAGGGGGAGCTTGGCGAGGTCGACCTTCACGTCGGTGGGCGTCGACGCTGAGGCCGACGGCGTCCCGCTGAGCGGACCGGCGGCACTGACACTGTCGTGCGGAACCCTCCGGACCGCCAGCGTGGCACCCGCGGTCACCGCCGCCACCGTCAGTCCGGCCACCAGCATGATCAGCCGAACTCGTACGTTCTTCACCTCGGTACGCCCACCTTCGTCTCGACCCCCGCCAGGTCGGATGCCCGCCACGCCCATTTGGTTCGCCCGCGACCAGCTTTTGCCTGCGAACCGCCCCGCCGAACGACGCTACACGGACGGCCTTCCGCCCTGCCTGACCCTGCTGGGGTGAGCCTTCGGCCTCGGCCCTCTCTCCCTCCGCCTCCGCCTCCGCCTCCGCCTCCGCCCTCCGCCTCCGCCCTCCGCCCCCGCCTCCGGACCGCGGCCCCCGGCCCTCGCCTCCTGGCCCCCGGCTCCGGCTCCAGCCTCCCGGCTCCGGCCCCGCCCCCGGCCTCCACCCTCCTCCCTCCTCCCTCCTCCCTCCTCCCTCTCTTCCTCATTTCTTCCTGCTTCCCTCCTCCCCACCGGTGGGAGAGCTGCGCTGTGACGCGACGGATGGGGCAGCGTGACCGGCGTGTGACACGTGTGACTCGAGTGGTCCTCGGGGTAGCCTGCTAGACATGGCGACCCGCACGTCTTCCCCGGCGCGGGCGCAGAAGTCGGCAGCCAAGCGCCCGAGTACGGCGCGTTCGGCAGCCGGTGGACGCTCCCGTCCGTCAGGCGCCCAGAAGCGTGGGCAGAGCGCGAAGCGCGGTGGTAGCACCGCCGCGCGGACCAGCACGCCCAAATCCGGCGGGGGAGCAGGCCCGTTCGCGGCCGCGATGATCGCCATCGGCCGCGGGCTGGTGAAGCTGTGGCTCGGCTTCGCCCACCTGCTCGGCAGCATCGTGCGCGGCGTCGGCAACGGCGCCCGCGACCTCGATCCCGCGCACCGCCGCGACGGCGCCGGCCTCGGCCTGATCGGGCTGGCCGTGATCGTCGCGGCCGCGATCTGGTGGACCCTGCCCGGCGCGGTCGGCAACGCGATCCGCACGGTCGTCAGCGGCAGCGTCGGCATGCTCGGCTGGGCCGTGCCGCTGATGCTCCTGTTCATCGCGCTGCGCACCCTGCGTCACCCGGACCGCAACGGCCCGGCGGGACGCCAGGTGATCGGCTGGACGGCGATCTCACTCGGCATCCTCGGCCTGGTCCACATCGCCCACGGCATCCCGCGCCCGAGCCAGGACGGCGACATGCCGCTCCAAGAGGCCGGCGGTGCGATCGGATACGTCGTCTCGTCGCTGCTGTCCGACCTGCTGACGTCGTACGTCGCCTCACCGCTGCTGGTGCTGCTGTCGGTCTTCGGCGCGCTGGTCGTCACCGGGACGCCGATCTACGCCATCCCGCTCCGCGTCCGCGCTGCGTTCGACGTACTGCTCGGCAGGACCGAGATCCCCGCCGACGCGCCGTCCGCGCAGCCGAGCACCGACGACACCGTCCGGCTGACCCGCAAGGAGCGCAGGTCGAAGGCCGCGCTCGACGACGGCGACCCGACGATCAAGCCGTACGACTCGCCGGTGCTGGAGGGTCGCGAGCTCTCCAAGCGCGGCCGCAAGGCCAAGCCGCCGGTCGAGGAGGACGACCCGTACGACGTCGACGGCGACGCCGCGGACCCGATCGCCGCCTCGGCCGCCGCGGCTGCCGCCCCGGCGAAGTCGGGCAAGGGCGACTCCGCGCCCGAACCGCCGCCGCACACACCGCTGCCGCAACGCGTCGAGCAGCTCAGCCTGTCCGGCGACATCACCTACACGTTGCCCGACGGCAACATGCTGAAGCCGGGTTCGGTGCACAAGGCCCGGACCAAGGCGTCCGACGCGGTGGTCGACCGGCTGACCGAGGTGTTCGACCAGTTCGGCATCGACGCCCAGGTCACCGGGTACACCCGCGGCCCGACCGTCACCCGGTACGAGGTCGAGCTCGGCTCCGCGGTGAAGGTCGAGAAGGTCACCGCGCTGTCGAAGAACATCGCGTACGCCGTGGCCTCGGCCGACGTACGGATCCTGTCCCCGATCCCCGGCAAGTCCGCGATCGGTATCGAGATCCCGAACACCGACAAGGAGATCGTCAGCCTCGGCGACGTGATCCGCTCGGCGAACGCGCGCAACGACCACCACCCGATGGTGGCCGGCCTGGGCAAGGACGTCGAGGGCGGCTTCGTGGTCGCGAACATGGCGAAGATGCCGCACCTGCTGGTCGCGGGTGCGACCGGTTCGGGCAAGTCGGTGTTCGTGAACTCGCTGATCACCTCGGTCCTGATGCGGTCCACGCCCGACGAGGTACGGATGATCCTGGTCGACCCCAAACGGGTCGAGCTGAACAGCTACGAGGGCATCCCGCACCTGATCACGCCGATCATCACCAACGCCAAGAAGGCGGCCGAGGCGCTGCAGTGGGTCGTCCGCGAGATGGACATGCGGTACGACGACCTCGCGGCCTTCGGCTACCGGCACGTCGACGACTTCAACAAGGCCGTCCGCGCCGGCAAGGTGAAGCCGCCGCCGGGCAGCGAGCGCGTCCTCACGCCGTACCCGTACCTGCTGGTGATCGTCGACGAGCTCGCCGACCTGATGATGGTCGCCCCGCGCGACGTCGAGGACTCGATCGTCCGGATCACCCAGCTGGCCCGTGCGGCCGGTATCCACCTGGTGCTCGCCACCCAGCGGCCGTCGGTGGACGTCGTGACCGGTCTGATCAAGGCCAACGTTCCGTCCCGGCTGGCGTTCGCGACCTCGTCGCTGGCCGACAGCCGGGTCATCCTGGACCAGCCCGGCGCGGAGAAGCTGGTCGGCCAGGGTGACGGTCTGTTCCTGCCGATGGGCGCGAGCAAGCCGATGCGTATCCAGGGCGCCTGGGTCACCGAGCACGAGATCCAGGCCGTCGTCGAGCACTGCAAGGAGCAGCTGCAGCCGACGTACCGCGAGGACGTCACGGCCGTGGCCGGTCCGAGCAAGGACCTCGACGACGAGATCGGCGACGACCTCGACCTGGTCGTCCAGGCCGCCGAGCTCATCGTCTCCACCCAGTTCGGTTCCACGTCGATGCTGCAGCGCAAGCTCCGGGTCGGTTTCGCCAAGGCGGGCCGCCTGATGGACATCCTGGAGAGCCGGGGAGTGGTCGGGCCGAGCGAGGGCTCCAAGGCCCGAGACGTCCTGGTCAAACCCGATGACCTAGAGGACTTCGTCGCCACCCTGCGAGGAGAGTGACCGTGCCGGCCCCAACCACCATCCCCCGTGAGCCGTCCGACCCCACCACCCCCGCCGCCCCCGAACTCCACCCCCACGGCCGCAGCGCCCAGCCCATCCCAGCAGCCCCCAAGCGCAGCACCACCCCGGCGCCCTCGGCCCACACCCCGACAGAAGCGCCGTCATCCCGCCGCGCAGTCCGCGAGGGCCCCTCGAACCGAGGGACCCAGCAGGTATCCGCTGGTCGCGGCACCGACACATCGCCTGCCGGCCGGAATGCCCAGCAGAGTTCCCCGAACCCTCAGGTCATCCCCACCTCGGAGACCGCCCCTCCCGCCGGGCCTGCCGGCGTTGCCGATCCCCAAACTGCCTCTGACCCCGTGTCAGCAGGCGTCTCGGATCCCCAGGTCGCCTTCAACCCCGTACCTGCGGGCGTCCCCGGCTCGCCAACTGCGCTGAGGCCGGTCCCCGTCGAGGCAAACCTTTCACCATCCCGACGCAGCTCACGCCGAGGCTCCCCGGCCCGCGCAGCCCAGGCGCCAGCACCCGTGAACGTCGCTGACTCCCAGGCACCGAGTGGCACCAAGCCGGACTCGCACGCCTCCCGGGCTCGGCCCGATACCCAGGCCTCCCGCACCCGGCCGGACTCCCAGCGCCCCCAGACCCGGCCGAGTGCCCCGATTGCTGAAGCCCCCGTCGGCTTCGCGGTTGGTGAGGCTCCGAGCCTGACCCTGGTTGGCGCGCAGGCGTCGAGTGGGTCGCGAGGAGGCCCAGTGCGAGTCCGCAACGAGACCCCTGTCGAGGCCCGAGAGGCAGCGCCGGTGCACGACGAGCAGTTGGAAGCCCCGGGCGACGTCCCGGCGTACGAGGGTGAGGCATCGGTGCACGACACGCAGTTCGAGGTCGAGGAGTTCGACGTCGAACCCGAGGAACTGCTGCAGGAGTTCACCGTCCGCTCCTCGCAGAAAGTCCACGGCGGTATCGCGATTGGCGCCGCCCTGGTGGCGATCGGCTTCGCGACCTCCGCGTCGACCTCGCCGACCGGCGTCCTGCGCTGGTTCGCCGCGGCTGCGTTCGCCGCGCTCGCCGTGGTCTGTGCCCGCGCTCTGACCGTCGGGGACATGCTCGTCGCCGACCGCGTCGGGATCCGCCTGCGGATCGGCGACGAGTGGATCGGCACCCGCTGGGAAGAGATCGAAGAGGTGACCGTCCTGCGTCGCAGGCACCCCCTCGACGACGGCCGGATCGCCGTCCACCTGCTCGACCCCGGACCGATGCTCGCGGCGATGCCGGCCGCGACGCGCAGGACCACCGATGCCAACCGTCGCCTCACCGGGACCTCTCTCGCGGTACCGTTCGGGTTGACGGCACGGCCGTCGAACGGGGAAGTGGTACAGGCTCTGCACATGCTGGCGGACGCGAGATGTCCGGTCAGGGAACAAATCTGACTCTGCCGTGACCCCGTCGGGCCAAGGCCGTTGACTTGATGTCGGCGGATCGGTAAGCACACGGGCGGTGGAGAGGCGGTGGGAACGTGACCATCGGCAGTGAACTCACGGCGGCCCGCGAACGGGCGGACCTGACCATCGAGCAGCTGAGTGCTGCCACCCGGATCAGAACAGGTCTGCTGGTCGCGATGGAGGCCGACGACTTCGCCCGCTGCGGTGGAAACTTCTACGCCCGCGGCCACATCCGCTCGATCGCCCGCGTGGTCAAGGCCGACCCGGCGCCGCTGCTGGCGGCGTTCGACGAGGCCTACCCACCCAAGGAGCCCGACCGCGCCCGCCGCGACGAACGCATCGAGCCCCGCAAACCCCGCCTGCACCCGGTCCGCCCCCGCTGGGCGGTCGTCGTCGGCGCGATCCTGGTCGGCCTGATGGGTTGGGGAATGGTCCGCCTGTTCACCCTGCCCAGCGACGTCGAGGCCAACGCCTCCCGCAGCGCGAGCCCGACGCCGGCAGTCACCACCCCCGCCCCCAAACCCACCGCGACGAAGCCGCCGCCCGCGAAGCCCACGACCCCGGCGAAGCCCAAGCCCGCCACGAAGGTCGTAGTAGTCCTCAAGTCCACCGGCGAAGGAACCTACGTAACCCTCCGCAACTACTACGGCGAAGTCCTCTTCCAGGGCCTCCTCGGCACCGGCTCGACACAAACCGTCACCTACCCCGGCTCCATCCGAGTCTCGGCAGGCGCTCTCAAGAACCTCACGATCACCATCAACGGCAAAAAAGCCGTCCCCACCACCAAACGCTTCACCATCACCCCCACCGGCACCATCCAAAAACCCGCCTGACCTCCACCCGCAGCGCGAGAACCAGCGGCCGACCGGACCGACAAGCGGCGTCCAGGATCGGGGCCATCCCCGCCCCGCCGCCCGAGGAACACCAGCCGGGCGCCGGGGTTGTCGCGCACCTCCGCGATCACGCGGATCCCGCAGCCGGCGATCGTGCTGCTACCCGCCCGCCGAGTAGCCGCCCCGTGCCACGCCTAAGCCGAACGCTCACCGGCCCGCACGGGCACCACGGTCTCCGTCGGCGTCGCGAACACCGCGTCTGGCCATGCAGGGTCAGTTCCGCCGCGATGGTCGCGCGGCCGCCGGCCGCCGGTCGCGGTCAGCGGGTACTTGCCCTCCGGCTTCCAGCACTGCGCTCCCCGGACCCGCGCGTGCCCTGAGCAGGTTGGCAATATTGCGCAGCTGGTCCAACGCAACAGACTCGACGCCCGTTCCTCCAGCGGCCCGCACCCATGCCAACGCGTGGGAACCCGAGCCCCCGGCGGCGCGCATGACCCGAGCCCACGTCAACGCGAGCGAGAGGGCTCACGTCAACGCGTGCGACCCGGACCCAACGCCAACGCGTGGGAACCCGAGCCCCCGGCGGCGCGCATGACCCGAGCCCACGTCAACGCGAGCGAGAAGGCTCACGTCAACGCATGCGACCCGGACCCAACGCCAACGCATGCAAGCCGAGCACCTCAGCGCGTAGCCCGGCACCACGGCAACGCTGACTGATGTGGCTGTGTTCGCTCCGCGGGAGCACGACCTCTGGATCGCGGCGGAAACTCGACAGCTGGATGACTACCTCGCCGAGTACCGCGCCGAGGACCTGAGCCTCGTCCATCTCGACTATGCGCTCCTCTCGCGTGCTCTCTGGGACCTGGCTGCTCGCGTGCTGGGCGTGGTCGACCGCCCAGGCGTGCAGACCTGGGGCTTCGACCGCCTGGCCCGGCTCGACGATGACCCAGCCCGGTTTCGCGCGTCTGCATCGACGCCTGAACGGCTGACTACCACCTGGTTCGGGTGGTGGGTGAGGTGGTTGGTTATGGGCGTTGGGGTGGCAGCAGTCATACTCGGGGTGATGACTACGAACCCCACGACTGTCGCCCTGGTCACGCTGGGCTGTGCTCGTAATGATGTGGACTCCGAAGAACTGGCCGGACGGTTGGAAGCCGGCGGGTTCCGGCTGGTGGAGGACGCGTCCGAGGCGGACACCGTGGTGGTGAACACCTGCGGATTCGTCGAGGCCGCCAAGAAGGACTCGGTCGACACGTTGCTGGCCGCCTCCGACTACAAGGACTCGGGCCGGACGCAGGCTGTCGTCGCGGTCGGGTGCCTGGCTGAGCGGTACGGCGAGCAGTTGGCCGAGGCGCTGCCGGAGACGGACGCGGTGCTCGGCTTCGACGACTACGCGGACATCTCCGACAAGCTGCGCTCGATCCTGTCCGGGACCAAGCACCAGTCCCACGTCCCGCGGGACCGTCGCAAGCTGCTTCCGCTTGCTCCGGCCGACCGCGCCGGCGCCCACGGTGTCGCAGTCCCTGGCCACGGCGACTCGGCGTCTGACAATGGTGGCGCGGTCTCCGCGCACGTTGCGGCAGGTGCACACGGCTCTCACATCCCTGCCGCGTTGAAGCCCGCGAACGGCGATGTCGACGCGTTGGCGGCCGGCGCGACGGCCGAGCTGAAGGGACGTGCGGTCAAGCCGTCCGAGCCCTCTGAGCTAACCATCGACGCGCCAGACCTCATGAGCGCGCCGGCCAGCGGCCCGCGTGTAATGCGACGGCGGCTGGACGGCGGTCCGATGGCGCCGCTGAAGCTGGCGTCGGGTTGCGACCGGCGTTGTGCCTTCTGTGCGATCCCGGCGTTCCGTGGAGCGTTCGTGTCACGCCGGCCGACCGAGGTCCTCGGCGAAGCCCACTGGCTCGCCGAGAACGGCGTGCGTGAGGTCTTCCTCGTCTCCGAGAACTCGACCTCGTACGGCAAGGACCTGGGCGATCTGCGCCTGCTCGAGACGCTCGTCGGCGAGATCGCAGCTGTGCCGGGGCTGACGCGAGTCCGCGTTTCGTACCTGCAGCCGGCCGAGATGCGCCCGACGCTGATCAGCGCGATGACCTCGACCCCTGGTGTCGTGCCGTACTTCGACCTGTCGTTCCAGCACGCGTCCGGCCCGTTGCTGCGCCGGATGCGCCGGTTCGGTGACTCGGAGCGCTTCCTCGAGCTGATCGAGCAGGTCCGCGCGCAGGCGCCCACTGCGGGCATCCGGAGCAACGTGATTGTCGGGTTCCCGGGGGAGACCGAGGAGGACGTGGACATTCTCTGCGACTTCCTTTCCCGCGCCGGGCTCGACGCGATCGGGGTGTTCGGGTACTCCGACGAGGACGGCACCGAGGCCGAGACCTACGACGGCAAGCTGGACGAGGACACGATCGCGGCCCGCCTCGACCGCGTCACCCGGCTGGCCGAGGACCTGACCTCGGCCCGCGCCGAGGCGCGGGTCGGAGAGACGCTCGAGGTCCTGGTCGAGTCCCTGGACGGCGACACCGCTGAAGGCCGCGCCGCCCACCAGGGCCCCGAGGTCGATGGCTCCACCACGCTGACTGGTCTGCCCGACGGTCTCGCCCTCGGAGATCTCGTCGTCGCCACCGTGGTGGCGAGCGAAGGAGTCGACCTCGTCGCGGAGTACGCCGCGCACGTGCAGCCCCAGGAAGTCGTCCAGGCAGCTAACCTGACCGCGTGACGAACCCGCCGACGAATCCGGTGCCGCACGCGGCCACCGGTCCGATCAGCGCGCCGAGCGCCTGGAACGTGGCGAACGGGCTGACCGTGCTGCGGCTCGTCCTGGTGCCGTTGTTCGTCTGGTTGCTGCTGCGTGACAGTGGGGTCGACGACGGGAACCGGTTGCTGGCGACAGCCGCCTTCGTGGTCGCGATCGTCACCGACCGGTTCGACGGTGACATCGCGCGCCGCTGGAACATGGTCACGAACTTCGGCAAGATCGCCGACCCGATCGCGGACAAGGCGCTCACCGGTGCCGCGTTCATTGGCTTGTCCCTGCTCGGTGATCTGCCGTGGTGGGTCACCATCGTGGTGATGGTCCGCGAGTGGGGGGTGACCGCGCTCCGGTTCTGGGTGATTCGGCACGGCGTGATGCCGGCCAGCCGTGGCGGCAAGCTGAAAACGGTCCTGCAGGCGATCGCACTCGGTCTCTACCTCCTTCCCTGGCACTCGGTGGCGGTCCTGCACTGGACCGCCGTGGCGTTCATGGCCGCGGCCGTGATCGTCACGATCGCGACCGGCCTCGATTACGTGGGTCGCGCGGTCCGCCTCCGCGCCGCCGCCAAACGTCCGCTGCCATGACGGCCGACACGCCCGGCGCAGAAGGTGGCACAAACCCGCCGCCGTCCAGCGCGAGCGACAGCGCGACGTCTCTTGGCAGGCACACCGCTGCCAGTGAGCCCAGCAGTCTGGACACGGCACTCGCCCAGTTCGTGGAGCTCCTCAAGGAGCGCGAAGCCACCGTCGCTACCGCGGAGTCCCTCACCGGCGGGCTGGTCGGCGCCACGCTGACCGACGTACCGGGAATCTCTGCCGTCTACCGCGGCGGCGTGATCGTCTACGCCACCGACCTGAAGGCGACGCTCGCGGGCGTTCCCGAGGACCTGCTGGCCGCTGTCGGGCCCGTGCACGCCGATACGGCCCACGCGCTGGCGGCGGGCGTCCGGGAGCGGCTGGGGGCCACCTACGGCCTCGCCACGACGGGTGTGGCCGGACCGGATCCGCAGGCCGGGATCGAAGCCGGCACGGTGTACGTCGCGGCGGCCGGGCCGCGCAAGGTCGAGGTCCGGAAGCTGTCACTGAGCGGAGATCGGGCCGCTGTTCGCTGGGGGAGTGTCGAGGCGGTCCTGAAGCTCGGCGCCGAGTTGATGACGGAAGATCCTGGCTGATCGGGGTGTTGAGACCAGCATGGGCAGAGGTAGGGCAGACTGGAGCGGCGCACCGAAGCTGGACGTTGCGAACAGTAGTGACCCGGCAACGGGTACCGTTGGTTCCCACGGTCGAGCTACGGTGCGAGTAGATTCGGTCCGACAGGCGGAAGGGAGAAACCTCATGGTGCTGGTTCGTGGCCTGCTGGGCGACGTACTGCGGCGTAAGCGGCTGCGCCAGGGGCGCACTCTGCGCGAGGTGTCCGCCGAGGCCCGGGTGAGCCTGGGCTACCTCTCCGAGGTGGAGCGCGGTCAGAAGGAAGCCTCGAGCGAGTTGCTGGCAGCAATCTGCACGGCCCTCGACGTACCGCTCTCGATGATCTTCGCCGAGGTGAGCGAGGACCTGGCCCGCGAAGAGGCTCTGGTGCTGGCGCACACGACGATCGAGCCCGAGGTCGTCGCGGCCTGATCCGGTCGTCATGACTCGCCACCCGCCTTGGCGGCGTGGCGAGTGTTGTAGTGGCTGTAGCAGATCTCCGTCATCATCTTCTCCTCTCCGAATCGAACACATGTTCGATTGCGTCTCGTCAGAGAAGGTATCCGGTTCCGGTTCGGTCGGCGGGGTTGTCCACAGGTCAGTTCTCCGGCTGGCAGCGCGGGCACCAGTAGCTGACCCGCGCCCGCGGCGGTTCGCCGATCGGAGCCGTCTGAATGAGCGTGCGACATCGTCGGCACGGCTTCCCCGGTCGCTCGAAGACCCAGCTGCGTTGTCCCGGCCGGTCCACGCCGGTGGTGACCTGCGCCGCGTGAACGAGGTTCGCCTTCATCAGCCGCCGGCTCAGGTCAACCGCGGCCCCGAGATCGACCGTCGACACCGGGCGCCAAGGATGCAGCCCGAGGAGGAAGCAGACCTCGGTCCGGTAGAAGTTCCCGATGCCGGCCAGGTTCCGCTGGTCGAGCAACGCCTCACTGATCGTCCGCTCGGGATCGGTCGACAAGTTGGCCAGGGCAACTGCCCGGTCGAAGGACGGCGACAACAGGTCAGGCCCGAGATGCCCGACCACAGTGTCCTCGGCGGAGGTTGCCACCAACTCCAGGACCGGCAGCCGATAGCCCACCGCAGTCCATGACTCGGTCTCCAGCACTGCCCGAACCTGATAGTCGGGCCCGCCCTTCCACCGCTCGCCAGGCCGGTAAAGATGCCAGCTCCCGTCCATCCGGAAATGGCTGTGGATCGTCGTCTCGCCGGAAAGACGCATCAGCAGATGCTTGCCCCGAGGCACAACCTCAACGACGGTCCGGCCGCTCAGGTCGGTCGTCGCCAACGTCGGCACGCGGAAGTCGGTCTTGATCAGCACCTTCCCGGCCAGTGCTTGGTCGAGCCGCTTGGTCGCGCGCCAGACGGTGTCTCCTTCGGGCATGCCAGCAGCCTCAGACGCGCAGCCGCAGCCCGCGCGGCGTCGCGTGGAAGCCTGCCTTCGCCAAGGCGTCTCCGAAGGCCGTGTGCCGCACCTGTTCGCCGTCCGCGGTCTCGACGCTCAGCTTGCCCAGATGCCCGTCCCTGATCGCCAGGGCCAGCGCATCGACAGCCGGCTGCAGCAGCTCCGGATCCTCGGTGAAGCTCAGCACCGTCCGCCCGCCGCGCTCGACGTACACGATCAGCTTCCCGTCGACGAGCATGACCAGCGCACCGGCCTTTCGGCCCGGCCGATGTCCGCCGGCGTTCTCTCGCTCCGGCCACGGCAGCGCAGCGCCGTACGGGTTCGCAGGATCCGAAGCAGCCAGTACGACGGCACGCGCCGCAGAATCCTCCCGCCCGCCACCAGGCGCGCCGTCCGCCAAAGCCCGCAGTCGATCGACCGCGCCAGGAAGCGCGAACTGCGCCGCCCCCAGCCCCGCCACGAAGTACCCGCGCCGGCAACGCCCTGACTCCTCGAAGGCGCTCAGAACCTTGTACACGGCCGCGAATCCACCAGGCGTCCGCTCGGTGATCACCGAGCCGCGCGTGACGATCCCGTAGCGATCGAGGAGCGTCTCCGCCGCAGCATGCGCCCGACGTGTCGGGTCCTCATTCCGCTCCGGCAGCAACGACCACCGCCCGCCGGCCGTCGGCGGACCACTACGGGCAGGCATCGTCGGCCGCCCAGGTCGTGGCGCCCGGCCGGGCCGCGCACGCGGCGTCGCCCGTCGAGTCCGATGACTTCCGCGACCACCGCTCACCAACGACCGCACCGGAGCCAAGGTGTCATTGGTCAGATACCCAGCCCAGACGAGATCCCAAAGGACCCCGACCATCGTCTCGTCGTCGACCACACCGCTGGCTGCGCCGACCGCATCGCTGAGCTGGCGGAAGAAGAACGCACCGCCGCCAGCCAGCGCATCCAGCACCGCCTGATGCGTCTCGCCGACCTCGAGCGTGGCGTCCGGATCCGGCAAGGTCAGATCGCAGTTGTCCGCCAGATGCAGCGAAACCCAGCCATCCGTCCCCGGCAACGAACCGGACCCCGCCCAGATCACCTCACCGGTCGCGGTCAACTCATCCAGCATCGACGGCTGGTACCCAGGCACTCGCGCTGGCAACACGATCGACTCCAGCGCCGACCCAGGCACGGCACATCCCGCCAGCTGCTCGATCGCACCCAGTAGTACGTCGTACCCGCGCCCGCGGCTGCTCGTGATTCCCTGCCAGGCAGGCAGGAACCGCGCCAACGCAGCGGGCTCGACCGGCTCGACCTCTTTACGCAGCGCGGCCAAAGATCGACGCCGCAGCAGCCGGAGGATCTCGCTGTCGCACCACTCCATCGCGATGCCGCCAGGCAGGAACTCGCCCTCGACCACCCGCCCCGCGGCACCGAGCCGCCGCAGCGTATCCGTCACGACCGCGACGCCGGTCCCAAGATGCGTCGCCAGATCCACGGCCCGGAACGGCCCGTGCGTCCGGGCGTACCGCGAGACGAGATCGCCCAGCGGATCCGCGACCGATTCGGCATGCGCCTCGGCCACCCCAGGCGGCACCGGCACGCCGAGCGCATCCCGCAGCCGAGCAACGTCCTCGACCACAGCCCAGCGATGTTCGCCCGCGATCCGAACCCGAACCACTCGCCGAGCCGCCGCCAGATCCGTCAGCCACGCCTCGGCATCAGCGCCGTCGACACAACGCTGCCCAGCCTCGTGAACCGACAGCGGCCCAACCAACCGCAGTACGTCGAACAGCCCCTCCGCATCACGCGCTCGGCGATCCTCCGCCAGCCGCTGCAGCTCGGCCTCGGTCCGCAGCACGACCTCGGCATCGAGCAGCTCGCGCAGCTCGGTCCGGCCGAGCAACTCGGACAGCAGACTCTGATCGAGCGCGAGTGCCGCCGCGCGCTTCTCCGCCAGCGGCGCGTCGCCCTCGTACATGAAGGCGCCTACGTACCCGAACAGCAGCGACTTCGCGAACGGCGACGCCTCCTGGGTCTCCACCTCGACCACGGAGATCCGCCGCTCACCGATCCCGGTCAGCAGATCCTTCAACGCGTCCAGGTCGTAGACGTCCTGCAGCACCTCGCGCAGCGTCTCCAGCACGATCGGGAACGACCCGTACTTGCTGGCCACGCTGAGCAGCTGAGCCGACTTCTGCCTTTGCTGCCACAAGGGCGATCGCTTCCCCGGATTACGCCGCGGCAGCAGAAGAGCCCGCGCAGCGCACTCGCGGAAGCGGGCCGCGAACAGCGCAGACCCACCGACCTCCGCGGTCACCAAGTCCTCGATCTCGGCCGGGTCGAACAGCACCAGCTCCGCACCCGGCGGCGGCTCGTCGGTCTCTGGAAGCCGCAGCACGATCCCGTCGTCACCCGAGACCGACTGGGCGTCCATCCCGTACCGCTCGCGCAGCCGCGCGGCGATCGCCAACGCCCACGGCCCATGCACCTGCCCGCCGTACGGCGAATGAATGCAGACCCGCCAGTCGCCCAGCTCGTCGCGGAACCGCTCGACCAGGATCGTCACGTCGTCCGGCACCCGGCTGGTCGCTTCGCGTTGCTCGCCGAGATACGCGACCAGGTTGTTCGCCGCGTACTCGTCCAGGCCCGCGTCGCGGGCTCGTTTGATCGCCTTGGCCGGCGACAGCGCCGCCATCGTCCGCACGAACGCGCCGGTGGCCGCTCCGAGCTCGGCCGGTCGCCCGACCGCGTCGCCCTTCCAGAAGGGCAGCCGCCCGGGCTGACCCGGCGCCGGCGAGACCAACACCCGGTCGTGCGTGATGTCCTCGATCCGCCAGCTGGACGCGCCGAGCGTGAACACGTCACCCACGCGTGACTCGTAGACCATTTCCTCGTCCAGCTCACCGACCCGGTGGTTGGTCGACTCACCGACCAGGAAGACGCCGAACAGCCCGCGGTCCGGGATCGTGCCGCCGCTGGTCACCGCGAGCCGTTGCGCACCCGGCCGGCCGGAGATCTCCCCGCTGACCCGGTCGAACACAATCCGCGGCCGAAGCTCGGCGAACTCGTCCGACGGGTACCGCCCGGACAGCATGTCCAGCACCCCGTCGTACGCCGAGCGCGGCAAGGTCGCGAACGGCGCGCACCGCCGTACCAGCGTGAAGAGCTCGTCGACGTCGATGGTGTCGAGCGCGACGATGGAGACGATCTGCTGGGCCAGCACGTCGAGCGGGTTCGCAGGGATGTGCAGGCTCTCGATCAGCCCGTCGCGCATCCGCTGCACCACAACGGCCGTGTCGACCAGGTCGCCGCGGAACTTCGGGAACAGCACGCCACGCGACGTCGCGCCGACCTGGTGACCGGCCCGCCCGACCCGCTGCAGGCCACTCGCGACCGACGGCGGCGCCTCGACCTGGATCACCAGATCGACCGCGCCCATGTCGATACCCAGCTCCAGACTGCTCGTCGCGACCACGCAGGGCAGCCGCCCGGACTTGAGATCCTCCTCGATCAGCCCGCGTTGCTCCTTGCTCACCGAGCCGTGGTGCGCCCGCGCGATCAACGGCGGCGCGGCCAGGGACGCCCCGGACTGAGCCATCACCTGCGCGGGCGAACCGGCGTCTGCCAGCTCCAGCTCGGCCCGCTCGGCGGCGATCTCGTTGAGCCGGGCAGTGAGGCGCTCGGCCAGGCGGCGCGAGTTCGAGAAGACGATCGTGGAGCGGTGTGAGGAGATCAGGTCGAAGACGTGCTCCTCGACGTGCGGCCAGATCGACGCGTGCTGGGGCGGACCGGCGGCCGACCCCGACGTCTCGATCTCGGTGCTCGCCAGCTCGGCCATGTCCTCGACCGGTACGACGACGCTCAGGTCCCACTGCTTGGTGAACTTGGGCTGGACCACGGTCACCGGCCGCTCGCCGCCGAGGAACCGGGCGACCTCCTCGACCGGCCGGACCGTCGCCGACAGCCCGATCCGCTGAGCCGGCTTGGGCAGCAGCGCGTCCAGCCGCTCGAGCGTGAGCGCCAGGTGCGCGCCGCGTTTCGTCCCCGCGACCGCGTGCACCTCGTCGACGATCACGGTCTCGATGCCGCGCAACGATTCGCGCGCCTGCGACGTGAGCAGCAGGAACAACGACTCCGGAGTGGTGATCAGGACGTCGGCAGGCTTGGTCGCGAACTTGCGTCGCTCGCTCGCCGGGGTGTCGCCGGAGCGGACCGCGACGTCGACCTCGATCGGCGCCTCACCGAGCCGGCGAGCGGTCTCCCGGATGCCGATCAGCGGTGCGCGCAGATTGCGCTCGACGTCGACGGCGAGCGCCTTCATCGGCGAGACGTAGAGCACTCGGCAGCGCAACTTGGGGTCGTCCGGCGGGGGAGTGGTGGCCAACCGATCCAGGGCCCAGAGGAAGGCGGCCAGCGTCTTGCCCGAACCGGTGGGCGCGACGACCAGCGCGTCCCGGCCCGCGGTGATCGCGTCCCACGCCTCGAGCTGGGCCGGGGTGGCCGCTTCGAAGACGTCGCCGAACCACGCCCGGGTCGCGGGCGAGAATCGGCTCAACGCGGTGGACTTCTGCACGTTCCCCATCTTGCCGGGTCCCTCCGACAGTTTCCGGTCCGGCGCCTCAAGTACCCGCCCGGACACGTTCTGTCCCCCTGGTCTGGAATGATCTGCGTCATGAAGAACCGCTTGCGCATGGCGCTCGTTGCCGGGGCGTGCCTGATCGGCCTGACCGGGTGCGTGAACCTCGATGCCGACCTGAAGGTGAACTCCGACGAGACGGTCTCGGGGACCATGAAGATCGGCGTCGACAAGCAGCTGGTCGAGTCCAGCGGCCAGTCGCTCGACGCGATCCGCAAGCAGGTCGAGGGCGAGATCAAGAAGAGCGAGACCGCGGGCGTCAGCTGCAAGCCGTACGAGGACGACAAGTACGTCGGCTCGGACTGCAGCTTCGACAACGTCCCGTTCAGCGACATGGGCACGTCGACCGCCGGCGGGGTCGGCTTCCGCAAGGACGGCGACAAGTTCGTCGTCAGCGTGAAGGACACCAACCTGGGCAACCAGATCCCGGACAGCGTTCAGCCGGTGATCAAGTTCAAGATCACCATGCCGGGCAAGATCCTCGAGCACGACGACGGCGCGCAGATCAGCGGCCGGACGGCGACGTACGACAGCCTGGACAAGCTCGGCAAGGTCTCGCTGACCTCCGAGGCCGGCAGCTCGTTCCCGGTCTGGGCGATCATCCTGATCGTCGTGCTGGTGCTCCTGGCCGCGGCCGCGGTGGTGTTCTTCATCCTGCGCGGACGCAAGAAGCAGCAGCAGTTCCCAGGCGGCGGCCAGTACGGGCAGTATCCGGGCCAGCCGCAGCAGTGGGGCCCGCAGGGGCAGCAGTACGGCGGTCAGCAGGGTCCTGGTGGTCAGTACGGTCAGCCCGGCCTGCAGTACGGGCCTCCCGGTCAGCAGTACCCGGGCCAGCCGCAGTACCCAGGTCAGCCGCAGCAGGGCCAGCCTGGCCAGTGGGGTGGCGGCCAGCAGCCTCCGCCGCAGCAGGGTGGGCAGGGCTGGGGTCAGCCGCCGAACCAGCAGCAGCCTCCGCAGCAGGGCGGCTGGAACCAGCCCCCGCAGCAGGGCCAGCAGCCGCCCCAACAGGGCCAGCAGCCGCCTCAGCAGGGCGAGCCGCCCCAGCAAGGGCAGCCGCCTCAGCAGGGCCAGCAGCCGCCGCAGCAGGGTGGTTGGGGTCGGCCGCCGCAGGACGACGGGCGGGCATGAGGCTCACAGAGTTCTGGGATCGGATGGACCACGCGCTCGGCGCGTCGTACTCGAGGACCTGGGCCGAGACGCAGGTGATCAGCGGCCTCAACGGGCGCACGGTCGCCGAGGCACTCGCCCAGGGTGAGCACGCCAAGACCGTCTGGCGGGCCGTCTGGGCGCACCTCCAGCTACCACCCAGCGAACGCTGACACCTCTGGCGAGCAGCAGACCTAGCTGCTCGCCAGAGTCGTTTCCGGCTCGGGCACCGACGTCTCCGGCTCGGGATCACGCCGCTGGGCGAGCTTGCTCGGCCACCACAGGTGCCGGCCGATGTCGAGGTTGAGCGCGGTCACCAGCACCGACCGGACCACGATCGTGTCCAGCAGAACGCCGAGCGCCACCGCGATACCGATCTCTGCGAAAGCGACCAGCGGCAGCGTCGCCAGTACGGCGAACGTCCCCGCCAGCACCAGCCCGGCCGACGTGATCACCCCACCGGTCGCGGCAACGCCGATCAGCGCGCCGCGCCGGGTCCCGTGCTGCTTGGCCTCCTCGTGCACCCGGGTCATCAGGAAGATGTTGTAGTCGATGCCCAGCGCCACCAGGAAGACGAACACGAACAGCGGCAGCGACGTGTCCGCCCCCTGGAACCCGAGCACGTTGTGGAAGACCAGCGAGCTGATCCCGAGTGCGGCCCCGAACGACAGCACCACGGTCGCCACGAGCAGTACGGGGGCCAGCAGCGACCGCAGGAGCAGCGCCAGGATCAGCAGCACCACAGCCAGTACGACGGGGATGATCACCTTGTTGTCATGGGCAGCAGCGCGCTGGGTGTCCAGCAGGATCGCCGTACCGCCACCTACGAGCGCATCCGCGTCCGGCACCGCGTGTACGGCGGCTCGCGCGCGGTCGACGGCGTCCTTCGCGGCCTGGCTGTCTGCTGGGTCCTGCAGAGTCCCCTCGATGTAGGCCAGCCCGCCCGCCGACTGCGGCTCGGCCACGGCCGCGACACCAGGCGTCGACTCCAGGGCAGCACTGACCGCAGCAGCCTGATCGGCGTTGCTGACAACGACGAGCGGGTTGCCGGCGCCAGCAGGGAAGTGCGCTGCGACGATGCGCTCGCCGATCACCGAGTCCGGCGTACCGGTGAACGACTCCTCGTTCGAGAGCCCGTCCGGGTTCAGCGACAGGATGCCGAGCGCTGCGGCGGCCAGAAGGACGGTGGTGGTCACCCACGTCAGCCGAGGCCTCACGGCGATCCGGCGACCGATCCGGCCCCAGACGCTGTTCTCGGTGTGGTCGTCGGAGCCGTACGTCGGCCGCAGCGGCCAGAAGACCCAGCGACCGCAGATGACGAGCAGAGCGGGCAGCAGGGTCAGCATGGCGAGCAGTGCGACGACGATGCCGACTGCGGCGACCGGACCGAGTCCGCTGGTCGAGTTCATCGATGCCAGCAGCAAGCAGAGCATGCCGGCGACCACAGTGGAGCCGGAGGCAACGATCGCCGGGCCGGAGCGGTGCAGGGCGTACGCCATCGCCTCGTGACGGTCTTGATGGCGGCGGAGCTCTTCCCTGTATCGCGCCACCAGCAGCAGGGCGTAGTCCGTACCGGCGCCGAACACCAGCACAGTAAGGATTCCTGCGCTCTGTGCGTTCACCGTCAGGTCGGCTCTGGTCGCCAGGAGGTAGACCACGGCCTGTGCGGCGAACAGAGCGGTCCCTGCCGAGAGCACTGGAAGCAGCCAGAGCACCGGGCTGCGGTAGGTCAGCAGGAGGATCACGATGACCACTGCGCCCGCCGAGTAGAGCAGCTTGCCGTCAATCCCCTCGAACGCCTCCTGCGAGTCGGCAGCAGTCCCACCTGGCCCGGTGATGTGGAAGCTCAGCCCATCAGGCCGGTCGGCTGCGATCTGGCGGAGGTCAGCTGCGCGCGCACCGATGACCTCCCAGCCGCCGGAGCCCGCGTTGATCGGCACAATCACCTGCAGCGCTTGGCCGTCCTCGGACGGGATCGGACCGACCACCTCCCGGTCGACGCCCTCAAGTTCGCCGTACGCCGTGACGTCGGCCGCGACGGCCTGCTGATCAGCAGGGGTCAGCCCGGACGAGCGCTCGTAGACCAGCACGGCCGGGATCTCGTCCGGCGAGGAGAACCGGGCAGTTGCCTGCAGCACCTCGGTGGACTCAGCGTTGCCCGGCAGCCAGGAGACGGCGTCGTTGTCCTGAGCGCCCGTCAGCTTGCCGGCCGGGCCGAACGACACCGCGATCGCGGCGATCCACAGCACCAGCACGACCCACTTGGACACCTTGCCGCACGGCAACGCCGCGAGCCGGCCGATTCCGCTCATCCGCGATCACGCCCCCAGGGGGAACCGTCCGCCCGCCGTACGCCGGGTCAACGACGACAGCACCCCCGGAATCAGCGTCCTCGCTGCCGCAGAGGGCGTCAACGAGCCCGGAGTAGTACTGCGATCACGCTACGGCTTCCAGCCGGTCCGGGCCGCCCACTCCTCGGCCGGGAGGTAGATCAGGTCGCAGACGGGATCCTTGAGGTCCGCGTAGTCGCCCACGTTGTCGAACGGGAGCGCCGCGGCTCGCCGCTTGAAGTCGCCGTACGCCGCGGCTGTGTCCGGGTGAGCCCGCAGATAGTCGCGGAAGAGCAGCGCGTACCGCTGGTTGGCGTGGCCCTCGACACGGATGTGCAGGTTGACCCGGCGCCGGTACATCGGCTCGACGACCAGCCGCTTGACCCACTGCAGCTCCTCGGGCGGCAGGCCCGGTACCGGGTGGTCGCGGCGCGGCGGCCTCAGCTCCCAGTCGGCGCCGACCAGGAGCTGGGCGGCGTCGTCCAGGTGCGGCTCACCCGCGACCGTCGCCTGGATGTCGAGCACGTCCTTGGAGGCCAGACCGGGCACAGCCGTCGAGCCGATGTGATCGATGCGGACCACGGTGTCGCCGACGATCCGGCGTACGGCCTCGGCCGTCTTCTCGAACTGCGCGGCCCAGGTGGGATCCGGGCGGACGATGCTGATCGACGAGCTCATGTCCCGATCATTCCAGTGCGGGCGCTGCTCGCACAGGTCAGACCGGCTTGACCCGGAACGAGCTGTCGGTGAGCAGCTCCGCGGCGGCGTACGCGGCTTTCTTGATGCCCTTGCGCTCGTCGAAGAAGCCGCCCACCACACCGACCGCAGGGAGTTTGCCGATCGCCCGTGCCCCGAGGCTGCCGCGCGGACGGTCCTCGAAGACCTCGCCGAGTCCACCGAACAGCTTGGAGATCCGCCACACGAGCCGGACTCCCTGGCGAAGGCCGCCCTCCTCCGACTCGTCGCCGAGACCCAGCTGCTTGGCCACGTCCTGGCCGGCCTCGGTGGGGTCGTCGTACCGGAGTACGTCGTCCGGCGTGATCGGCCGCTTGGTCAGGACGCGGGCGATCACTGCCGTGCGATCCGCGTGTGCCTCCACGCCGTACTCGCGACAGACTGCACCGATCACCATGGCCTGTACGGCGGCGCCGAGGGTGTCCTTGATCGGGAGGGCGTCGGCGGCCGCACCGCTGAGCCGGGGGAGTCCCGCGACGACGGCGGCGAACCCGCCGAGCCGGTCGACCCACCAGTCGCAGCGCGTGGCCAGCGGGAGCGTCGGCCACTCGGCGTGGCCGGGGACCTTCATCTTGAGCAGCCGGTCGACGGCCAGGATGAGCGCCTTCTCGGCCAGGTTGGGTTGCTCCTGGGACGAGTAGTCGGTCAGGATGCTGCGGATGCCGAAGGGGTCCTGGGTGCGCAGCGCGTCGAGCACCGAGTCGATGCCGAACTCGACCCGGCTGAGCGCGAGGACGACGGCGGAGTCGGGGATGTCGGGACGGTCGTTCACGCTCGCCAGGGTAGGCGCCGGCGGGTTCTCGGGAGTTGTCGGCGTGTCAGTTGTGGTTCGAACACCTGTTCGGGTTATTTTGTGCCGTACGGGATTCGCCGGACGAGGCCCGGGTTGTCCACAGATCCAGGACTGCTCCGGAAATTGTCGGTGCGAACCCATACCTTCTCTGACGACAACGAAATTCCTCCGGGCGGCTGCGACAGCGGCCCGAAACGACTAGATGGGTCAGGTGGCAGTCAGATGGCTGGTGCAGCAGCGAGTGCGGAGCGGGCCGCGGCGGATCGCGAGAAGGCGCTGGCGACCGCGCTGACGCAGATCGAGCGGCAGTGCGGCAAGGGTTCCGTGATGCGGCTGGGTGAGCAGGGCAAGGCGCCGATCGAGGTCATCCCGACCGGGTCGATCGCGCTCGACGTAGCGCTCGGGATCGGTGGTCTGCCGCGCGGTCGCGTGGTGGAGATCTACGGTCCGGAGTCGTCGGGTAAGACGACCGTCGCGCTGCACGCCGTCGCCAACGCCCAGAAGGCCGGCGGGATCGCCGCCTTCATCGACGCGGAGCACGCGCTCGACCCCGACTACGCGGCCAAGCTCGGCGTGGACACCGACGCCCTGCTGGTCTCGCAGCCGGACTCCGGTGAGCAGGCCCTGGAGATCGCCGACATGCTGATCCGCTCCGGCGCGATCGACATCGTCGTGATCGACTCGGTGGCCGCGCTGGTGCCGCGGGCCGAGATCGAGGGCGAGATGGGTGACAGCCACGTCGGTCTGCAGGCCCGGCTGATGAGCCAGGCGCTGCGGAAGATGACCGGTGCGGTCAGCGGGACCAACACCACCGCGATCTTCATCAACCAGCTGCGCGAGAAGATCGGCGTGATGTTCGGCTCCCCGGAGACCACGACCGGTGGTAAGGCGCTGAAGTTCTACGCTTCGGTCCGGCTGGACGTCCGGCGGATCGAGTCGCTGAAGGACGGTACCGACTTCGTCGGCAACCGGACCCGGGTCAAGGTCGTGAAGAACAAGGTGGCCCCGCCGTTCAAGCAGGCCGAGTTCGACATCATCTACGGCCAGGGCATCAGCCGCGAGGGCAGCCTGCTGGACCTCGGTGTCGAGCAGGGCTTCGTCCGCAAGGCCGGCGCCTGGTTCACCTACGAGAGCGACCAGCTCGGTCAGGGCCGGGAGAACGCGCGCAACTTCCTGCGCGACAACCCCGATCTGGCGAACGAGCTGGAGAAGAAGATCAAGGAGAAGATGGGCATCGGCCAGGACAAGGTCGCGGCCGACGCGACTCCGCCGGTCGAGGTCGATGTCGACTTCTGATCCCCAGCCCGCCACCGGCCTGACTCAGGCCGAGCGACTGGCGTTGGCCCGCCGGCTCCTCGCCGACGGGCCAACCGGTTCCACCCTCTGGACCCCCGACGGTGCCGACAGCACCGCGGGGGAGTCCAGCTCTCCTGCGCCGGCGTCGACTGATGCCTCTGGGGCAGGGATCTCCGCTCCGGCCGCTGGCGGTGCAGGAGCTGCGGCGCCCGCAGCAACCACGGCGTCGGAACATCCGGCGGTGTCGTCGGAGTCGTCGGACAACCCGGTGGAGTCGTCGAGCGGGGGCAGGGGACGTTCGTCCTCGCGCTCTGCCGCAGGGGCGAACCATCGCTCGTCCGGCAGGTCGGCTGCCGTACGGCGAACGACCGACGAAGACGACCACTCGTGGGCGTCGGACGAGGGCCGCTCCGGCGCCGTGTCCGGTATCCGCGCGAGTGCGCCTGAGCTCCCTGATCCGTGGGACACCCTCGAGGACGAAGCCCGCCGCAAGAAGTCACGCCGCGACGCCGCGCCCGAAGAGGCGGACCCGTGGGACTCACTGAACACCGGTACGACGTCCGGCCGTGAGGCGACGTCCGACGAGCCGGATCCGTGGGATGCGCTGGACACTAGTTCCAGCAAGCCCTCGAAGATCGCCGACGAGGCCGACCCTTGGGACAAGCTCGAAGCCAAGAGCCCTGCCAAGCCCAGCAGCCGCCGACGTACGCCCGCGCGGGACGACGCCGCGGCCGACACGGCTCGCGACGGAAGTCCCGCCGCTGCGGGTGACCACGGGCGATCGAAAGCCGGCCCGCGCAAGAAGCGGCCGGCAGCCGACTCAGGCTCGAGCGTTTCCTCGGACGCGCCGAGGACGCGTGGTTCTGCTGGCGACCCCGGCGTCGATGGTTCCGCCGCAGTATCGACGACGCGGAGTTCCGCGGCCGGGTCGAGGTCGCGTGGTTCTGTTGACGATTCCAGCGCGGATGGTTCCGCGGCCGCGCCGAGCACACGTGGCTACGCTGACGATTCCGGTGCGGATGGTTCCGCCGTCGTATCGAGCACGGGGAGTTCCGCGGCCGGGTCGAGGTCGCGTGGTTCTGCTGGCGATCCCGGTGCGGATGGTTCCGCCGTTGTGTCGAGCGCGCGGAGTTCTGCCGCTGCGCCGAGCACGCGTGGCTCCGCTGACGACCCCGGCGTGGGAGAGCCTGCGGCCAACCCGAGTGCGAGTGCTTGGGCCGCCCGACGTGAGCGGGCTGCTGGCGGACGGTCGGGCGTCGACGCCGGGGGTGACGAAGACAAGGGCCAGTCTGCGGACGAACTGTCGACGGGACGTGGGGCCAGTTCGTCGCGCTCGAGGTCGAACTCGGCGACGACGGCCGCCGGTCGCGATTCCGGCGAGCGTTCGGGCGGGCGTTCGACAGGCGGTGGACGTACTGGGCGGAGGCCGACTCGGGGGTTCGGGGGACGGCCGCGACGTGGTGGGCGTGATGGTGAAGAGCAAGGGGCGCCGGCCGACCCTGCGATGGATCGCAATGCCGATCCGCATCAGGTGGCCCGGACGATCCTGCTCGACAAGCTCTCGGGACAGCCGCGGACGCGGGCCGAGCTGGCCGACGTACTGGCTGATCGGGAGATCGCGGACGAGGTGGCCGATGAGGTGCTCGATCGATTCACCGAGGTCGGGCTGATCAACGATGCTGCGTTCGCCACTGCCTGGGTTGAGTCCAGGCATCGAGGGCGCGGACTCGGCAAGCGAGCGTTGGCTCAGGAGCTCCGTCGTCGAGGTGTTGATGACGAGTTGGCTCGCGACGCCTTGGAAGAGCTCGACTCAACGCAGGAAGAAGAAACCGCGCGAGAGTTGGTGCGCAAGAAGCTCCGCTCGATGCGTTCCCTCGACCGGCAGGTCGCCATGCGCCGCCTCGTCGGCATGCTCGCCCGCAAGGGGTACCCCGGCGGCCTGGCGATGACCGTGGTCAAACAAGAGCTTGCTGCGTCCGACGAAGAACTCCCTCTCCTCAACGACTCAGGCCTCGAAGCCGAGTAGTGCAAGAACCGAGGACGGCCTCATCGGCCGCGCCAATATCCAGCCCAGCAAGCGATCGAGCTGCGCGACCTTGCTCGCGGCCCCCGATTGCCACGCGCAGATCGGCACAGCTGACCTCGTTAGCCAGGTCCGCGTCGTCTGTGCTGGAGTCGGCCGCGCCCGTGTCAGGCCTCGAAGCCGAGTAGTCCAACCAGCCCGGTAGGCGATCGCAGTGCGCTTGCCCTGCTCGCGTACCCCGGTCGCCGGGCGCCGAATGTGGTCGCTGAGTCAGCCGGGTTGGCATCGTGCTGGTGGTGGTGCTCGGTTCGACTTCGTTCGCACGTCGGCGTTGGTTGCTGGTGCCGCCTGTGCTTTCGGCGGCGGACCTATCGACGTCACGTCCCCCGGCGGCCACTGCTCACGGCACAGTCGTGACCAGAGGGCCAGCTGAGTTGCCATGCCAGGCCGTGCGAGGACACCTTCAGTTGTCTGCGGCACGGCCGGCGCCGAGTTTGGATGCGGACTTTCCGGATGTGTGATCTCGGTTGTTCGGCGGTGGCCGGATCGAGGTGGCGGTTGTAGGTAGCGGTCGCCTTGCGCGGGGCAGTGGGGGAGAGCGACCGCAGCGCACTGGCGGAGGTCGTCGCGCGGCTCGGCGTATGTGTAGGTGCGTTTGGTGTCGGCGATCGGGGGCCGGTCTGCTGGTCAGTGACGGCGGTTGATGGTCTGTCGGTCCGTTGGCCAGGTGGTCGGGCGGTCGGTGGTGGGGCGCGTTGCGTGTTGGTGCGGTCGCCTGCGGCAACAGTTGGACGCCGGGAATCGCCGAGGGCCGAGGGGACGCCGAGGCCGACGAGGGAGGCCGGTTGGGTTGGTGGCTTGTGGCAAGGGGTGGGTGTTGTGGGGAGCGCGTTGGTGGGGCCTTTGGCAACGGGGTGAGCGTTCGCGCTGGGTGATGGGGCTGGTGCGCGTCCGATGGCTTGCCCCGGTGTGACTTGGCTGGCGGGAGCTGTGGGACGGCTGGGACGTGTTGGTGGGGTCTGTGGGATGGGACAGCTGAGGCGGGGCCGGGGGTGTGGAGTCAGGTGGAGTGGCTGCGCCGGGGTTCGGTGAGTGAGGCCCTGCAGACTGGGGGGATGGGATATGTGGGGTCTTATACGTGGCGGTTGCGGGAGCGGGTGGGGAGTGAGCTGCTGTTGATGCCGGGGGCTCAGGTGGTGGTGGTTGGGGAGGGGGAGCGGGTTCTGTTTCAGCGGCGGCGGGATTCGGGGTTGTGGGAGATTCCGGCGGGGGCGGCGGAGCCGGGGTCGAGTTTTCGGGGGACTGCGGCGCGGGAGTTGTTCGAGGAGGCGGGGTTGCGGGTGCGGGAGGAGGATTTGGTGCCGTTCGCATCGTTGTCCGAGCCGGAGGTGCATGAGATCACGTATCCGAACGGAGACCGGATGCACTGTTTTGCGTTGTGTTTCGAGGCTCGGGTGTGGGAGGGGGAGCTGCGGGTGGAGCCGGAGGAGGTGATTGAGGCTGGGTTCTGGGCGGTGGATGAGGCGCCGGGGGAGTTGCAGCCGCAGACCGAGGTGGTGCTCGGGCTCTATCGGGCTTATCTGGAGAGTGGGCAGTTTCAGGGGCGGTGAGTGAGCGGTTGCTGAGGTCAACGGTGGATGGGCCGACCATCGGGCTGTCGCCTGGTCTGGAGGGGGCAACTTCGGGTTGGGTGGGGCGGGTTTTTGGCGGATTCGTGCGGAAAATCGGGGGTTGAGGGGTGAGACGGGGGCGGGTTGCAATGCGGGGGGTGGACGGCGAGGGATGTTGACGGGTGTCGGCGACGGGTGTGTCATCCGAAGGAGAGACCGGCTTGGCGCCGGTCGTAGGCTGGGATTTTTCGTTGAGATCCGCCCCTGACACCTCTTTGGAGGGTGCAATGAACGATTTCCAGGAACAGGCGAAGAACTGGCTCCGGAACGTCGTCAAGCAGAACCCGGACAAGATCAAGGCAGGTGTGGAGAAGGCCGGCGACCTGATCGACAAGCAGACCGGCGGGAAGTACGCGGAGAAGGTCGACTCGGTGCAGCAGAAGGTCGGCGGCTACGTCGACTCGCAGGCGGGCGACCAGACAGCTGGTACGCCGCCGACCGGGCCGGACGACGGTGCGCCGGATGCGCCGACTCAGGCGCCGGACGCGCAGGTGCCTGATTCCAGCGCGGGTGGGACGGGCGCCGCGGACCCCAGCGCAGCCGACTCTGCTTCGGGTGATGCCGGTGCGGCTGACTCCAGCGCCGCTGACTCCGCTTCGGGCGACGCGGAGGCTGACTCCAGCGCGAGTGACGCCAACGGCGGAGTTGTCGGTGGGCAGACGCCTGATGTGAGTGAAAACGACGCCAGCTCGGCCGGTTCGCGGACCGAGGGTGCTGAGACCGGTGGGACAGCAACCGGTACGTCGGACGGCGGCCTGCCCGGGCCGAGATAGCCGACGGCCAGCACGCCCGCGGGTGCGTCGTACCCGGCGGGTCAGTGACTCCGCACCCCGGTCCACGGACGGCGTACGCGCCTCCGGGCCGGGGTGCCGGCGTTCGGGGCCCCAAGCCGGGACGGCGATCAGGTCGTGGTGGGAGTGTGTCCGTCTTGACCCTGTGGATAGGCGCGCTTAGCCTCGGAATCAGTAAGGGGACTGTCCACCCGGACGGTTGATGACATAGCAGAGGTCGGCCGGTTGGCCGAGGGCCGGGACGCGCGCAGGCGTGGCCCGGGGACACGAGACCAGAGCTCTGACGAGCTTGCCGGCGATGGGCGCACAGCCTGCCGCCGCATAGGAAGGACCCGGCGCTCACCGGGGAGGAACGCCATCGGTGCACCCGGCCGTCGGCGGAATCCCGGTTGGCGCGTTCCGGCGTACCGTCTTCTGGCTTTCGGGCCGCTGTGTGGTGATCCCTTCGACAAGAGCTGGTCGCGCCCGAGGCGTGACTCGATGAGGGGAGACGCCGATGCCGCAGCTTTCGGCCGGGCCGTACGCCGTGATCTCGTACGCCGCGACGTTGACGGCGACGTCCGTCGGTCTGGTGGTCGTCGGCCTCCTCGTGGTCGGGTTGCTCGCCTGGATCGGGTTGACGCTGACCCGCCGTAAGGGCGCCGAGGTCGCTGCCGCGGAGGCGAACGCGAAGCTCGAGGCCGCGACCGCCGTCGCCGAGGCGAAGTCGGTCGGCGACAGGATCCGGCGCGAGGCCGAGGACGAGGCCGCGGTGATCAAGGCCCGCGCGAAGGAGTCGGAGCAGCGGACCGAGGAAGCACGCCGGCAGGCCGAGGAGCTGCGTCGCCAGTCGGAGGCGCGGGCGAAGGAGATCGAGCAGCGCGCCGACGAGGTGCGTCGCCAGTCCGAGGACCGCGCGTCGGAGATCCGCCGGGAGGCCGAGCAGCGGGCGTCCGTCGTACGGCGTGATGCCGAGACCGAGGCGCAGTCGATTCGCGACGACCTTCGGGAGCAGCGGCTCGAGATGGAACGGCGCGAGCACCGGCTGACCGAGCGGGAAGAGCGGCTCGACGAGCAGCTGCGCGGGATCGAGGAACGGCAGAACGAGCTCACCGGCCAGCTCGCCGAGCTCGACCGGCAGCGCGCCGAGATCCGCGACCTGGAGGACGAGCGCCGGCGGATCCTCGAAGGCGTCGCGAACCTGACCAGCGAGCAGGCCAAGACCGAGCTGGTCGCCGCGCTCGAGGCCGAGGCGAAGCGGCACGCGCACACGATCGTGCGCGACATCGAGCGCCAGGCCCAGGACGAGGGCGAGATCAAGGCCCGCAAGATCATCACCGGCGCGGTCCAGCGGCTCGCGTCGGAGCAGACCAGCGAGTCGGTCGTCTCGGTCGTGCACCTGCCCAGCGACGACATGAAGGGCCGGATCATCGGCCGCGAGGGCCGCAACATCCGGTCGTTCGAGCAGACCACCGGCGTCAACCTGATCATCGACGACACCCCCGAAGCGGTGCTGCTGTCCTGTTTCGACCCGGTACGGCGGGAGACCGCGCGGCTGACGCTGGACTCGCTGGTGCTGGACGGCCGGATCCACCCGAGCCGGATCGAGGAGATCTACGAGCGCAGCAAGGGTGAGGTCGCCGAGCTGTGCATGCGCGCGGCCGAGGACGCGATGGCCGAGGTCGGGATCACCGACCTGCACCCGGAGCTGGTCCGGACGATGGGGCTGCTGCGCTACCGCACGTCGTACGGGCAGAACGTGCTCAAGCACCTGATCGAGTCGGCGCACCTCGCGTCGATGATGGCGTCCGAACTTGGGCTGGATCCGCAGCTGTGCAAGCGCGGCGCGTTCCTGCACGACGTCGGCAAGGCGCTGACGCACGAGTCGGAGGGTAGCCACGCGATCGTCGGTGCCGACCTGGCCCGCAAGTACGGCGAGAACGACGACGTCGTGCACTGCATCGAGGCGCACCACAACGAGGTCGAGGTCCGTACCGTCGAGGCCGTGCTGACCCAGGCGGCGGACGCGGTCAGCGGTGGGCGGCCGGGTGCGCGGCGCGAGTCGCTCGAGGCGTACGTGCAGCGGCTCGAACGGCTGGAGGAGATCGCGATGCACCACGACGGGGTCGAGAAGGTGTTCGCGATGCAGGCCGGCCGCGAGATCCGCGTGATGGTGCTGCCGGACGCGGTCGACGACATCGCCGCCCAGGTGATGGCGCGCGACATCGCCAAGCAGGTCGAGGAGGAGCTCACCTACCCTGGCCAGATCCGGGTGACCGTCGTCCGCGAGTCCCGGGCGACGGAGGTCGCCAAGTAATCGGGCTGCGGCCGCAGGTCGAGTTGGCTACGGTCGTAGCGTGCTCGACATCAGATCCGCAACGCGTCAGGACGTCGACCGGCTGCTCGACATCGCCCGGTCGCCTGCTCGGCGGGCGCATTTGGAGAGTCGGTGGGAGGAGCAGGAGCGCGACGAGGCCGCGTTTCTGCTGGCTCACGACGAGAGCGGGATCATCGGTCAGACCAGCTTGCTGCGGACGTCGAAGTACGCCGAGGTCGCGGCGGCTCATGATCCGGCGGAGATCAACGGGCTGCACGCGTACGTTCAGGGCGCCGGCGTCGGGTCGGCGCTGATCGCGGCGGCCGAGGACCTCGCCGTCAGCTGGCAACGAGGCGCGATCGGTCTTGGGGTCGGGCTCGACAACCCGGACGCGACGCGGCTGTACGCGCGGCTCGGGTATCGGCCTACGCAGCTTCGGGTGATCGACGAGTGGACCGAGGTCGATGCCGACGGCATCGTTCTCACCACTCACCGGGATCCCTGTGACTACTTGCTGAAACCGTTGCCTCGATAACTTCTCTTCCGCCGCGTTCCCGCGCATGCTGAGGCCAACGGGAAGGGGTGGTCGCGATGACCGATCGCAATCGCGAGGTGCTGGAGGGGTTGTGGCCGATGGACGGCGTACTGGTGCTGTCGGCCGAGGACGAGCACGCGCTGCGGGCCGAGGACTACGTGCTGGAGATGCCGCAGTCGGGTGAGCGCCTGGTCGGGCGGGACACGATGCGGGCGTTGCAGTCGGAGTACCCGAACCCGCCGTCGATCGAGATCCAGCGGATCGTCGGCGAGGGCGACCACTTCGTGGTGCTCGGGCGCTCGGACTACGGCGGCGACATCTTCTACGTGGCGAACGTCGTGGAGTTCCGCGACGGGCTGATCGCGCGGGAGACCCGGATCTACGGTTCGCCGTTCGAGCCGCCGGCCTGGCGGGCGCCGTACACGAACTGAGCCGGACGGCGTCGGTACGCCGGGTCGCTGCGGGACCAGCTCAGCGGTGCTCGCTCGGGCGCTCCTTGTGCTCGGTCGGGGTCACGTCGATCTCGTGCTGGAGCGGGTACGCGTGGGGCTCGGTGCTGTACTGCTCCTCGACGCGGGGTTTGATGATCGCCGCGTCGTCGTGCTCGGGGTGGTTGCGGTTCGCGACCCGGTACGACAGCCACATGCCGGCGAGTCCGGCCAGCATGATGACGACGCCGACGACGGTGAAGTCGATCGGGCCCGAGGTGTCGCGGACGGCGAACGCGATGATCGCGCCTGCGGCGACCAGTGAGATTCCGACGCCGATACGCATCCTGTGCCTCCGTCTCCTGGCCGCACGCGGCCAATCGCTTGGGCGGGGGATGGGTGACGTTGCGTTGTTCTTGCTCACTCCCAGTACCCATCTAGTCCAGTTGCCATGCACAACCGGCCGGGAGGCTGCTGTCATCAACCCTAGCGCTCGACGACCGATGTGGTCCGGCGCGGTGAGTCTGTCTCACTCCGCTTCCAACTGACGGGCGATGGCTGCCGGAACGCGCAGACCGGTCGCCTTCGCGTTCGCGACGAACCGCGCTACCAGGACGTCAGCCCTCCCGGTCGTCAACGCGACGACGTCCCGCGACTGCGGCGGATCAAGCCGGTGCACAGTCCCCGCGAACCCGGCCGGGACACTGCTCACCGGTACGACGGCCGCTCCGAGCCCTGCTGCTGCCAGCGCCGGTGCCGAGGTGATCTGCCGGGTGCGGATGACGACCTCGGGGAGTACTTGGTGCTCGGTGAGGAGTCCGTCGAGCCATCCGGCGAGGCCGTGCGGACCGGCGTACTGGATCAGTGGGTAGCCGTGCAGTGCGCTGATCGGGACAGGTCCCGGCCTGCTGCCGAGTGGGTCGCCGGTGGGGAAGACGATGACGAGCTCTTCGCTCGCGAGCAGTTCGACGGCGCCGTCCCAGCGGGTCGGGCGGGGGCTGATCGCCACGTCGATCTCGTCGTCGGTGATCATCGCGGCGAGCGCGTCGGCGCTGTTCTGCTCCTGCAGGACCAGTCGCACGCGCGGATGCCGCCGTCGCCAGGCGCGCAGCAGCGGTGCCAGCAGACTGGCGGTCATCGAGCCCGCGCAGCCGATCCGTAGCTGCCCTTCGTCCAGGGCGCCGACCGCACGGCCGGCCCGTACCACGCGGGCGGCCGCATCCAGCGCGTCCTGCGCGTGCCGCAACGCCTCCCTCCCGGCCGAGGTCGGGCGGATGCCGCGGGGGAGTCGTTCGAGCAGCGGGGAGCCCAGTTCGTGCTCCAGGACTGCGATCTGGTGGGAGAGCGCGGGTTGCGACAGGTGGAGCCGCGCCGCCGCGCTGGTGATCGATCCGGCCTCCACGGTGGCGACGAAGCACTCCAGGGCGCGCAGGGTAGGCATAAAGGAAGTCTATGGGAGAGATCGAGAACTAGTCTTTGTGTGGATGGCTTGAGGTAGCCAGGCTGGGGGCATGACAACAGCAGAGCTCAACGGCAAGCACGTGGTGATCGTGGCGGGCGGTTCCGGAATCGGCCGGCAGTTGGCCCAGGATGCCGTCGACCAGGGCGCACTGGTGACGATCACCGGGCGTAGCGCCGACGCGGTCCAGGCGGTGGCGGACTCGATCGAGGGCTCGGTGGCGACAGCGGTCGTTGATCTGGGCAACGAAGAGTCGATCGCCGAGCTGGCAAGCGAACTCCTGCGGCGCGACGTGGTGGTCGATCACCTGATCTCCCTGGCCAATGCGCCGGCGAAGGGGCCGGTGGAGAAGTTGGAGCGGGAGGCGATCATCCGCGCGTTCGACGCGAAGGTGATCGGTGCGCTGCTGCTGGTCAAGCACCTGCGGCCGGTGGGCTCGGTGACGCTCTTCTCCGGCGTCGTCGGCTGGCGGCCGAAGCCGGGGATGGCGGTGACGACGACAACGAACGGCGCGGTCGCCTTCTTGGCGCAGGCGCTGGCCGTCGAGCTGGCTCCGGTCCGGGTCAACGCCGTCTCCCCGGGCATCGTCGACTCCGGAGCCTGGGACGGGATGGGCGCGGACCGCGAAACGTTCTACGCCGGTGTGGCCGCGAAGAATCCGGCCCGGCGCATCGGCAGTACGCAGGACATCTCGCAGGCCGTCCTGAGTGCGATCACCAACCCGTTCCTGACCGGCACGGTCCTGCACCTCGACGGCGGCGCGCGCCTGGTCTGACACCCGCCGGGCGGCTCCCGGCCCCGCGATCGACGGGGCCGGGCGCCGCGTCCTGACGGCTCAGCGGCCCTGCGACTGACGGCTCCGCGGCGCCGCCTGCCGGCTCAGCGGAAGGCGGACTGCCCGGTCAGCGCCTGGCCGATCACCAGCTGGTGCACCTCGGACGTGCCCTCGTAGGTGAGCACGGACTCGAGGTTGTTGGCGTGCCGGAGCACCGGGTACTCCCCGCTGATCCCGTTCGCGGCCAGGATCGTGCGGCACTCGCGGGCGATCGCGATCGCCTCGCGGACGTTGTTGAGCTTGCCGACGCTGACCTGCTCGGGCCGCAACGTGCCCTTCTCCTTCAGCCGGCCGAGGTGGACCGCGAGCAGGACGCCCTTGTTCAGCTCGACGGCCATGTCGGCCAGCTTGGCCTGCGTCAGCTGGTACGCCGACAGCGGCTTGTCGAACACCTGCCGCTCACCGGCGTACGAGATGGCCGTCTCGAGGCAGTCCCGGGCCGCGCCCATCGCACCGAAGATGATCCCGAACCGCGCCTCGTTCAGGCAGCCGAGCGGACCCGACAGCCCGCGCGCCTCGGGCAGCATCGCGGACGCCGGCAGCCGGACGTCGGTCAGGATCAGCTCGGACGTCACCGACGCCCTCAACGACAGCTTGCGCGTGATCTCCGGTGCCGAGAACCCCGGAGTGTCAGTCGGTACGGCGAAGCCGCGCACGCCGTCGTCGGTGCGCGCCCAGACCACCGCGACGTCGGCCACCGAACCGTTGGTGATCCACATCTTCGACCCGTTCAGGATCCAGTCGTCGCCGTCACGCCGCGCGTTGGTCCGCATCCCGCCGGGGTTGGAGCCGAAGTCCGGCTCGGTCAGCCCGAAGCAGCCGATCGCCTCACCGGCCGCCATCCGCGGCAGCCACTCGGTCTTCTGCTCCTCGCTGCCGTACTTCCAGATCGAGTACATCGCGAGGGAGCCCTGCACCGACACCAGCGAGCGCATGCCCGAGTCGGCCGCCTCGATCTCCAGACAGGCCAGCCCGTACGCGACCGGTCCCAGCCCGGCGCAGCCGTACCCGGTCAGGTGCATGCCGAGCAGCCCGAGCGCGCCGAGCTCCTTGGCCAGGTCACGCGCGGGGATCGTCGCCGACTCGAACCACTCGGGCAGCGACGGGCGCAGGCGCTCGTCGGCGAAGCGGCGAGTGGTCGCCCGGATGGCGAGCTCTTCCTCGGTGAGCAGCGAGTCGACGTCGACGAGGTCCAGGGAAACGGTCATGCCGTCAAACTATCCGGAACCCGAGCCGGTCGTCCCTGGGGAAAACCCCACAGCTGGTTGTGGATTGCCTCACCTCGAGGGTGCGGAAATCCTCACTTGCTGTAGAACGGCCACCACCAACGCCGCTTGCGCGGGTGCCGGACGGTGACCGAGCTCCACTTCGCCGAACCGGTGACGACCAGCCGGACGCCGTCGCGTGTGGCCGGGCCGGTCTTGTTGTTGGCGGAGCTGCCGACGACGTCGATGTCGTCGAGGTTCACCACCCAGCCGGCCGGCACGATGATGGTCATCGAGCTGTGCTTGAGCTCGGTCGCCACATGCACCTCAGGACGCCGTACGACGGCATCGGTGAAGTCGAGCTTCATGCTGGAGTGCTCGGCGAGCGTGACCACCCGCTCGGGGACCTGCCAGGCACCTTCCCGCTTCTGCGCACTGTGCTTCGCCCGGATCGTCAGCTCGGCCGCACCGGCGGGCTCGACCGGGACGAGATCGGCGGTCGCCGCACGCAGTTCGATCTCGGTCTTGGCGGCGTAGATCTGGGTCAGCCGGTCGTCCAGCTCCTGGAAGTCGAGCCGGCCGTCGCCGTGCGCTTCCTGCACCACCGAGGCGGCCTGCTCCCGGTCCCGATCGGACGCACGGCGGGCAGGCGGCGGCTGTTCCAGACTCATAAGGCCAAAGGTATCGCCGTGAGCGGTCCGCCGCGCCGGGAATCAGCCCCGCCGCCGACCCCAGGATCGAGCGTGCCGGACGATGATCCGGCTGTGGATGGCCCGACCGGTCACACGCAGCAGGACCGGCGCTCCCGCCGTACCGGGTGAGCGGGTCCGGTTGCGGACCGTTCCGTGCTTGACCTGGACGTCCTCGATGTCGACCAGCCAGCCCTCCGGGACGATCAGCACCACCGTGCCGTGCCGGGCGGTCGCGTCGACCTGGATCTCGGCGGTCTCCACGAGCGCCGCGGTGAAGTCGAACCTGATCCGGCAGTGCACGGCCTCGGCGATGATCTGCGGAGGGACTCGCCAGGCGCCGTCACGGACCTGTGTGCGGTGCTCGGAGCGGACAGTCAGGACCTGTCGAGCAGGGCCTTGTACGACGGGCAGCGGCACGAGGTCGGACGTGATCGCCTTGAGCTCGAGTTGGGTCTTGGCCGAGTAGACGCGGGTGATCCGTTCGTCCAGTTCCTCGACGTCGAGGCGCCCGTCCCCGTGGGCCTCCTGGACGATCGAGGCCGCTCGGTCCCGGTCCTGGTCGGTGGCGCGCAGACCGGGTTGGGGGTGCTCGAGACTCATGCCCAGCACGGTAGTCGCGAGGTGGGGCCACGGCGCGTGACGAGTTGTCCACAGGACGTCGTACGGCGAATCGCTGGGGAGGGGGCGGACCTGAAACAATGGCGTTGTGAATCCGCGTACCGTCGTCATTCTCGGCTCGACCGGCTCCATCGGCACTCAGGCCCTGGAGCTGATCGGGCGTAACCGCGACCGGTTCCGGGTGAGCGCGCTGTCGGCGGGTGGCGGCAACGTCGACCTGTTGGCTCGGCAGGCGCTGGAGTTCGAGGTCGACGTGGTGGCGGTCGCCAAGGCGACGGTGGCGCAGGACCTGCAGCTCGCGTTCTACGCCGAGGCGCAGCGGCGGGGGTACGCGCAGGGCCAATTCCGGATCCCGAAGATCCTGACCGGGCCGGACGCGTCCAGCGAGCTCGCGGCGTTGCCGTGCGACGTCGTACTGAACGGCATCACCGGCTCGCTCGGGCTGCGGCCGACGCTGTCCGCGCTCGACGCGGGCAACACGTTGGCCCTGGCCAACAAGGAGTCCCTGGTCATCGGTGGGCCGCTGGTCACGCGCCGGGTCAAGCCGGGGCAGATCGTGCCGGTCGACTCCGAGCACAGCGCGATCGCCCAGTGCCTGCGCGGCGGCAGCGGTGACGAGGTACGCCGGTTGGTGCTGACCGCGAGCGGTGGGCCGTTCCTCGGCCGGGCCCGGTCCGAGCTGGCCGAGGTGACGGTCGAGCAGGCGCTGGCGCACCCGAACTTCGCGATGGGCCCGGTCGTCACGATCAACTCGGCCACCCTGGTCAACAAGGGCCTCGAGCTGATCGAGGCGCACCTGCTGTTCGGCGTACCGATCGACCGCGTCGACGTCGTCGTGCACCCGCAGCAGGCGGTGCACTCGATGGTCGAGTTCTACGACGGCGCCACGATCGCGCAGGTCGGCCTGCCGACGATGACGCTGCCGATCGCGCTCGGCCTCGGCTGGCCCGACCGGATACCGGACGCGTCACCGCCTTGGAACTTCGCCGAGGCGAGCCGCTGGGAGTTCCTGCCGCTCGACGGCGAGGCGTTCCCCTCGGTCCAGCTGGCGCGCGAGGCCGGGACCAGGGGCGGCACCGCCCCGGCGGTGTTCAACGCGGCGAACGAGGTCTGCGTGCAGGCGTTCCGGGACGGCCGGCTGCCGTTCCTGGCGATCGTCGACACCGTCGCCCGGGTGGTGACCGAGCACGACGTACCCTCGTACGAGGAACTGTCCATCGACGACGTGCTCGCCGCGGACGCCTGGGCACGCACCCGGGCCCGTGAGCTGACCGGCGCCGGCAACGACAACGGCCAGGAGACCACACAGGCATGACCGCTCTACTGACCCTCATCGGCGTGGTTCTGTTCGTCGTGGGCATTCTCGTCTCGGTCGGCCTGCATGAGGTCGGTCACATGGTCCCGGCCAAGTTGTTCGGGATGAAGGTGACGCAGTTCTTCGTCGGCTTCGGCCGAACGATCTGGTCGGTCAAGCGTGGCGAGACCGAGTACGGGATCAAGGCGATCCCGGCCGGCGGGTTCGTCCGGATCATCGGCATGATGCCGCCGGCCAAGGGCCAGGACCCGACCAAGGTCCGCAAGGCCAACACCGGGCCGATCCAGTCGATGGTCGAGAACGCCCGCAGCGCCGAGTACGAGACGATCGAGGCCAGTGACGACGGCCGGCTGTTCTACCAGAAGGTGTGGTGGAAGAAGCTGATCGTGATGGCGTCCGGGCCGCTGGTCAACGTGGTGATCGCGTTCGTCCTGTTCGGCGGCCTGTTCATGCTGTACGGCGCGAACGTCGCCCAGACCACCGTCGCGACCGTGACCGACTGCGTCGTCCCGGCCTCGCAGGCCTCGGCCGACCGCAAGTGCCAGACCGGTGACCAGGTGTCGCCGGCCAAGCAGGCGGGCTTCCAGGTCGGCGACAAGATCGTCTCCTTCAACGGCACGACGATCGACAGCTGGGACCAGCTGACCCCGCTGATCCGCGCCAACACCGACAAGCCGGCCACGATCGTCGTCGAGCGCAACGGTCAGCCGACCACGCTGCAGACCTCGACCATCGTCAACCAGGTCCGCGACGACGCGAACTCCGACAAGTTCGTCCAGGTCGGCTTCCTCGGCGTCTCGCCGGAGCAGAAGGTCGAGCGGCAGGACTTCGGCTTCGTGGTCGACAAGATGGGTGAGCTGACGGTCGCCACCGTCAAGGCCCTCGGCAACTTCCCCGAGAAGCTGGTCGGGGTGGCCAAGTCGATCGTCGGCGGCGACCGCGACCAGGACAGCCCGATGAGCGTCGTCGGCGCCAGCCGGGTGGCCGGCGAGGTCGCGTCGAACCAGGACCTGACCGGCGGTGCGCGGATCGCGTTCCTGGTCTCGCTGCTCGCCTCGCTGAACCTGTTCCTTGCCCTGTTCAACTTCATCCCGCTGCTGCCGCTGGACGGCGGGCACATGCTCGGCGCGATCTGGGAAGGCATCAAGCGCGGCTTCGCCAAGCTGCTCGGCCGGCCCGACCCGGGCTACGTCGACGTGGCCAAGCTGCTGCCGATCGCGTACGTCGCGGCCAGTGTGATCGTGGTGATGGGCGTGCTGCTCGTCATCGCCGACATCGTCAACCCGATCCGGCTCTTCAACGGATGACCCTCACCCCCTCACGGACAAAGGACCAATGAGCATCTCCCTGGGCATGCCCGCGCTGCCTCCGCCGACCCTCGCCCCGCGCCGCAAGACCCGCCAGATCAAGGTGGGCAAGGTGCTGGTCGGTGGCGACGCACCGGTGTCGGTGCAGTCGATGACGACGACGCTGACCTCCGACGTCAACACCACGCTGCAGCAGATCGCGGAACTGACCGCGGCCGGCTGCGACATCGTCCGGGTCGCCTGCCCGTCGCAGGACGACGCCGAGGCGCTGCCGGAGATCGCCAGGCACTCGCAGATCCCGGTGATCGCCGACATCCACTTCCAGCCCAAGTACGTGTTCGCGGCGATCGAGGCCGGCTGTGCGGCGGTCCGGGTCAACCCGGGCAACATCCGCAAGTTCGACGACCAGGTCAAGGAGATCGCCAAGGCCGCCAAGGATCACGGCACCTCGATCCGGATCGGCGTGAACGCCGGCTCACTCGACCCGCGGTTGCTGGAGAAGTACGGCAAGGCGACTCCTGAGGCGTTGGTCGAGTCCGCGGTCTGGGAGGCGTCGCTGTTCGAGGAGCACGACTTCCACGACTTCAAGATCTCGGTCAAGCACAACGACCCGGTCGTGATGGTCAAGGCGTACGAGATGCTGTCCGAGCGTGGCGACTGGCCGCTGCACCTCGGTGTGACCGAGGCGGGCCCGGCGTTCCAGGGCACGATCAAGTCGTCGGTCGCGTTCGGCGCGCTGCTGTCGAAGGGCATCGGTGACACGATCCGCGTCTCGCTGTCCGCGCCGCCGGTCGAGGAGGTCAAGGTCGGCCTGCAGATCCTGCAGTCGCTGAACCTGCGCGAGCGCAAGCTCGAGATCGTCTCCTGCCCGTCCTGCGGGCGCGCCCAGGTCGACGTGTACACGCTGGCCGAGCAGGTCACCGCCGGGCTCGAGGGCATGGAGGTGCCGCTGCGCGTCGCCGTGATGGGTTGCGTGGTGAACGGTCCGGGTGAGGCGCGCGAGGCCGACCTGGGTGTTGCCTCCGGCAACGGCAAGGGCCAGATCTTCGTCAAGGGCGAGGTGATCAAGACGGTGCCGGAGTCGCAGATCGTCGAGACCCTGATCGAGGAAGCGATGCGGATCGCCGAGGAGATGGGCGAGAGCGTCGACGGCGGCGAGCCGACGGTCACCGTCGGCTAGTCCGTACCCCGGAAAGCTCGGAAACAGTTGTCGTGAAGGTGCCACGGTCTTTGGCCGGGGCACCTTTGCGTTGCTCGGCGCCGGTACGCTTCGGGGCGTGACTCGGTATCTGGTGGTCAGCGCGGTGGCGGGCGAGGCGAAGTACGTTCCCGATGCTGTGCCGGTGGTGCTGACCGGGGTGGGCAAGACCGCGGCGGCCGTGGCTACCGCGAAGGCGTTGGCGGGGATGGATACGTCGGACCTGGTGGTGCTCAACGTCGGGACGACCGGGGCGCTCAGGGATGGGCTGGCTGGGCTGTATCTGCCGAGTCAGGTGCTCAACCACGATGTGAATGCCGATGCCCTGCGCGGGCTCGGGCTGCCGATGGCGGACATTCTGCCGATCGACGGTGGTGACGGGACGGTGCTGGCGTCCGGGGATGTGTTCGTCGCCGATCCGGTGCTGCGTGATCGGCTGGCGGAGCGGGCGGATCTGGTCGACATGGAGGCGTACGGCGTTGCGTACGCGTGCCGGGAGTTCGGCGTACCGGTGCGGTTGGTGAAGTACGTGTCGGACTCCGCTGATGACACCGCGCTGGATTGGCCGGCGCAGGTTGATGCTGCGGGGAAGGTGCTCGCGGAGTGGGTGCGGCAGGAGACTGGGATCAGCTAGTTCGGCTGGCCAGTGGTGATGTCTCGGCCGGTGGTGGTTTGCCAGTAGAGGACCTGGCGGCCGGAGCGGCGGCGGTGGAGCAGGCCTGCGTCGGAGAGGACGCGGAGGTGGTCGGCGACGCTGGCGAGCGAGAGGCCTGTGGTTGCGACCAGGGATGTCGTGCTGACTGGGGTGGCTGCTTCGACGAGGATTCGGGCGCGGTTGCGGCCGAGCAGGCGGACGAGTGGTTCGGCGAGCGGCTGGACGGCGGCGAAGATGCCGCTGACCGGGTAGTTGATCGCGAACTGGTCGGGCAGGCGCCAGGTCACGCTGGAGCGCAGGGCATGGGTCGCGATGAACATCAGGTCGTGCCCGCGGACGTCGGTCGGCGGGAAGTTCGTGCGGTTGACCTGAAGACGGCCGTCGCCGAGCCAACGGATGTCAGGGCCGAGGCCTTCCAGTACGCCGGACCAGCCGCGGGCGCTGAGGCTCGAGGTGCGGGAGACGATGTCGGCTTGCAGGACGCGGTAGCGGCGGGGCCAGTCGGGTTCGATGGTTGTGGTCCAGATCCAGCGCAGCAGTCCGGCCACTTCGGCGGCGAGATGGTCGCCCTCGGCAACCAATCGGGGGAGCAGACTTGGGTCCTGGGACGCGGGAACGTCCCGGGCTGATCGGCTCGGGTCGGTGGAGCCCGAACCTGCCGCCGGGCGCGCGCCGGCATCAGGCGGGGAGTCGCGGGTGGCGCTGGATTCGGCAGGTACGCGCGCGTTCCGGATGGTGCCGGCGAAGGAGGATTCGTCGGGGGAGCGGGTGACGAGCAGGTCGGCGCGGATGTGGTCGTCGGGGAGGGCGGCCAGTGGGGCGATTTCCTCCTCGAAGGTGAGGTCGGGGGCCAGTGGCGGGACCGTGAGGAAGTCGGCGGTCCAGCGGGGGCCGAATGCCGCGTCGAGGACGGCGGCTCCCAGGGGGTGGGCGGCGAGTTCGGCCTGCCAGCCGGGGAGGTGGAGGTCGCGCCAGGCTCGGTACCAGGGTTGGGAAGGTTGTCGGAGCATCTTGAGAGCTGACACCGTCTCGGTCAGCTGGGAGGTGCCGAAGCGTGCGTTGACCAGTACGTCGGCGTCGACCAGGAACTCGGACAAGGGACACCTCCGATGCAGTGACGTTTCGGCTCCAGGCGAAACTGTAGGCGGGCGGCCGGCGTACGGCGAGGGTTTGAGCATGAGCACTTACCGCGAGATCTTCCGCCGCTCCGAGTTCCGTAGCTTGTGGCTCAGTAGTGCGCTGGGCAACGCGTCGTCGACGATGACGAGCCTCACCCTCGCCATCGTGGTGAACAACCAGACGGGCTCGGCGCTGCTGACGGCGTTCGTCATGTTCGGCCCGTCGCTGGCGCAGGTGGTCGGCGCGTCGACGCTGATGTCCGCTGCCGACACCGCCCGCCCGCGGCGGATCCTCGTCCTGCTCGCCGCCCTCTCGACAGGTGCCGTCGCGGCCCAGGCGGCGTTCGAGCTCTCGTCGGCCGCGCGCGTGGTGCTCACCCTGGCCGTGGCCTACGGCCTGAGTATCGGCGCCGGCGTCCGCTGGGGTCTGCTGAACGAGGTGGTCGCGCCGGACCAGTTCGTGCTCGGCCGTTCGGCGATGAACCTCTCCGTCGGCGCCATGCAGATCGCCGGCTTCGGCGCGGCCGGACTGCTGCTCCAGTTCCTCAACCCGAACCAGGTCTTCTGGCTGGCGACCGTCTTCGCCGCACTGGCGATCCCGGTCCTCCGCTACGGCCTGCAGGACCGTGCCCCGCGCAGGATGGCCCGGACGAGTCTCCGCGAGACCTGGCGCGGCAATCGCGCCCTGCTGCAGCGGCCGAGTACCCGCCCGCTCCTGCTCGCCCTGTGCATTCCCAACGGGCTGATCGTCGGCTGCGAGGCCCTCTTCGTCCCGTACGCCGGTGCGGGTGCCGGGCTGCTCCTGGCGGCAGGTGCCGCCGGCATGATGACCGGCGACCTGGTGATCGGCCGATTCCTCGGCCGGACCTCACGCCGGAAGGTCAGCGCGTACCTGCGGTTCCTGCTCGCCGTACCGTTCCTGGGCTTCGCCTTCCACCTGCCGCTCGGCGTACTGGCTGCGCTCGTTGCTGTGGCCTGCACCGGGTACGGCGCCTCGCTGGCTCAGCAGGAGCTGCTCACCGACGCCACTCCGATAGAGCTGCGCGGGCAGGTGCTGGGTCTCGAGTCCGCGTTGCGCATGACGACCTTCGGCGTCACCGCAGTGATCGCCGGTGCGAGCGCCGATCTGGTCGGCCCGACCACAGCGATCACCGGCCTCGCCGTACTGTCCCTGCTCGCCTCGGCCGTGCTCACGCGCCCGCTGGCGAAGGTGGCGCGACAGTCAGCAGATGCTCGAGCACCTTTGTCTCCCGCACCAGCCACCGCATGACGCCGACGCCCCGCTCCTGCACGGCCCGGTTGGCCTGCAGGGCGTCGGCGACGGTGATCCAGCGGGGGACCAGCTCGAGCTCGGCCTCGTAGCCCTCCAGGAACTGCTCGCCGAAACCCTCGGTCAAGGATGAGCAGTAGAAGTAGTGCGACGTCATCTTGAAGACGCGGTACTCCGGTTCAAGTGATCGCAGGTACTCGATCGTGCTGCCGAACGACAGTCCGACCTCGACGCCGGCCAGGCCGCACTCCTCGATGTACTCGCGCTGCAACGCCGCCGACTGATCCTCACCGGCCTCGACCCCACCACCGGGGAACCTGTAGTCACCGTGCCGCGACCCGAGCATCAGCAGCTCGTCCCCACGAAACAGCGCACCCCGTACGGCGGTGCGCTGCAGGGTCCGCCCGGTCAGGTCCAGGTCCGGATCGTGCCGAAAGCTCCCGAGCATCATGCGCACCATTCTGGGGGGAGTGGCAAACGTAGGCTTGACCTTGACCCCAGGGGCAGGGTTTAGCGTCGGTGACGAGGAGGCGGGATGCAGATCGGGGATCTGGCGGCCGAGGCCGGTGTGACGGTCAAGGCGGTGCGGTACTACGAGTCGCAAGGGCTGCTGAAGCCCGAGCGGGAGCCGAACGGCTACCGCCGGTACAGCGCGGAGGACGTCGTGATCGTCCGCGAGGTGAAGGCGTTGCTGAGTCTCGGGCTGACCGCGGAGCAGACCTACCCGTTCATCGAGTGCCTGCGGGCCGGCAACGACCGGGCCGACGTGTGCCCGGCGTCGCTGTCGGCGTACCGGCTGCGGATCGCGGAGGTGGATCGGCGGATCGCCGAGCTGTCCGACCTGCGCGGCAAGCTCACCGGCCTCCTCGCCGATGCCGAGAACTGGAGAAGGAGACCGCATGACCCTGCAGGTTGTTGACCAAGGCAACTTCGACGAGGTCGTCCTCGACGCCGACAGGCCCGTCCTGGTGGACTTCTGGGCGCAGTGGTGCCCGCCGTGCCACCAGATCGTGCCGGTGCTGGAGCAGATCGCCGTCGAGCGCGCCGACCGGCTGAGCGTGGTCAAGCTCAACGCCGACGAGAACCCGGAGATCCCCGCCCGCTACCGGGTGATGGCGCTCCCGACGCTGATGCTGTTCCACCACGGCGAGCTGATCTGGTCTGTCGTCGGCGCGCGCCCGAAGGCCTGGCTCCTGAAGAACCTCGACGACGCACTGCTCACCGCCGCCGTCTGACCCGCCGAGAGCCGTGGTCGTCCACCGGACGGCCACGGCTCTCGCCTCGAGCGATACCTAGATCTGTAGCTTAGTAGCGTGCTAGCATTCTATCCATGCCCGAAGAGACCAAGAAGGCGCAGTTCAACGTCTACCTGCCACCCGAGCTGATTCGCCGGGTGAAGCACAAGGCGATCGACGAGGAAGCGAGCCTGTCGGCGCTGGTCGAGCAGGCGCTGGCGGAGTACCTGGACAAGCACGGGGAGGCCCGAGGATGAACGACATGGTGATCCGGCCGTTGCGGTTCACGGCGGACGTGCAGGCGATGCGGCGGTTCCTGGAGACGCTCGGCCTGGCGCCGCGCGTCGAGGGGGAGCAGGGTAGCTGGGTGGACATGGTGGCCGGCGACGGTTTGGTCGCGCTGCACGACGCGGAGTCGTCGTCGACCGGCGGCAAGCACGGTGACACCCGGCTGTCGTTCGAGACCGACGACATCGATCAGCTCAAGGACCGATTGATTGCCGCAGGCCACGAGGATGCGACGACCTGGGACGAGGCGTACGGCCGGGTCCTGTCGGTCACCGCGCCCGGCGGGCTGGTGATCTGGATCGACGAGCGCTCCGAGGACCTGTACGGGTACAAGCTCCATCAGACGCCGCCGGATCCCCGGCTGACGGTCAGTCCGCATCTCTCCGGCGCGACGCAGGAGTGGGTCCCGTTCCTGGAGTTCCTCGGAGTCCGGCAGCCGGTCACCTTCGACCAGGCCGGCGACTTCGCCGTACGGCTCGACCTCCGTACCACCGAGCCGCTGCCTGATGTGACCAACCGGCTGCAGGCCGCCGGGTACAGCGCAGAACTCAACGACCGAACGATCGAGATCACCGACCCCGACGGCCAGCCGGTCCGGGTGCACGGATGATCGCCGTCCGCCCGGCGACCCTTGACGACGTCGAGGCGGTCCGCGAGATCGGGCTGAGGACCTGGCCGGTCGCGTACGACGGCCTCGCGTCGCCCGAGTTCATCGCCGAGGGCCTGGCCGCGTGGTGGTCCCCGGCCGCGGTCGAGCGCGGGATCACGCGCGGGGTCACACTGGTCGCAGCAGGTCCCGCGGGGGAGATCGTCGGGATGACCGGGCTCGGCCAGGAGGAGGGGTTCTGGGTGATGTGGAAGCTCTACGTGCTGCCCGATCACCAGGGCAGCGGCGTCGGCAAGGCGCTGCTCGACGCCGCGATCGCCGCGCTGCCGTCAGGGACGACCGAGTTGCTGCTGGACGTCGTCGTCGGCAACGAGAAGGCGATCGGCTTCTACCGGCGCAACGGCTTCGGCCCGGCGGCGCGGACGCCGTCCCGGGATCTCGGCGAAGAGTTGATGTGGATGAGTCGTGCCCTCTGACGACACGGTGACGCCCGCGGCCCAGGTGCGGCTGCGGGACGATCCGGACTTCCGGCGGTACTGGCTCGGCCGGGTCCTGTCGACGGCCGGATCGATGGTGACGGCGATCGCGCTGCCGGTGCTCGTCTACCGGTTGAGCGGATCGCCGTTGCTGACCGCCCTGGTCACCGCGCTCGAAGCGGCGCCGTACTTGCTGGCGGGGTTGTTCGCGGGCGCTTTGGCAGATCGCTGGAATCGCCAACGAGTGATGGTCGCGGCGGACCTGGTCAACGCCGGGCTGATCAGTTCCGTGCCGATCGCTTACTGGCTTGGCGGATTGACGGTCGCGCAGGTCCTGGTCGTCGCGTTCCTGGTCCAGGGCGTCGCGACGTTCTTCGACGGCGCCAACTTCGGCGCGCTGCCGGTACTGGTCGGACGCGCTCAAGTCGCGCAGGCGAACGCGGTCGTGTGGTCGGCGTCCAGCCTGGTCGAGCTGCTTGTCCCGGCCTTGGCCGGCCTCGCGCTCGCGGTCATGAACCCCGCGACCCTGCTCGCGCTCGACGCGTTGAGTTTCGCCGCGTCCGCGTTGGCGATCCGCGGCATCATCCGTGCGATGTCGGAGCAGCGGGCCGGTCGGGCACCGCTGCGGCCGCGCGTGGTCTTCGCCGACATCGCCGAAGGCGTGCGCTTCCTGGTCCGCCATCCCGGCGTCCGCACGATGACGATCGTCGGCAGCATCCAGTCCTTCGCCGGCGGCGGCTTCATGGCGTTGATGGTGGTCTGGACCGATCGCGTCCTGCACATCGGTACGTCGGGTCTGCGCTTCGGCCTTGTGTACGGCGCGTGGGGGATCGGCGCGCTCGCGGCCGCATCCGGTCTGCCGCGGCTGCTGCGCCGGATGCAGCCCGCCGGGATTACGTTGTACGCACTGTCGGCGTCGGCCGCGCTCGGGGTGGTGACGCCGCTGATGCCGACCTGGCCGCTGGCCGCGATCGCCTTGCTGGTCTGGGGTTCGGCGTACGTGCTGGTGATCGTCAACTCGATCTCGTACCGCCAGCAGGTCACCCCCGAACACCTGCTCGGCCGGGTCAACACCGCGGGCCGGATGCTGTCGTGGGGAGTCGGCTGGACGCTCGGCTCGGTCACCGGTGGTGTGCTCGGCAGTCACCTCGGTGTGCGCACCGGGATGCTGGTGCTCGGCGTCTTCGCGTTCACCGGTGTACTGGTCGCGTGGACCTCGCCCCTGCGTCGCCTGGCATCCGAAGGCGACCCGGTGCAAGCCTGACTCGACGCGGTGGAAGCCGGAACCGACCCGCTACGCGCCAGAACGGCCACAATCAGCTAGGTTCTCCGCGTGGGCGTACGGGTTCTGGGTCCTCGCGACCTCTCAGCGGCGAGGGCCGTCATCGCTCGCGACCCTGTCGTGAACGTGTTCGTGGACAGCCTCGTGCAGGCGTCCGGGCTGGATCCGCGCCGCGGCGCCGAGGTCTGGGGGTACGTCGAGAAGGGCGTGCTCGAGTCGTTGTGCCATGCCGGCGGCAACATGGTTCCGGTCGGCGCGGGCGAGGCCGCGTTGCGCGCCTTCGCGGCGTACGCGCTGCGTCGTGGACGCACGTGTTTCCAGATCCTCGGACCTGCCGTCGCCGTCGACCAGCTGTGGACCGCACTCGAACCGCACTGGGGTCCGGCGCGTGAGATCCGTGGCGAGCAGCCGTTCATGGTGATCGACGGACCGCCCGAGGTCGAGCCCGATCCGCTGGTCCGCGCGGTCGAACCGGTTGACCTGGGCATCCTCTACCCGGCGTGCGTCGCGATGTACACCGAAGAGGTCGGCGTCCCGCCGCAGACCGGACCCGACGGCACCTTCTACCGGTCACGCGTCGCCGAGCTGATCCGTGCCGGGCGCGCGTTCGCGCGGATCGAGGACGGCAAGGTCGTGTTCAAGGCCGAGGTCGGATCGGTCGGGACCGGCGTCTGCCAGATCCAGGGCGTCTGGGTCGATCCGGAGCGTCGTGGTCAGGGACTGGCCGCGCCCGGCATGGCCGCTGTGGTCGAGCTGGCCCGCCAGATCGCGCCGGTGGTGACGCTGTACGTGAACGCGTTCAACACGCCCGCGCGGGCGGCGTACGAGCGCGTCGGCTTCCGGACCGTCGAGACCTTCGCGACCATCCTGTTCTGAGGCTGAGCGCTCGCTGTGATGGTACGGCGACCGCGGGTGAGGTTTGCTGTTCCGAACCGCCCCGCCCCGCGGAAGGAAACCCATGCGGAAAATCGCTGTCCCCCTGGCCTGCCTGGCCCTCGCTGCCGCCGCTGTCGTCGTCGCCCCCTCGGGGAGTGCGGCACCTCCGGTGGCCGCTCCTGAACCGGCGTACTACTCGCTCAAGCTCCCGGCCGGTACGACGGTCGCCGGGCTGATTCGCGACGGCTACGACATCAGCCACGGCCACGGCTCCCGCCCGGTCGTCGTCGCGACGCCCGACGAGGTCGCACGGCTGCGTGACCGCGGCGTCGAGCTCGGTAAGGTCGGTGACGTCTACCAGCCGCTCCCGCGCGGTGCCGCTGCCGCCGGCACCTACTACGGCGGCTACCACACGTCGACCGGGCACGAGGAGCACAATGCGGCCGTCGCCTCGGCGCACCCGGACCTGGTCAAGCTGTACGACATCGGCGACTCGTGGAAGAAGACGAAGGGCCAGGGCGGTCACGACATCCAGGCCCTGTGCATCACCAAGCTCGCGGCGGGCGACTGCACGCTGAGCAGCACCGGGAAGAAGCCGAAGTTCGTGCTGCACGCGCAGATCCACGCGCGGGAGCTGTCGACCGGCGAGCTGGCGTACAAGTGGATCGACCTGCTGGTGTCGTCGTACGGCAAGGACGCGGAGATCACTTCGTTGATGGACACGCGTGAGCTGTGGGTGGTGCCGATGGCCAACCCGGACGGCGTCGACGTCGTTGCCTCCTCGCCGAACCGGCCGGTGATGCAGCGCAAGAACGTGAACAACACTGTGGGTGGTTGCCCGGCCGCGTCGGCCGGGATCGACCTGAACCGGAACTCGAGCTTCCAGTGGGACCCGCAGGAAGGCGGTCCGTGCGACGAGACGTACCCGGGGACGGAGGCGGAGTCCGAGCCGGAGACGGCCGCGATCCAGGGGCTGCTGGACCGGCTGTTCCGCGACACCAAGGGTGACGTGGGCTCGCCGGCCGGCTCGGACACCACTGGGGTGTTCCTGACGTTGCACAGTTACGGCAACGACATCCTCGCGCCGTACGGGTACACCAACACGGCCGCGCCGAACCGGGCCGCGCTGGTTGCCCTGGGCAAGAAGATGGGCGCGTTCAACGGGTACCCGGTGTCGACCGGGGACGGCGGGGTCGGGTACTTCGCGCCGGGCGCGACCGACGACTGGCTGTACGGGACGCGCGGCGTGCCGTCGTACACGTTCGAGGTCGGGGCCGGGTCGGGAGCCTGCAGCGGGTTCATGCCGGCGTACGCGTGCATGGACTCGACGTTCTGGCCGAAGAACAAGGGCGCCTTCCTGTACGCCGCGAAGGCGGCGGCCACGCCGTACGGGACGCTGCCCTAGTTTTACTGGCAGGTAATAAGGTGGTGCCCATGAGTCGTCGGAGCAGGAGCACCACGGGGCTGGCGGGCATGTTCGCGGTGATGGGCGTGCTGCACTTCGTCAAGCCGAAACCGTTCGAACGGATCGTCCCGAAGGCGTTACCGGCCAAGAAGGAGCTGGTCTACGCCTCCGGGGTGGCCGAACTGGCCTGCGCCGCGGGGTTGCTCCACCCGCGGACGCGGCGGGCGGCCGGGCTGGCCAGCGTGGCGCTGCTGGCCGCGGTGTTCCCGGCCAACGTGCAGATGGCGCTCGACGTGAACCGGAAGGGATCCGGGCGCGCCAAGGCGATCGCTTTCGGGCGGTTGCCGCTGCAGGTTCCGCTGATCCGGGCGGCGCTGAAGGCGTCGCGCGAGGTCTAGGCAGAGGGGGCTGGGGATAACTGGTCGGACGGAATGCGCCGGACGGATATCCTCCTTGGTGTCCGAAGTTTCTGTCCTACTGGTCATTGCCTGGAGATTCCCGTGATTCTGCGTATGTCGTCGTTGTTCCTCCGCACCCTTCGCGAGGACCCGGCGGACGCGGAGGTCCCGAGCCACAAGCTGCTCGTCCGCGCCGGCTACATCCGCCGTACCGCGCCCGGGATGTACACCTGGCTGCCGCTGGGCCTGCGGGTGCTGCGCAACGTCGAGAAGATCGTCCGCGACGAGATGAACGCGATCGGCGCGCAGGAACTGGTCTTCCCGTCGCTGCTGCCGCGCGAGCCCTACGAGGCGACCGGCCGCTGGACCGAGTACGGGCCGAACCTGTTCCGGCTGAAGGACCGCAAGGGCGCCGACATGCTGCTCGGGCCGACGCACGAGGAGATGTTCACCCTGGTGGTGAAGGACCTCTACTCGTCGTACAAGGACCTGCCGCTGTCGATCTACCAGATCCAGAACAAGTATCGCGACGAGGCGCGGCCGCGGGCCGGCGTCCTGCGTGGGCGTGAGTTCGTGATGAAGGACTCCTACTCCTTCGACATCGACCAGGCCGGGCTGCAGACGTCGTACGACCTGCATCGCAAGGCGTACATCGCGATCTTCGACCGGCTCGGGTTCGACTACGTGATCGTGCAGGCGATGTCCGGCGCGATGGGCGGGTCGGCCTCGGAGGAGTTCCTGGCGATCGCGGAGAACGGCGAGGACACCTTCGTCCGCTCCCCGGGTGGGTACGCGGCCAACGTCGAGGCTGTCGTTGTGCCGCAGACCGCCGCGGTGGACTTCGCTGACGTGCCGGCGGCCGAGGTCGTCGACACCCCGGACACGCCGACCATCGACACGCTGGTCGACGCGCTGAACGCGAAGCACGCGCGCACCGACGGCCGGGAGTGGACGGCCGCCGACACGTTGAAGAACGTGCTGGTCATGCTGGTGCACCCGGACGGGACCCGCGAGCCGCTGGCGATCGGCGTACCGGGTGACCGGGCGATCGACGAGAAGCGCCTCGGCGCGCAGGTCGAGCCGGCCGAGGTCGCCGCGTTCGAGGACGGCGACTTCGCGAAGAACCCGGCGCTGGCCAAGGGGTACATCGGTCCGGGCGTGCTCGGCAAGGAGAACAGCTCCGGCATTCGGTACCTGCTCGACCCGCGCGTCGGCGAGGGCTCGGCGTGGGTGACGGGCGCGGACAAGGCCGGGTACCACGTGATCAACCTGGTGCACGGCCGCGACTTCACCGCCGACGGCACGATCCAGGCCGCCGAGGTGCGCGACGGTGACGACGCGCCGGACGGCTCGGGTCCGCTGTCGGCCGCGCGGGGCATCGAGATGGGACACATCTTCCAGCTCGGCCAGAAGTACGCCGACGCGCTCGACCTCAAGGTGCTCGACCAGAACGGCAAGCTCGTCACGGTCACGATGGGCTCGTACGGCGTCGGCGTGACGCGCGCCGTCGCCGCGATCGCCGAGGGCAACCACGACGAGATCGGCCTGATCTGGCCGCGCGAGATCGCGCCGGCCGACGTCCACCTGGTCGCCACCGGCAAGGACGCCGAGGTCTTCACCAAGGCAGCCGAGATCGCCGCCGCGCTGGAGTCCCATGGCCTCACGGTCCTGTACGACGACCGCGAGAAGGTCTCGCCGGGCGTGAAGTTCAAGGACGCCGAGCTGCTCGGTGTCCCGACCATCGCCGTGGTCGGCAAGGGCCTCGCCGACGGCACCATCGAGGTCAAGGACCGCCGCTCCGGCGAGCGCTCCGACGTACCGGTCGACCAGGTCGTCGCCCATTTGGTCGAGGTCGTCCGCAGCTAGTAGCTCCACCCGTCAGAAGCCCCTCGTCGAAGTTGACGAGGGGCTTCCGCGCTTCCAGGACAGGAGACCGATGGATGACCAGGCGACAGACGATGCCTGCACCTTCTGCGCCATCGTCGCGGGACGCCTGCCGGCGCGGGTGCTGTACGAGGATGATTCGGCGGTCGCGTTCCTGGACATCCGCCCATTGCGCCGGGGGCACACGCTCGTTGTGCCACGGCTTCACGTCGTCGATCTGACTGCCGAGGGCGCTGTTGAGGCTGTGGCTGCCGTCGGTCCCGCCCTGCAGCAGACGACCCGGCTCCTGCTCGCTCGCCTCCCAGCCGAGGGAGTCAGCCTCCTCCAAGCCAACGGTCCCGCGGCCGGCCAGGAGGTCTTCCACCTCCACTTCCACCTGGTCCCGCGCTGGACGGGTGATCGTCCTCTGACCGACTGGACCCCAGACGCAGGAGCCGGCGCATCGCTGGACGAGTTGCACAAGCAGCTCGCCGGCCGGCTTCCTGATCGGCCTCCTGTCGAGCGAGGGCGTCGAGCAGATAGCGGGCAACGCGCACGTGGCCGTCCCGGAATGCCTCGTGCGAGAAGCTCATCGGAGGTGACGCGGGCCGTGTCGATCGCCAGCAGCACCCGCCCGTTCACGGCTGGCCTGGCACCTAGTTGCGTCCGACGACGCTTGCCTGCGACCAGGCGATTTCGCAGTCTTGCTGTCAGCTGGTGGTTCATCGGACTCAAGTGCGGGGCTCGCCAGCGACGCGGGGACGTCGCCAGACGGCCTCCGCGACGGCCGCCGGCCGAGACGGGCTCGCTGCTCGACGTGCACCACTTGTCAGGTGGGTGACTGGGCCGGGTGAACGCTATCGCGCGGTGTATCGGGTGGTTGGTGGGTGCTGCGCGTCGGTGGGCAGGCGAATGTGGGGCAGTCGGTGGCGGTGGGGATGAAGGTGGGGATGGCGGTGACAGGTGGTCGGGCTGGCGCGGGCCTGGGCGTCAGTCGGGTGGTGCAGGTTCGCGTGGCGGGATGGTGGACGGGTGGGTCAGGGGCGGACCCAGACTGTCCAGCGTTCCAGGCGGTGGTAGGTGAGGCGTTGGTAGACGGGTTGGCCGGCGTCGCTGGCGATGAGGGTGGCGGGTTGGGTGGGGTGGTGGGTGGTGGCGGCCCAGGTGATGGCGGCGCCGGCGCCTTGGCCTCGGGCCTGGGGGAGGACGGCGACGTTCTCGACGACGGTGAGGCCGTGGGCGGTGTGGGCTACTGAGGTGGCGAGGGGTGTGCTGCCGTCGTACGCGACCCAGGCGGCGGTGTCGTCGGCGAGGAACGTGGGGGAGTAGAGAGAGCCGGGCTGGTACGGCTGGAGTTCGGGGAGCGGGTAGCCCTCGATGAGGACCCGTTCGGCGTCGGCGAGGCCGGGTTCGTCGGTGACCTGGCGGATTTCGAGGTCCGTGGTCGGCGGCGTGATCGGCGTACTGGGGAACCGCATCATCAGCGGGGGATGGCCTGCCAGGGCCAGGCCGTACGGCGTGAGGTCGTGCGTTGGCCAGGCGCTGACGAAGAGGTAAGGGACGTCGCGGGGGAGTTCGCGGGCGACGGACGCGATCACCTCGGCGGGGTCGACCGGTTGTTTCGGGACGATCCAGTTGGTGATCGGGCCGCGGTCGCCGAGGATGCCGCCGGCCCAGGTGTCGCCGTCGTACCAGGGGCGATCGGCGCGGCGAGCTGCTGCGACCGCCCAGGACGCGTGGGCGAGGACTGCCTGGCGGACGAGTGAGTCGGCGGCGGGGACGTCCGGCTCCCAGCCGGTGGTCAGGTGTTCGTCCTCCGGCGGCAGGATCGATGAGGTCATCCGGATCAGCTCCTCGACAGACGTCGATTCACTGTCGCACAAAGGCCGCGCGCGTTCCGATCGGCAGCGGTCGGCAGCGTCCGGGGGATCGGCAGCTCGAGAAAGTTTCTGAGATTTCTCGGCGATTGATGTCGAGGATCGTTGGGTCGCTGCGATCAGGGGGTGTGGCGCCTATCAAGGGGTGCCCGGTGATTGGAATGGGTGGGACTCCATGACGGGAAGTTCGGTTGCGCGGTCCGGGATCGATGGGCTGAGGGCGGCGGTGAAGGGTGAGGTGCTCACCGACGTCGACGCGACGTACGAGGTGGCGAGCAAGACGTTCAACGTGCAGGGGTATCCGGCGGTGGTGGTGCGGTGTGCCGGGGCCGAGGATATTGCGACGGCGCTGCGGTACGCCGGGGAGCATCAGCTTCCGGTGGCAGTGCGGAGTGGCGGGCATCATCCGGCTGGGTTCGGGACGAATGACGGGGGAGTGGTGATCGACGTCGGGCTGTTGGACGAGGTGACTGTTCTGCCGGATCGTCGGACGGTTCGGATTGGGACTGGGGCGACGTGGGGGCGGGTTGCCAAGGAGCTGGGTGGTGCGGGGCTGGCGATTTCGTCGGGGGATACGGCTGCGGTGGGGGTCGGTGGGTTGCTGGGTGGCGGTGGGATCGGGTGGATGGTGCGTCGGCTCGGGCTGGCGCTCGACAGTGTGGTGGCGGCCGAGGTGGTGACCGCCGACGGTGTTGCTCGTCGGGTGGATGCGGCGAACGAGCCGGAGCTGTTCTGGGGTGTTCGCGGGGCCGCTGGGAGCCTGGGCGTTGTGACGTCGTACGACGTAGTGGCGGATCACCAGCCGACGGTGCTGTTCGGGAATCTGTTGTTCCCGTGGACGCAGCTCGAGCAGGTGGTGAGCGGTTGGGCGGCGTACATGGTGGATGCGCCCGTCGAGCTGTCGTCGTCGGTGCAGTTGCCGCCGACGATGGTCGCGGATCGACAGGCGCCGGTCGCGGTCATGGTCTGCATCTCGGGTGATCAAGCGGATGCCGAGCGGCTGCTCGCGCCGCTGCGGGCGCTCGGCACGGTGATCACCGACACCGTGGCGGAGATCCCGTACGGCGACATCCTGACGACCGAGCAGATGCCGCCGGGGTGGACGCCGCGGATGCGGAACGGGATGTTCGAGCAGTTGACCCCGGCGCTGGTCGAGCGGTTGGCCGACGCGCGGCGGCGGATGCCGGCGATGGCGGTGGACATCCGGGCGCTTGGTGGCGCGTACGGCGCGGTCGGCGCGGATGCGACGGCGTTCGCTCACCGCGACGCGCGGTTCCTGGTGAACGGGGTGCTGCTGGGGTCGACCGACATGTACGGCGGTCAGATCGAGGAGTTCGAGGAGCTCTGGGCGGAGTTGGCGCCGGAGCGGGCGTACGGGAACTTCCTGTCGCACCCGACCGACGCCGATGTCGATCGGTGCTTCCCGAAGTCGCACCGGGACCGCCTGGCAGCGTTGAAGCGCGCGGTGGATCCGGATTGCGTGTTCAGTACGGCGCTGACGGTGCCGCCGATCGGGCGCACCGCCTGACTGGCTCGTTGTTTCACCACTGACGCGGTGTACCGGGCCAGTCGTCGAAGTACGGACCAGTCGTCGAGCAACGCGTCAGTCGGCAGTCCGCAGAGGGCGCGGAGGGGCCAGGGCAGCCGTGGGTCAGCTGGGTAGCCGGGTGAGGCGGTCGCGGAGGTAGTTCTGTTCGGCGGTGTTGCGGGTGCGGTCGAGGGCGGCCTCGTACTGGGCGCGGGCGGCGTCGTACCGGCCGGCGAGTTCGTGGAGGTGGGCGAGGACCGACAGGCGGCGGTGGTGGTCGCCGAGGTGGCGGTCGTCGGCGAGGGCGTCGACGATCGCGATCCCGGCGTCCGGGCCGTCGGTCATCGCGACCGCCACGGCTTGGCCGAGGCGGACCATCGGGCCTGGGTCGATCTCGGCGAGGATGCGGTAGAGGCCGGCGATCTGTTGCCAGTCGGTCGATTCGACGGAGTCTGCTTCGCTGTGGACCGCGGCGATGGCGGCTTCCAGTTGGTACGGGCCGACGCGGCCGGACTGCAGCGCTGACTCGATGAGGGTGGTGCCTTCGGCGATCTCGGAGGTGTACCAGCGGGTGCGGTCCTGGCGGTCGGCCGGTACGAGGTCGCCTCCGAGACCTGTGCGGGCGTCGCGGCGGGCGTGGGTGAGGATCATCAGCGCGAGCAACCCGGCGACCTCACCGGTCGGCGGGGCCGGAGCCGGAGCAGGGGCCGGAGTTGCATCGGCGGAGTGAGGCAGAGGGCGGCGAGGCGTGAGCGAGTCGTGCAGCATGCGGGTGATACGCAGGGCCTCGACGGCCAGGTCCAGACGTTGGAGATCGTCGCCGGAGCTCGCGGTGTGGCCTTCGTTGAAGATCAGGTAGAGCACCTGCAGTACGGCGCGCAGGCGCTCGTCGTACTGCTCGCCAGTGGGGAGTTCGAAGCGGGCGCCGGCGTCTTTGATCAGGCGCTTGGCGCGGCTGATGCGCTGGGCGACCGTCGACTCGGGGACGAGGAGAGCCGCTGCGACCTCGGCGGTGGTCAGGCCGCCCACCGAGCGGAGGGTCAGGGCGATCTGTGAGGCCGCGCTGAGGGTCGGGTGGCAGCAGAGGATCAGCAGGCGCAGCGTGTCGTCGGTGTCCTCGAGCTCGTCCACGACCGGAGTGCGCAGGTAGTCCGTGAGCTCGCGCTGCCTGCGCGCGTTGTCGCGCCGCCAGCCGTCCATCAGGCGACGGGTGGCGACGCTGATCAACCAACCAACCGGTTGTTCGGGTACGCCGTGCGCGCGCCACTGGGTGGAGGCCGCGAGCAGCGCCTCCTGGACGGCGTCCTCGCACTGGTCGAACACCCCGTACCGCCGAACGAGCGTCGCCAACGCCTTGGGAGCCCCGGCCCGAATCGCAGCTTCGAGTTCTCCGTCGGAAGTCACAGCCGCGAGATCACTCGCCCGGGTCCAGTTGGGCGAGGCCTGCCTCGTCCAAATCACGCACCGGTCTGACCTCGATGCGTTGGACGGCGGCGTACGGGACCTCGGCGGCGATCTCCAGGGCACGCTCGATCGACGGGACGTCCACCACCAGCGCGCCGGCCAGGAACTCCTTCGTCTCCAGGAACGGGCGGTCCGAGATCACCGGCGTACCGGCGACCGTCTGCACGGTCTTCGACGACGACGGCAGCTCCAGGGCGAGGATCTGCACCAGCTCGCCCGAGGCTCGCAGGCGGCCGATGCGGTCGACCAGGTCGTCCCCACCGATCAGCGCGCGGCGCTGCTCGGCGGTCAGGCCCTCCAGGGCTTCGGGATTGTTGTGGATCAGCAGCAAGAACTTCACCACCCCATTGTCGCGACCCACGCGGTTCACGTCCGCTGGTTTCTGTGGAGCCGGTCACGTCGACCCCTGTAAGGGTTCACTCGTACTACGGCCTTACCTGATGATGGACGGGTGAGTGCATCCCGGGGGCGTTGTGCCTGATATCTCCTTGTGGACCGTCGTGTTCCTGGTGGTCGCCGCCTTCGCGGCCGGCTGGATCGACGCGGTGGTCGGCGGTGGCGGCCTGATCCAGCTCCCCGCGATGCTGCTCGGGCTGCCGAACGCGTCGCCGGCGCAGATCCTGTCGACCAACAAGATCTCCTCGCTGTGCGGTACGGCGACCAGTGCGGTCACGTTCGGCGTCAAGGTCCGCCCGGACCGCCGGACAGTGATCCCGTTGACGATCCTGGCCGGGATCGGCGCGGCCGCCGGCGCGTTGGTGGCGACGAAGATCCCGATGAGCTGGTTCAAGCCGATCGTGCTCGTCCTGCTGATCGGCGTCGCGATCTACACCGCCCTGAAGCCGTCTCTCGGCGCCCGGACCGCGCTCAGGTGGGACGGCCGCAACCACTACGTCGCCGCCGGCGCGGTCGGCCTGCTGATCGGCTTCTACGACGGCGCGGTCGGGCCCGGGACCGGTTCGTTCCTGATCTTCGCGCTGGTCGGCCTGCTCGGCTACAACTTCCTCCGCGCCAGCGCGAAGGCGAAGATCGCGAACGTCGCCACGAACCTCGGCGCGATCGCCGTCTTCGCCGCGCACGGCGCCCCGCTGTGGGGGCTCGGCCTGACGATGGGCGCCGCCAACATGGTCGGCGGCCTGCTCGGAGCCCGTACGGCGGTCGCCCGCGGCAGCAAGTTCGTCCGGATCATCTTCCTGGTCGTGGTCAGCGCGCTGATCCTCCGCCTCGGCTACGACGTCTTTGCCTGAGGCAACCAAAGCCACGTCCTGCAATGCGTTTGCCCAAGGCCCCCGCCTGCCCCCACACTGAGCTGGAACCGCCGGATCAGCAGCGGAACCGGAGATCTCCGGAGCCGTCCTGCGCGTTGTACCCCGGCAGCCGCTTTGCATCGGACAAAGAGATCTGTCCCGGGGGCACGCTGTCCCGGCCCAACGCTCTGCAGGCCCGGCTGCTCGTCACGAGCCGGGACCTCCGCCGCGGTCCGGGGTGACCCCGGGCCAGATCGTCCATCGCAACGGCCCACCCAGACGACCGGCGAGAGGAAGTGGACGATGGCGAAGATCACCGTGCAGACGCACGAGCAGGTCCTGGTGTACCGGGACGGCGTCTTCGAGTCCCAGCTCGAGCCCGGCCGGCACACCGTCCGCCAGGTCCGCCGGACCCGGCAGGAGCGCATCGACCGGCGCATCCGGCAGCTGTCGGTCTCCGGGCAGGAGATCTTCACCGCGGACGGCGTGACCGTGCGCGTCACCGCGATCGCTCGCTGGAAGGTGATCGACGCGCGCGCCTTCGTCGAGCGCGCCGAGAACCCCGAGGACCTGCTGCACGTCGCACTGCAACTGGAGATCCGGGACGCCGTCGGGCGCCACGAGCTGGACGAGTTGCTCCGCCCCGAAGGCCGCGCCGCCGTCACCTCCGCACTTGCAGGTACGGATCAGTCCGTCGAAGAGGAGCAGCAGCACGCGCCCGGCAGCCTTCGGGCGACGGCTGCCGAGTTCGGGATCGCCATCCTCGACGTCGCCGTCCGCGACCTCGGTGTCATCGGCGAGCTGCGCACGGCTCTCGCCGAGACCGCGATCGAACGCCAGCGCGGTCGCGCGGCCCTCGAGCGTGCCCGCGGCGAGGCGGCGGCACTGCGCTCACTGGCGAACTCGGCCAAGCTGCTCGACGACCACCCGGCCCTCGCGACGCTGCGCCTGGTCCAGGCCGCGGCCGAGTCCGGCGCCACCGTCGTACTGACTCCGGATGGACTACCGTCTCGGGCATGAAGGTCCTGTACGACGGCCCGGTGCACGTCTCCTACTTCCAGATCTACGTGATGTCCGGCGGGACGTTCGCGAGCGATCCGGCGGAGTCGAACCAGGGCCAGGCCAACGGACTGTGCGGGGCCGCGTTGCCGGGAACCCTGTTCCTGACCACCGGCCTGCACACCGGACAGACCCACTTCACCGTCGAGCTGTACGCCGATCAACCGCCCGTCGACGACACCTGGGAAGAGGTCGTCGAGGCCTCCTTCCGCCCGGCCGAGCAGGAGATCGCGCTGGTCGAGTGGGCCGGCGAGGCGATCCACCACCTCGACCTGCCGATCGACGACTACCGCGTCCGCTACTGCGCGACCGGGATGGACGCCGCCGCCGAGGCCGACACGGTCAAGGACGACGAGCCGCCGATCGACCGGTACCTGCTCCAGTTCTGGCCGGCCCCGCCGCAGCCCGACGCGATCCTCAAGCAGACCGCCGAAGTCGCCGAGTACTGGCACCACGCCTGGAAGGACTAGCCATGGTCGACTACGACGACCGCCTGCACAGCGTCTACGCCGCCGGCCGCGCGGTTGACCAGGAAACGATCGACGCCTGGATGCGCGCGTACGCCGAGGTCGCACCGCCCGAGCGCCCGTTGACGGTCCTCGATCTCGGCTCGGGGACCGGCCGCTTCACCGGCGCGCTGGCCGAGACGTTCGGCGGTCCGGCGTACGGCGTGGAGCCTTCGGCGCGGATGCGCGAGCAGGCGCCGGCCCATCCCGGCGTCACCTACCTCGAAGGAACCGCCGAGGCGATCCCGCTGCCGGACGCGTCGGTCGACGTGGCGTTGCTGTACTTGTCCTTCCACCACTTCACCGACCAGCAGCAGGCGCTCCACGAACTGCATCGCGTGCTCAGGCCCGGGGGAGTCGTGCTGCTGCGCAGCCAGTTCGCGGACCGGATGCCGGACCTGCCCTGGTACAAGTACTTCCCGTCGGCTCCGGCGGTCGATGCCGCGATGTACCGGACGGTCGAGGAGACCGAGCGGATGGCCCGGGCCGCGAACCTCGTCCCGGACGCGGAGGTGCGCGTGGTCGAGGCCGAACGGCACCGCACCCTCACGACGCTGTACGAGCGGGTGAGCACGAAAGCGCTGTCGACGTTCGAGCACCTGCCGGCCGACGAGATCGAGGCCGGCTTCGAACAGTTCCGCCGCGACGCCGAGGCGGATCCGGACCGGCCGACCCCGGTGATCCCGGCAACCGTCATGGTGCTCAGGCGTTAGCCAGGTTCTGCCCGTTCGTGCAGATCCTCTGCTCCGGGTCGGTTCGCCGACCTAGGGTCGCGACATGACGACGATCTTCGACGGGCGGATGGGCCTGACCTTCGGCCAGATCTACCTGATGACCGGTGGGGTGGACTGGCCTGATTTCGACGACGCCCGGCGCGGTCAGGTCAACGGCCTCTGCGGTGGCGCCCAGTCCGGACGGCTGCTGCTGATCACGGGCCTGCACAGCGGCGAGGTCGGGCTCCGGGTCGAGCGGCTCGACGCCGAGCCGGCGCTGGACGACACCTGGGAGGAGATCGTCGAGGTCTCCTTCGAGCCGGTCGGTCCCGAGCTGGTGCTGCACGGGCTGGACGCCGGGATGTACGTGTCGACCGAGCTGCCGGTCGTCAGCTACCGGGCCCGCTACTGCGCCGCCGACATGGACAAGGGCAAGGAGGTCGACGTGGTCAGTGCCGACGAGCCGGTCGTCGACCGCTACCTGCTCCAGCTCTGGCCCGCCGAGCCGGCGCCGGACGTGATCCGCAAGCAGACCTCAGCTACGGCGTCGTACTGGCACCAAGAGCACTAAAGGTCCCAGTGCACTTTCGCCGCTGAAGGCTTCCGGAAGACCAGCCCGCGCGGGGGAGGAGACGACGGGGCGAGCCGCAACCCAGGCAACGCCAGAGCAGCCCGCAGAGCGGTGAGAGCTTCGAGCCGCGCCAGGTGCATGCCGAGACAGATGTGCGGTCCGCTGGCCCAGGCCAGATGCCGCCGGGCGTTCGTACGCCGTACGTCGAAGTCGTCCGGCGAAGCGAAGATCGAAGGATCGCGACCGGCGCCCGCCAGCGAGACGGTGACGAGATCGCCACGACGGATCGAGCAGCCGGCCAGCTCGACGTCCTCAGTCGCGTACCGATCGACCACAGCGGCCGCGGGCTCGAGCCGCAGCGACTCCTCCAGCGCGTTCGGCAGCAACGACGGATCGGCCAGCACCGAGTCGAGCTGCGCGGGATGCGTGAGCAGGTGCCACAGGCAGTTGGTGATCATGCCCTCGGTGGTCTCGATCCCGCCGAACATCAGCACCGCCGCGTTCGCCACCACCTCGTCCACGCCCAGGCCCGCGTGCGCCGCCTCGGCGACCAGCGAGTCCGACGACTCGATGCCTGAGGCAACATGCGCGTGCAGCCGCCCGAACGCCTCGGCCCCGGCCGCGGTCACCCGCCGCCCGGCCGCGACACCGGTCACCGAGTCCGAGATCGCCTCGTACCACCCGAGCACGGTGTCGGACGAGGCCGGCGGCAACCCGAGCGAGTAGGCCACCACGGCCACGGACAACGGACCGGCGAGCGCACGGCGTAAATCCGCCGAGCCGTCCGCGGCAAAGGCCGCCACCAAGGAAGAAACGGTCTCCGAGACCGGCCCGGTGAACCGCGCCCGCGTCTCCGCCAGCCCGAAGGCGTGCTCGAACGGCGCCCGGTGCGCCGAGTGCGCCGTACCGTCCAGCGACAACATCGACGGCCCGACGACCTGGGCGGTGGAGAAGCGCGGATCGTCGACGGTGAACGTCACCGGATCCCGCATCACCCGCACCGCGAGCTCGCGCCCACTCACCACCCACGCGTCGAGCGCGTCCACCCAACCGACCGGCCGCACGGCCGCGAGCGCCGCGTGCGGCGACTCCTCGAGCTCCGCCAAAGTCACCATCACCAAGAGCGTAGCGGGGCAGACCACAACCCTCACTGGTATTGCTGAGACAGATCGGATCTCAACGACTCAGCGGGGCAGTGGGTTACGAAACCAGAACCTTGGGCATCTAGGGTGTGGGCCATGTCTGAGAACCTGGTGCTGCTGCCTGCCGTCGATGTGGCGGACGGGCAGGCGGTTCGGCTGGTGCAGGGTGCGGCCGGCAGCGAGACCTCGTACGGCGACCCGCTGGCCGCCGCGATGGCGTGGCAGGAAGCCGGCGCCGACTGGATCCACCTGGTCGACCTCGACGCCGCGTTCGGCCGGGGCAGCAACCGTGAACTGCTCGCCGACGTCACCGGCAAGCTCGACGTCCAGGTGGAGCTGTCCGGCGGGATCCGCGACGACGCGTCGCTGGAGGCCGCCCTCGCGACCGGCGCCCGCCGGGTCAACATCGGCACCGCCGCGCTGGAGGACCCGGAGTGGTGCGACCGGATCATCGCGCAGTACGGCGACCGGGTCGCGATCGGCCTGGACGTCCGCGGCCGGACGCTGGCCGCGCGCGGGTGGACCAAGGAGGGCGGCGACCTCTACGAGGTGCTCGACCGTCTGGAGAAGGCCGGCTGCGAGCGGTACGTCGTCACCGACGTGACCAAGGACGGCATGCTCCAGGGCCCGAACCTGGACCTCTACCGCGACCTGTGCGCGCGCACCGCCAAGCCGATCGTCGCCTCCGGCGGCGTCTCGAGCCTTGACGACCTGACAGCACTGAGCACGCTCGTGAAGGACGGCGTCGAGGGCGTCATCGTCGGCAAGGCCCTGTACGCCGGCGCGTTCACCCTGACCGAGGCACTCGAACTCACCCGTGGAGGCGACAAGTGAGGCTTGCCGACAAGCTGGACGGCAAGAAGGTCCTGGTCACCGGTGTGACCGGGTTCGTCGGTGAGGCACTGCTGCACCGCATGATCGGTGAGCTGCCGGGCACGACGGTGGTCGCGATCATCCGGCCGAAGGGCTCGCTCAAGGGCACCGACCGGATGGCCCAGCTGCTGAAGAAGGACATCTTCAAGCCGTTCTACGGCGAGGGCACCCCGTACGCCGACGCCGAGGCGCTGTCCGCGGCCCGGGTCCAGGTCGTCGAGGGCGACCTGTCCGACGTACCGGAGCTGCCGACCGATCTCGACATCGTCGTGCACTGCGCCGGCGACGTCAGCTTCGACCCGCCGATCCACGAGGCGTTCACCACCAACGTGCTCGGCACCAAGAGCCTGCTCGAGCGGATCGACCAGAGCCGGGCCGTCGACGGCCACTCGATCCACTACGTGCACATCTCCACGGCGTACACCGCCGGACGTCGTCGCGGCGCGATCCCGGAGGCCCCGGTCGAGCACACCGTCGACTGGCGCAGCGAGGCCGCGGCCGGGATGGAGATGAAGTCCCGGATCGAGGGCATGTCGCGCTCGGCCGCGATGCTGACCAAGTTCCGCAAGGACTCCGAGAAGCTGCACCGCCGCGCCGGTCACCTGACCGCCGCCGCCGACACCGAGCGCCGCCGCACCGAGTGGGTGGCCAAGAAGCTGGTCGAGACCGGCACCGAGCGGGCCCGCAGCCTCGGCTGGACCGACTGCTACACCTTCACCAAGGCGCTCGGCGAGCGCGTGGTCGAGGAGTTCGCGGCCAAGTTCCCGACCTCGATCGTCCGGCCGGCCATCATCGAGTCCGCGGTGCAGAGCCCGCACCCGGGCTGGATCGAGGGCTTCAAGATGGCCGAGCCGCTGATCCTGGCCTACGGCCGCGGCGAGCTGCCGGAGTTCCCGGCCAGCCCCGACTCCGTCGTCGAGATCATCCCGGTCGACCACGTGGTCGGCGCGATCTGCGCGGTGATGGCGACCGAGCCCGAGCTGAGCAAGCCGGAGTACTACCACGTCAGCTCCGGCGCCCGGAACCCGCTGACCTTCGAGCAGCTGTACGCCGGCGTGCGCGCCTACTTCTCCAAGCACCCGTTCGACCTGGGCGAGCGTGGCGCGGTCCGGCTGCCGGTCTGGAAGTTCCCCGGCGGCGACTCGGTCGAGAGCATGCTGCGGTACGGCGAGAAGGCGCACAAGATCGCCGACCGGATCATCACCACGGTTCCGCGCAGCGAGCGGGTCCGCAAGTACGCGCGCGAGCTCGACGTGCAGAAGCGCCGGCTCGACTTCCTGCGCCGCTACATGGACCTGTACTCCGAGTACGCGCAGGCCGAGCTGCAGTTCATCGACGACAACGTGCTCGCCCTGCACAACGCCCTCGAGGGTGACGACCAGGAGAAGTTCGCCTGCGACACCTCGGTCGTCGACTGGCAGTACTACCTGCAGGAGCTGCACTGCCCGAGCGTCACGGAGTCGATGCGCCGGCTGGACGTCGTACGGAAGAAGCGCAACAAGTCCCTGGCCGAGAACGCCGGCGTCCTGAAGAAGGTCCAGCCGTCGGAGGACGCCGAGATCATCGCGGCCTTCGACATGGACGGCACGCTGCTGTCGTCGAACGTGATCGAGACCTACCTGTGGATGCGGCTGCCCGAGCTGGACAGCCACCAGCGGGTCGGTGAGCTCGGCGCGATGCTGCGCAAGCTGCCGAAGCTGATCTCGGCCGAGCGCAAGGACCGCGGCACGTTCCTGCGGACCATCTACCGCCGGTACGAGGGCGCCGACCTGGAAGAGCTGAACCGGATCGTCGACGAGGTCCTGGCCGAGCACGTGCTGGAGCGACTCAGCGGTGACGCCGTACGGCGGATCCGTGAGCACCGCGCGGCCGGCCACAAGACGATCCTGATCACCGGCGCGGTCCGGCCGCTGACCCGGCCGCTGGAGCCGCTGTTCGACGAGATCGTCGCGGCCGAGCTGGCCGTCGACGACCGCGGCCGCTGCACCGGCTACCTGTCCGGCCCGCCGCTGGTCGGCGAGTCCCGGGCGGCCTGGATCAAGCACCGCGCCCGCGGCACGAACATCGACCTGTCCAGGTCGTACGCCTACGCCGACAGCCACTCGGACCTGCCGATGCTGGCCGCCGTCGGCAACCCGGTCGCCGTCTCGCCGGACGTCTCGCTGTTCCGGGCCGCCCGGGCCGCGCGCTGGCAGATCGTGGACTGGAAGACGCCCACCACATCCTCACGTCTGGAGATCCCCGGGGTGAACGCCCGATGATGCTCGCCCTGGAGATGTACCGCTCTCCGGCCAAGTACCTGGCCGCGAAGGCGGTCGGCAGCCGGATCCCGGGTGTGCTCACCGGCCCGGCGGCACCGCTGCGACTCGTCACGATCAGCGAGCCGAAGTCCGACCGCGAGGGCTGGGCCCGGATCCGGCCGATCCTGTCCGGCATCTGCGGCTCCGACCTCGGCATGGTCACGGGCCACACCAAGCTGTACTTCTCGGCGCTGGTGTCGATGCCGTTCGTGCCCGGTCACGAGATCGTCGGCGAACTGCTGGAGGACTGCGAGGACCTGCCCAAGGGCACCCGCGTGGTGATGGACTCGGTCCTGACCTGTGCCGCGCGCGGTGTCGAGCCGTGCGAGAGCTGTGCGACCGGCCGCACCAACCGCTGCGACCGGATCACCGTCGGCCACGTCGCGCCGGGTCTGCAGACCGGCTTCTGTCAGGACACCGGTGGCGGTTGGGGCAACGTGATGGTTGCCCACCGCAGCCAGCTGTACGCCGTACCGGAGGGTCTTTCGGACGAGCGCGCCGTACTGGTCGAGCCCCTGGCGGGTGCGGTCCACACCGCGCTGCGCGTCAAGGTCCAGCCGGGCCAGTCGGTCCTGGTCAGCGGAGCCGGAGCGGTCGGGCTGTTCGCGACCCTCGCGCTGCGCGAGCTGACGCAGGCCGGCCGGATCACGGTCGTCGCCAAGCACCCCAAGCAGCGTGAGCTGGCCAAGGCCTTCGGTGCCAGCGATGTGGTCGCTCCCGACGAGGTCTTCCGCGGAGTACGCCGGGCGACCGGCGCCTTCCGGCTCAAGCCGGAGCTGAACGCCAAGGAGTTCCTGCTCGGCGGCGTCGACATCGCCGTCGACGCGGTCGGCAGCAAGGACTCGATCGACACCGTGCTGCGGGTCACCAAGGCCGGTGGCCGGGTGGTCCTGGCCGGGATGCCGTCGACGGGTGCGGACCTGTCGCCGGTGTGGTTCCGCGAGCTGGAGCTGACCGGAACGTACGCGTCCTCGCGGGAGGAGCCGAACGACCGGCCCGCCTTCGAGACCGCGCTGGAGATCGCCGCGAAGGCGCCGCTGGACGGCGTGGTCGGCGCGCGGTACCCGCTCTACCGGTGGCGTGAGGCGTTGGACCACGCCCAGTCCGCCGGCCGCCTGGGCACCGTGAAGGTGGCCTTCGATGTGAGGGCCTCATGACGGCTCCGCTGCTGAACGTACGACGAGAGAGGTTCTGACATGTCTCGGCCAGGGTTTGTGCTTGAGGTGGACGACCGGACGCCGCCGCTGCTCGTGCACAACGGTGAGGGCTTCCTGCTGGAGCGGTTCCCGCTCGGTACGCGGGTCGTGTACCCGCCGGAGGCGCTGCCGCCGGTGCGCGACGTCGAGGAAGCGATCCAGAACGCGCTGCTCCACCCGCTGGAGTCCGAGCCGCTGCCGGAGCTGCTGCGGCCGGGGATGCGGCTGACGATCGCGTTCGACGACATCTCGCTGCCGCTGCCGCCGATGAAGAAGCCCGACATCCGCCAGCGGATCATCGAGGCCGTCCTGACGATGGCCGCCGACGCCGGCGTCGACGACGTCGAGCTGATCTCGGCCAACGCGCTGCACCGCCGGCTCACCCCGAACGAGCTGCGCGACATCGTCGGCGAGCGGGTCTTCCGGTCGTTCTTCCCCGACGGCAAGCTGTACAACTTCGACGCCGAGGACACCGAGAACCTGACCCACCTGGGCCAGACCCGGCACGGCGAGGACGTCGAGATCTCCAAGCGGGCGGCCGAGTCCGACCTGCTGGTCTACGTGAACGTGAACCTGGTGGCGATGGACGGCGGCCACAAGTCGACGTCGATCGGGCTGGCGTCGTACAAGTCGCTGAAGCACCACCACAACAGCCACACGATGATCCACTCGCGGTCCTTCATGGACCACAAGGCCTCGAAGATGCACCACTCGGCCTGGCGGATGGGCGAGATCCTCACCGAGCACGTCAAGGTCTTCCAGATCGAGACCACGCTGAACAACGACATCTTCGGCGGGCCGCTGGAGTTCCTGCAGAAGCGCGAGTGGGAGTGGTCGATCAAGGACCAGGCCGCGATGCTCGGCGCCAAGCGCGGTCTCGCGCTGGCCCCGTCCAAGGCCCGGCGCAAGATCTTCCAGGACGTCCGCGCGAACTACGGGCTGACCGGGATCCACGCCGGCAAGATCGAGCCGGTGCACGACAAGACCATCGAGAACGTGCACAAGCAGCACCTGGTCGAGGTGCAGGGCCAGTCCGACGTCGCGATCATGGGCGTGCCGTTCGTCGGCCCGTACAACGTGAACTCGGTGATGAACCCGATCCTGGCCGCCTGCATGGGGCTCGGCTACTACTTCAACTCCTACCGGGGCAACCCGATCGTCCGCAAGGACGGCGCGGTGATCCTGTACCACCCGGTCGACTACGAGTTCAGCCAGCTGCACCACCCGTCGTACGTGGACTTCTTCGAGGAGGTGCTGTCGGAGTCGACCGACCCGGCCACCATCGAGGCGAAGTTCGAGAAGCAGTACGCCGAGGACCCGTGGTACATCCACCTGTACCGGACGTCGTACGCCTACCACGGCGTGCACCCGTTCTACATGTGGTACTGGATCAGCCACGCCCTGGACCACTGCGGCGACATCGTCTGGGTCGGCGCGAACCGCAAGACCGTCGAGCGGATGGGCTTCCGGTCCGCCTCGACGCTGCAGGACGCGCTGGAGATGGTCAGCCACTCGGTCGGCCGGTCGCCGTCGATCACCTACCTGCACAACCCGCCGCACCTGCTCGCGGACGTTCGCTGATGGGGACGAACCTGGTGAAGTTCGGGCGGGACACCGCCCGCGACGTCAAGCAGGTCGCGCGCGGCTGGCGGTGGGGCCGGCGGACGCAGGTCCCGCGCTCGGCCGAGCCGTACGTGATCCCGAAGGAGTCCTCGGTCTTCCCGACCCGGTGGGCCCGGACTCCGGCCGCGATCGCGGTCCGTGAGGTGCTGCAGAAGGGCGCGCTCAACTCGGTCCTGCGGTTCGAGGTGAACCCGCAGGTCAGCGGCCTGGACTCGCTGCTCAAGCTGGACGGCCCGGCGCTGATCGTGGCCAACCACTCGTCGCACCTGGACACCCCGCTGGTGCTCTGCACGCTGCCGGACGCGATGCGCCGCAAGACCGCCGTCGCGGCGGCCGCGGACTACTTCTTCGACACCTGGTGGCGGGCGACCGCGTCGGCGATCGTGTTCAACACGTTCCCGATCGAGCGCCGCGGCGGCAAGCTCAGCGCGACGCCGGGCGACCTGCTCGCCGACGGGTGGAACGTGGTGGTCTTCCCCGAGGGCACCCGCTCGCCCGACGGCTGGATGGAACGCTTCCGGATGGGCGCGGCGTACCTTGCCGTCGAGCACAACGTGCCGATCATCCCGGTCGGCATCAAGGGCTCGTTCGCCGCGATGCCGCGCGGCCGCGGCTGGCCGGTTCCGGGGCGCCCGACGGTCGCCGTCCGGTACGGCGACCCGCTGCACGCCGCCGAGGGAGAGAGCGCCCGCGAGTTCGCGCCGCGCATCTCCGCCGCGGTGTCGGCGCTGCTCGATGAGGAGTCGACCACCTGGTACGAGGCCCGTCGCCGCGTCGCGACGGGCGCTTCGCCGTCACAGTCGGGTCCGGATGCCGCTCGCTGGCGCCGGGTGTGGGAGTCGACCACCCCGATCAAGGGCTCGACGAGCAAGCGCAGGGCCTGGAAGTAGGACCTGCACCACTCACCGACCGAGCGCGGAGCACCTGCTGACAGGTGCTCCGCGCTCGTCGTGTGCCGGGGTCAGATGCGGTGACTGCTGGACCTGCTCGCTAGCCTTGTCCCCGTGACTCTCGCCGTGCGTGTGATTCCCTGCTTGGACGTCGATGCCGGGCGGGTGGTCAAGGGTGTCAACTTCGTCAACCTGCGCGACGCCGGCGACCCGGTCGAGATGGCCAAGCTGTACGACGGTGAGGGCGCCGACGAGCTGACCTTCCTCGACATCACCGCGTCGTCCGGATCGCGCGAGACGACGTACGACGTGGTCGGGCGGACCGCCGAGCAGGTCTTCATCCCGCTCACCGTCGGTGGTGGCGTGCGCGAGGCCGCGGACGTGGACCGGCTGCTGCGCGCGGGCGCGGACAAGGTGGGGATCAACACCGGCGCGATCCACCGGCCCGCGGTGATCGAGGAGATCGCGCACCGCTTCGGCAACCAGGTGCTCGTGCTGTCGCTCGACGTACGGCGGTCGGCCGAGCAGCCGAGCGGGTTCGAGGTGACGACGCACGGCGGGCGGAAGTCGGCCGGGCTGGACGCGATCGAGTGGGCCCGCAAGGGCGCCGAGCTCGGCGCGGGCGAGATCCTGCTGAACTCGATGGATGCCGACGGCACCAAAAAGGGCTTCGACCTGGAACTGATCCGCGCGGTCCGCGCGGTGGTCGACGTCCCGCTGATCGCCAGCGGGGGAGCGGGCGCGCCCGAGCACTTCCCGCCCGCGGTCGAGGCCGGCGCCGACGCGCTGCTCGCCGCGAGCGTCTTCCACTTCGGCGACCTGCGGATCGCCGACGTGAAGAAGGCCCTCCGCGACGCCGGCATCGTGGTCCGGTGAACGAAATGGTTGCCCAGCGCCCCGATTCCGCGTCCGGTACGACGGCCGCTGTCGCCACCGCGGCTGCTGCCGACGCGGGATCTGGCGCGCGGACGCCGTCCACCGGCGCTCCGGCCGCCGGGCGGCCCGCGGGCGCCGGTCCCACCACCGGCCGGTCGACCGGGCGTCCGCCGGAGCTGATCGCCGACGTCGAGCAGGAGTTGTCGATCCTGCTTCGCCGGGCGCGCTCCGCGCAGATGCTGTTGGCTCGGCGGGTGCACCCGGAGATGGATGCTGCCGGGTATGCCTTGATCTCGCAGATCGACCTCGGGACGGCGGGCGGTGGCGCCGGCGTACGGGCTTCCGATGTCGCCCAGGCGCTCGGCCTCGACAAGTCGACGGTCAGCCGCGGGCTGTCCCAGCTCGAGACCCTCGGTCTGATCGAACGCGTCGGCGACCCCGACGACGGCCGCGCCCGCCTGCTGCGGATGACGACGGCCGGCGCCGACGGGTACGACGCAATGCGCGCCCAGCGCCAGGCCGAGTTCCGCGCCATCCTCGACCGCTGGGACAGCGCCGACCTGACCGACCTGGCCCGCCTCCTCAGCCGCCTCAACACCGACCTGAGCTGACCGGGGGAGACGGCGAACAAAGCCGCCGCCTCCCGCACGACCAGGCCGGCGTCGTACTCAGGTCTCGCCGTGTTGCCAGCCGCCGCAGTTGACGACGTGGGAGCTGCCGTCGGTGACACAGACGCGGACTCTGATGTTCCGGTTCTCCGGCAGGTTCTCGCGCTGGAACGTCTGCTCGTCACCCCACCCGGTGGTCAGGGTGAACCTCCAGTCGGTCCCGCCGAGCGGCGACATGTCGACCTGCAGCTGGGCCGAGTGACCGTCGTTGCAGGTGTCGCGAATCGTGAACCAGTCGCCCTTGGCGTTGAAGAGCCCCTCCGCGCCGCGATGGGTCTCGTCCTTGCAGCTCTTGTGCGTCACGGTCGCCATGCCGGTGTCCTGACTGGCCGTCGCCGTGGCCGGGGTCAGGGCGGCGGCGGTGACCGCGGTGAGTCCGGTGGCGACCGCCAGCCCGAGGGTGCGTCGTCCGTTGCTCATGGTGAAGAACTCCAGTGGTTCGGCGGACCGCCGGTTGCCGTCCGCTGTCGATCCCGACCCTGCCGAGAACGGAACGATCCCGAGTCCCCCGCGCGGGGGAGATCGGGTCCGTCGGACGACGGATTTCTCAACAGCTCATCACACACGGTGACTCTCATGTCGCTGCGTGAATAATGGTTGTGGAAACCAACTAATCAGGTATATAGTTGGGTTATGCAACTAGCCCAGCAAGCCTCTGTCCCGGGGGTTGAACGGGACGCGCCGGCGCAGGACGTTCTCGAGGGCGTCAGCTCTTTGATCCGCGCCGTGCGGTGTATCGAGCACCGGCACCTGTGGCCCGACTCCGGGTTGCGGCGGGCCGACGCGAGCGTGCTGAAGGTCCTGGCCAAGGACGGCGAGCAGCGCGGCGGAGAGATCGCGACCAAGCTCGGCGTCGACGCGTCCGTCGTGAGCCGTCAGCTGACCACGCTCGAAGCCGACGGCCTGGTGAGCCGTCGGCCCGATCCCGCCGACGCCAGGGTCTCTCTGGTCGCGCTCTCGCCGACCGGGCTGGAGCGCCTCGAGGCCCTGTACGCCAACTACACCCGGCAACTGCGCTCGGCCCTGGCCGACTGGAACGACGACGACATGGCAGCCGCCGCCGAGACCCTGCACAAGGTTGCCGGCGCAGTGACCGCGGCTGCCACGTCCGTGAGGCGTCCCACCACTTCGACTGGAGAAAGATGACTGTCACCGAGACCCGGCCGGCCCCTGCCGCGCCGGAACTCACCCACCGCGAGATCCTGGAGATCCTCGTCGGGCTGCTCGCCGCGCTGTTCACGGCGATGCTCAGCTCGACGATCGTCAGCAACGCCCTGCCGACGATCACCGCGGACCTCCAGGGCAGCCAGACGCAGTACACCTGGGTCCTGACCGCGAGCCTGCTCGCGACGACGGTGTCCACCCCGATCTGGGGCAAGCTGTCGGACCTGATGAGCAAGAAGCTGCTGGTGCAGCTGGCGATCTCGCTGTTCGTCGTCGGCTCCGCACTGGCCGGCATGGCGCACAGCATGTCGTTCCTGATCGGCGCGCGCGTCCTGCAGGGCCTGGCGATGGGTGGCCTGATGGCGCTCGCGCAGGCGATCATCGGCGCGGCGATCCCGCCCCGCAGCCGCGGCCGGTACTCCGGCTACATGGGTGCGGTGATGGCGGTCGCGACCGTCAGCGGTCCGCTCATCGGCGGTGTCATCGTCGACACCAGCTGGCTCGGGTGGCGCTGGTGCTTCTACGTCTGCGTCCCGCTCGCCGTCGTCAGCCTCGTCGTACTGCAGAAGTACCTGCACCTGCCGGTGATCAAGCGCCGCGTGCGGATGGACTACCTCGGCGCGATCATGATCAGCGCCGCCGCGAGCCTCCCGCTGATCTGGGTGACCTTCGCCGGTCACGACTTCGGCTGGATCTCCTGGCAGTCGGCGCTGTTCGTCGGCGGCACGATCCTGTTCGGCGTCCTCGCCGTGTTCGTGGAGACCCGGGCGGCCGAGCCGCTGGTCCCGCTGAAGGTCGTCCGTGAGCGGACCACCGCGCTGGCGATCGTGGCCAGCCTGTCGGTCGGTGTCGCGATGTTCGGCAGCGCGCTGTTCCTCGGCCAGTACTTCCAGATCGCCCGCGGGTACAGCCCGACCGAGGCCGGTCTGCTGACCATCCCGATGATGCTCGGGTCGTTCATCGGCTCGGTGGGTTCGGGCCAGATGATCACCCGGTACGGCAAGTGGAAGCGTTACCTGATCGCCGGCGGCGTGCTGCTGGTGGCGGGCCTGGTCGTGCTCGGCACGATCGACCACACCAGCCCGTACTGGTACGTCGGTCTCGGCATGCTGTCGATGGGCATCGGCATGGGCATGATGATGCAGAACCTGGTGCTCGCGGTGCAGAACACCGTCGACGTCAGCCAGATCGGTGCGTCCAGCGCGTCGGTCTCGTTCTTCCGCAGCCTCGGCGGTGCGGTCGGCGTCTCGGTCCTCGGCGCGGTCCTCGCGACCCGGGTCAAGGACCTGCTGATCGAGGGCGTCCTGCACGGTCCCGGTGGAGCTGCCGCAGCCGGCAAGCTCCAGGACGGTGGTGGCACCAGCCTCCTCGACGTCAACCACCTGCCGCCGCAGCTGGCCGAGCTCGTCCGCCAGTCGTACGGCGACGCCACCGGTCGCATCTTCCTGATCGCCGCCGCGTGCGCGGTGGTCAGCCTGATCGCGGTCTTCTTCATCAAGGAGGTCCCGCTGAGGACCACCGTCGCCAAGCTCGAAGAACCCATCGAACTGGATTAGTCCGAGAAGCAGCCCTCACCCGCGAACCTCTCAAGTACCGGCCCTCGATCGGTGGCTGGTACTTGAGAGGTGTAGGCCTGAGTCGAACAGGTACCGGCCCTCGATCGGTGGCTGGTACTTGAGAGGTGCAGGCCTGAGTCGAACAAGTACCAGCCCCTGATCGGGGGCTGGTACCTGAGAGGTGTGGGCCTGAGGCGAACAAGTACTGGCCACCGATTCGGTGGTCGGTACTTGTTGTGGTGGGGGTCTCAGACCTTGCTTGTGCTTGTGGGTTCGCTTGTCGCCAGGACGCCTTCTGGTGGCTGCAGGTTGTCGAGGGTCTTGGTGGTGATGATCGGCGACCGCAGCAACCAGAGCACCGACAATGCTCCTCCGGCAGCCGAGATCAGCAGCGTCTCCCGCACCCCGATCCACGTGCCCAGCGCACCACCGATCACCGCACCAAGCGGCCGTACGCCGTAGTTGATGCTGGCGAACGCCCCGACGACCCGGCTCCGCATGTGGTCGTGCATGACGGCGGCCTGCAGCGAGTTGAGCGGTACGTCGAAGCACATCACCGCGAACGACCCGACGAACTCGGCTGCCACCAGCGCACCGGCCCGGGCCCAGAGCGGACCGCTGCCCAGAGCGAGGATGCCGATCGAGGCCGGGAAGACCACTGCGGCGATCGCAATCAACCGTCCAGCACCCAGCAACCGCGTCAGGGGAGCGGCGGCAATAGCGCCGAGCAGGCCGCCAGAAGCACCGACGCCGAACGCCAGACCGATCGTCCCCGCGGACAGGTCGAGGTTCCGGCTCGCGAACAGCACCAGCAGCGCCATTCCGATCATGTTGAAGAAGTTCACCGTCGTCGCGCACGCCAGGCTGCTGCGCAGGTACGGGTGCCGCATCAGGTACCCCATGCCTTCACCCGCCCGCCGCCACAGCGACTCGGTCGTCTCGTCGGCAGCGCCTGGCTCGACCTTCAACCGCGAGACCTGGAACGCCGAGAACAGGAACGAGAACGCGTCCACCACGATCGCCACCGGCGCGGTCAGCCACTGCACGAGCACGCCGCCGACCGCCGGCCCGGCCATGAACGAGAACGACCGCGTCGCCGACAGCTTGCTGTTCGCCTCCAGGAACTGCGCCCGCGGGACGACGCGGACGAAGAACGCCGCGTTGGCGGTGTTGAACACGACGTGCGCCGTACCTGCCAGGATCGCGATCGCGTACAGCTGGCCGAGCGTCAGGACATCCAGCCAGTACGCCGCCGGCAGCGACAGCAGCACGACGGTCCGGCTCAGGTCGGCCGCGATCATCAGCGGCCGCTTGTCGCGGTGCTGGTCGACCCAGGTCCCGATGAACAGCGACAGCAGGTTGGGCAGCCAGACCGCGGCGGTCAGCAACCCGGTCTCGAAGGCGTTGGCGCCGAGCAGGGTCACGGCGATCAGCGGGAGCGCGAGCTCGCTGACCCGGTCGCCGAACTGCGAGACGGCGTCTGCCGACCACAACGTCCGGAACTGCCGGTCGCGCAGCAGGCTGCTGGCGGACAAGGACTTCATCGGGCCTCACTCGGTTCGGGTCAGCCGGGCAGGCTGAAGCAGGGCAGGGGACAGGGCAGGGTGAAAAAGGGCAGGGAGTAGCGCACAAGGGCGCAGCAGGCGGAGCGGGAAAGCTCAGCTATCGGTTGCTTCGGGCAACAACATGCGGAGGTGCCGGACCGGCCGGGCTTCGGTCGGCGCCCCTTGCGGACCACGCCGGACGTACGGCGCGAGCAGGTCCTCGATCGCGTTCTCCAGGCTTTCGAGCTCGTCCTGGGTGACGTGCAGCAGCGTGTTGGACCCGCCGCCGGCCCGGTTCCACTCGGGGTCGAGCCTGGGTTCGGTCTCGGCCAGCCAGTGCTGGGCAGCCTCGAGCGCCTGGTTCATCAACTCGGCGCGGAGCAGCCGTCCGGCCTCGGCGCCCTCGGGGGTCTCCGGCATCTCGTACCGGAACCCGCGCGCGACCGCCTGCCACCAGCGCTGCCGCCGGTCCCCGACGCCGTCCGGCGGTGGCCCGTCGGTGACCAGGCCGAAGCCGGCCAGGTGCCGCAGGTGCCAGCTCGTCACCGACGGCGAGGCGCCGACGTGCTCGGACAACTGGGTCGCGGTCGCCGGGCCGTTCTTCTGCAGGTAGCTCAGCGCCGCGAGGCGGACGGGATGCGCCAGCGCCCGCATGGCCTGCGGGTCGGTGACCTCGAAGTCGCCGTACGGATTTCTGAGAGACATGTTTCGAGAGTAATCTCTCACATCTCGTTGATGCAATAGCTCGGAAAAGGATGGAACCTGATCCGGTGGCAGCGCGTGTTAGCGGTGTGAGGCACAACGAGACCGATCCGAACGCGGAGGTCGCGGCGCTCTACGCCCGGACCTGGCCGCGGCTGATCGGGGTCCTGGTGTCGATCGGCGGGTCCCGCGCGGACGCGGAAGAGGTCGCGCAGGACGCCTACGTCAAGCTGCTCGGCCGCTGGGACAGCATCCGCCGGTACGACGACCCGGAGGCCTGGGTCCGCGCGGTCGCCGTACGGACGCTGATCAGCAGGCTCCGGCGGCAGCAGGTCGCGCAGAAAGCCTCTGCCAAGTTGCTCGGCAGAACAGGAGAGGTCCGTGAACCGGACGGGGACGCACTCGACGTGGCGGCGGCGCTGGCCAGGATCCCACCGGCCCAGCGGGCAGTGGTGGTGCTGCACCACGTGATGGATCTACCGGTCGACCAGATCGCCGACGAACTGCAAGTGCCGCCGGGCACCGTGAAGTCCCGGCTGGCCAGGGCGCGCCAGGCCCTGGCCCCGCTGCTCGCCGTCCAGGAGGAGGTGCCCCATGGCTGAGCTGAGGACCGACCTGCTCGTCGAGTACGTCGACGACCAGACCCCCGAGCAGGCCCCGCCCTTCACCGGCGTCGAGCGGGGAGCCCGCCGGCGCAAGCGGCAGCGCAACCTGCTGGCCGTCGCGACTGTGGTGGCAGTCGCGACGGTCGCCACGGTGGTCACCCAGGACGTCCAGCGCGGCGCCGAGCCGCCCGCTCCCGCCGGTACGCCGACACTCGGCGTACCGGACGACGGGCCGCCGCCGGCCCAGTTCAAGTTCGGTAGCACCTTGATGCTGCTGCAGAAGGAGATCCCGGTGACGGCTGTGCGGCCGGTGCCCGGTTCTCCTTCGGTACTGACGGTCGTGGCGCCCCGGTCCGGTGGGACCGGGGAGGGCTGCTACCCGCACACCATGGTCCGGATCCTCGATCAGGACACGACCATGGCCCGGATCGCGGCGTACCGCTACGTGGTGGCGCCGGACGAACCCGCGGGCGGGGAGTGCCTCAAGGCCCAGGCCGGCCCGGTCCAGGTCCAGCTCGACCTGCGGACCGTGATCGGCACCCGCCGCATCATCGCCGGCACCACCGGCGAGAGGGTGCTGCTGAACTGACGCCCTCGCCGGGACGGACCGCGACCGCCCCGGCGAGGCCGTCGATCTCTGCTGACCGCCCAACGCCTGCGATCAGCCGAGGTGGACCTGCTTCTCCCAGATGTCGGTGACGACGGTCGGGCGCATGCCGACGGACAGGTAGAGGCCGAGCGCGGGGGTGGGGTTGTTCGTGTCGACGTGCAGGGTCGTGCCGGTGCGACCGGCCGCTGCGTCGCGGGCGAACTGGTCGCGGAGCAGGAACTTGGCCAGCCCACGACCACGCGCCGACTCCAGTACGCCGAGGCGGCCGATGTAGTTGCAGTTGTCGCTCGACAGGAAATGGTCGCTGCACTCCCGGACGCCGACCGCCTCACCGTCCAGTTCGGCGACGGTCAGCTGCGACCAGTCGAACGCCGACCGGGACTCCCGTGACGCCACCCACTCGTCGTACGGGCGGGGGACCGCGCCGGGCTGGGTCGCGAAGGACTTGGCGATCACCCGGTGGGCCGCGCGTTTGGTCGCCTCGTCGGTTGCGCCGACCTGGAGCTTCACGCCCGCGGGTGGCTCCGGTGCGGTGGTCGGTGCCGTGTGGTCGATCCGCATCAGGTGGATCGACGTACTCCGGGTGAAGCCACCATCGGCGATCATCCGACCGGCCGTGGTGTCCTGCTGCAGCTGCCCGATGTGCAGCTTGACCTCCGGGACGCCCGCCGTACGCGCCATCTCGACAGCCCGCGCCGAGGCTGTCGCGAACAACCAGGCGGCAATCGCCGGATCCGCCGCGAACACATCCAGATCCACCTGCGGCCGAGCGCCGGTCAGCACCGCGGTCGCACTGCCGACGAGCTCGTCGCCGTCATGGACCAGCCAGCTCCCGGTCGCGAGATCGATCGCGGGATCCCGCAGGTAGTCGGCGACGTTCTCGTAGCTGTGCTTGGGGAATCCGAGCAGGGGAGTCGTGTACGCCGCCATCTGCGCGGCGATCGCTGCCGCGTCGGCAAGCTCGGCGGGACGGACGGTGAGACCCTCGGGGAGGGCGCTCATGCGGTCTTCAGGGTCAGGCGCCAGGCGTCGATGACGAGGACGGCTCGCATCCCGACCGCGATGTAGAGGCCGAGGGCAGGAGTCGGGTTGTTGGTGTCGACGTGCAGGATCGTGCCGGCGCGACCGGCGGCCGCGTCCTCGGCGAAGGCGTCGCGGAGGAGGAACTTGGCCAGGCCCCGGCCGCGGGCTTCGGGGAGTACGGCGAGGCGGCCGATGTAGTTGCAGTTCTCGTCGGGCACGAACTCGTCGGTGCACTCGCGGAACGCGACCGGTTCGCCGTCGAGCTCGAGGATCGTGAGCTGGGACCAGTCGAAGGTCGATCGCGACTCGTGCGCTGCCACCCACTCGTCGTACGGGCGCGGGACGAAACCGAACTGCCCGTCGAAGGCAGAGTTCAGTACGGCGTGTGCCGTCCGGCGGCTCGCATCGTCAGGCGCGCCCCGGCGGACGGTGACGCCGGGTGGGATCTCGGGGGTCTCAGGTGGCGCCGGGTGGTCGATGCGCATGCGGTGGAACGTCGTACCGGGACGGAAGCCGCGGTCGGCGAGCAGGGCGCGCTGTTCGTCGTCGGTGCGGTAGACGCCCGCGTCGACGGAGATCTCGCGGTGCCCGTGATCACGGCCGAACTCGGCGGCTCGGGGCAGTGCCTGGTCGAGCAGCCAGTCGGCGGCGGCACGCTCGGTGGAGATCACCTCGAGGTCGACGGCCCGGTGGTCGCCCTTGCCGAACACGGTCGCGTAGCCGATGAGCTGGTCGCCGTCGTGCACCAGCCACGCGTCGGTGTCGAGGTCGAACCCTGGTTCGGCCAGCTCGTCGACCATGTCGTCGAGCGTGTAGTCGGCGAAGCCGACCACCGCGGTGTTCCGTGCGGCGACGAGAGCGAAGATCTCCTCCGCGTCACCGGTGGTCGGGCGCCGAAAGGACAGCTGCTCGGGCAGCACAGCACTCATCCCCACATCGTCGGCATCCGCCGGGAGCCTGTCCAACCGATTACTCCTCCGCCCACGAAGGGGCGGAGGAGTAATCAGCTGCTACTTGGTCCACTCGGTGTCGGGTGTTTGCGCCGAGCGGTTGTTCGACAGGTTGACGGCCGCGGGCGGGTTGGTGTCGGACCAGGAAGCCAGCGTGATGCCTACGGCGTCCTCGACCGGGCGTGGGGTGGTCAGGTAGTTGTTGCTGATCATCGAGAAGACCAGCTTGCGGTGGTCGGCGGTGCTGACGTAGCCGGACAGCGCCGTGACGCCCGTGAGCGAGCCCGTTTTGCCGTGGAGGTTGTTGGCGGCGGGAGTTCCGGCCATCCGGGAACGCAGCGTGCCGCCGACGAAGCGGTCGGCGTTGCCGGCGATCGGCAGCGCGTCGTACCACTGCTGGAACCACGGCTCCTTCTGCGCGGCGATCAGCAGGTCGGTGACGCTGTCGGCGGTGACGTTGACCTTGCGGGACAGACCGGAGCCGTCCGACAAGCGGATCGCCGAGGTGTCCACGCCGACGCTGGACGCGTAGTCGGTGACGACACCGAGCCCGGCCGACCAGGTGCCGCTGGCCTCGGCCACGGCGCCCATCGCCTTGACCAGGGTCTCGGCGTGCATGTTGTTGGAGAGCTTGAGGAACGGGTTCATCAGCTCGCCGACCGTCATCGACTCGTCGCGTGCCAGCCGTCGGGCCTGCGCGGGGGAGGCGGCGACCTTGATCCGCCCGTCGACGCGGACGCCCTCAGCGGCGAGCGCGCGCTTGAACACATCGGCGGCGTACACCTCGGGCTCCCACACGGTCACCCACTCCTGGCCGACGGTCGCACCGAGCGGAGCCGATCCACTCACCCGTACGACGTTCGTCCCGTGGTCCCGCTCGATCGTCAGCGTGTTGGCCGACCCCGCGGCGCCGGTCGTCGCGGTGCTGACCAGCTTGATCACGCCGTTCGCCGGGACCAGCTTCAGCCCCACCGGCGCACCCGCCTTGCTGCCCGGCAGGCTCTCGACGATCGCCGTACCGGAGTCGTAGTCGGTGTTCGGCGCGAGCGTCAGCGCGGAGATCTGCGCGTTGTAGTAGAACGGCTCGTCGTCCCAGGCCCAGCTGTCGCCGAGACGGACGTGGTCGAAGTAGGTGTCGTCGGCGACCAGGTCACCGTCGATCCGCCGTACGCCGGACTTCGCGACCTGCTTGGCCAGTGCCTTGTAGTCGCCCTCGAGCGCGGTCGGGTCGCCGTACCCCTTCAGGTACAGGTCGCCGCGCAGCTTGCCGCCGCGCACGGGCGCGGTCGCCAGGACGTCGGTGTGGAACCGGTACGACGGCCCGAGCGTGTGCATCGCGGCCGTGGACGAGAACAGCTTCGTGTTGGACGCCGGTAGCAGGCGCGTCGAGCCGTTGCGGTCGTACAGCGTCTCGCCGGTGGTCGCGTCGCGCACCACCAGCCCGACCTGCGACCCCTGGAACCGCGCGTCGGCGAGCAACGTGTCCAACTGCTGCTGCAGCCCGGTCGCCTGCACCTGCGCCGGCCCGGCAACGGACTGGCCGACCAGCCCGGCGGTCGCGGCGACCGCGGCAGCGACAGCCACGAACCCCCGCGGCGACACCTTTGGTAAATACTTCACGAGAACTCCAACCCCTCAGGCGGAAACCAACACCCGGAGTCAACACCCCGTTGCGGCCGGGGTCCAGGGATCGCCGCAAACAAGCTCTCGCCAGCGAGGTGAATCGATGGAAAAGTGGGTCTCCACAGGTACCGCCCCACCTGAGGAGCTCCTACGATGCGCAGACGAGTTCTGGCCGCGCTGGTCGTCCTGACCGCGCTCGCCACCGCCATCAGTCCAGCGACAGCCGCCGAGCAGAAGACCACCGCGGCCGTCTTCCCCAGCGAAGTGATCGGCGAGGACTTCCCCGATCCGGACGTCATCCAGGTCAACGGCACCTGGTACGCCTACTCCACCAACAACGGCCGAGGCCACGTCCCGACCGCCTCCGCCCCGAGCGCGCAAGGCCCGTGGACGATCCGCGGCGACGCGATGCCCGGCGGCCCGTCCGCGGGCTGGGCGCAGTCCGGCCGGACCTGGGCGCCCGACGTACACCCGAATCCCGACGGCAGCTTCACCCTCACCTACACCGCCTGGCACAAGGCCTCCGGCCGCCAGTGCATCGGCGTCGCGACCGCGAGCTCACCGCTCGGCCCGTTCAACCCGGTCGGCAGCCAGCCGCTGATCTGCCCGCTGAATCTCGGCGGCGCGATCGACGCGAACACCTTCGTCGCGAACGACGGCACCCGCTACCTGCTGTGGAAGAACGACGGCAACGCGATCGGCGTCGACTCCACCCTCTGGCTCACCCGTACGACGAACAACGGCACCGCCCTCACCGGCGGCAACACCGCCCTGATCTCCTCCGGCGGCGTGATCGAAGCCCCCGACCTCGTGCAGCGCGGCAGCCAGTACGTGCTCTTCTACTCCGGCGGCAGCTACACCGGCTGCGAGTACCTCACCTCGTACGCCGTCGCGCCCAGCCTCAACGGCCCGTGGACCACGGCGTACCGCCCGCTGATGACCAGCGCCTCCCTCGACAACCACGTCTGCGGCCCCGGCGGCGCAGACTTCAGCGGCGACAAGGTGTTTCTGCACGGCTGGGTCAACGGCTCCAGGCATCTGTACGTCGCGGATCTCGGCTGGGCCGGCGACTTCCCGGTCGTCCGCGGCAGCCGGGTCCGGACCGAGGCCGAGCGCGGCACCCTCAACAACTGCCGGGTCCGGACCGGCGCCGCCGGTGCGTCCCAGGGCGCGGTCGCGGCGTACATCGACTTCGCGGACTCCTGGGTCGAGAACACCTTCTACGCCCCGCGCGCCGGCAGCTACACGCTGTGGGTCGGGTACGCGAACGGCACCGGCAGTACCGCCACCCACGGGGTGGTTGTCAACGGCAACAGCCAGGGCGCGGTCAGCTACCCGGTCACCGGCTGGGACAACTGGCGCCAGGCCTCGGTCAACGTGACGCTCAACGAGGGCTGGAACACGATCCGGCTGACCAAGGGCAACTCCTACGCCGAGGTCGACTACTTCGAGCTGCAGTAGGGGTTCACCCCGCCGGGAAGTCAGGGACGACCCGGGAAGCACCCGTCCGTTGCGTGGCGCAGTGGGCGGGTCCCCGGGTCGGCCTCGTAGTCTCGTTCCAGTAGTGCAAGCAGTGAACTACTCGAACGGGGAGTCCGAAGGTTGGCCAAACCACCTGAGCAGGTTTCCGGCGACCGGCGCCGGCGACCGATCTGGCTCGACGTCCGCCGGACCACCCGCGGCCTGCAGGCGATGCTGCTGGGCGGTCTGGCGTCGCTGGTCTCGCTCGTCATCACCTTCTGGACCCTCCCGCAGATCAGCAGCGACGGGCCGCTGCCGGTGTTCCGCCTGGTCGTGCTGCTGGCTGTGATCGGGCTGCTGATGCGCTGGCTGCTGGCCGGGCTGGCGATCCTGATCGGCTCGGTCGGTGTCCTGGTCGGCGGCCTGCTGTCCCAGTTCGGCGTGGTCTACCTCGGCGTCACCCTCGACCCGGGCGTCAACCTGCACGGCGGCGTCGAGGCGCCGGTCCTGGTCTCGATCGTGATGTCCTCGATCAGCGCCTTCGTCGGCTGGGTCGCGTACGCCGGAAGTGACGACGCCTACGTCGCCGAGGTCATGCGCGGCGTACGCCGCAAGGCCCGCCGGCTCCAGCCCGCGCCGAAGACCGGCATGCTGATCATCCAGATCGACGGCCTGGCCGCCCCGTTGCTGAACTGGATGGTCATGTCGGGCAACCTGCCGCACCTCGGCGGCTGGATCCGCGACGGCAGCCACTCGATGCTCGGCTGGCACACCGGCGTACCGGCGACCACCCCGGCCAGCCAGGCGGGCATCCTGCACGGCGGCTCCGGGCAGATCCCGGCGTTCCGCTGGTACGAGAAGGAGACCGGCCGGGTGATGGTCACCAACCGGTCCCGCGACGCCGCCGAGATCGAGGCGCGGATGTCGACCGGCCGCGGCCTGCTCGCCGACGGCGGGGTCAGCATCAGCAACAACTGGTCCGGCGACGCCCCGAACTCGGTGCTCGTGTTCAGCCGGGCCGCGCTGCCGCCGACCCGCAGTCGCGGCTACGTCCGGTTCTTCTCCAGCCCGCAGGGCGCCGCCCGCGGGCTGGTGCTGTGCGTCGGCGAGATGATCAAGGAGCTGCACCAGGCCCGGCGGCAGCGCCGGCGCAAGCTGGTCCCGCGGGTCAACCGCGGCGGCTCGTACATCTTCCTGCGCGCGATCTCCAACGTGCTGCTGCGCGACCTCAACGTCTCGCTGATCACCGACGAGCTGGTCAAGGGCACCCCGGTCATCTACTGCGACTTCGTCGACTACGACGAGGTCGCCCACCACGCCGGACCGACCCGGCCCGAGTCGCTGCAGACGCTCGAAGGCCTCGACCGGGTGCTCGGCGCGCTGCAGCGGATCATCGAGACGCTGCCGCACTCGTACGAGATCGTCGTGCTGTCCGACCACGGCCAGAGCCAGGGGTCGACGTTCCTCCAGCGGTACGGACGGACGCTCACCCAGGTGGTCGACGACCTGGTCGACACCACCAAGGAGCCGGTCGCGGCGACCGGCCGGTCCGAGGGCTGGGGCCCGGTCAACGCGTTCCTGACCGAGCTGAGCCTGCGCCGTAGCGTCGCCGGGTCGGTGACGCGGAAGGCGTTCCACGGCAAGGCCACCCGCGGCGAGGTCGAGCTCGGCCCGCGCGACTGCGAGCCGCCGGTCGCGGCCGACGAGCAGATGGTCGTCACCGCGTCGGGCAACCTCGCGCTGATCTACCTGGCGACCACGCCGGGCCGGGTCCCGCTGGAGGAGATCGAGCTGCTGCACCCGCGGCTCGTTCCCGGTCTGGCGACGCATCCCGGCGTCGGCTTCGTCGTGATCGACTCGCTCGCCGAAGGGCCGGTCGCGATCGGCCGGGCCGGTGTGCACGTGCTGCGGACCGGGCGGATCGAGGGCGAGGACCCGCTCGCGTCGTACGGGCCGCTGGCTGCCTCGTCGCTGCTGCGGCAGGCGGAGATGCCGCACAACGGGGACATCGTGGTGGTCAGCCGCCTGGACGAGTACACCCACGAGGTGGCCGCGTTCGAGGAGCTGGTCGGCTGCCACGGCGGGATCGGTGGCTGGCAGACCGAGGCCGTGCTGGTGCACCCGCGCCGCTGGGTCGTCGACGAGCCTCCCGTAGGCTCCGACGCGGTCCACGAGCTGCTGATCAGCTGGCTGGACCAGCTCGGTCAGCGCAAGCGGCCCGAGGTGGAGACCGTCGACGAGATCGAGCAGGACTCCGCGGGACTTGATTCTTCAGGGGCCCGCGTGGCCCCGACGGACGCGAGTGTGGAGGCCTGAGGCGTGCGGATCACCTGGTGGGGGCACGCCACCACCACGATCGAGGACCGGGGCACCAAGCTGCTCACCGATCCCGTGCTGACGGCCCGGATCGCGCACCTGCGTCGTCGGCGCGGGCCGTTGCCGTTGCCGGAGGCGGGGGAGTGCGACGCCGTACTGATCTCGCACCTGCACGCCGACCACCTGCACCTGACGTCGCTGCCGCTGGTCTCGCCCGACGCCGCACTGGTCGTGCCACGTGGTGCGGCCCGGCTGATCCACGCCGAGGCGGGCAAGGCCTACTCGGACCGCTGCATCGAGGTTGCCCCAGGCAACCAGGTGAAGATCGGCGGGCTGGAGATCACCGCGGTCACCGCGCACCACGACAGCCGCCGGCTGCCCTGGTCGCAGTACCGTGCCCAGGCCCTCGGGTACCGGGTCGAGAGCTCGCCGAGCGTCTGGTTCGCCGGTGACACCGACCTGTACGACGACATGACGGCCGAGATCGGTCCGGTCGACCTGGCGCTCATCCCGGTCGGCGGCTGGGGGCCGTCGCTCGGGGAGGGGCACTTGGATCCGGTCCGGGCCGCGGAGGCGGTTCGGCGCGTCGGAGCCCGGTACGCCGTACCGGTACATTTCGGGACGTTCTGGCCGATCGGCTGCGACTGGCTGAAGCCCGAGCTGTTCCTGCCGCCGGGGGACAGGTTCAAGGCGGAGATGGCCTCGGCGGGCGCCGGGGTGAAGGTGGAGGTCCTGGTGCCGGGGGAGTCGACGGAGGTGGTGCGGCCGTGAGCGGTAACGCCGATTTCGATCTCTGGTACCTGATCGTGCTCGCCGGCGCGGTCCTGATCGGCGCGGTGCTCCCGGTCCTGCCGACCGGTGCGGCGGTCTCGGCCGGAGCGGTCCTCGCCTCGCACAGCAACCCGATCGGGCTGGTCGGCGTACTGATCGCTGGTGCTGGGGGCGCGTACGTCGGTGATCTGATCGTGTACGCCGCCTGCCGTGCCGGTGGTGAGCGGCTCGCCAAGCGGGTCGGCTGGCTGCGCGAGAACGCGTCGCTCGACGCGCTGCGGGACCGACTGGCCAACCACGAGATCACGGTGCTGCTGACGTCCCGGCTGATTCCGGGCGGGCGGGTGCCTGTGCTGCTCGCGGCGGGACTGGCCGGGTACCGGTGGCACCGGTTCGCCGTGGTAGACCTGGCGGCGTCGTCGCTGTGGGCGGCGGTTTACATGGCGATCGGGCTGCTCGGGTACGCGCTGTTCGACAAGCCGTGGCAGGGCGTGGTGGCCGCGATCGTGCTGGTGCTGCTGACCACGGTGGTCAGCAGCCTGGTCCAGCGGTTCCGGAAGAAGAAGGCCGCGGCGGCGCAGCTAGAAACCGAATGACTTGCCCTGCAGCTGAGCGGTGATCTCCGGGTCGCCGTCGAAGTCGACCTGGGCGACCGCCTGCCGGCCGAAGCAGAACAGGACCAGCTCGACCGGCTCGCCCGTCACGGTCACCGAACCGGCCGCAGTCGGCTTCTTCGCGACCGCTTCCCGCCCGTCCGGCAGCCGCAGTACGACGCCGCTCGGTGCCTTCCGGACCATCGACCTCGCCGCCAGCTTGAGGCCCTTCCACAGGCCCTCCTGCTGCGCGGCCGGCAGCGCGCGGACCTGGAAGTCCGGGACCGCGCGGCGGACGTCCTCGTGGTGCACCAGGTACTCGGTCGTGTTCAGTTGGTGGCCGAGCACCGGCAGCGCGTAGATCGAGAACGTCGGGGGCCCGCTGCGGATCTTGTCGACCAGTTCGGTGAAGCTCCACTTGGTCTTGACCGCGTCCATCCGCCGCTCGGTGGTGTCGGCCAGCGCGGGCAGCATGATGCCCGGCGCCGCGATCGGGTCGGACTCCCGCACGTACAGGTGGGCGGCCAGGTCGTGCGTCAGCCACCCCTCGCACAGCGTTGTCTGATCAGGTCCGACCTGATCGAAGAGATCACACAGAGCGAGTCGTTCTGTCCGGCTGTAGTCGGTCACAACTCGATCGTAGTTGTCCGTGCCCAATGGCAGAATGTCATTCGTTGTCAGTTCCTCGGACTGCCTACACACCTGACACACCGTCGTGACGAAGGATGCCTCGTGCCGTTGCCGAAAGTCCCCAGCAAGGGGAGCGTGACCCGGCGCGGGTTCGCGGTCCTGCGCGTCGCGATCGCCGAGGAGCCGTGGGTCTTCGCGCTCTCGGTCGCGGCGAGCATGCTGTACGGCGCGATGACGGTCGCCGACGGCTGGGCGCTGGGCTGGGCCACCGACCACGTGATCCGCCCGGCCCTCGAGCGCGGCGACACCACGTTCGGCGCGCTCGCGTCGCTGGTGTCGCTGTTCCTCGGTATCGCCGTGCTGCGCGCGATCGGCGTGGTCGGCCGGCGGATCGGGGCCGGCGTGATGCAGTTCCGCCTCCAGGCGACATACCGGCGCCGCGTCACCCGGCAGTACCTGAAGCTCCCGCTGGAGTGGCACCACCGCCACCCGACCGGGCAGCTGCTCTCGAACGCGAACGCCGACGTCGAGTCGATCTGGTTCGTGATCGCCCCGCTGCCGATGGCGATCGGCGTGATCGCGATGCTCGCCTTCGCGACCGCGGCGATGTTCGCCGCCGACGTCTGGCTGGCGCTGGTCGGCTGCCTGGTCTTCCCGCTGGTCTTCGTCGCGAACGTGATCTTCCAGCGCACCCTGCAGCCGCTCGCCACCCGCGCGCAGGAGCTGCGCGCCGACGTCTCCGAGGTGGCGCACGAGTCGTTCGACGGTGCGCTGGTCGTCAAGACGCTGGGTCGCGAGGCGGCCGAGACCGAGCGTTTCACCGGCCCGACGATGGCGCTCAAGGACGCGAACATCGCGGTCAACCGGGCCCGTGGCGCCTTCGACCCGGTGATCGAGGGACTGCCGCGGATCGGCGTACTGGCCGTGCTGCTGGTCGGTGTCGGCCGGGTGCGGTCGGGCGCGGCGGACGCCGGCGACGTCGTCCAGGTCGCGTTCCTGTTTACGCTGATCGGCTTCCCGATCCGGGCGCTCGGCTGGGTGCTCGGCGAGCTGCCGCGCTCGGTCGTCGGCTGGGACCGCGTCCAGCGCGTGCTCACCGCCGAGGGCGGGATGGAGTACGGCGACCAGAAGCTGACCTCGATCAAGGCCGCGCGGCTTGTCGTCGACGACCTCCGCTTCGGGTACCTGCCCGACCGCGACGTGCTGGCCGGAGTCGACTTCACGATCGAGCCCGGGCGGACGGTCGCGGTGGTCGGCCCGACCGGTTCCGGCAAGTCGACGCTGACCACGATGCTGACCCGGCTGGTCGACCCCGAGGAGGGCGCGGTCCGGATCGACGGCGTCGACCTGCGGACGCTGGCCCGCGACGAGCTGGCCGGATCGGTCGCCCTGGTCGCGCAGAACGCGTTCCTGTTCGACGACACGGTCCGCGGCAACATCACGCTCGGCGGCGACTTCACCGACGACGACATCTGGGACGCGCTGCGGATCGCGCAGGGCGAGGGCTTCATCCGGTCCCTGCCCGACGGCCTCGACACCAAGGTCGGCGAGCGCGGTACGACGCTGTCCGGCGGCCAGCGGCAGCGGATCGCGCTCGCGCGTGCTCTCGTACGACGCCCGCGGCTGCTGATCCTCGACGACGCGACGAGCGCGGTCGACCCGCAGGTGGAGGCCCGGATCCTGGCCGGCCTGCGCAGCGCCGTACAGGGTGGCCGGTCCGACACGACCGTGCTGGTGATCGCGTACCGGAAGGCGACGATCTCACTCGCCGACGAGGTGTTGTTCCTGGCCGACGGGCGGATCGCGGCGCAGGGCACGCACCTGGAGCTGCAGGAGAAGTCGGCCGAGTACCGCGACCTCGTCGACGCGTACGAGAAGGACGCCGCGCGGCGCGAGGAAGAGGCCGAGCTGGCCGCCGAACTGGACGATCTGGACAGCGAAGGAGCAAGCGCGTGAGTGCCGCCGAGGCCACCCGGCTCGACGCCGGGGACAACGCCGGAGGACTCGACACCCTGCGTCAGGGGATCAAGGTCTCGCCGGAACTGGCGCGCGGATGGTGGATCACCGGGCTGCTCGCGCTGACCATGACGGGCGGGCGGATCGTCGTACCGATCGCCGTTCAGCAGACCATCGACAAGGGACTGTCCGGGCCGGGCGGTCCGGACATGTCGTTCGTGGCGTGGATGTGCGCGGCGTGCGTGGGCGGGATCCTGGTCACGGCCTTCGCGTCGTACCTGACGACCGTGCGGCTCGCGATCAACTCCGAGAGCGGCCTGGCCACGATGCGGATCAAGGCGTTCCGGCACGTGCACGACCTGCCGGTGCTGACGCAGTCGACCGAGCGGCGCGGAGCGCTCGTCAGCCGGGTGACGTCCGACGTCGACACGGTGTCGCAGTTCCTGCAGTTCGGCGGGTTCATCTTCCTGGTCAGCATCGGGCAGATGCTGCTCGCGACCGTCGTCATGTTCGTCTACTCGTGGCAGCTCGCGCTGGTGGTGCTGATCTGCTTCATCCCGCTGTTCGCGAGTCTCAAATCGCTGCAGCGGTTGATGTCGGCGGCGTACGGCGTGGTGCGGGCCAAGGTCGGCGAGATGCTGTCGGCGATCGCCGAGCCGGTCGTCGGTGCGCAGGTGGTGCGGGCGTACGCGATCGAGCGGCGGACGCAGCAGCGGATCGACGCGTCGATCGAGGACTACCGGAAGACGGCGACGCGGGCGCAGGCGATCACGGGGATCACGTTCTCGATCGGTGGTCTCGCCGCTGGTCTGGCGAATGCCGGGGTGCTGACCGCGGGCGTGCTGCTCGGGGTGGACGGGAACGCGACGCTGGGGGAGATCCTGGCGTTCATGTTCCTGGTCGCGCTGTTCTCGGACCCGGTGCAGATCGCTACGCAGGTTCTGACGGATGCGCAGAGCGCGTTCGCCGGGTGGCGGCGGGTGCTCGGTGTGATCGCTACGCCGGCTGATGTGGTCGACCCGGGGTCCGACGGGGTGACGCAGGCGCGCGGGCCGATCACGGTGGAGTTCGCGGACGTGAACTTCGCCTACCCGGAAGGGGAGTTGGTGCTGCGGGACGTCGACGTACGGCTGGAGCCGCATCGGCGCGTTGCTGTGGTGGGGGAGACGGGATCCGGGAAGACGACGTTCGCGAAGTTGCTGACGCGGTTGATGGATCCGACGTCGGGTGCGGTGCTGCTGGATGGCGCGGATGCGCGGTCGATCGCGTTCAGCTCGCTGCGGGAGCGGGTGGTGATGGTGCCGCAGGACGGGTATCTGTTCGACTCGTCGCTCGCGGAGAACGTGCGGTTCGGGCGGCCGGAGGTGACGGACGCGCAGTTGCTGGAGGCGTTTGAGTCGCTGGGGCTGACGGACTGGCTGGAGTCCTTGCCTGATGGGCTGGACTCGCCGGTGGGTCAGCGCGGTGAGTCGCTGTCGGCTGGCGAGCGGCAGTTGGTCGCGCTGGTGCGAGCGAACATCGCGGATCCGGATCTGCTGGTGCTCGACGAGGCGACGTCCGCTGTCGACCCGGGGACCGAGGTGCGGGTCAATGCCGCGCTGGAGCGGTTGATGGCTGGGCGTACGTCGGTGACGATCGCCCACCGGCTGTCGACCGCCGAAGCTGCTGACGAGGTGCTGGTGTTCGACGAGGGCCGCGTGGTGGAACGCGGTTCGCACGCCGAACTGCTTGCGCTTGGTGGGATCTACTCGCGCCTGCACTCCAGTTGGATCGCTCAGCGCTCTGCCGGCTGATACCTGCTTGAACGTGCGACAGGGCGGCCCGGAGAGGGAGGAAAGAGGCTCCAGGACCGCCCTGTCGTTCAGGGAGGGCAGTGCTGTTGAGGCAGCACGCCCAGTTCAGCTTGTTACGGCGTCGGCACGGCGCCGTTCTGCCCGGCGCCTGGCTGCGGCACCAGCAGGAACTCCACGCCGCCCTTGTCGTCCACGGCGGCGTCCAGGATCTTGTCGTCCAGCGTGCTCGCCGCGTTCTGCTCCAGGAACACCCGCGCGCCGCTCTCCTCGACCACCTGGTCCCCCGGCTTCGGGGCCTCGGTCGTCGTCACCGCCAGGGAGGGGTCGGTCGGGTTCTCCTGGGAGATCCGCACGCCGGCACCCTCCGGCGCGCCGTCGACGCCGGTGATGGACTTGATGACCAGAGTCGCGTTCTCCGTCAAGGTCAGCACAACTACTCCTCGTTGTCGATCAACACGGTGAGCCCGCCCCGTGCCCGATGCCTTGAAGGCCAAACACGAGGGGTCCGCAGTCCGGACGTCACCGGCCCGACGGCGAAAGAGCTCGTCCCCCAACCACCTTCCAAGTACCGACCCTCGATCGGTGGCCGGTACTTGAAAGAGCTCGGCGGGTGAGATCGCGCCACAGGCCGCGTCGCCCGGCGACCTCGTTGCCCGGTCGCCTTTCAAGTACCGGCCCTCGAGTGGTGGTTGGTACTTGAGAGGGGTGGTGGGGTGAGGTCTTTCGCCGGTAGCTCGGACCGTCGAGTGTCAATTCGGCGGTGGGTGGTGTGGGATCGGGGGATGACTTTTGTGGTGGAGACTCCGGCTGTGGGCGGGTTGGAGCTGGTGGTGGCGCGGTTGGCGGAGTGGCAGGTGGATGGCGGTGCGGTGCAGCTGCATCCGGGGGATGTGGGGTGGTTCTGGCGGTACGGCGCCGAGCGGACGGCTGCGGCTGTGCGGACGTGGGCTCGGGACGGGGAGCTGCTGGCTGTCGGGATGTTGGACGAGCCGGATCTGTTGCGGGTGGCGATTGCTCCGAGTGCGCAGGAGGACGAGGAGCTCGCGCGGCGGATTGCCGCGGATGTGGCTGACCCGGCGGCCGGCGTACTGGTTGAGGGGAAGGTTTACCTGGAGACGCCTAACGACAGCCGCGTGCGGGACCTGCTGTTTGCTGCGGGGTGGGAGCTGGATGATCCTTGGCAGCCGTTGGAGCGGGAACTCGGCGAGCCGGTGGAGGACTCCGGGCTGGCGATCGAGATCGTGACGGCGGAGACGGCGGGGGTGCGGGCGGGAGTTCAGCGGGCGTCGTTCGACGGGTCGACGTTCACGGACGAGCGGTGGCACGCGATGGCTGGCGGTACGGCGTACGCGCGGGCTCGGTGCTTGATCGGGCGGGACGCGGACGGCGAGGCGGTCGGGGCGATCACGGTGTGGTCGGCCGGGAAGGGGCGGCCTGGGTTGATCGAGCCGCTCGGTGTGCATCGGAATCATCGCGGGCATGGGTACGGGCGGGCGATGACGTTGGCTGGTGCGGCGGCGCTGCGGGAGCTGGGGGCGTCGCGGGCGCAGGTGTTGACGCCTTGCTTCAACGAAGGGGCGATTGCCACCTATCGCAGCGCGGGGTTCGAGCTGCTGCCGCAGCGCCGGGACCAGTACCGCAAGGTTTAGGCAGGACACGCGATTTCAAGTCTTCCCCGGTCCGCGGGGAAGACTTGAAAAGCTCGCCGGCCACCTGAGGCTTGGTCAGTCCCCGGAGAGCTCGTCAGCCCGCCGGAGCCCTCGTCAGCCCGCCGGAGCCCTCGTCGGCCCGCCGGAGTCCTCGTCAGCCGGCTGACACGTCGTCGGCTGCGCGGAGGACCCGCAGGATGTTGCCTCCGGCAAGTTTTGCCATGTCTTCGTCCGACCAGCCGCGGTCGGCGAGGGCGTAGAACAGCGACGGGTACGACGCAACGTCCGGCAGCCCGACCGGGAACTGCGGGCAACCGTCGTAATCCCCACCGAGACCGATGTGGTCGACCCCGGCCACCTCGCGCACGTGCTCGACGTGCGCGACCACGTCCTCGAGCGTCGCCTTCGGCGCAGGCTTCGGGTGGGCGGCCGCGATCTTCTTCTGGTCGGCCGGCTTCAGCGGGTCCAGGTCCATCGAGTCGGCCAGTTCGCGCGCTTCGGCGACCCAGTCCACGAAGGGCTGCGAGACGAAGTACGGCACGAAGGTGACCATGCAGACGCCTTCGTTCCCGGCCAGCGTGGTCAGTACGTCGTCCGGCACGTTGCGCGGCACGTCGCAGACCGCCCGTGCGGACGAGTGGCTGAAGATCACCGGCGCGGTCGTGACGCGCAGCGCGTGCCGCATCGTGTCGGCGGAGACGTGCGACAGGTCGACCAGCATGCCGATCCGGTTCATCTCGGCGACGACCTGCTCGCCGAACTCGTTCATCCCGCCGAGCACCGGTTCGTCGGTGGCCGAGTCGGCCCAGGAGACGTTGTTGTTGTGGGTCAGCGTCATGTACCGCACGCCGAGCGCGCGCATCACTCGCAGGACGCCGAGCGACTCACCGATCGAGTGCCCGCCCTCCATCCCCATCAGCGACGCGATCCGGCGCTCCTTGAACGCGGCCTCGACCTCGGCCGCGGTCGGCGTCAGCACCATCGACTCGGGGAACCGCTCGACCAGCCGGTGCACGAAGTCGAGCTGCTCGAACGTCCGTCGTACGGCGTCGTCGTCCTGCGGCACCCACAGCGACCAGAACTGCGCCGCGACCTGCCCGAGCCGCAGCCGCGGCAGGTCGGTGTTGAGCTTCGGCACCGAGACGCTGAGGTCGTACGCGTCCAGGTCGTAGTTGCACAACTCGTAGAACGCGATCGGCAGGTCGTTGTGCCCGTCGATCAGCGGATGGTCCTGCAACAGCGTCTGCACCCGCGCCACACTCGTCGTCATCCCGACATCCTGTCAGGTCGGCACCACACCTGTCAGGCCGGCGTGGACCGCCCCCGAGGAGCCACCAGTACGCCGGCCCTCAGGTCCATCGGCAACCCTCCTGGTCGGGGCCGTCCCCGGGCTGGGGGACAATGGGACGGTGAGTATCGAGGAGCTGACCTTCGACGCGGCCGGGCTGATCCCGGCGGTGGTGCAGCAGTACGACACGCGCGAGGTGCTGATGGTCGGCTGGATGAACGCCGAAGCCGTCCGCCGGACCGCCGCGACCGGGCGGAGCACCTTCTGGTCGCGCAGCCGCCAGGAGTACTGGGTGAAGGGCGAGACCAGCGGGCATCGCCAGCACGTGAAGCAGATCCTCGTCGACTGCGACGCCGACACCCTGCTGGTCCTGGTCGACCAGGAAGGCCCCGCGTGCCACACCGGCACCCGCAGCTGCTTCGAGCACGGTGAGATCGAGGTGACGGCGTGAACACTCCCACCCTCGAGACCTTCCGTGAGTACGCCAAGGACCGCCGGGTCATCCCCGTGACGCGACGCCTGCTGGCCGACGCGGAGACGCCGATCGGTGTCTACGGCAAGCTCGCGGCCGAGCGCGAAGGCACGTTCCTGCTGGAGTCGGCGGAGAACGGCGGCGTCTGGTCGCGCTACTCGTTCATCGGTGTCCGCAGCGCGGCGACCCTGACCGAGCGCAACGGCGAGGCGATCTGGACCGGCAACCCGCCGGTCGGGCTGCCCGAGACCGGCGACCCGCTGCAGGCGCTGCGCGAGACCCTCGAGATCCTGCACACCCCGCGCCTGCCCGACCTGCCCCCGCTGACCGGCGGCATGGTCGGCTTCCTCGGGTACGACGCCGCACGCCGCCTGGAGAAGTTGCCCGACACAACGGTCGACGACCTGGGCCTGCCCGAGCTGACCTTCCTGTTCGCCACCGACCTGGCCGCGCTCGACCACGAGACCGGCGAGATCTGGCTGATCGCGAACGCGGTGAACTGGGACGACTCCGACGAGCGCGTCGACGAGTCGTACGCCGACGCCGTCCGCCGCCTCGACGCGATGGAACGCGACCTGGCGCAGCCGACGCCGTCGTACGTCGTACGGGCTGAGCGCAAGACCGAGGCAGATCCGCGCCGGCAGCGTTCGAGCGCGGAGTACCGGGAGGCCGTCGAGCACGCCAAGGAGGAGATCCGGGCGGGCGAGGCGTTCCAGATCGTCGTGTCCCAGCGCTTCGAGCTGGACACGACCGCGAGCGCGCTCGACATCTACCGGGTGCTCCGAAGGTCCAACCCGAGCCCGTACATGTACCTGGTCCGCCTCGACGGCTTCGACATCGTCGGCTCCAGCCCGGAGGCGCTGGTCAAGGTCACCGACAACAAGGTGATCCTGCACCCGATCGCCGGCACCCGCCGCCGCGGTGTGACGCCCGAGGAGGACCACGCGCTGGAGGAGGAGCTGCGCGCGGACGCCAAGGAGCGCGCCGAGCACCTGATGCTGGTCGACCTCGGCCGCAACGACGTCGGCCGGGTCTGCGCGCCGGGCACGGTCGAGGTGGTCGACTTCATGGACGTCCGCCGGTACAGCCATGTCATGCACCTGGAGTCGACCGTCACCGGGCGGCTCGCGGCCGGCAAGACCGCGTTCGACGCGCTGACCGCGGCGTTCCCGGCCGGAACGTTGTCCGGGGCCCCCAAACCGCGGGCGATGCAGATCATCGACAAGCTCGAGGTCACCCGCCGCGGCGTGTACGGCGGCGTGGTCGGCTACCTGGACTTCGCCGGTGACGTGGACACCGCGATCGCGATCCGTACCGCGGTCCTGCGCGGTTCGACGGCCTACGTCCAGGCCGGCGCCGGCATCGTCGCCGACTCGGACCCGGCGGCCGAGGACGCCGAGTGCCGCACGAAGGCCGCCGCCGTACTCAACGCGATCGCCGTCGCCGGAACATTCACCGAGGTCTGATGCGCAGCCCGCAACGAATCGTCGACCTGAGCGCCCTCGTGGGGCTGGCGCTGCTCGCGCTGTCGGCGTACCTGACCTGGTCGACCGCCGACCCCGGCAGCGGCCGCCCGTCGGTCGACTTCAACGGGTACGCCGTCACCCGCGCGCCGCTGACGATGGGCCTTGCGGCCGTGGTCGCGGTGGTCGTCGCCAAACTCGCCGGTACGGCGGTACGGCGCATCCTGTCCGCCCTGGTGCTGCTGATGGGGGTCGCGGCTGTGTGGGTCGCGCTGCAGGTCCGGCCGAGCACGACCGAGCTGGGCCGCCTCCGTCCCGAGCTCAGCCAGGCGGTCACCGACCACGTGGGACTGAGCACCGGACCGGCTCCCTGGCTGGCGCTGGCCGGGGGAGTCGCCCTGGTCGTGGCGGGGCTGACCGGCGTACTGACAGCGCACCGGTGGCGGCGTCCGACCCGGCGCTACGAGCGTGATCCGGCCGCCACACCCGCGGATCAGTGGAAGGCGATCGACGCGGGTGAGGACCCGACGATCTGATCGCGGCGGGCTACCGCCACAATAGGACGGGACGACGACGAGGAGTGGCCCAGGTGACGGACAAAACCAGCACGGAAGTACCGGTCAAGTACGAGAGCGACGACGACGCCCACGCGGGCGGCCTGCACGGCAGCACGCCGGCGGCCTGGACCGCCGTGGTGATCGTGCTGGTCGGTTTCACCCTCGGCGCCATCGCCATGGTGATGGGACCGAACTGGGTGCTGTTCTGGATCTCCGCCGCGATCGCGGTGGCCGGCGGACTGGTCGGCAAGGTGATGCAGTTGCTCGGCTTCGGTGCCAAGTCCAGCGACCACCACTGACGGACGGACCACGACATGACTGTGCTTGACGACATCCTCGCCGGGGTTCGGGAGGACCTCGCGGAGCGCCAGGCGTCGGTCAGCCTGGACGACCTCAAGCTCGAGGCCCAGCGGATGCCCGACGCGAAGGACCCGATGCCGGTCTTCCGCGGCGACGGGATCGCGGTGATCGCCGAGGTGAAGCGGTCCAGCCCGTCCAAGGGCGAGCTGGCCGAGATCACCGACCCGGCCGCGCTGGCCGGGGAGTACGAGCAGGGCGGTGCGGCGGCGATCTCGGTGCTGACCGAGAAGCGGCGCTTCAACGGCAGCCTCGACGACCTGCGCGCGGTGCGCGGCCGGGTCGACGTACCGGTGCTGCGCAAGGACTTCGTGGTGTCCTCCTACCAGCTGTGGGAGGCCCGCGCGGCCGGTGCGGACATGGTGCTGCTGATCGTGGCGGCGCTGGAGCAGGAGGCGCTGGTCTCGCTGATCGAGCGGGCCCAGTCGATCGGCCTGTGCCCGCTGGTCGAGGTGCACGACGAGGAGGAGACCCGGCGCGCCGTCGACGCCGGGGCCCAGCTGATCGGCGTGAACAACCGCAACCTGAAGACCCTCGAGATCGACCGCGACACCTTCGCCCGGGTCGCGCCCGGCATCCCGGCCAACCTGGTCCGGGTGGCGGAGTCGGGTGTCCGCGGCCCGCGTGATGTAATCGAGTTCGCGCGCGCCGGGGCCGATGTCGTCCTCGTCGGTGAAACCCTGGTGACCGGCAGCGATCCCCGCAGCTCGGTCGCCGATCTGGTCGCTGCCGGATCGCACCCCGCCATCCAGCAGCGTCACTGAGACGTAGAACCCCTGCTCCGTCAGGGGTCCGGATCGTCCGCGGGCTCGACTTCGGTCGGGCCCGTCGGTCGTTTCCGGGCCCTGGCCGACGGGGGTCGGAAGGCGAGAGATGACTGCACTGCTGCTCCCCGACCAGCTCGGGCACTTCGGCCGCTTCGGCGGCCGGTTCATGCCGGAGGCCCTGATCGCCCCGCTGGACGAGCTGACCGTCGCGTGGCAGGAGGCGATGGCCGACAAGTCCTTCACCGACGAGTTCGAGCGGATGCTGCGCGAGTACGCCGGCACCCCGAGCCTGCTGTACGACGCGACCCGGCTGTCCGACGTCGCCGGCGCCCGGATCCTGCTCAAGCGTGAGGACCTCAACCACACCGGCGCCCACAAGATCCGCAACGTGCTCGGCCAGGCGCTGCTGACCAAGCGGATGGGCAAGACCCGCGTGATCGCCGAGACCGGTGCCGGCCAGCACGGCGTCGCCACCGCGACCGCGTGCGCGTACCTGGACCTCGAGTGCGTCGTCTACATGGGCGAGGTCGACACCGAGCGCCAGGCGCTCAACGTGGCCCGGATGAAGCTGCTCGGCGCCGAGGTGATCCCGGTCAAGACCGGCTCCCGGACGCTGAAGGACGCGATCAACGAGGCCCTGCGCGACTGGGTCTCCAGCGTCGACAACACCCACTACCTGCTCGGTACGGCGGCCGGCGGCCACCCGTTCCCCGCGATGGTGCGCGACTTCGTCCGCGGCATCGGCGACGAGGCGCGGGCCCAGTCGCTGGAGCTGCTCGGCCGGCTGCCCGACGCGGCGATCGCCTGTGTCGGTGGCGGTTCCAACGCGATCGGCCTGTTCGCCGCGTTCGTCCCGGACACCGACGTGAAGCTGTACGGGGTCGAGGCCGGCGGCGACGGGTACGAGACCGGCCGGCACGCCGCGACCATCACGGCCGGCCAGATCGGCGTACTGCACGGCGCCCGGTCCTACCTGCTGCAGGACGACGACGGCCAGACGATCGAGTCTCACTCGATCTCGGCCGGCCTGGACTACCCGGGCGTCGGCCCGGAGCACGCGTGGCTCGCGGAGACCGGGCGGGCGTCGTACCGGCCGGTGACCGACGCGGCCGCGATGGAGGCGTTCAAGCTGCTGGCGCGGACCGAGGGCATCATCCCCGCGATCGAGTCGGCGCACGCGATCGCCGGCACGCTGGAGATCGCCAAGGAGCTCGGCCCGGACGCCGTGCTGCTGGTGAACCTGTCCGGCCGCGGCGACAAGGACATGGACACGGCCGGCGAGTGGTTCGGCCTGATCGAGAAGGGTCAGCAGGCATGAGCGACGAGCTGGTTGCCCTGGGCAACGGTGGGCGCGCGATCCGGAAGGCCCAGGAGGCCGGGCGGACCGGCCTGGTCGGCTACCTCCCGGCCGGCTACCCGACGATCGACGTGGCCGTCGACGCGGTTAAGGCGATGATCGACGGCGGCGTCGACGTGGTCGAGCTCGGCCTGCCGTACAGCGACCCGGTGATGGACGGCGTGACGATCCAGCGGGCCGCCGAGGCGGCACTGGCCGGTGGGCTGCGCACCCGCGACGTGCTCGCGACGGTCGAGAAGCTCGCGGCGTACTCCGACGTACCGGTGCTGGTGATGACGTACTGGAACCCGATCGAGCGGTACGGCGTCGACCGGTTCGCGGCCGACTTCGCCGCCGCCGGGGGAGCGGGGCTGATCACGCCCGACCTGATCCCGGACGAGGGCGCCGAGTGGGTCGCCGCGGCCGACAAGCACGAACTGGACAAGGTGTTCCTGGTCTCGCCGTCGTCGACCGACGCGCGGATCGCGATGACCACGGCGAACTGCCGCGGTTTCGTCTACGCGACCGCCGTGATGGGTGTCACTGGCACGCGTGACCAGGCCTCGGACCTGGCCGCGCCGCTGGTGGCCCGGACCAAGGCGACCACGGGGATTCCCGTCGGCGTCGGGCTCGGGGTGTCCAACGGTGACCAGGCGGCCGAGGTCGCCAAGTTCGCGGACGCCGTCATCGTCGGGTCGGCGCTGGTGAAGGCACTGACGGCGGGCGGGCCTACCGGCGTACGGGAACTGACGGAAAGTCTGGCCGAAGGCGTCCGGCGGGAACCCACGGCTCCCGCCGCTCGTTAGTACGCCCGTGAGTCGAACCAGGAACGCGGCCGTTTTCTTCGCCGCGGTGACTCTGCTCGCCCTCGCCGGGTGCAGCAGCGGGCAGAAGCAGCAGGCCGACAATCCGGGCGGAGCTGTGATCCGCACCGCATCGGGTGACCCCAACGGGTTGCGCGGCGCGGTGCTGGACCGGCCGTACGCGCTGCCGGCCAAGTCGCTGACCGACACCGCGGGCAACGAGTTCAACCTGCGGACGTCGACCAAGAAACCGGTCACGCTGGTCTTCTTCGGCTACACCAACTGCCCGGACGTCTGCTCGACCGTGATGGCCGACGTCGCCTCCGCGCTGACCAAGCTCGACGACCCGGTCCGTGACGACGTCCAGATGCTGTTCGTCACCACGGACCCGGCGCGGGACACCGGCCCGGTGATCCGTAAGTACCTGGACCGGTTCGACCCGTCGTTCGTCGGGCTGACCGGCTCGCTCACCTCGATCAAGGACATCGCGAAGGCCGTCGGCGTCCCGGTCGAGGGGATGAAGAAGCTGCCCTCCGGCGGGTACGAGGTCGGCCACGGCGCCCAGGTGCTCGGCTTCGGCAAGGACGAGAAGGCCACCGTGCTGTGGCTCGACAACGCCGCGATCGGTGACATGGCGCACGACTTCGGCAAGCTGGTGGAGGACAACCGGTGAGCCCGCGGGCCTGGTTGCCCTGGGTGTCGACGGCGGCCCGGCTGACGCTCGGCGTCGTGATGCTGGTGGCCGGCGCGCTCAAGGTCGCCGACCCGGCGATGGCCGCGCAGGCCGTCCGGGCCTACGAGTTGTTGCCGGAGGCATTGGTGACCCCGGTGGGGTGGGGTCTGCCGTTCCTCGAGATGGCGATCGGCCTGCTGCTGATCGTCGGCTTCGGGACCCGGCCGGCCGGAGTGGCCGCCGGGGTGTTCATGGTGGTGTTCATCGCCGCGGTCTCGTCCGCCTGGGCCCGCGGCCTCTCGATCGACTGCGGCTGCTTCGGCGGCGGCGGTGAGGTCGCGGCCGGCCAGACCAGGTACTTGCAGGAGATCCTGCGCGACACCGGTCTGCTGGTCCTCGCGGGCTGGCTGTTCGTCCGCCCGCTCAGCAAGTTCGCCCTCGAATCAGATCCCCACGTACCGACAGGAGCCACGGCGTCGTGAGCAAGAGCAAAACCCCGGTGAACCCGCTGCTGCAGAGCAAGAAACGCCGGATCGGGCCCGGCGTCGTCGTGGTCGTGATCCTGCTGCTCGCGCTCGGCGCGGGCGTCGGCGTCCAGTACTGGCGGAGCAACTCCGGCGTCGAGGTCAGCTCGAACGGCCAGCCGGAGCCGACCGTGATCACCGGTCCCGGGACCAACGGTCAGGGCGTCAAGGTCGGGCAGGCGAGCGCCAAGGTCAACATCGACCTGTACCTGGACTTCCGCTGCCCGCACTGCAAGGACTTCGAGGACGAGGCCGGCGAGGCGATCAACAAGCTCGTCGACGACGGCACGGCCACCCTGACGTACTGGCCGTTGATGTTCGTCAACCCGGACAACTCGCCGCGGCTGGCGAACGCCTTCGCGGCCGCGGCCGCCGAGGGCAAGGCCCGCAGCTACGCCGACGAGCTGTACGCCGACTTCGCGAAGTCGTGGACCCAGGACCAGCTGATCGAGCTGGGCAAGCAGCTGAAGATCGACGACGCCAAGTTCGAGGCCGGGGTCACGGGCAACACGTACGCCGGCTGGCTGGAGTCGGTCGGTCAGGCCGCCAACACCCGCAAGGTCGAGGGCACGCCGACGGTCTTCGTGAACGACAAGCAGCTGCCGGCCGACGCGCTGACCCCGGAAGGCATCACCGCCGCCGTCACCGAGGCGAAGGGCTGATTCGTCGCACTCCGAGTCCCCATCGTGACCGCAGGTTGGTGGTCGCGGTGGGGAGGGTCGAGTAGCGTTCGTGCTTGCCATGTCTAGTCAGCTGACCGCCGTGATCGTTCCGGCCTTCATTCCCAGTCCCAGCCAGGGTGTCTGGCACCTCTTCGGTCTGCCGCTGCGTGCGTACGCGCTGTGCATCCTGGCCGGCATCTTCGTCGGCTACTGGCTCGGCCGGAAGCGCTGGGTCGCCCGCGGCGGCTCCGCCGAGGTGCTCGCCGACATCATCATGTGGGCGGTCCCGTTCGGCCTGGTCGGCGCACGGATCTACCACGTGGCCACCGACTGGGGCCGGTACTTCGGCAAGGACTCGCCGCTGGACCCGATCGACGCGCTGAAGATCTGGAACGGCGGGCTCGGCATCTGGGGCGCGATCGCGTTCGGCGCCCTCGGCGCGTGGATCGCCTGCCGCCGGCACAAGGTGCCGTTCCTGGCCGTCGCGGACGCGATGGCGCCGGGAATCGCGTTGGCTCAGGTCCTCGGCCGCTTCGGCAACTACTGGAACCAAGAGCTCTACGGGCGCCCGACCACGCACTGGTTCGGCCTGGAGATCGACTCGGCGCACCGCGTCGCCGGCTTCGAGCAGTACGCGACCTTCCACCCGACGTTCCTGTACGAAGCCCTCTGGAACCTCGGCGTCGTCGCCCTGGTCATCCTCGCCGACCGCCGCTTCCGCCTCGGGCACGGCCGGGCCTTCGCCTTGTACGTCGCCGGCTACACGATCGGCCGCGCCTGGATCGAGAACCTCCGCATCGACACGGCCGACCACGTCCTGGGCCTGCGCCTGAACGTGTGGACCTCCCTGATCGTCTTCGCCGCCGCGGTCGCGTTCTTCATCTACAGCTCCCGCACCAAGCCCGGCCAGGAAGACATCCGCACCGAAGAGCCGGCAACCGACGACGACGCTCCGGAGGCGTCGGCTGCTGCTGACGCCGACGACAGCACCCCGTCGCTCGACGCCGAAGGCGAGACCCCGAAGTCCGACGCTGACACGGCGTCGCTCAACGCCGAAGGCGAGGCCGACGGCAAGCGCCCGCAGGGTGCGAGTGTTCCGGCGGGCGGCGCCTCCGACGCCGCCCCGACCCCGCCCGCTGACGGGTCTCGTGACTGACGAAAGCACCACACCGGCAGGAGCCGACGTGCCTCGCGCGTCGGCTCCTGCTGCTGTCTCCGCGGAGCATTCCGGCGACCACATGCATCGGGATGTGACGGGTGGGTGGCTTCGGCCGGCGGTGTTCGGCGCGATGGACGGGCTGGTCAGCAACTTCGCGTTGATCGCCGGCATGGACGGCGGGACCTCGTCGGGGTCGCAGTTCATCGTGCTGGCGGGGTTGGCCGGGCTGGCGGCCGGGGCGTTCTCGATGGCGGCGGGGGAGTACACGTCGGTCGCGTCGCAACGGGAGCTGGCGCGCGCAGAGATCGAGGTCGAGCGGCTGGAGATCCAGCGGCACCCGGCTGACGAGGAGATCGAGCTCGCCGAGACCTACCGCGCGAAGGGCCTCGACCCGGAGCTCGCCGACCAGGTCGCCAAGCAGTTCCACGCCAACCCCGAGCAGGCGCTCGAGGAGCACGTCCGTGAAGAGCTCGGCCTCGACCCGAACGACCTGCCGTCCCCGGTCGTCGCCGCCGCGTCGTCGTTCGTCTGCTTCGCCATCGGCGCGCTCATCCCACTGCTCCCGTACCTGCTCGGCGCCTCCAACGTCCTCCCCGCGCTGATCATGTCCCTCACCGCACTCTTCGTCTGCGGCGCCGTCGTCAGCCGCGTCACCAGCCGCTCCTGGTGGTACTCCGGCCTCCGCCAGCTCCTCCTCGGCGCAGCCGCCGCCGGCCTCACCTACTTCGTGGGCACCCTCGTCGGCCCGGGCATCGGCTGAGGCCGACGCCCACCACTGATCAACCACCGGATCGCAGCCTCGAGCGGCCCTCCGCCCGCCTGAACACGCCCCGGGCCGGAGGTTGATCAGTGCTGCGCGTCGCCGCCCGCTACACCGCGTTCCACGGGGCCTGGTCGCAGGCGAGGTAGACGACTTCCTCCAGTTCCACCAACTGCCGGACATGACCGCCCGGGTCCGGCTGGCCGAGCGACCAGGCTGCGCGTGACGCTGCGGTGAAGGCGGCAACCAGGGCGGCGCCACGCCGTACGGCGGGATCGCCGAAGGCGTCGATCAGCTCGTCCAACGACCGCTTCGACGCCAGCAGCAGATACCCGAGATCGAAGCCGAGCGGCGCGAGCCCGAACTGCTCCCAGTCGATCGCGATCACGTCGTCACCGTCGCGCCCGAGCAGGTTGATCGGGTGCGCGTCGCCGTGCGTCGGCACCCGGGGCAACGCCGCGAGCTCCGCCAGCGCGGCCTCCCGTCGATCCCACAACCGATTGAGTGCCCTGAGCAACGAATCGCTCAGGTCGGCGTCACCCAAAGAAGCCCACCCACCACGCCGGGCAACGGTCTCCAATCGAGTCGGCAGCACGTCCCGCGCACCCCACGACGGCTCGGCCAGGTCGGCGCCGGCGAAGCGCCCGAGGGCGGCGGCCAGCACGAGGTCGTCGGCAGCAGGTGAGCCCGATCCAGCGGGCCGCCGGTCGGGCGGCCCCGGCTCAGCAACGGACGGGGCCAGTGTCGTCGACACACCACGCGCCGGTTCCACCCATTCCATCCACAGTGTGATGCCCTCGGCGTCCTCCTCGACCCGCAGCGTCTCCGGCGCCTTCAGTCCCGGCGTACGCCGGACGAGCCCCGACTCGGCTACCAGGGCCTGCCGGCGCCAGTACGCGTGGTGGCGGGGCTCCTCAGCGCCGCGCACGAGGCGTTTGACCACCGAACCCTCCGGCGTTCGCCAAACTCCGCCGTTGTGCTGCCCCGTGCCGAGCGTGAGCGGGGTCCAGGAAGGATGCATGGACACCACCTTGAGTCAGAACACGCCGGATGTTCACCTGGTTTCGGGTGGTCCGGAGCACTCCCACCTGCGAAGATGGAGCGGCGGAGTGAGCGCTTGCTTACAGGGCGTGACACTCAACAGTGAAAGGGCGTCCGGCCGTGAAACGACTGTCCACCAGTCGGGCGTCTTGAGGTAGTCTCGGGACTCCCGGCTTGGGCCAGTGTTGTCCCGCGGCCAGTTGTTGACCGTAGGACGACGGGAGCCCTGAATGTTTGGTCGCCCCCCTTTCGTTGGTGAGCAGAGCCCCAGCGAGGGTTTGTACGACGGCAAGCACGAGCACGACGCGTGCGGTGTCGCCTTCGTCGCCACTCTCACCGGTGAACCGAGCCACGACATCGTGGCCAAGGCCTTGACCGCCCTGCGGAACCTCGAGCATCGCGGCGCCTCCGGTGCCGAGCCCGACTCCGGCGACGGCGCCGGCATCCTGATCCAGGTCCCGGACGCGTACTACCGCAAGGTGTGCGACTTCGACCTGCCCGTCGCGCGCGCCTACGCGACCGGGATCGCGTTCCTGCCGCAGGACCCGGACGACGCCGCCAAGGCGGTGGCGCGGATCGAGGAGCTCGCCGACGAGGAGAACCTGATCGTCCTCGGCTGGCGCGACGTCCCGACGACGCCGGACCTGCTCGGCTCCACCGCCCGTTCGGTGATGCCGGTGTTCCGCCAGCTGTTCGTCGCGTCGAAGGCCGGCCGCGTGCTCGGCCTGGCCCTGGAGCGGATGGCGTTTCGGCTGCGCAAGCGCGCCGAGCGCGAGACCGCGACGTACTTCCCGTCGCTGTCCGGCCGGACCATCACCTACAAGGGGATGCTGACCACCGACCAGCTGGACAAGTTCTTCCCCGAGCTGACCGACCCCGACCTCGCCTCGGCGATCGGCGTCGTGCACAGCCGGTTCTCCACCAACACGTTCCCGTCCTGGCCGCTGGCCCACCCGTACCGGTACATCGCCCACAACGGTGAGATCAACACCGTCCAGGGCAACCGGAACTGGATGCGCGCCCGCGAGGCCCTGCTCGCGAGCGACCTGATCCCGGGCGATCTCGAGCAGCTGTACCCGATCTGTACGCCGGGAGCGTCCGACTCCGCGTCCTTCGACGAGGTGCTCGAGCTGCTGCACCTGGGCGGCCGGTCGCTGCCGCACGCGATGCTGATGATGATCCCGGAGGCGTGGGAGAACGCCGCCACGATGGACTCCAAGCGCCGCGCGTTCTACGAGTTCCACTCGACGCTGATGGAGCCGTGGGACGGCCCCGCGAGTGTCGTGTTCTCCGACGGCACCAAGGTCGGCGCGGTCCTCGACCGCAACGGCCTGCGCCCGTCGCGGTACTGGGTCACCGAGGACGGCCTGGTCGTCCTGGCCTCCGAGGCCGGCGTACTGGACATCGACCCGGCCACCGTCACCCAGAAGGGCCGGCTCGAGCCGGGCCGGATCTTCCTGGTCGACGTCGAGGCGCACCGGATCGTCACCGACGCCGAGGTGAAGTCGGCGCTGGCCGACGAGAACCCGTACGACGAGTGGCTGCACGCCGGCCTGATCCGCTTTGAGAACCTGCACGAGCGCGAGCACGTCGTCCACAGCCACGCGTCGGTGACGCGCCGTCAGCAGGTCTTCGGGTACACCGAGGAGGAGCTGCGGGTCCTGCTCACCCCGATGGCGAAGACGGGTGCCGAGCCGATCGGCTCGATGGGTACCGACACCCCGATCGCCGTACTGAGCGATCGTCCGCGGCTGCTGTTCGACTACTTCGTGCAGCTGTTCGCCCAGGTGACGAACCCGCCGCTGGACGCGATCCGTGAGGAATTGGTGACCTCGCTGTCGTCGAGTCTCGGCCCGGAGTCGAACCTGCTCGACCCCGGCCCGGCGTCGTGTCGTCAGGTGGTGCTCCCGTTCCCGGTGATCACCAACGACGAGCTCGCCAAACTGCGCCACATCAACCTGGACGGCGACATGCCGGGCCTGGCGACGATGGTGCTGCGCGGCGTGTACGACGTCGAGGGCGGCGGCGACGCGCTGAAGGACCGGCTGGACGAGATCTGCGCCGAGGCCTCCGCCGCGATCGCCGAGGGCGCCCGGATCCTGGTCCTGTCCGACCGGCACTCGAACGCCGAGAAGGCGCCGATCCCGTCGCTGCTGCTCACCTCCGCAGTGCACCACCACCTGGTCCGCGAGAAGACCCGCACCCAGGTCGGCCTGGTCGTCGAGGCCGGTGACGTCCGCGAGGTGCACCACGTCGCGACCCTGATGGGCTACGGCGCGGCCGCGGTCAACCCGTACCTGGCGCTCGAGTCGGCCGAGGACCTGGCCCGGCGCGGCACCTACCTGCCCGGGGTCGACCCCGAGCAGGCGGTCCGCAACGTGGTGAAGTCGCTCGGCAAGGGCGTCCTCAAGGTGATGTCCAAGATGGGCGTCAGCACCGTCGCGTCGTACACGGGTGCTCAGATCTTCGAGGCGACCGGCCTGTCCCCGGACCTGGTCGACGCCTACTTCACCGGTACGTCGAGCAAGCTCGGCGGCATCGGCCTGGACGTCGTCGCCGAGGAGGTCCACCGGCGGCACCTGCGGGCCTACCCGGCCAGCGGGATCCTGCCGGCGCACCGCAAGCTCGAGATCGGCGGCGAGTACCAGTGGCGGCGTGAAGGCGAGCCGCACCTGTTCGACCCCGAGACCGTGTTCCGTCTGCAGCACTCGACGCGGACCGGCCGGTACGACATCTTCAAGCAGTACACGAGCCGTGTCGACGAGCAGTCCGAGCGGCTGATGACGCTGCGCGGCCTGTTCGGCTTCGACAGTGGACGCGACTCGATCTCGATCGACGAGGTCGAGCCGGTGGCGGCAATCGTCAAGCGGTTCAGCACCGGCGCGATGAGCTACGGCTCGATCAGCGCCGAGGCGCACACCACGCTGGCGATCGCGATGAACCGCCTCGGCGGCAAGTCGAACACCGGTGAGGGCGGCGAGGACGCCAACCGCCTGCACGACCCGGAGCTGCGCAGCTCGATCAAGCAGGTCGCGTCCGGCCGGTTCGGCGTGACGGCGGAGTACCTGACCAACTCCGACGACATCCAGATCAAGATGGCGCAGGGCGCGAAGCCCGGCGAGGGCGGGCAGCTGCCCGGCCACAAGGTGTACCCGTGGGTCGCCGGCACCAGACACTCGACGCCCGGCGTCGGCCTGATCTCGCCGCCGCCGCACCACGACATCTACTCGATCGAGGACCTGGCCCAGCTGATCCACGACCTGAAGAACGCGAACCCGTCCGCACGGGTGCACGTGAAGCTGGTCTCGGAGGTCGGCGTCGGCACGATCGCGGCGGGTGTCAGCAAGGCGCATGCGGACGTCGTACTGATCTCTGGTCATGACGGTGGTACCGGTGCGGCTCCGCTGACGTCGCTGAAGCACGCCGGTGGTCCCTGGGAGCTCGGCCTGGCCGAGACCCAGCAGACCCTGCTGCTGAACGGTTTGCGCGACCGCATCGTCGTCCAGACCGACGGCCAGCTGAAGACCGGCCGGGACGTCGTCGTCGCCGCGCTGCTCGGGGCCGAGGAGTTCGGCTTCGCAACCGCGCCACTGGTCGTGTCGGGCTGCATCATGATGCGCGTCTGCCACCTGGACACTTGCCCGGTCGGCGTCGCGACGCAGAACCCGGTCCTGCGCGAGCGGTACGCCGGCAAGCCGGAGTTCGTGGTGAACTTCTTCGAGTTCATCGCCGAGGAGGTCCGCGAGTACCTGGCGGAGCTCGGGTTCCGGACCCTGGACGAGGCGATCGGCCACGCCGAGGTGCTGGACATCAAGCGCGCGGTCGACCACTGGAAGGCCGACGGGCTCGACCTGTCGCCGATCCTGCACGTGCCCGCCGTACCGGAGGGTGCGTCGCTGCACCAGACGGTGCTGCAGGACCACGGCCTGGACAAGGCGCTCGACAACGAGCTGATCCGGATCTGCGCGCCGGCGATCGAGAACGGCGAACCGGTCCGTGCCCAGCTCCCGATCCGGAACGTGAACCGCACGGTCGGCACGATGCTCGGCCACGAGATCACCAAGAAGTACCGCGCGGCCGGACTGCCCGACGGCACCATCGACCTGACCTTCACCGGGTCGGCCGGCAACTCGTTCGCGGCCTTCGTACCAAAGGGTGTGACCCTGCGGCTCGAGGGCGACGCCAACGACTACGTCAGTAAGGGCCTGTCCGGTGGTCGCGTGGTGATCCGCCCGGATCGCGACGCGCGGTTCGACGCGGCCGACCAGATCATCGCCGGCAACGTCATCGCGTACGGCGCGACGTCCGGTGAGCTGTTCATCAACGGTGGCGCGGGGCAACGGTTCTGTGTCCGGAACTCCGGTGCCACCGCGGTCGTCGAGGCTGTCGGCGACCACGCCTGCGAGTACATGACCGGTGGACGCGTCGTCGTGATCGGCGCCACCGGCCGGAACTTCGCAGCGGGCATGTCGGGCGGCGTGGCCCACGTGCTCGACCTGGACCCCGCGCTGGTGAACCCGGAGCTGGTCGACCTGCTCCCGCTCACCGCCGAGGAGTCCGACCTGTTGCAGGACCTGGTCCGCCGTCACCACGAGGAGACCGGTTCGGAGCGGGCGGCCAAGCTGCTCGCCGACTGGACCGCCGCCGAGACCAGGTTCACCACGGTGATGCCCCGCGACTACGCCCGGGTGCTGGCGGCCAAGGCGGCCGCCGAGCGCGACGGGCTGGACGAGGACGCCACCACGCGAGCGATGATGGAGGCCATCTGATGGCTGACCCGAAGGGATTCCTGACCACCCCGCGGGAGGTGGCCGACCGCCGTCCGGTCGAGGAGCGCAAGCAGGACTGGAAAGAGGTCTACCCGGGCGGACCCGGCAAGGCGCTGCTGCCGATCATCGGCAAGCAGGCCGGCCGGTGCATGGACTGCGGGATTCCGTTCTGCCACTCCGGCTGCCCGCTGGGCAACCTGATCCCGGAGTGGAACGACCTGGTCTGGCGCGACGACTGGACCGGGGCGATCGAGCGGCTGCACGCGACCAACAACTTCCCGGAGTTCACCGGCCGGCTCTGCCCGGCGCCCTGCGAGCCGGCCTGCGTGCTCGGCATCAACCAGGAACCGGTGACGATCAAGAACGTCGAGGTCGCGATCATCGACAAGGCCTGGGAGGCCGGCGACGTCCGCCCCCAGCCGCCGGAGTGGCTGACCGGCAAGACGATCGCGGTCGTCGGCTCCGGCCCGGCCGGTCTGGCCGTCGCCCAGCAGCTGACCCGCGCGGGGCACACCGTCGCGGTGTACGAGCGGGCCTCGGCGCCGGGTGGGCTGCTCCGCTTCGGCATCCCCGAGTTCAAGATGGAGAAGGCCCAGGTCGAGCGCCGGATCCAGCAGATGAAGGAGGAAGGCACGGTCTTCCGTTCCGGCGTCAACGTCGGCAAGGACGTCACCGGGACCCAGCTCAAGCAGCGGTACGACGCCGTCGTGATCGCCACCGGTGCGACCGCGGCCCGCGACCTGCCGGTGCCCGGCCGTGAGTTCGGCGGGATCCACCAGGCGATGGAGTACCTGCCGCAGGCCAACCGGGTCGCCCTCGGCGAGACGGTCGAGGACCAGATCGTTGCCACCGACAAGGATGTCGTGATCATCGGTGGCGGTGACACCGGAGCCGACTGCTTGGGTACGGCGCACCGCCAGGGCGCGCGCAGCGTCACGCAGCTGGAGATCATGCCGCGCCCGTCGGACGAGCGTCCGGACGCGCACCCCTGGCCGACGTACCCGATGATCTACCGGGTCGCCTCGGCGCACGAGGAGGGCGGCGAGCGGGTGTACGCCGTCTCGACGAACAACTTCGTGGCCGACGACAACGGTCACGTCGCCGGGCTGGACCTGGTCGAGGTCGAGATGGTTCAGGGGAAGTTCACGCCGGTCGAAGGCAGCGAGCGGACCATCCCCGCGCAGCTGGTGCTGCTGGCGATGGGCTTCCTCGGGCCGGAGAAGGAAGGCTTCCTCGAGCAGCTCGAGGTCGAGCTCGACGAGCGCGGCAACGTCAAGCGGGACAAGGCCTACCAGACGTCGGTCGACGGCGTCTTCGCCTGCGGTGACGCCGGCCGCGGCCAGTCGCTGATCGTCTGGGCGATCGCCGAGGGGCGGTCCTGCGCCAACGGTGTGGACGCGTTCCTGACGGGCTCGTCCACGCTCCCCACGCCGATTCCACCGACGGCGCGTCCGCTGGTGGTCTGACCCCTGCTGACCGGGTGCGGCTTTGCCGAAACGCCGCGCCCGGTCAAGCGAGGGTTTGACCCGGACCCATAAGTTGGTGGTCGTGCCTCGACGACTCCTGACCCGCGCGCGGCTCCGCAAGGCGGTGCCGTGGGCCTTGCTGGTCGTGCTCTGGTTCGTCGTGTCGGTCGTCGTCGGGCTGCTCGGGTTCGCCAACGACTCCGAGCGGGTCACCGTCGGCGCGCACACCGCTCAGGTCTCGCCGACCTTCGACTCCCACGCCACCATCGATCTGGGCGCCGTTCTGCCGAGACTGCGGCTGGACATGAACACCCCGTTCGGGCTCGGCGTCAACCTCGACGTCCAGGAGACCGACGCGTCCAACTTGAACGACCTGCTCCAGCGGGACGCGCTGATCGCGTCCCAGCCCGACGGTGAGATCGCACGGATCCGCGAGGTCGTCCAGCAGATGGCGGTCGACAACGCGGTCGCCGGCGCTGGGTCCGGGTTGCTGGTCACGGTGCTGTTCACGACGGTGTGGGCGATGCTCGGGCCGGCTCGGCGGCGGGAGCTGTTCGCGCTGGTGCATCGAGGTGAACGGCGGGTGCAGCACCGGGCGGTCGTCGTACTGGTGGCTCTGCTGGTGACCGTTGCTTCGGTGATCGGTCCCGCGCAGATGCGGCAGGCGCAGGCGCCGCCGACGGCGTGGCGGCCGTTGGGGGAATTGCTGCCGGAGGTGTCGTTCGACGACCGGCTGAAGACCGTCGAGGTGGCGTCCGGGTTCTCCACCGACGGGGGAGTGGGCGTCATTCGTACGGCGTTCGAGACGTACGAGCGGTCGACCGAGTTCTACGGGCAGCTGCGCGAGCGCGTCAGCCGCGTCGGCGGGCGGATCCGGCCGGCCGGCGAGGGCGAGACCGTCGCGCTGCTGGTGTCGGACCGCCACGACAACATCGGGATGGACCCGTTCGCCGCCGAGGTCGCGAAGGTGGCCGGGGCGAAGGTGCTGATCGACGCGGGCGACGACACGTCGTCGGGGCAGTCGTGGGAGGCCTTCAGCATCAACTCGCTGGCGCAGCACTTCAAGGACATGAAGGTCGTGGCAGTGGCCGGGAACCACGACTCCGGCGGCTTCGTCGAGGAGACGATGCGGCGGAACAAGTTCACCGTGCTCGACAGCAAGCCGGTCGAGGTCGAGGGGATCCGCTTCCTGGGCGACAGCGACCCGACCCGGACCGGGCTCGGCAGCGCCGACACCCCCGGCGACGAGACCACCAGCGAGCAGTCGACCCGGCTCGCCGACGTCGCCTGCTCCCAGGCCGAGGACGAGCCGATCTCGACGATGGTCGTGCACGACCCGGCGTCGTACCAGGAGACCGCTACGCGTGGCTGCGCGTCGCTGCTCGTGTCGGGGCATCTGCACCGGCAGGTCGGGCCGGACACGAAGACCGTCGAGGGTCGCTCGGTCACGACGTACACGAACGGCACGACCGGCGGAGCGGCGTACGCGTTCGCGCTGGGCTACACGCTGCGGCGGCCGGGTGAGGTCACGCTGATCACGTACGCCGACGGGCAGCCGACCGGTCTGCAGACCGTCACCGCGGAGCTCACCGGCGAGGTGACCGTGGGGACCTACCGGCCGTTGCCCGCCTGATTTCTGCTGCCTGGTCAGGCGTTCTCGCGCTCGTCACGTGATGTTGACCGGCCGGTAACGGGGGCGGACCAGCGGGCCAGTGGTCTTGTAGGAGTAGGGTTTTGTGACGTGCGTCGCGCAAAGATCGTTTGTACGCTCGGCCCGGCTACGGCCGCCCCGGAGCGCATCCTGGAACTTGTCCAAGCAGGTATGGACGTCGCTCGGCTGAACCTGAGCCACGGCGCCCACGCCGAGCATGAGCGCATCTACCACCGGATTCGCGCTGCAGCGGAGGAGACCGGCAAAAACGTCGGCATCCTCGTCGACCTGCAGGGCCCGAAGATCCGGCTGGCCGAGTTCGCCGAAGGCAAGGTCACCCTGACCTACGGCGAGCGCTTCACCATCACCACCCGTGAGGTCCCCGGTGACGTGACCATCTGCGGTACGACGTACGACGGCCTGCCCGGCGACGTCAGCCCCGGTGATCCGCTGCTCATCGACGACGGCCGCATCGCCCTGGTCGCCGAGGAGGTGACCGAGACCGACGTGATCTGCCGGGTCACCGTCGGCGGACCGGTGTCGAACAACAAGGGCATCAACCTGCCCGGTGCCACGGTCAGCGTGCCGGCGATGTCGGAGAAGGACGTCGAGGACCTGCGCTGGGCCCTGCACCTGCCGGCCGACATGATCGCGATGTCGTTCGTCCAGCGGGCCTCCGACATCCAGATCGTGCACAAGATCATGGACGAGGAAGGTCACCGGGTCCCGGTGGTCGCCAAGATCGAGAAGCCGCAGGCCGTCGCCAACCTGGACGAGATCATCGAGGCCTTCGACGGCTTCATGGTCGCCCGCGGTGACCTCGGTGTGGAGCTCCCGCTGGAGGAGGTCCCGCTGGTCCAGAAGCTGATCATCGACCAGGCCCGGCTGAACGCGAAGCCGGTGATCGTCGCCACCCAGATGCTGGAGTCGATGATCTCCGCCCCGCGCCCGACCCGGGCCGAGGCCTCCGACGTCGCCAACGCCGTGCTCGACGGCGCCGACGCGGTGATGCTGTCCGGTGAGACCAGCGTCGGCCGGTTCCCGATCGAGACCGTCAAGACGATGGCGCGGATCGTGGAGTCCACCGAGGACCACGGCCTGAGCCGGGTCAAGGAGATCGACTGGGAACCCCGCACCAAGGGCGGCGTGATCGCGAAGGCCGCCGCCGACGTCGCGGAGGCCCTGGACGCGAAGTACCTCGTCGCCTTCACCCAGTCCGGCGACACCGCGCTCCGCCTGGCCCGCTACCGCACCGAGATCCCGGTGCTCGCCTTCACCCCGGTCCCGTCCGTCAGCGCCTGGCTGAGCGTCGTCTGGGGCATCGAGACCCACATCGTCCCCACGGTCGACCACACCGACGAAATGGTCCGGCAGGTCGACCAGCGCCTGCTCGAGCTCGGCAAGCTCCAGAAGGGCGACCTGGTCGTCATCGTCGCCGGCTCCCCGCCCAGCATCCCCGGCTCCACCAACGCCCTCCGAGTCCACCGCATGGGCGACGCCATCTCAGGCGCCGCCCCGGCGTACCGGGAGTAACAGGGCACCAAGAGCAGGACAAGCAACTTAGAGTTTGATCTGTGGTTGCTGCGGCCGGTCAACTGACCGGCCGCAGTTTGTTTCTCAGGCCTTGGGACCGACGATGCGGTCGAGTGCGGCTACGGCTTCTCGGCGGGCTACTGAGAGGGCGTTGGTGCGGGGCATTCGCCAGGGGACGTCGAGCAGGTCGAGTGCCCACTGGCACAACCGCATGATGTCGGTGGACTCGTTGGAGAACATGTAGCGGGTGTACTCGTAGCGGCGGACCTCGCCGTTGGCTCGGTTGGTCGTCCAGTTCGCAACCCGGCAGCCGTCGGAGAGGAACAGACCGCGGACGAACGGTTCAGGGCGTTGGGCAACTATCTCGTGTTGCCAGTCGGCGAGGACGATCGGCCGGAGGTGTTTGCGCCCGGGACCGTGCTGGGGGAACAGACAGGGCCAGTGCTTCCAGTACGACACGAGATGGATGCAGCCGGGTGCCCGAACTCGATGGACCGGCCGTCCTGGGTTCACCGCGGTGACGACGTCTGCGGCCTCGGCGATGATGCCGGGGTAGGCGTCGTCGCACGCTATGCGGAGAGCGAAGACCGCCTTGCGGTGCTCGGACAGGCAGCCGTCGCCCAGATAGAGGCCGAGCAACTGCGAGTACTTGCCGGCCGCGAGCGTCGAATCCGTGCAGCGCGGACACGCCGTGGGATCGACCGAAGGCGCAGGGTCGTCCCGCCACGCGCGGATTGCGCTGCGGCTGACAGAAAGCCGGCGGCTGACCGAGCTCAGAGGCTCGCCCGCAGCGAGTGAGTCCAGCGCGGACTGCCGGATGCGGGCGTCGTACACGAGGAAAGCCTCGCAGCCGGGACCGACAGTTCCGGGGGAGATGGTGGTGCCCTGGGTGGGACTCGAACCCACACTGGATGCTGTTTGAGAGCACTGCCTCTGCCGATTGGGCTACCAGGGCGCTTTCGCTCGGAAATCCTAGCCCATGGGAGGCCCTGGAACTGCAACGGGCATCACCTTGCGGGCATGTCGGCTGTGCGTCTCCTCGTCCGGTGAGTCCTTGCGGTCCGCTCGCACTTCCCGCCTCGTTCGACACTCCTGTACCAGGACTGGCTTGCCGTCGTCGGCGCGAGGTGCCGCCTCGATATGGTGTCGGGTGTGACTGCTAAGCGTGTGGTGATCGCTGAGGACGAGGCTTTGATCCGGATGGATCTGGCCGAGATGCTGGCTGAGGAGGGGTACGACGTTGTCGGGCAGGCCGGGGACGGGGAGGAGGCCATTCGGCTGGCGGTCGAGCATCGGCCGGATCTGGTGATCCTGGACGTCAAGATGCCGAAGCTGGACGGGCTCAGTGCGGCGGAGAAGATCGCGGGGGAGCGGATCGCGCCGGTGCTGATGCTGACGGCGTTCTCGCAGCGGGAACTGGTCGAGCGGGCGCGTGACGCCGGTGCGATGGCGTACCTGGTGAAGCCGTTCTCCAAGGCCGACCTGCTGCCGGCGATCGAGATCGCGGCCAGCCGGTACGTCGAGCTCGCGGAGCTCGAGCGCGAGGTCGCCGACCTGTCGGAGCGGCTGGAGACCCGCAAGCTGGTCGACCGGGCCAAGTCGGTGCTGCAGACCAAGTTCGGCCTGTCCGAGCCGGACTCGTTCCGCTGGATCCAGAAGACCGCGATGGACAAGCGCGTCTCGATGCGCCAGGTCGCCGAACTGGTGGTCGACGAAGCCGGCTCCTGACCTCCAGCCCGTACGGCGAGCGCCCGCGCGATCGGCATCACCGGCGCGCCGGCCGCTGCCGCGCCCTGTCGGGGCGCGCCCGAGCAGGTGGACGCGGAGCCGGCGGAGGCCCCACCGGACCGCACCACACCGATCCGCCTCCGTCGCACCCGTGTCGGTTCGCGCCGTACGACCGCGGTCTGTTTGCCGCAGGTTCCTCCCCGCGACGACGCCTGTTCTTGCTGTTGGCAACTAAATTGGCGAGAAGGCGTCGTGGGCGTGAAAGCTGCCTGCGGGGCGGCCTAGTCTGCGAGTGCTCGCCGCGAAGCACATCGCGCGGGTCTCGCCGGGCAATACCGGCCCCGGCCTGACCATGGGCCCGAAGTGGCAGACCGCTCCGCAGCGGCAGTACGACACCTACTTCCGGACCTGCACCACCGACGCCGTCCAGGGCCCGTACGCCGCGCAGTACCTGTTCCGGACCGCGCACATCACCAAGGTCGCGACGATCAGCGACAAGAAGGCGTACGGCGAAGGCCTGGTCGGCACGTTCACCGCCGAGTTCACCAGGCTGGGCGGTGAGGTCGTCGAGGCCCAGACGGTCAACGCCGACGACCTGAACTACCAGGCGGCCATCACCAAGGTGAAGCAGCAGCACCGCCAGGCGGTCTACGTCGGGACCGAGTACGGGATCGGCGGGCCGATGTCGCAGCAGATGAAGGCCGCCGGCCTGAACGTCCCGCTGGTGGGCGGCGACGGCCTCTACGACCCGCAGTACATCAAGCTGCCACGACCAGGGTCCTGACCCTCAACAAGGTCGTCGGCGGCCGGTGGGTGGCGCAGCAGACCAAGAACTTCGGCGCGGCCAGGTAAGCACCCGACGGGGGCGGACTCATGCCACGAAAGGGCCGGGTTCGCCACCCGTTCGGGCGTGGCGGAAAGCGTGGTCTGTCCGAGGAACGAGACGGCCGTCACACAGCGTAAAACCTGGCCGATTACCTGTGGCACGCATCGGTTGTCAATGTGGCTCTGCGTGCGCTGTACCGTCACAACCGGTGACTCCGCTGAGCAAAGCCAGTTGCGACTGATGATGATGGTGCTTACAGCGGTAACGACCTCACAACACACGCTGGGTCACGTTCGCCTTGACTGCTCGGCGGGGTCTAACCTGCGGGTGCTCGCGGGAATCGCGGGGGTCCGGGGATCCGCTCGGACTATCCAGACATGGGAGGAACAGTGCACCAGCGTTCCGTAGTACGGGTCGGCGCGTCGCTGATCGTTGCGTCGTTGGCCCTGACTGCCTGCGGTTCACGCAGTGACGACAACGGTGGCGGGGGCTCCGGCGATGCGACCAAGACCGCCAAGATCGGCGTGATCGCGCCGCTGTCGGGCGACTTGTCGGCGCTTGGTCTGGGTATCCAGCACTCGGTCGAACTGGCCGTCAAGCAGGCCAACGACACCAACGCCGTTCCGGGCTGGAAGTTCGAGGTCTCGGCCAAGGACGACGAGGGCAAGACGGACCCGGCCAAGAACGCGGCCACCGCGCTCGCCGGTGACAAGGACGTGATCGGTGTCGTCGGCACCCTGAACACCAGCACGAGCCTTCAGGTTCAGCCGGTGCTCGCGCCGAAGAACATCGTCCAGGTCTCGCCGGCCAACACCGGCCCCGCCCTGACCCAGGGTGCGGACTGGCAGAAGAGCCCGAAGCGGCCGTACCCGACGTACTTCCGCACCTGCACCACGGACGCCGTCCAGGGTCCGTTCGCGGCGCGCTACCTGTACAACACCGCGAAGATCACCAAGGTCGCGACGATCCACGACAAGAAGGCGTACGGCCAGGGTCTGGTCGGCACCTTCACCGACGAGTTCAAGAAGCTCGGCGGCACGGTCACCGCGGCCGAGACGATCACCGCGGACGAGTCGAACTACACCGCGGTCGTGTCCGCGATCAAGCCGTCCGCCCCGCAGGCGGTCTACTACGGCGGTGAGTACCCGCAGGCCGGGCCGCTGTCGCAGCAGATGAAGGCGGCCGGGCTGAACGTCCCGCTCATGGGCGGCGACGGCATCTTCGACCCGAAGTACATCACCCTGGGTGGTAAGACCTCCACCAACGACCTGGCCACCTCGGTCGGCGCGCCGACCGACGCGCTGCCGTCGGCCAAGAAGTTCGTCGAGGACTACAAGGCGGCGAACTTCCCGGAGCCGTACGCGGCGTACGGCGGTTACTCCTACGACGCGGCGAACGCGATCATCAACGCGCTGAAGGAGTCCCTGAAGGACGCCACCGACGTCGAGTCGGCCCGTCCGAAGACCGTCGAGGCGCTCGGCAAGGTCTCGTTCGACGGCGTCACCGGCAAGGTCGCTTTCGACCAGTACGGCGACACCACCTCCAAGGTCCTGACCGTCTACAAGGTCGACGCCGGCAAGTGGGCGACCGTGGAGACCAAGGACTTCGAAGCCAACTAGTCGGCCTCGTGTCCGGGGGTGGGAGTGAAGGTTCTCCCACCCCCGTGGCATGTCGGCACAGAGGTAGTTAGGAGGTCGACGTGGACCAGTTCTTCCAGCAGCTCGTGAACGGGCTGACTCTCGGGTCGTTGTACGCCCTGATCGCGGTCGGGTACACCGTCGTCTACGGCATCGTGCAGCTGATCAACTTCGCGCACGGCGAGATCTTCATGATCGGCGCCTTCGGTGCGCTGACGACGTACCTGTTGTTCTTCGACGGGCACACCACGGTGTGGATCCTGCCGGTGATGATCATCGGGGCGATCATCGCCTCGACCGCCACCGCGGTGGCGATGGAACGTGTCGCGTACCGTCCCCTGCGGAACGCGCCACGGCTCGCACCGCTGATCACCGCGATCGGGATCTCGGTGTTCCTGCAGGAGTTCATCCGGCTCCTGTACGACCGGCCGCAGTGGACGCTCGTCGTGATCGCCCCGGTCGTGGTGTGGGTGGCGTACGTCGTGGCCACCCGCGGGCTGAAGCTCAACCTGAACCACCCCGTGACGAAGTGGCACGACCGGACGCCGTTGGTCGGTGCCGGTGTCGGTGCGCTGCTGGTCTGGTTCGTGGTCCGGCGTCTCGTCGACCCCGGTTACGCCTTTACGCCGGTCGTCCTGATCGGCGGCGTGGTCGTCGGTGCGGGCGCCGCCTGGCTGCTGGCCCGGTTCGGGTCCGGCGCCGAGCGCGCGAAGCTCCTGCTGACCCCGTCCCTGCAACTGGCCGGTGGGGCTGTCGTCCTGCTCGAGGTCCTCTGGCTCGTCTACCGCGAGATCCTCAGCTCGATCGAGTGGCCGAGCGCGAAGCAGCGCATCCCGTTCCCGCAGATCGACGTGGTCACCGGGTCGGCGCTGGAGCTCGGTGGCGTGACGATCCAGCGGTCGGCGATCTTCACCGTCGGCGCGCTGATCATCTGCACCGCGATCCTGTGGTACTTCATCAACCGGACCCGGCTGGGCCGCGGCATGCTCGCGGTCTCGCAGGACCCGGACACCGCCCGCCTGATGGGCATCAACGTCGACCGGATCATCGTGGTCGCGTTCGCGCTCGGCGCCGTACTGGCCGCCGTCGCCGGTGTCTCGCAGGGCTTGCAGAACAACAACATCGAGTTCCGGATGGGCTTCCTGGCCGGTCTGAAGGCGTTCACCGCCGCGGTGCTCGGTGGAATCGGCAACATCTACGGTGCGGTCGCCGGTGGTCTGGTGCTCGGCGTCGTCGAGGCGATGGCCACCCAGTACATTCCCGGCCAGTTCGGCGGGAGCACCTGGAAGGACGTCTGGGCGTTCGTCATCCTGATTCTGGTACTGGTCTTCAGGCCGCAGGGCCTGCTCGGGGCGAGGGTGGTGGATCGCGCATGACGCAGGTCGACACGACAACCGGTACGACGGAACCGGCGGCGGCGCCGTCGAAGGCCGCCTGGCCGCTCGGTCTCGCAGGTGTGGCCCTGGTGGTCGTCGGCTCCTTCCTTTCCTGGAGCTACGACGGCTCGATCCTGGGCGACCTGTCGATCAACTTCTACCCCGGCGGGCTGCAGATCCTGGCGATCGTCGCCGCCCTGCTCGCGCTGGTGCTGCTGCTGGCCGAGCGCGGTCCGCTCAGCCGGCTGAACGTCTGGCTCGACACCACCCTGGGCCTGCGGGCGCTGGGCATCACCATGGCGTTCTACATGCTGCTGGTGCTGATCGCGATCACCGTCGAGTCCGACGGCCTGATCAACGTCAACCCCGGTGGCTGGATCTCCTTCGTCGGCGCGGTCGCGCTCCTGGTCTCGTCCCGGATGCTGCCGCTGCGGACGCTGCACGACATGGGCAAGGCGAAACTGCCGGGCTGGTCGGAGATCCTCGCGATCGCCGTCCTGATGGCAGCGGTGCTGTTCGTCTCGGCGTACGCGCTGGGTCTGGACGACGCCTGGGCCTTCGTGCTCTGTCTGGTGTTCATCGCGGCCGTCGTGGCCGTGCTGTTCCGGACCGGCTCGATGACGTGGGTCGGTCACGCCGCGCAGCGGCACAAGAAGGTGCTGACGCTGTCGTCGTTCGTCGTCGCCTTCCTGTTCCCGTTCACCCAGAACGGCTCGGACGCGAACATGTCGATCGCGACCCAGGTGCTGGTCTTCGCGGCCACCGCCATGGGTCTGAACATCGTGGTCGGCCTGGCCGGCCTGCTGGACCTCGGGTACATCGCGTTCCTCGGCTCCGGCGCGTACGTCGCGGCGATGCTGTCGAACTCGGCGTTCGCGACGATCGGCTGGACCCCGCCGTTCCTGGTCGTGGTCCTGGTCGGCGCCTGCGTCGCGGCGACCTTCGGCCTGATCATCGGTTCGCCGACACTGCGGGTCTCGGGTGACTACCTGGCGATCGTGACGCTGGGCTTCGGTGAGATCTTCCGGCTCGCGATGGCCAACCTGGACGGCAACAACGGCCCGAACCTGACCAACGGCCCGAACGGCATCCCCGGCATTCCCGACCTGCAGGTGGGTGGCTTCAACTTCGGCGACGAGCACAACATCGCCGGGATCGACCTCGGGCGCTTCTCGAACTACTACTTCCTGCTGCTGGTCCTGATCGGCGGCATCATCCTGGTCTTCGCCCGGCTGAACAACAGCCGGATCGGGCGCGGCTGGGTGGCGATCCGGGAGGACGAGAAGGCCGCCGAGGCGATGGGCGTGAACGTCTTCGGCCTGAAGCTGCTGGCGTTCGCGGTCGGCGCGTTCCTGGCCGGTCTGGCCGGCACGATCAAGGCGCACCAGGACGGGGCGGTCAGTCCCGACCAGTACGTCTTCCTGGAGTCGGCGTTCCTGCTGGCGGCCATCGTGCTGGGCGGTATGGGCACCATCGCCGGTGTGTTGCTCGGTGCGACGATCCTGAAGCTGCTGCCGGAGAAGCTGCGGTTCTTCTCGGAGTACCGGCTGCTGCTGTTCGGTCTGCTGCTGGTGCTGATGATGCGGTTCCGCCCCGAGGGCCTGGTGGCCAGCCGCAGACGGCAGTTGGAGTTCCACGAAGAGGACGAGGAGCTGGCCGTGGCGGTCGAGCAAGAACTCGTCGAGGAGGCGAAATGACCGTCACGGAACCGGCGCCGAGCGCGCCGAGCACCGGCCGGCCGGTGCTGGAGGCCTCCGGCGTGACCATGCGGTTCGGTGGTCTGCTGGCCGTCAACGACGTCAACCTGACCGTCCGCGAGGGCGAGATCGTCGGGCTGATCGGCCCGAACGGCGCCGGCAAGACGACGTTCTTCAACTGCCTGACCGGGCTGTACAAGCCGACCGGTGGTCAGGTCCGGTTCGAGGGCACGCCGTTGCCGCCCAAGCCGCGGGCCGTGGTCAAGGCGGGGATGGCGCGGACGTTCCAGAACATCCGCCTGTTCGCCAACATGACCGCGCTGGAGAACGTGATGGTGGGCCGGTACTGCCGGACGTCGGCCGGTGCGCTGACGTCGGTGCTGCACGGCCCGAAGTACCGTCGCGAGGAGGCGGCCACCCGGGCGCGGGCCCAGGAGCTGCTCGAGTTCGTCGGGCTCGGCAAGTCCACCGAGCACCTCGCGCGGAACATGCCGTACGGCGACCAGCGGCGGCTCGAGATCGCCCGCGCGCTGGCCACCGACCCGAAGCTCATCCTGCTGGACGAGCCGACGGCCGGTATGAACCCGCAGGAGACCAAGCAGGCCAGCGACCTGATCTTCAAGATCCGGGACTCGGGCCTGTCGGTGGTCGTGATCGAGCACGACATGCGGTTCATCTTCAACCTGTGCGACCGGGTGCTGTGCCTGGTCCGCGGTGAGACGCTGATCGAGGGCTCGCCGGGTGAGGTGCAGTCGGACCCGCGGGTGATCGAGGCCTACATCGGCACCGGCGAGGACGACGACGAGGACGAGTCGGCCGACGACGCCAGGCCGCAGGACGTTCCGGAGGAGGGGCGATGACCGCGATGCTGGAGGTCCGCGACCTCGAGGTTGCCTACGGCAAGATCGTCGCGGTGAAGAAGATCAGCTTCTCCGTCGAGCAGGGGCAGGTGGTGTCGCTGATCGGCACCAACGGCGCCGGCAAGACGACCACGCTGCGGACGATCTCGGGCCTGCTGCGCCCGACGGCGGGCGAGATCCTGTTCCAGGGTCAGCGCATCGACGACGTACCGGCCCACGACATCGTCACGATGGGGCTGGCCCACTCGCCCGAGGGCCGGCGGATCTTCCCCCGGCTGTCGGTCGAGGAGAACCTGCTGCTCGGCGCGTTCACCCGCAACGACCAGTCGGCGATCCGGACCGACCTCGAGGCGGCGTACGCGCTGTTCCCGATCCTGGGGGAGCGGCGCAAGCAGCCGGCCGGGACGTTCTCCGGCGGTGAGCAGCAGATGCTGGCGATGGGCCGGGCGATGATGAGCCGTCCCAAGCTGCTGATGCTCGACGAGCCCTCGATGGGCCTGTCGCCGATCATGATGAAGCGGATCATGACGACCGTCACCGAGCTGCAGAAGCAGGGCACCACGATCCTGCTGGTCGAGCAGAACGCCCAGGCGGCGCTCAAGCGCGCCGACTACGGCTACGTCCTGGAGGTCGGCAAGATCGTCGTCCAGGGCACCGGCCGCGAGCTCCTGGTCAACGACGACGTCCGCAAGGCCTACCTCGGCGAGGACTAGCACCCACGTTCCACCAATAGGAGCCGAGGGCCCCCACTTGGGGGCCTTCGGCTCCTTTTGTACGGGTGGACTGTACGGGTTGTACCTGTTGTGCACGCTCGGTGACGGTTAGCGTCGGGTGCGTCAACTGATTTCCGCCCGGACGACGAGGAGGAACATCATGCGAACGCAACGATCGATCGGTGTGCTGCTGGCGTGCTGCCTGCTGATGCTGGTGGGGGTGAACACCGCGTCCGCCCACCCGGCCGATCCCGCCGCTCCGGCGCCTGCCGCCGCGGTCCCTGAGCCGCACAGCTACTACATGTGGTGCCGCAGCCCCACGGGACTGATCTCGTACCCGAAGGACCCGAGCGAGTGTCGCGGCGGGAACATCAAGATCATCTCGACGTACGACGGCGCGGTGCACGGTGCGATCGACATGTACGCGCTGGAGCACAAGCTGGTCCGGCCGTACAAGACCTGGACCGAGGCCTACCGCGCGTGCACGGCCGAGATCATCTGCGACCTGATCGTGGCGGTGGTGCAGACCTACCTGCTGAAGAAGCTGAGCATCGCGTACAAGTTCCTGCGGACCCTGCTCTGAGTGCCTGGTTGCCGTCCGCAACCGTTCAGTTGCGGACGACAACCAGGAGTTGGACGAGCAGGGGTGCGACGATCAGGGCCGGTAGGAGGTCGGCTACGGCGACCTGTTTGATCTTCAGGAGGCGGAGGGCTACGCCGATGAGGAGGAGGCCGCCAGTCGCGCCCAGGGCCGTTACGTGGGCCTCGGGGAGGACGTCGCCCAGTAGGGCGCCTACGGCGGTCATCAGGCCCTGGATGACCAGTACGACGAGCGCTGAGGCCGCGACGCCCCAGCCGAGGGAGGCGGCGAAGGCGATCGAGGCGAAGCCGTCCAGGACCGCCTTCAGGAACAGCTGGTCGGCGCCGCGGCCGAGGCCGTCGGACAGGGCGCCGAGGAACGTCAGCGGGCCGACGCAGAAGACCATCGACGCCGTCACGAACCCCTCGACGAACGTGCTCTCGCCCTCGCCACGGCTGAACCGGTGCTGCAGCCAGCTGCCGAAGCCCTCCAGGCGTTGCTCGATCTTCAGCAGCGAACCGGCGATGCCGCCGATCAGCATGGCGCCGAGCACGATCAGCACCGGGGCGCTGTCGCCGACCGCGTCGCTGAGGGCGGCGTCGCCGACGGTGAGTGCCGACGTGACCGCGATCAGCAGCGTGACCAGGCCGAGGGCGTCCGTGACCAGGTCGCGGGTCCGGCCGGGCAGGCGGTGCCCGATCAGGACGCCGAGGACCGAGCCGACAAGGACCGTCGCGACGTTCACGACGGTGCCGATTCCGATGAACAAGCGTGCTCTCCGATCGCCGGCGATCACAGCCGGTGTGGGGGTGGTCGCGTCGCTTTGCAAGCGACCTCCGAAGCCCTACTGTTGCGCGGGGACGAGCGTATCCGCCCAGTCCTGTTCACCTCGGGGGTGGATCAAGACCAGGAGGCCGACGTGGCAGCTGCCATCGAGGTGCGCGACGCACGCCCCGACGATGCCGCTGCCCTGGTGACGCTGTGGGGCGAGATGTCGATCGGCACCGGCCACCAGCGCGCGCTGGCGGCGCCGACGCCGGCTTCGGTCCGCGCTTCGCTCGCCCGGCTCGGCAAGGATCCCGGTGCCCGGCTCGTCGTCGGCGAGCTCGACGGCCACGTCAGCGGCATGGTCTATCTGCGTCGTACGCCGATCTCCCCGCTGCACGCCGAGGAGACGATGACGGTCGAGTACCTGCACGTCACCGACCACGCCCGGCGCCACGGTCTGGGCAAGGCGCTGGTCGCCGAGGCCGCCGCGTGGGCCGAGCACGAGAGCTGCCCGTACCTCGGTGTCGTCGCCCCGCCACTGGCCCGCGAGGCGAACCGGTTCCTGGCCCGCCTCGGTCTCGGACAGGCCGCCGTACTGCGGTTCGCCGGCACGCACACCGTCCGCCGCCGGCTCGCGGCCGAGCACGCGCCCAACCTGCTGGCGATGCTGTCGTCACGCCGGTCGGTGATCGCCCGGCGTGCTCAGCTCGGCCGGCACCCCGACCTCACCTTTCAGGCGGAGCCTGAACCAGACGTCACCGTTCCGGCGGAGCCTGAATCAGCTGGCAGGTGATCCGCGCCGTACAGACCCGCTTGTCCCGCTCGTCGGTGACGACGATCTCGTACGACGTGGTGGTGCGACCGAGGTAGATCGGCGTGGCCACGCCGGTCACGGTCCCTTCCCGCACGGCCCGGTGGTGCGTCGCGTTGATGTCGACGCCGACCGCGACCTTCCCGTACTGCGCCGCGTGCAGGGCCGACCCGATCGATCCCAGGCTCTCGGCCAGCACGCAGGACGCGCCGCCGTGCAGCAGCCCGTACGGCTGGGTGTTGCCCTTGACGGGCATGGTCGCCACGACCCGCTCCGGTGACGCCTCGCTGACCGCGATGCCCATCACGCTGAGCAAAGTGCCCTCGATGTCCATCCCCGGCGGCAGCGCCGTACCTTCAGTGCTCTGATCACTCACAGAGCGCAGACTACCTTCGCCCGGCGTGAGAGAAACTGTCCCTGCCAACCACTAGAGTCGGTACGTGGCTCCAGAAACTGACACGACGACGACGACCAAGGACCCGGAACCGGTGGTGGGCGACTCGCCCCGGCCGCGGATCCTGCTGCTGGACGGGCACTCGCTCGCGTACCGGGCGTTCTACGCGCTGCCGGTGGAGAACTTCTCCACCACCACAGGCCAGCACACCAACGCGGTGTACGGGTTCACCTCGATGCTGATCAACATGCTGCGCGACGAGCAGCCGACGCACATCTGCGTCGCCTTCGACGTGTCCCGCAAGACCTTCCGCGCCGAGCAGTACACGGAGTACAAGGCCGGCCGGTCGAAGTCCCCGGACGAGTTCAAGGGGCAGGTCTCGCTGGTCAAGGAGGTGCTGGAGGCGCTCCGCATCCCGACCACCGAGATCGACGGCTGGGAGGCCGACGACATCATCGCCACGCTCGCGACGCAGGCCGACGAGCAGGGCTTCGAGGTGCTGATCAGCTCCGGCGACCGCGACTCCTTCCAGTTGATCAACGACAACGTGACCGTGCTGTACCCCAAGCGCGGCGTCTCCGAGATCGCCCGGATGGACCCGGCCGCGGTCGAGGCGAAGTACGGCATCCCTCCGCGGCTCTACCCCGACCTCGCCGCGCTGGTCGGCGAGAAGAGCGACAACCTCCCCGGCGTACCGGGTGTCGGTGACAAGACCGCGGCGAAGTGGCTGAACCAGTTCGGATCGCTGAACGACGTGATCGACCGGGTCAACGAGATCAAGGGCAAGGCCGGTGAGTCGCTGCGCGAGCACCTGTCCGACGTGATCCGGAACCGGCAGATCAACGAGCTGGTCCGCGACCTGTCGCTGGACGTCGCCGTCGACGACCTGGTCCGGCACCCGTGGGACCGCGACAAGGTGCACACGCTGTTCGACAGCCTGGAGTTCCGCGTACTGCGGGAGCGGCTGGTCGCCGAGCACGAGCAGGTCGAGGAGACGATCGAGGAAGGCTTCGACCTCGAGGGCACGCAGCTGAAGCCGGGCGAGGTCGCGGCCTGGATCAAGGAGCACGTGTCGACCGGCGCGCGCACCGGTGTGGCCGTGCAGGGGACGTGGGGGCGGGGGACCGGCGAGATCACCGGGCTCGCGCTCGCGACGTCGACCGGTGCGGCGGCCTGGTTCGACCCGGCGACGCTGACGCCGGACGACGACGCGGCCTGGCAGGCCTGGCTCGCGGACGCCGCGCAGCCGAAGGCGTTGCACGACGCGAAGGGTCCGCTGCTCGGGTTCCTGGAGCGCGGGTGGACGCTGGCCGGGTTGACGTCCGACACGCAGCTGAGCGCGTACCTGGCCCGTCCGGACCAGCGGTCGTACGACCTGTCCGACCTGACCGTGCGGTACCTCAAGCGCGAGCTGCGCACCGAGGAGGCCGAGAACGGTCAGCTCAGCTTCGACGACGTCGAGGGCGGGCCGGCCGCGGACGCGACGATGCTGCGCGCCCGTGCGATCGCCGACCTGGCCGACACGCTCGACGCCGAGCTGGAGAAGCAGGCCGGTACGGCGTTGCTGGCCGACGTCGAGCTGCCGCTGATCGACGTGATCGCTGCGATGGAGCGCGACGGGATCGCGGTCGACCGGCCGTACCTGGAGCAGCTCGAGGAGCGGTTCGCGACCGGTGTCCGGGACGCGGCGGCCTCGGCGTACGAGGTGATCGGCAAGGAGATCAACCTCGGGTCGCCGAAGCAGCTGCAGGTGGTGCTGTTCGACGAGCTGCAGATGCCGAAGACCAAGCGCACCAAGACCGGGTACACGACCGACGCGGACTCGCTGCAGTCGCTGTTCGAGAAGACCGAGCACCCGTTCCTGGCCTACCTGCTCGCGCACCGCGACGCGACCCGGCTGCGGCAGACCGTCGAAGGGCTGCTGAAGACGATCAGCCCGAAGGACGCCCGGATCCACACCACGTTCAACCAGACGATCGCGGCGACCGGGCGGCTCAGCTCGACCGACCCGAACCTGCAGAACATCCCGATCCGGACCGAGGAGGGCCGGCGGATCCGCGAGGCGTTCGTCGTCGGCGAGGGCTTCGAGGCCTTGATGTCGGCCGACTACAGCCAGATCGAGATGCGGATCATGGCGCACGTGTCGGAGGACGAAGGGCTGATCTCGGCGTTCAACTCCGGCGAGGACTTCCACTCGGTGACCGCCGCGCGGGTGTTCTCGGTCGAGGCCGGCGACGTGACGCAGGAGCAGCGCGCCAAGATCAAGGCGATGAACTACGGCCTGGCGTACGGGCTGTCGGCGTACGGGCTGAGTCAGCAGCTGAAGATCGGCGTGGACGAGGCCAAGGGCCTGATGGACGAGTACTTCGAGCGCTTCGGTGGGGTGCGGGACTACCTGCGCAGCATCGTGCTCGAGGCCGGCAAGAGCGGGTACACCGAGACCATCCTCGGTCGTCGCCGCTACCTGCCCGACCTGACCAGCGACAACCGCCAGCGTCGCGAGATGGCCGAGCGGATGGCACTCAACGCCCCGATCCAGGGGTCGGCCGCCGACGTCATCAAGATGGCGATGCTCAAGGTCGACGCGTCCCTGCGTGCCTCGGGCCTCAAGTCCCGCATGCTCCTCCAGGTCCACGACGAACTGGTCTTCGAGATCGCCCCCGGCGAACGCGAAGCCCTCGAAACCCTGGTCCGCAAGGACATGGGCGCCGCCGTCGACATGGCCGTCCCGCTCGACGTCTCCGTAGGCGTAGGCCGCACGTGGCACGAAGCCGCCCACTGAGTCGATGACACAGAAGCTCCCCACCCGGATCGGGTGGGGAGCTTTTCTGTTGCTTCAGGCGAAGACCGGCGCGGGGTTGTCGGCCAGGGCGTTGGCGATGCAGAGGTCTTCGCGGGGGTGGAGTTCGGGGTGGTCGGTCAGGGGGAACCAGGCGACCTCCAGTGACTCGTCGTCGTTCACGCCCGCCTTGTCTACATGGGCTCGACCTTCGGCAACCTGTACCGGTTGAGCCAGGAATCGTCTGTCGGCGAGCGATGGTCGCGCGAGCTTCAGGCGGCGCTTCGCCGGTAGGTCAGCTGGTCACGAAGACCGGCGCGGGGTTGTTCTCCAGGGCGTTGGCGATGCAGAGGTCTTCGCGGGGGTGGAGCTCGGGGTGGTCGGTCAGGGGGAACCAGGCGACCTCCAGGGACTCGTCGTCGTTCACGCGTGCCTCGCCGCCGGTGGGGTGGCAGCGGAAGCAGAGGTCGAGGTACTGGACCTGGTCGCCGTTGGGGTAGGCCGTTGGCGGGAGGGACTCGACGCGGACCAGGCGGTCGACGACGGCCTGGACGGCGGTTTCCTCGTGGATCTCGCGGACGATCGCCTCGGCGGGTTGTTCGCCTGGTTCGAGGATGCCGGCGGGGAGGCTCCAGCGGCCGTCGTCGGCGCGGCGTACGAGGAGAAGCCGGTCGGACTCGTCGAGGACGACCGCGGTGATCCCGGGCATGCACAACAGATCGTGACCGATCTTCTCGCGCAGGGCGAGGATGAACTTCGGCGTCGTCATTCCTCGACCCTAGTCAGGGCAGGGTTACTTGATGCAAGAAATCTAAACGGTTCGCCGTATGTGGTGAACGTTTCATTGAAAATCACCGATGGTGGGCATCGAATCCACGGGGAGTGACCGCAACCCCTTTCGGCCCCCAGCGATCTGTGCCATCCTCACCAGCCAAAGATCATGGATCCTATCGGATATCTCATGAGGTCCTCGGTGACTTCAACTGGGAGGCGGCGTGCAACCAGCAGTGAGGACAGGTGGAATCCGGCGACGCAGTTTCGTCGCCGGCGCGATGGGGCTGACCGCGGCGACGACCAGCGGTCTGCTCAGCGGCTGCGGCCCGGACGAGGCGGTCGGGGCGAGTCCGGAGAGTCTCGCGGCTCCGCCGGTCACGCTCGGCCCGAAGACCGGCGGCATCCCGTACCCGGACGGCTACGTGGGCCCGGTGGCCCGCAAGCTCGGCCCGATCGTCACCGAGCCGACGAACTTCGTGGTCGTGGTCCCGCAGGACCTGACCGTCGGCGACTGGGCGAAGAACAAGTTCACCAAGTGGCTCGAGCAGCGCACCGGCATCACGATCGAGTTCCGCCAGATCGCCGGCGCCGACGAGGACGTGACGATCAAGGTCAACGCGATGATCGCCGCCGGCGACATCCCGGACGCGTTCATGGGTGTGAACTTCAGCAAGTCCCAGCTCTACCTGTACGGCGCGCAGAACCTGTTCGTCGACCAGCGGAAGTACACCGAGAAGTACGCCCCGAACCTGCAGCAGATGTTCCACGACTACCCGCTGGCCAAGAAGCTGGCGACCTCCCCGGACGGCGGCCAGTACACCTACCCGTCCTTCAACGACTGCTACCACTGCCGCGCCGGTAAGTCGCGGACCTGGATCAACACCCGCTGGCTCAAGCAGGTCGGCCTGGCGATGCCGAAGACCACCGACGAGTTCCGGGAGGTCCTTCAGGCGTTCAAGAAGGCCGACCCGGCCGGCCGCGGACGGACCCTGCCGTTCGTCGGCTACAAGGAGGACGGCACCAACCAGGTCACCGTCGACAAGTTCGTGATGAACGCGTTCCTCTTCAACCCGGCCTCGCCCTGGCTGACCGTTGCTGACGGCAAGGTTCAGGCGGCGTACTCGCAGGACGGCTGGCGCGAGGGACTCAAGTACCTCAGAACCCTGTACGCCGAGGAGCTGCTGAACCGCGACGCGTTCAGCATGACCGCCGAGCAGCTGCAGCGCGCCGGCAACAACAAGGACGGCCCGCTGCTCGGCGTGTTCCAGGGCAACTACTGGGGCAGCGCGATGGACGTCGACGTGGAGGACCCGACCGCCCGCTGGCACGACTACGAAGCCGTGCCCCCGCTGGAGGGCCCCGACGGTTTCCGGATCGCCAACTGGGACCACTACACCGGCTTCGATCCGCGGCTGGTGATCACCCGCAAGTGCCGGCGGCCTGACCTGCTGGTGAAGTGGGCGGACTTCCAGCTCGACCTCGAGGTGATGATGGCGGCGTACGCCGGGCCGGGCAGCTGGAGCTTCGCCAAGCGCGGCGACAAGGCGATCAGCGGCAAGCAGGCGCTGTTCGGCATCTCCGGGACCTGGGCGCCGGACAAGACCAAGGACACCTGGGCGCAGCGCAACCCCAACTACCGTTCCGGCGACTTCCGCCTGTCCGAGCGGGTCGACCCGACCAAGCCGACGTTCGAGAAGCCGCTGTACGAGCAGACGAGGGACCGGTACTTCCCGCACCGGGAGCCGATCGAGCAGCAGTTCCCGCCGGTCGCGCTGGAGGGCGACCAGGCCGCGCTCGACGCGTCGCTGCTGCTCGACCTGAGCGGTGAGGTCGTGCAGACGATGGCCCGCTTCGTCACCGGCAAGGCCGATCCGGCCGACGACGGCCAGTGGAAGGACTACCTAGGCCGGCTCGACAAGATCGGGCTGCGGCCGTACCTCGACATCCAGCAGGCCGCCTACGAGAGCTTCCAGGGGTGAGCGCGATGACGACGACGCAAGCCGCACCGGAACGCGAGTCCGACGACTACCTGCCCGCGGCGGTCAAGGAGACCCGCGGCGACCGGATCGTGCTGATCTGCAACTACACCGCGCTCGGGCTGTTCTCGCTCGCGGTCCTCTACCCGTTGGTCTACGTGCTGAGCGCCGCGTTCAGCGAACCGAAGAACGTCCAGTCCGGCGAGGTCTGGCTGTGGCCGGTCGGGCTCAGCCTGGAGTCGTTCCGGTCGATCTTCGACTACGACGGGATCGTCCGCGGCTTCGGCAACTCGGTGGTCTACGCGATCGGCGGCGCGCTGCTGGCGACCGCGCTGACGCTGCTGGCGGCGTACCCGCTGTCCAGGAAGGACCTGCCGGGCAAGGGGCTGATCCTCGGGCTGTTCCTGTTCACGATGATGTTCAACGGCGGGCTGATCCCGAACTACCTGGTGGTCGACCGGACCGGCCTGCTGGACACCCGCTGGGCGATGATCCTGCCGACCGCGATGGCGGTCTGGAACGTGATCATCACCCGGACCTACTTCCAGACCACGATTCCCGAGGAGCTGCACGAGTCGGCGCGGGTCGACGGCTGCAGCGACATCGGCTTCTTCTGGCGGGTCGTGCTGCCGTTGAGCAAGCCGATCATCGCGGTCAACCTGCTCTTCTACGCCGTCGCGCAGTGGAACTCCTGGTTCAACGCGCTGATCTACCTGACCAGCGAGCACCTGTTCCCGCTGCAGCTGGTGCTGAGGCAGATCCTTGTCCAGAGCAACGTCGACCCGTCCCAGGTCCGGGACGTCGCCGAGCTGCTGCGGATGAAGGAGCTGCAGGAGCAGCTGAAGTTCTCGCTGATCGTGATCGCCACCATCCCACCCCTGCTGGTCTACCCCTTTGTGCAGAAGCACTTCGTCAAGGGGGCCATGGTCGGCTCGCTGAAGGGATAACGCCATGGCCACCGAAACCATCGAGCGGCCACAGGTCGCGAGCACGACGCCGACGCAGAAGCCCCGCAAGCATTCGCAAACCCTCGGCGCGCGGATGAAGAAGAACTGGCAGCTGTACCTGATGCTCGCCGTACCGCTGATCTGGCTGGCGATCTTCGCGTACTGGCCGATGTACGGCGCGATCATCGCGTTCAAGGACTACAACGTCATCGACGGGATCATCGGCAGCCGCTGGGTCGGGCTCAAGCACTTCGAGCGGTTCGCCGAGTCGTACCAGTTCTGGCGGCTGATCAAGAACACGCTGATCCTGCACGGGTACGAGCTGCTGGTCACGTTCCCGCTCCCGATCATCCTTGCCCTCGGCCTCAATCTGGCGCGGCGCCGCTGGTACCGGCGGTCGGTGCAGATGATCACGTACGCGCCGCACTTCATCTCCACCGTCGTGGTGGTCGGGCTGATCGTCGTACTGGTCGACCCGAACACCGGCGTGCTGAACCAGTTCCTCGGGCTGTTCGGCGTCGGGCCGGTCGAGGTGCTGAGCAACCCGGACTGGTTCCGTCACCTGTACGTGTGGTCGGCGGCGTGGCAGACGATGGGCTTCTCGGCGATCATCTACCTGGCCGCGCTGACGGCGGTCTCGCCCGAGCAGCACGAGGCCGCGATCGTCGACGGCGCGTCTCGGCTGCGCAGGGTCTGGCACGTCGACCTGCCGGCGATCCGTCCGGTCGCGGTGATCCTGCTGATCCTCAACATCGGCGCGATCATGTCGGTCGGTTTCGAGAAGGTCCTGCTGCTGCAGAACCCGTTGAACCTGCAGACCTCGGAGGTGATCGACACCTACGTGTACAAGCTGGGCTTCGTCTCCCAGATCCCGCAGTTCAGCTACGCGGCCGCGATCGGGTTGTTCCGCTCACTCGTCGGCCTGGTGCTGCTCGTCGTCGCCAACACCCTGGCCCGCCGCTTCGCCAAGTCCAGCCTGTGGTGAGTAGGTAGCCAGCAGCCGGTCGCGGGCGGCCGCCTTCTCGGCCGCCCAGTCGGAGCTCCAGCTGACGTTGCCGAAGTGGATGACGCCTTGCTCCGACAGCGTCCAGTGCCGGCCGTGCGTCTTCATCACCTGCGTCAACAGGCCGAGCGTGTCCCACCACTTGCCGCCGCGCTCGGCCTGCACGGCAGCGGGGGAGAGGCCGACGTGCTCGACCGTACGGCGGAACGCGTCGTCGTTGCGGATCAAGCAGCAGAAGGGATGCACCCGATCGGTGAGCTGGAGCGTGACCGAGTACTCGATGGGGTCGGACCAAGCGTCGTCCGGTGAGCGGCGTACGGACTCACGGATGTACGACGTCGGGTGGAAGTCCTCACCGGACGCGGGCAGTTCGCCGCCGTCGTGGGTCAGCCAACGAGCCTGTACGGCGAACGCGTCGGCGTCGGCGGTGAGTTCCAAGGCCAGTGCATCGATGGTGCCGTCGGCAACGAAACAGACGTCGCAGTCGACGAACAGGTAGGCGTCGTAGTCCGGCCGGGCCAGGACGGCGTCGCGCAGGATCTCGCCGTGCGTGGTGAGCGTGTGGGCGGTCGTGTACCCGGTCTGCACGACCTCGACCTCGGCCTCGGTGAAGCGCGCGAGCCGGTAGAGCCCGGACGAGTCGTTGTCGAGGACGACGACGTCGAGGTGCTCACGGTCAGGGTGACGATGCAGCAGCGACGCGAGCAGCAGTTCGGCGTACGGCGTGGTGCCGTGGTTGACCGTGAGGACGCAGATCCGCATCCGGCGAGGCTAGCTGCCGGATGCGGATCGCGCGGCTGAATTACGCGGTCGCGTCCTCGGTGACGTTGCTCTGGCGACGCAGGCCCAGGGCGAGGGCGACCGACAGGGCGATGGCGCAGGTGCTGGTCATGGCGACGAGGACCTTGACGCCGGTCATGCCGGTGGCGATGTCGGCGCCGAGGATGATCAGCGTGGCGACCGCGAGGCTGGCCAGGCCGATCCAGATCAGCAGCGCGGCGCGCTTCTCCTGCTGCGCGATCGCGGCGTACACGACCAGCTGCAGCACGGCGTACGACGAACCGGCCAGCGCGAACAGCCAAGCGATCGGGCCGACCGGCGCGTAGTCCGGACCGCCGACGATCTTCACCACGAGGTCGGGCAGCACGAGCGCGCCGAGCACCGTGCAGACGCCGAGCGCGGCGACGGCCTGGATCGCGCGGCGCAGCCGCAGGGTGTCACCCGGACTCGTGGCCAGCGACGGGAACACGATCACGATCACGAACTGCGGCAGGAACAGGCACGCCTTCGCCACGATCACGCCGGCCGCGTAGTACCCGCTGTCCTTGGAGTCGAGCAGGCCGCGGGCCAGCAGCACGTCGGCGTTCGCGATGACGAAGAACGCGAGCAGCGTGTGGGTGCCGTGCACGGTCTCGCGCAGCACCTCCTTGACCTGCTCGATGCTCCCGCCGTTCGACCCACGCAGCAGGAACGTCCCGAGCAGAGCCGGTACGGCGGCGCCGAGCGCCAGGCCGATCATCGCCGACGCCACGCTCGGGTGGATGAACAGCGCGCCGCCGCCGAACACCAACCGGCCCACTCCGGTCGACGTGTAGACGGCCGCCAGCTCGGTCCAGTTGTGGCCGCCCTGGAGCACGCCCAGCTGCGAACCCATGACCGTCAGAAAACCCAGTGTCGGTGCGACCATCACAGCCGCGATGATCGAGTCGATATGAAGCAGCCACATGATCAGCGGCGTCGCCACCAGACAGACGGCGGTCAGCCCTACCGCGGCCCGGCGGCCGGCCTTCAGCATGCTGTCGGCCAGCGCGGCCTCGCCCGGACCCGTGTGGGTGGCGATCCGGCGGGCGCCGGACGCCTGCAGTCCCAGGGACGCGACGTTGCCGATCAGCAGCAGCCCGAGCAGGGCCGTCACGGCGCCGAACTGCTCCGGAATCAGCCGGTGGACCGCGATCAAGGTAAAACCGTAGGCGGCCACGTTCATGATGGCCATACCGACGGCGACCACCGTGGCGCTGCGGAGGAACGCCAGCTTCGGTGCGGCCGGCTGCTGGTCGGGAGTCGTCTCTGAGGTCATCCGGCTTCTGTTCTGCTGGTGGTGGGTCGGTTGTAGGTCGCGCTGGAACAGTACTGCGAGGAGGCGGTCGTGGAGGGGGGAAGCAACCGGGTGGCCCGGCTGATGCCGTGGGCCTGGCCGGTGCTGCTCACTGTGCTGATCACCGCTCCGCTGCTCGCTCCGGGGTACGTGGTCGGCTACGACCTGGTGTTCGTGCCGGACCTCACGCTACGGCGTGACCTCTTCGGTGTCACAACTGCCTTACCGCGCGCGGTTCCTTCCGACGTCGTGGTCGCGCTGCTCGACGAGTTGGGCGGCGGCCAGGTGCTCAACAAACTGGTCCTCGTCGCCGTGCCGCTGCTCGCCGGCCTCGGCCTGACAGCGCTCTGGCGCGAGCTGCGACTCGGTGGACCACTTGCCGGAGCAGCAGCCGCGACGTTGTACGTCTGGAACCCGTTCGTCGCCGAACGCTTCCGCCTGGGTGCCTGGGCTCTACTGCTCGGGTACGCCGCCCTGCCGTGGCTGGTCCGGTCAGCTCTGCGCCTCCGCCGGGGTGAGGGGTGGGTCGGCTTCCTGCTGGCCTCCGCACTCTGCGCGCTGACGGCCTCCGGCGGCATCGTTGGTCTACTCGTCGCCGGACTCATCCTGCTCTGGCCGCGCGGCAGCAGACCCGGCCCGCTCGTCGGAGCTGTCCTGCTCAACCTGCCGTGGATCGTCGCAGGCTTGGCTCGTACGTCGGCCGCCACCACTGACCCTGCGTCGGTGCCGGCCTTCGCTGCGCGCGACGAGGGCTTCGGGGGAGTGCTGCCGACGCTGCTCACGCTCGGCGGGGTGTGGAACTCCAACGTCGTCCCCTCGCGGCGGGGTGACCTGGTGCCGCTTGTGGTGGCTTTCGTCATGCTCCTGATCGCGTGCGTGGGCGTTGTTCTGTGGTGTCGACTGGAAAGGCTGGCGGCCAGCCTGGTCGTGGCGGCGGGCGTCGTACTGGTGATCGCGATGGCCGGGGTCGTCGCGGCTGAGCCGTTCTCCTGGGTGGTGGCTCATGTCCCGGGCGCAGGGCTGTTCCGGGACGGCCAGCGGTATCTGGGGCCACTGGTGCTGCTGGAGGCGATCGGCTTCGGTGCTGCGATCGCAGCCTTGCTGCGGGTCGCACCGCTGACCTGGCTGGTCGGTGCGACCGCGGCCATCATGCCGCTGGCCGCGCTGCCGCAGCTGGTCGGCGGAGGCTTCCACACCTCGCAGTACCCGGCCGACTGGGAGCAGGCGCGGCTGGTACTCGGCGCGGACTCGCAGACCGGTGACCTGATGCCTTGGCCGTTCGAGACCTACCGAGCGCCGAGCTGGAACGCCCGCCGCCCGGTGCTCGACCCGATGCCGCGCTACTTCGACAAGGGCGCCGTGGTCCCGGACGAGCTGATCGTCGGCGGCAACCGGCTGGCCGGTGAGGACCCGCGCGCCGCGGCCGTTGCGAACGCGCTGCGCACCGCCGTACGGACCGGTGCTGATCCGTCGCCGGAGCTGCTGCGGCAGGGGATCGGCTGGATCGTCGTGGACCGTGAGGCCGGTGGGCCGCAGCCGCGTCAGCTGATCCCGCGGCTGACCGAGGAGTTCACCGGTCCGACGGTCAGCGTGTACCGCCTCGACGGAACACCCGCGGAGCAGCACCTCCCGGCCTGGCGGGTCATCCTGATCGCCGTCGCCTGGATCGCCGCGGGCGCCGTACTGGCAGTGGCTCTGCTGAGCGCGGCACCGGTCGTCCAACGCGTCCGATCCAAGCTGTAGGGGCTAGTGAGAGCTGTCGCTTGGCGCTATCGGCGCCCAGGCACGCACCTCGCGGCACTTGCCCAGCGCCCACGATGCTCCGCATCGAGGCCACTGACCAAGCACCGCGATGCACGCACCTGACCACCGCTATCGCTCAAGCGACAGCTCTCACTAGCCCCTAGCCGCCGGGGCGGCTCGTTGTTACTCTTCGGTTTACTTCGAGGAGGGGACACGTTTCATGGGAGCTTTGATCGGTGCTGTCATCGCGGTGCTCGCGGGGGCGGGGATCGCGTCGGCGGCGGTCATCGGGGTCGTGCAGTCCGTGCAGGAAGACCCGGCCAAGCCCGGCCCGGAGGCAGCTCAGGGCCAGGCCGACGTGCCGATCGTCGCCTACGGGAACAAGTAGGACCTCTGCTGCTCGAGAGCCGGCCGGCCGGTCAGTACCCGGTCGAACGCGGTCGCCGTGGCCGTCCAGGTGTAGTTGCCCGCACTGGCCAACGCACCGGCCGCCAGGGCCCGCCGCCGGCTCTCGTCCAGCAGCAGCGCGGTGATCGTCGCGCTGAACTCGGCGGGGTCGTCCACCAGCACCCCTGACACTCCGTCCTGCACCGACTCGGTCGGGCCGCCCGCACTGCGATAGGCAACAGTCGGTACGCCGTGGCCCGCCGCCTCGCCGACCACCAGCCCCCAGCCTTCCTTCAGGCTCGGCAGCGCCTGCACCCACGCTTCGTCGTACGCCGCGTGCTTGTCGTCCTCGCTCACGTGGCCCCGGAACTCCACCGCGTCCTGCAGCCCCAGCGAAGCGACGTACTCGCGCAGCGACTCCTCCCACCAGCCGGACCCCACCACGACCAGCCGCGCGTCGGGCAGGACCGCACGAGCCGCGGCGATCGCATCGACCGCGTGCTCAACCTGCTTGTGCGGAACGATCCTGCCGACGCACACCACTGTCGGTACGCCGGACTGCTCGATCTGTCGCGCCGGCGCCGGGTCGGTGCCGTTGTGCACAACGTCGACCCGCTGCTGGTCGACGCCCAGGGCAACCAGTTCGTCCCGCGAGGCCGACGAGACCGTGACGTACCGGCAGTCCCGGTAGAGCCGCGGGGCGACCCGCGACTCGAGCCACCACCCGAAGCGGCCACGCCAACCGGGGTACACCACCTGCCACTGTTCCTCGTGGACGTGGTGGACCAGTACGACCACCCCGGTACGACGTACGAGGCGGGTAAAGAATGGCAAGCCGTTCTGCACGTCCACCACGCGGTCCGGTCCGCGCAGCACCGTGTGCAGCAGCCCCCGGAGGTACACGGTGACCTTGCTGCCCCGGTAGACGTACCGGACGTCGTACCGCCTGGCCTCGCGCGGACTGCCCGGGTAGGCCGCGCACAGCACGGTGACCCGCCAGCCCAGTGCTGCAAGGCCTCTCGCGACTTCCTCCACGTAGCGTTCGGAGCCACCACCCTCCGGATTCGTGGTGTCCCGCCAGTTCAGCAAAAGCACGCTCTGAGCACGCACTCCACAACCCCCACCCTCGACGAACTTACCCCCGGGTAATGGGGCGCGAGGTTACCAGGCAGTAACGATGTCCGCCAGAGGTCGCGAGATCGGTTATCGTCCCGCCTGTGCGCGCATCGATCTCGGAGTCCGAATCCACCGTGAGGTGGGCCCCGGACGTTCGCCGCGCGCTGCGGTTGTTCCGGGCCTTCGGCGTCGAGCAGAGCGACCCGGACACCTTCTACGGAACCCTCGCCGCGGACTCGGTCGGCCAGCTCTCGGCGTACGCCGATCTGCGCGGGGCGCGGATGCTCGACGTGGGTGGCGGGCCCGGCTACTTCGCCGACGCGTTCCGGTCCGCCGGTGCTCGCTACTACGCGATCGACTCGGACCTGGGTGAGCTCAGCGGCCGCGGCGAGCCCTCACCGGGCACAGTGCTCGGCAGCGGGATGGCTCTGCCGGTCGGGGACCAGCAGGTCGACATCTGCTTCTCCTCCAACGTGCTGGAGCACGTGCCGGACCCGTGGCTGATGGCGGACGAGATGGTCCGGGTCACCAAGCCCGGTGGCACGGTCTTCCTGTCCTACACCGGCTGGTGGGGTCCGCACGGTGGCCACGAGACGGCCCCCTGGCACTACCTCGGTGGGGACCGGGCAGCACGCCGGTACGAGAAGCAGAACGGGCACCCGCCGAAGAACCGGTTCGGTGAGTCCCTCTTCCCGATCACCGTGGCCGGTGGGCTCCGCTGGGCCCGGCAGTGCGCGGACGCCGAGCTGGTGGCGACCGTGCCGAGGTACCACCCGCGCTGGGCGTACGGCGTACTGGCTGTGCCTGGTGTGCGTGAGGTCGTGACCTGGAACCTCGTCCTGGTGCTCCGGCGCCTATGAGCAGCTTGTTGCGAGGACCACTCAAGCGGCTGAGAGCGGGCAGCCCGGACCAGGTGGTCTGGCGAGCACGTCTCGTCCTGGGCTGCCTGCTGCTGATCGCGCTCGCCTTCCACCAGGCGCCGGGCAAGATCGTGCCGGACACCAAGCTGGACCTCACCGCGGACCCCGGCGCCTTCCTGGCTCGGGCACTCCACCTATGGGATCCGCAGGGCGCGTTCGGCCAGTTGCAGAACCAGGCGTACGGCTACCTGCTGCCGATGGGACCGTTCCACTGGCTGCTGGACCTGGTGAACGTTCCTGGCTGGGCCATCCAGCGCGCGTGGTGGGCGCTCATTCTCTGTACGGCGTTCCTCGGCGTCTGGAAGCTCGCCGGGGCCCTCGGGTACGGCGCACCCTGGGCTCGCTTCACCGTCGCACTGCTCTACGCGCTGAGCCCACGGATGCTCGGCGAGGTGGCGATCACTTCGATCGAGGTCTGGCCGCTCGCGATGGCGCCGTGGGTGCTGCTGCCGCTGGTGACACCACGAGCCCGCTCCGGCTGGTGGCGGGTCGGTTGGTCGGCCGTGGCGTTCGGACTGGTCGGGGGAGTGAACGCGGTCGCGACCGGCGCGACGCTGGTGCTGCCCGCGTTGTGGCTGCTGACCCGTCGGCTGGACCGGTCGACGCTGAAGATGGTGGCCGGCTGGTTCGGCTGCATTGTCGCGGTGTCGTTCTGGTGGCTGGTGCCGTTGCTGCTGCTGGGCCAGTACAGCCCGCCGTTCCTGGACTGGATCGAGAACGCGGCGACGACGACCAACACCGCGAGCATCTTCGAGTCGTTCCGCGGGACCTCGCAGTGGCTGAACTTCCTGGCTACCGGTGGCGGGCCGAGTTGGCCGGCGGGTTGGCTGTTCGTCACCCAGTCGGCGCTGATCATGGCAACCGCCGCTGTCGCGCTGCTGGGCCTGGCAGGTCTGGCAATGGGCTCGCTGAAGAACAGAGGCTTCCTGCAGCTCTCGGTCGTCGTCGGCCTGTTCCTGCTGACGCTGGGCCATCACAGCTCACCCCTGTCCGGCCAGGTGCAGGACCTGCTCGACGGACCGCTTGCAGCGCTGCGGAACACCCACAAGTTCGAGCTGGTCGTGCGGCTGCCGCTGGCACTCGCGGCAGCTCATGCACTGACGCGGCTGGCCAGCTGGGCGACCGCTCGCGGCGTACAGCGTCGCCTGGTGCCGGCACTCGCCGCCTGCTTGGTCCTGTCCGTGGCGACTCCGGCCATCTTCGCGCAGCTGCCCAGAGACGAGAGCTACGAGGCGATCCCCGCGCACTGGCGGGAAGCAGCCTCCTGGCTCGACAGCCAGCAGACCAGCGGCAGCGTGCTCGTCGTACCGGCTGCGTCGTTCGCCGACTTCACCTGGGGCTCTACGAAGGACGAGCCGTTCCAGGCGTTGCTGAAGCGGCCGATGGCGGTCCGGGACGCCGTACCACTCGGATCTGCCGGTACGACGCGCTGGCTGGACGAGGTGGAACGCCGACTCGGTTCCGGTGTCGGCGACCGGACCCTGCAGCAGGCACTGGCCCGCGCCGGAGTCCGGTACGTCGTCGTCCGCAACGACCTCCGGTACGACGCGCAGGTGAGCCCGACGGTCGCCGTACACGAGAGCCTGGCCGAGGCGGGCATCGCGCGGGCGGCGTACTTCGGCCCAGCGACCGGCAGCTCGATCGAGTCGCCGTCGTTGACCCTGGACGAGCGGACCCGGCTGCCGTACCCCAGCGTGGAGATCTACGACGTCGGTGGCGACGTCAGCCCGGCCCGGCTGGTCCCGCAGTCCCAGCTGGTCGCTGTGCGCGGCGGCCCCGAGGACGTGCCGTCGGTGCTGACCGCACTGGGTGGCAACCGTGAGGCCGTGCTCAGCACCGACACCAACAAGCTCGACCTGCCGCTGGTCCAGACCGACGGCCTGCAACGGCGTGAGGTGTCCGTCGGGCGTCCGGCCGACAACTACTCGCCGGTGATGACCGCGAACGACCCGGGCCGGATGGGCCGCCGCACGCTCGACTACCTGCTCGACCCGCCCTCGCCTGCGACGACCCGGGTGTGGGCCGAGGGAGTGGCCGACGTACGCGCCTCTTCGTCGGCAGCTGATGCCGACGCGACGCTGCGGACCGGACCGGGCAACGGGCCGTTCGCGGCCGTCGACGGTGATCCGTCGACCCGGTGGATCTCCGGCACGTTCGGCAAGAGCAGCGGCGAGTGGCTGGAGCTGGACTTCACCTCGCCACGCAAGGTGTCCGACCTGCAGATCCAGTTCTCGCTGCAGGCGCCGACGACCGATCCGGTGCGCACGCTGAAGGTCGACACGGACGCGGGTTCGCTGACGACGGTGGTCGAAGGCACCGACAGGCCGCAGCCCGTTCCGGCCCCGGAGGGGTTCACCCAGCGGCTGCGGCTGAGTGTTGGCGTGACCGACGGCAAGAACCCGAACGGTGTCGCGATCGCCGAGGTCATACTGCCCGGACTGACACCGGTCAGCCGGCTCGAGGTGCCGGGCGGACTGACGAAGCAGCCGGACGCGCTGGTCTTCCGCAACGAGCAGCCCGGCCGCTCCGCTTGCCTGCACGTCGGCGTCCGCCCGCTGTGCCGGCAGGGCGTCGCGAAGGACTCGGAGGAGGCGACCGGTCTCTACCGCAGCGTCGACCTGCCCGAGGCTGCGTCGTACAAGCTGCAAGGGACGGCGTTGCCGCGGGACGGTGCCTCGCTGGAGCGGCTGCTGGAGGTGCCGGGCGCGATCACCGCCTCGGCCTCCTCGCGAGCAGTGACTGCGCCTGAGGGCCGGCCCGGTGCGGTGGTGGACCAGGACCTCGGTACCGGCTGGGTGGCAGCGCCGGAGGACGAGCACCCGACGCTGACCTTGAAGTTGCCGGGAGCCCGCAAGCTGCAAGGCCTGCAGTTCCTCAGCGACCCGTACCTGGCCGCGGCCCGGCCGAGCGAGGTGGAGGTCCGCTTCGACGGCGGTACGGCGACGACCCTGCCGGTGACTCCGGAGGGGTTCGTGACGTTCCCCGATCGGTTCAAGTACGTCCGCACCATCGAGTTGGCCTTCACCGCGACGCAGGACGTGATCGACGTCGACTCCGCGACCGGTCTGTCCCGCCGCCTGCCGGTCGGGGTGGCCGAGCTGCGCATCCTCGGCGCCAACGACCTGCGCAAGGCGATCAACCCCAAGGCGGCCACCGGCGCGGTGTGCGGGTTCGGCCCGAGGGTCCAGGTCGACGGCGTGCCCGCGGCGACCAAGGTGACCGCGACGATGCTGGACGTGCTGCAGCGCCGGCCGGTGAAGTACTCGCTGTGCCAGCAGCCGTCGGTGCCGCTGCAGGCCGGTCGCCATACGCTGGATGTCGTTGCCAGCAAGGACTTCGCGCCGGTCGAGCTGGCGCTGACCAAGACCGACACGGCGAAGCCGGAGAACGTGGCAGCGCAGGGCGTCAACGTCTGGCGGCCCAGTCCCTCCGAGCTGACGCTGGAGGCTCCGCTGGCCACCGAGGACTCGGTGCTGACCGTCGCGCAGAACTTCAGCACAGGCTGGCAGGCGTACGACGGCACCGGCCGCAAGCTGGTACCGATCCGGGTCGGCGGCTGGCAGCAGGGCTGGTTGCTACCGGCAGGACCCGAGCAGCAGGTCACCGCGCGCTTCACCCCCGACCGCGACTACCGGGCCGGTCTGCTGGTCGGACTGGTCGCCCTGATCCTCGTTGCCGGGTTGGCGATCTTCTCGCGTCGCCGGTCGAGGCACTCCGGTCACCGGCTGCGTGAAGCCCAGCGAGTCGGTGCCTGGCCGGCCTCGGTCCTGCTGGTCGTGGCAGGCGTCTTCATGGCCGGCTGGATCGGTCTGGCCGTCACAGTCGTCGCTGCAGCGCTGGCCTGGTTCCTGGACGGTCGCAGGATTGCGCTGATCGGTGCGGTCGTCGTAGCGGTCCTGCTCGGTACGGCGATCGCCGCAGCTCAGCCCTGGCCGGACGGAGACGCCGGACTGACCTCCGGAGTCGTCCAGGGATCCGTACTGCTCGCCATCGCGTTGGCCGCGCTGTCGAGGCCGACCGGCGAGACGTCGTAGGAGCGGTCCCGCCGACCGAGTCGCATGATCGGCCGTTCCATCAGGTAGTAGCTAGCGCCGGCCACGCCGGCCGACACGACCAGCGTCGGCCAGAACAGCAAGGCGAAGTGCCCCTCGAACGGCTTGATGCCGAAGATCTGCTCGACCAGGCTCAGCACGATCAGGTGGTAGCAGAACACGCCGAACGAGATGTCTCCGGCGACGTGCCCGATCCGTCCGCCGAGCATCGCAGCGGTCCGCCGCGACGGCGTGATCGCCGGGAACACCACGCAGGCGGCGATCGCGGTGTAGAGCAGGCTCTTCACGAACGCCTGTGCGGCGCTCGACGACGTCAGGTTGTACGGGCCGGCGATCGGGCCGGACGCGATCACCAGCAGGACGGCCGCGACCGCCCAGATCGTGCCGGGGATCGTGGACAGCGTGTCCAGTGCGGACGGCCCGAGCCGCCCGCTGCTGCGGGCGACCTGCCAGAGCGCGAAGCCCATGCCGACCGCGAACCAGCCGAGGTACCCGGGCAGCCAGAGGCCGGCCATCGGTTGGTCGGTCGCGTTGACGGCGGCCATCCAGATCGGGCCGAGCAGCGTGAAACAGGTCAGCACCGCGAGCCGGCGACGTACGGCCTTGCGGGTCGGACGCTCGTAGCTGATCAGCAGGCGGGCCAGGAACGGCAGCAGCAGGTAGAACGCGCCCTCCGTCGCCAGGCTCCACATCTGGGTCAGCCCGTCGGCAGCGGGAGAGTCGACGTAGATCTGGCTCAACGACGCGTGCCGCAGGTACGTCGTCCAGGTGATGCCGTCCTGCCGGGGGACCAGGAGGGCCGCGAGCACGACGGCCACCCACAACGCGGGCAGGATCCGCAGCGCCCGGTTGCGCAGGTACGGCAGCGTCAGCGGCGGCTCGGTCTCGCCGAACCAGGCGACGACGTACGGGCGGTAGAGCAGGAAGCCGGAGATGGCGAAGAAGATCGCCACTCCGACGTCGAGCCGTGCCAGCAGGCCGGCGAAGGGTCCGTTCAGCGCGTCGCCGCTGTGGAAGCCGACGTGCGTGGTCAGCACGGCGAGGGCACCGAAGGCCCGCAGACCGTCCAGGGCGGGGAACCGCGTCCGTCTCATGCACTCACCTGCGTCTGTTTCTGTGTCTGGACCTGGGTCATTCGCTCACCTGCGGCAGGCCGACCTCGACGCTGCCGATGCAGAGATTGCTCTTCGGGTCGGTGGTCCGCAACCGGATCGCGGCCAGGTCGGTCACGGGGGTCGGACCGAGGTAGCTGCTCGCCACTCCGGCGGGCCACGCCGCGGGTGCCGGCGCTGGTACGGCGACGGAGCGGCCGTCGGTTCCGATCAACTCGACCGCGACGGTGTGCTCAATTTTGCTCAGGTAGCCGATCTTGACGAACCAGTTGGCCGTCGGGTGGTCGGCGGTGGTCGCCTTCAGCGGCAGCGTCGTCGTGCTCGCGCCCTGGAGGAAGACCGAGCAGATCTGGCCCTTCCTCTTGGGCGGGATGACGTCGGTCGCCCACGCGCTGAGGTGCGCCGGACGGATCCGGCCGGTGTCGTCGACCATCCGCGGCTCGCTGCCCGAGACCTGCAGCTGGAAGGGGATCCCGGCGGTCCGGAGCACGGGGGAGACCCGTGGATCGGCCGACAGCGCGATCGACAGCGAGTTCGGCAGGCGGGTGTCCCAGAGGTTCACCGACGGACCGGCGTTGTCCAGCTCGGCGCGCAGCGTCGCGAAGTACGGGCGGGACGGGTTGTCGTCCCAGTACTGCGCGAAGCTCGCCAGTGAGACGACCGCGGACGCGACCCACGCGATCATCGCGCCGGCGGCGATCAGCGGCGGGAAGTGGATCGACCGGGCGGTGAGGACGACGGCGAGCGTGAGCGGGATCGCGAGGTCCGACCAGTAGTGGTAGTGCACGGTGAAGGAGGCACCGAAGAGCGCGAAGCGCCCGTAGGAGACCAGGGTCAGCGTGACCAGGGTGTAGATGCCGACCGATGCCCACAGCAGCAGCACCCGGCGGTCCCGGCGCCAGGCGGTCACCAGCAGGCCGATCGCGACGATCCCGCCGAGCACCACGACGACGGCCGGAGCGTCGGCGAGGCCGAAGGCGCCGGCGATCGGGCTCCAGTGCCAGGGGCCGCCGGCGAGTGCGCCGAGCGGTACGGCGATCGACTTGCCGGCCAGCTCGACCAGGGTGCCGAAGCTCGGTAGGTGGCCTGCCGACGGATTGCCGTTGGCGGCGTACAAGATGCCGAAGGCAATGATCGGGACGGTGAGCGCGGCGGCGTACGGCCAGGTACGGCGCAGCCAGGGCCTCAGTGGCGTCTCGCGCAGGTAAAGGGACAGGGCGAGCGCGGTGGCGAGGACGAGGCCCGACTTCTCCCAGCAGGCCAGGGAGATCAGCAGCGAAAGGGGGCCGTAGGCAACGGCTCGGCGACGGTGACCGACGGACCAGTCGACGGTCGCGTGCAGCAGGAGCAGACCGAAGACGTGGGCCGGGAGGTTGTTGACGCCGCTCGACAGCGACATGAACGACGGCATGCTGAGGGACGTCAGTGCGTACGCGACCGTGCCCGCGAGGACCCACCAGCTCGCCCCGAGCAGTCGCAGCAGCAGCCGGCCGAGGAGCGTGATCGCCAACGCCTGCAGGAGAACCCGGCAGACGACGGTGAAGTCCCAGTTCAGCGGGGCGAGCTCGGCGAAGGTCGCGTAGACGAAGCGCAGGCCCGGCGCGATGTGATCGTTCAAAGGGGTCAGCAGCTCGCGTGGCGCGAAGCCTTTGCCGCCCTGGACCAGGAACTCGATGTCGTCGCTCAGCCAGTAGCCGCGGCGCGCGAGCAGGCCGAGCACCACCGACTGGACGACCGCGACGCCGATGACGAGCGCTCGCAGAACGGTCGGCTCGGGCGCGGAACGGCGGCTCGCCAACGCCCGCCGTACGGCTGCTTCGGGCGCGGTGCGGCGGCGCGCGAGTGTGCCCCAGATCCCCCTCATGGAGCCGGACTATATGTCAGTTCAGGACGACCGCGATTGACTCTGTTCAATGACGCTACTCGCTGGTAGCGTCCCGCGGACAGACCGGGAGGGGTTGTTGTGGGGAATCGCAGTCGAATCGTGCTGCTGGCACTGGGGATCTTCTTCGTCGGGGTGGCCGTGATGGCCAGGTTCTACGCCTATCCGACGCTGGCGGTGGCGCCGCCGGACCAGGTCGCGCACACCACGTCGACGACGAGGGACGACGGCACGGTGTTCGTGGTCGCGACGCAGAAGGAGACCGAGCTGCCGCTGACGTCGAACCGGACCGTGCGCGGTGACGTGGTCGCGGCCGAGAAGATCGGCAAGGCGCTGAAGCGCGACGTGGTCGTCTTCGACACCGCCGTGGTCACCGACGACGACCCGGCGTACGCGTTCCCGAGCGAGGACGACGCCAAGCGCGACGACAAGGCGCCGCTGAGCTTCGTGCAGGAGCGGGTGGTGCTGGACGCGCACACCGGCGAGGCGATCCGCTGGGACCCCGACCGGGCCAAGGACAACAGCGGCGAGTACATCACCACGACGCTGAAGGCCGGGGACCGCAAGCGGCCGGGGGACAAGATCTTCGCCGGCCACGAGGGGCTGGTGCTGAAGTTCCCGTTCGGGACCGAGAAGAAGACGTACAAGTTCTGGGACAGCACGCTGCGCAAGGCGTTCCCGATCGAGTTCAAGGGCGAGACCGAGTTGCTCGGGCTGAAGGTCTACAAGTTCGTCCAGGAGATCCCGAAGTCCGAGGTGCCGCAGACCGACAAGCTGAAGGTGCCGGGCACGCTGATCGGCGAGAAGGGGCAGCCGTCGGTCCTCGTCGACCGCAGCTACCAGAACACCCGGACGCTGTGGATCGAGCCGGTCACCGGCGCGATCATCAAGGGTGAGGAGAAGCAGCTCGCCACGATCGACTACAACGGCGAGGTCAAGATCACCGCGACCGACGCCACCATCGCCTACGACGACGCGACGGTGAAGAAGAACGTCGAGGGTGCGAAGGTCGACGGGAAGTCCGAGGGCGGGTACGCCGAGAAGGCGTCGCAGCTGCACCTGATCGGCTTCTGGGTGCCGTTGCTGTCGCTGATCCTGGGTCTGCTGCTGCTCGCGCTGGCCGGGGCCCTGGCGCTGCGACCGAAGGGTCGCCGCGCGGCCTAGTGCTGAGCGACGCGCCTCGGGATCCGGGGCGCGGCGGCCTCAGGCTTTGTGGGCGGACCAGATCGCGGTGCCTGGGATCAGGCGGCCGCGCTCTGGTCCCCAGCCGCCCCAGACCTGGTCGTGACCGGCCGGCCACTCCGGCTCGAGCAGGTCGTCGACGACGAAGCCGGCGCCGGTGAGCGCGCGGATCCAGTCGCCGGTGGTCCGGTGGTGCTCGGCGTAGATCGCGACGCCGTGCTCGTCGACCTCGACGTACGGCGTGCGGTCGAAGTACGACTGGGTGATCCGCAGACCGGCGGGCGTCGGGTCGTCCGGCATGCTCCAGCGGATCGGGTGGGTGACCGAGAACACCAGCAGGCCTTGGGGTTTGAGGGTGCGGGCGATCTCGCGCAGCGCGGCCTCGGCGTCCGCCACGAACGGCAACGCGCCGAAGGCCGAGCAGGCGATGTCGAAGGTGTTGTCGGCGAACGGGATCGCGGTCGCGTCGGCGGCGACCGTGCGCACCGTCGTACCGGTCTTGCGGTCGAGCGCCTTGCCGACCTCGAGCTGCTCGAAAGAGATGTCGAAGGCAACGGCCTGCGCGCCCTGCTTGGTCAGCCAGCGGGCGCACTGCGCGGCACCGCAACCGATCTCGAGGACACGCTTGCCGCGAACGCTGCCGAGGAGTTGGGCGTCGGCCTCGTCGACACCTTCGGGACACCAGACGAAGCGGTCGTCGCCGAGAAAGGCGCCGTGCTCCTCGAGGTACTCGGTCGCCGCCGAGTCCCAGTAGGTTCTGCTGGCCTTCGAGGTCTCCGCCTCGGTCAGCTCGATACGTTGCGGCTCGACCACGCCGTCACCTTATCCCCGGGGGATTGTCCAGGGCGTCGGCCGGACCAGGTCGTGTCTCTAGGGCTTGGTTGCCTGGTCCGCGATCGCCTGGTTCATGGCGTGGAACTGGGGCTCGATGGTGTCGCGCAGCATGCCGGTGGTGAACGGGACGGCGACGCCGCGGAAGGTCTCCTCCTGGATCAGCTTGCTGCGGCCGTTCGGGAGGGGCTCGATGCGGAAGGCGTGCTCGCCGTCGAAGACGCCGCCGAAGCCGATCTTGCCGATCCAGCGCAGCTCGCGGCCGGGCTCGACGGCGAGCAGTTCGGGCGTGAAGGCCGTCTCGCTGCCCTTGGTGTCGCGCAGGACGTTGGTGATCGTCGCGCCGACCTTCAGCTCGCCGGTGGACGAGACGATGAACGGGTTCCAGTCGGGGTAGTGCTCGCGGTCGGCGAGTGCCTTCCAGACCTGGTCGGGGGTCGCGTCGATCTCGAGCTCGGTGTGCAGGACCGTCGGGCGGGCGATCGCGAAGACGGAGTAGCCGATCAGCAGGATCAGCAGGGCGCCGAGAGCGAGCAGCAGGCGGCGGCGGGCGGGGCGCCGGCGTACGGGAGTGGTGGCGGTGGCAGTGGTCATCGGGACTCCTCAGGTCCTAGGACGCTGGTGATGAGCGTCCGGGCGTACTCGGGGGTGAGTGGCTCGCCGGTGACGAGGAGCCGGTAGTAGAGCGGGCCGGCCAACTGATCGACCAGTACGGCGGGCGCGACGTGGTCGAGCACGAGCCCGGCCTCCTGCGCCTTGGCGACGACGGCGGTGACTGCTTGGTGGCGGCCGGCCCAGAGCGCGCGGACGGCTTCGCCCACGCGCGGATCGCGGGCGGCCGCGGCGGCCAGGTCGGCGATCAAGCTCGGGGGAGTGGCCGCGAGATTGGCGGCGATCGCGGTGACCAGCTCGGTCAGGTCGCGGCGGGGATCATCGCTCGGTTCGAACGGGACGTCCTCGCGCAGCGTGGTGATCAGCGCGACGACGAGCTCGGCCTTGGACGCCCAGCGCCGGTACAGCGTGGTCTTGGCGACGCCGGCCCGCTCGGCGACGCGGTCGATCGACAGGCCGTCGTACCCACCGCGCCGTAGTTCTTCGGCTGCGGCAGCGAGCACCTTGCCGTCGATCGCGGGGTTCCTGGGGCGGGCCATGGAGTTACGCTACCGCAGTATCGAAATGAAGTCGAACGACTCCAGGTCTTGCCTCGAAGGTGAGAGTTGCTCATGCTGTTGCGAACTGTTACTGGCCGGTCACTTAACGTCGAAGGGCAGCGCGATGCAGATGAGATCAGTACGGGTCCGAGTGGTCGCCGCCGTTGCCGCGGCGGGTCTGGTGGTCGCCGGTTCGGTGACCACGCCGGCGGCCGCGGCACCACCTGTGGTCTACGTGGCGATGGGCGACTCGTTCGCCGCCGGTTCGCTGGTGCTGCCGGCCAAGGAGGTGCTGACCTGCGCGCGTTCGGCGGTCAACTACGCCTCGCTGGTCGCCCAGCAGATCAAGCCCGCGAAGTTCCGCGACGTCACCTGCGGCGCCGCGACGACGGCACACTTCGCGAACCCGCAGCCGGGCATCATCGCGGGCACGGCGGCTCCGCAGTACGACGCGCTGAGCGAGGACACCACGGTCGTCTCGGTCGGGATCGGCGGCAACGACATCGGCCTGGTCGGGCTCGCGGTCTCGTGCGTCAACCTGCTGCCGCAGCCGATCGGCACGTCCTGCAAGGCGACCAACACGGCGGGCGGCGTGGACCGGCTCGCGCAGAAGATCGACGCGTTCGCGCCGACGTACGGGACTGTGATCGAGCAGATCCGGGCGCGGGCTCCGCACGCGAAGATCCTGATGGTCGGCTACCCGACCGGGATCAAGAAGGGTGGCTGCTGGCCGGTCGTCCCGGTGTGGGGCACGGACGCGGACTACCTGCAGGCGGCGCTGACCCGGCTGAACGTCAGGATGGCTGAGCAGGCGAACGCGCACGGCGCGACGTACGTCGACCTCGCGGCGCCGAGCGTCGGGCACGACATGTGCAAGAGCGCCGGGACGCGGTGGATCGAGGGACTGATCCCGAGCCTGACGACGAACGGTCTCGTGCCGCTGCACCCGAACGCGGCCGGCCTGCGCAACGCCGTACCGACGGTCCTGGCGGCGCTCGGTACTCCTGCGAAGGTCTGACAGCTTGTCGGTCGGTGCTGGCAGGATCGTCGCCGTGGATGGATTCGAGGCGATCGCTGCCAGCGCCGTACCGCTGACCGGTGGGTACGGCGGGGAGACGTTCGCGGTCAGCGCGGCCGGCGAAGACGCCGTGCTCAAGCTGTACGCGAAACGGCCGGGCCGGGCGGCGGTGGACGCGGCGTTGCTGCGGCTGGTCCGCGGGCTGCTGCCGGTGCCGCGGGTGCTGGACGCGCAGGTGGATCAGGTCGACGGCAATCCGACGTACGTGCTGACCGAGCGGTTGCCGGGGACGAATCTCGAGACCTTCCTGGTCGACGCCGATGATCGGCAGCGGGAGCGGGTCGGCGAGCAGTTGGGGGAGTTGCTGGTCCGGCTGAGCGGGATGCCGTTCCTGGATTTCGGGGAGTTCGTCGGGAGCGGGTTGGCGATCGAGTCGTTCGGGGGCGGCGGGCTCGACGAGTGGCTGGATAGCCATGTCGAGGCGCTCGGGCTTTCGCGTGACCAGGTGGAGAGCCTGCGGGACGTCGTCGCCGAGGCCGGGGACCTGACCGACAGCGGAGTCACTCGGTTCTGCCTGGTGCACAGCGACTTCAATCCGAAGAACCTGCTGGTCGACCCGGCGACGGCGACGATCACCGGGCTGATCGACTGGGAGTTCGCCTACAGCGGTTCGCCGTACGGCGATCTGGGGAACCTGCTGCGGTTCGGCGGCGATCCCGTGCTCGAGCGGGCGGTGCTGCGCGTCGTACGGGAAACCGGTCCGGATCTGGGGGACCGATTGGTCGACCGGGGCCGGGCGGTCGATCTGTGGGCGCTGATCGACCTCGCCGCGCGGTCGGGACAGAATCCGGTCGCGACCGCGGCGCACGAGCTGATCACGCGGATGGCCGACACGGGAGACCTGTCGGCAGGCCGTCCGGATCCGGACGTCGTACATTGAGATCAGCAGGACGTCGGGTGACCTCGGCGGGCGGCCGGGCGTGACCGGGTGCCCCGGGTTGTGCTGCCCCAGCCGGTACACGTATTCTGTGAGATGCGCTATGGGCCCGCGCGACCTCGGACGGAGCAGGCTCGTGCTCGCAGCAGTCGGTGGTGAATCTGTCCTCTCAGAGCTTTCCAGCGGTTTGGTGCGATCCAACGGCCCGTGCGCAGCCGTACGACACCATCAGCCCACGGAGCAACCCACCACATGACGGCCAGCATCGAGGCACCTCTCGACCCCGCAGTGCGCACCACCCCGCAGGTAGCGGTCAATGACATCGGGTCGGAGGAAGACTTCCTCGCGGCGATCGATCAGACCATCAAGTACTTCAACGACGGCGACATCGTTGAAGGGACCATCGTCAAGGTCGACCGGGACGAGGTTCTCCTCGACATCGGTTACAAGACCGAAGGTGTCATCCCCTCGCGCGAGCTGTCGATCAAGCACGACGTCGACCCGAACGAGGTCGTCAACGTCGGCGACCACGTCGAGGCCCTGGTTCTCCAGAAGGAGGACAAGGAAGGCCGCCTGATCCTCTCGAAGAAGCGCGCCCAGTACGAGAAGGCCTGGGGCACGATCGAGAAGATCAAGGAAGAGGACGGCGTCGTCACCGGTACCGTCATCGAGGTCGTCAAGGGTGGCCTCATCCTGGACATCGGCCTGCGCGGCTTCCTGCCCGCGTCGCTGGTCGAGATGCGCCGGGTCCGCGACCTCCAGCCGTACGTCGGCCAGGAGATCGAGGCCAAGATCATCGAGCTCGACAAGAACCGCAACAACGTGGTCCTGTCGCGCCGTGCGTGGCTGGAGCAGACGCAGTCCGAGGTGCGGATGAACTTCCTCACCCAGCTGCAGAAGGGCCAGATCCGCAAGGGTGTCGTCTCCTCGATCGTCAACTTCGGTGCGTTCGTGGACCTCGGCGGCGTCGACGGTCTGGTGCACGTCTCCGAGCTGTCCTGGAAGCACATCGACCACCCGACCGAGGTCGTCGAGGTCGGCCAGGAGGTCACGGTCGAGGTGCTGGACGTCGACATGGACCGCGAGCGCGTCTCGCTGTCGCTGAAGGCGACCCAGGAAGACCCGTGGCAGCAGTTCGCCCGGACCCACCAGATGGGCCAGATCGTGCCCGGCAAGGTCACCAAGCTGGTGCCGTTCGGTGCGTTCGTCCGCGTCGAGGAGGGCATCGAGGGTCTGGTGCACATCTCCGAGCTCGCCGAGCGTCACGTCGAGATCCCGGAGCAGGTCGTCCAGGTCAACGACGACGTGATGGTCAAGATCATCGACATCGATCTCGAGCGTCGCCGGATCTCGCTGTCGCTGAAGCAGGCCAACGAGGGTGTCGACCCGGTCTCCGACGACTTCGACCCCACGCTGTACGGCATGGCGGCGACGTACGACGACCAGGGCAACTACGTCTACCCCGACGGCTTCGACCCCGAGACGGGCGAGTGGCTCGAGGGCTTCGACTCGGCGCGTGAGGAGTGGGAGCGGCAGTACGCCGAGGCCCACGCGCGCTGGGAAGCTCACAAGAAGCAGATCGAGGACGCCAAGACGGCGGACGTCGAAGCCGGCGAGGCCTCGACGTACTCGTCGGCCACCGGCGGCGGCGCCAGCGCGGCTCCGAAGGACGACGCTCCCGCCGAGGGCGCGCTCGCTTCCGACGAGGCGCTCCAGGCTCTCCGCGAGAAGCTGACCGGCCAGGGCTGAGTAGTTCCCTAGCCAGCAGGACCCGAGACCCCCGCACCCCCGTACTGGGTGCGGGGGTCTCGCCTTTTACCCTGAGCCGTGCGCGAACTGTGGCGGTGGGGGAATCTGACGGTGGCGTTCCTGGTCGAGCTGATCGCGCTGGGCGTCTTCGCCTGGTGGGGCTGGCACACCGGCGACGACTTGGCCGGCGGCCTCATTCTCGCCATCGGCCTGCCGTTGGCGGGCGCCGTTCTGTGGGGCCTCTTCGCGGCCCCCACCGCGCGCCGCGGCCCGGTGCCGCGGGCGATCGTGAAGACCTTGGTCTTCGGCCTCGCCGCGTTGGCTCTCTGGGATCTCGACCACCCGCTGTTGGCCGTGCTCTTCGCCGTGGTCGTCGTGGCTAACCTGCTGGCCATCCGTCTCGGCAATCTGTCCCCGGAGGCGTCCTCAGGTTGAGCTTCAGTCCGCCAGCAGGGCTTCGAGGGACTCCTTGTTGAGTTCGGGGGCGCCGGTGAGGTTGTTGGCAGTGAGGATGGTGAGGGACTGCTGCCAGTGGTCGCGGGCCTGGGCGGGGTTGCCGGACTGCTGGTGGGCGTGGCCGAGGTTGGCCAGGGCGACCGCTTCGCCCCAGCGGTCGCGGAGGTCTCGGCAGATGGTGAGGGACTGCTGGTAGAGGGTGACCGCGGTGGCGTGGTCGCCGCGGGCTGCCTGGGCGGTGGCGAAGGTTTCCAGGGCGAAGGCCTCGGCGCGGCGTTCGCCTGAGGTGCGGTTGCGGAGGACGGCCTGTTCGGCGGCGGCGCAGGCTTCGTCGTACCGGCCGTCGGCCAGGTACATCTGGGCCATGCTCGACAGGTTGCGGGCGATCTCGACGTGGTCGTCCGGCGCCAGCGCGGCGATGGCCTGCTGGTGGTGCTCGATGGAGGCCTGCGCGTCACCGGCGTACCGGAACATCCGGCCGAGGCCGGTGAGGACCGAGGCCCGGCCGCGTTGGTCGTCGAGGGAGTCGAACAGCTTCAGCGCGTGAGTGAGGTGCTCGGAGCATCTCTGGAAGTCCCGGCGATGCAGGTACGCGGCCCCGAGGCCCAGGGCCAGGGTGGCCTCCGCGACCACGTCGCCGGTACGGCGTGCAGCCTCGAGCCCGACGCGCTGCAACTCGAAGAGCTCGTCGAAGGCGCGGAGGTAGATCAGGTACGGCCAGAGCGCGAAGGCCAGCCGGTACGCCGCCCGGTCGTGCCCGTGGCGTACGGCGTCGTACACCGCCGCGATCAGCACGTGCCGCTCGGCGGTGAACCAGTCAGCGGCCGTCGGCGTAGCGTCGAACGTCAGCGGCGTCACCCCAGGCAGTGGCGAGCCGAAGTCCAGCAGCGGCTCCGACCGCTCCAGCATGACCTTGCCGTTGAGGGCCGAGTGCGCGTACCAGTCCAGCAGCCGGGCCCGCGCAGCCTCACGCTCGGCCGGCTCCTCGGCCTGCTGGACCAGAGTGTTCGAGTAGAGCCGCAGCAGGTCGTGCAGCTGGTAGCGGCGACCGGGCCGCTCCAGCAGGTGAGCGCCGACCAGCCCATCCAGGCATCGGGCGGTCTCCCGCTCGGACCCAGAAGCCAACGCTGCAACGGCTTCCAGCCCGAGGTCCTGTGCCGGCTGTAACGCCAGCAGCCGGAACAGCCGAGCCTGCGGAGGCGCCAGCACGCGGTACGACCAGTCGAAGACCACGCGGAGGGCACCGTCGTCGTCCTCGTCGACATCCAGTACGCCGAGCCGATCGGGGTGATCACGTAGCTCGCTGATCAAGGCCCGTACGCCGGCTGCCGGGTCCCTGGTGACTCGCTCGGCTGCGATCGCCAGGGCCAGGGGCAGGTGGCCGCAGAGTTCGCTCAGCTCAGCGATCTCGGTGCTGCTCGCCTGGACGTGGTGGGGCTCGAAGGTCGCCGCCAGGTACGTCGCCGCGTCGTCTGGGCCGAAGCGGTCGAGCGCGACTCGGTGAGCGCCTTCTCGCGCGGCCAGCGAGCGCAGCTGGCTGCGGCTGGTGATCAGCACGAGGCAGCCGGAGCCGGGGAGGAGTGGTCGCACCTGCTCGGCGTCGCGGGCGTTGTCGAGCAGGAGAAGGACGCGGCGGTCTGCCAGGACGGTCCGCAGCATTGCCGTGCGTGCTGGGCCGCGCTCGGGGATCTGCTCGCCGGAGATGCCGAGGGCGCGCAGCAGGATGTCGAGCGCGGCATCTGGGTCCATGGGGTCGCCGGGGCCGTAGCCCTGGAGGTTCAGGTACAGCTGGCCGTCCGGGAAGCGGTCGGCCACTCGGTGAGCCCAGTGCAGGGCCAGGGAGGTCTTGCCGACGCCGCCTTGACCGTGGACTGCCAGGATCGCCAGGGAGCTGCCGGTACCAGTGCTCAAGGTGTCGAGGCGGTCCAGTGCGGCTGTGCGACCGGTGAAGCGGGCTGGGCCGGGTGGGAGTTGGCGTGGGGCGATGGCGGTCTGGCTGGGGCGCTTGGGCTCGGTGGCTTCGAGCAGCTCGGCGTGCAGGCCGCGGAGCTCGGCTTCCGGGTCTACGCCTAGCTCGTCGGCGAGGCGGCGGCGTAGTTCGTCGTACAGGGTGAGTGCTTCGGCCGGTCGGCCCGAGCGGCTCAGTGCGGTGAGCAGGCGGAGCCAGAGGGACTCGCGGAGGGGGTGCGTGGCGGTGAGCTCGCGGAGGGGTGGCAGTACGACGTCGTGGCGGCCGGCGGCGAGGTCCAGGTCCACCCGGCGTTCGATGGCGGACAGGTACGCCTCGGTGAGCCGCGGTGCTTGCTCGCGGTCGAGCCAGTCCGAGCGGATGCCGCCGAACGGTTCACCGCGCCACAGGGCCAGCGCAGCAGTCAGCAGGTCGCGCTCGGCCGTCGGGGTGCTCGCCTGGGCGGCCTGTTCGAGCAGTTGGGTGAAGACGAGTGCGTCGACTTGCTGCGGGTCGATGCGGAGGGCGTAGCCGCCCGGTGTGGTGTCCAGACTGAGCTCGGGCGCCAGCAGGGTGCGGAGCCGGGCCACCGAGGTGTGCACGCTGGGCCGCAGGTTGGCCGGCGGGTTGTCACCCCACAGTCGCTGGCCGATGGCGTCGACGGAGACAGAGTCCGGTACGGCGAGCGCGAGGACCGCCAGGAGAGCGCGGACGCGACCGGTCAGCCCAGGGAGCGGCTCGTCGTCGAGCAGCGTCTCGAACGGCCCGAGCAGCCGGATCTCCAAGTCGGTCCTCCTGTGTGCGTGCCGCCCATTCTCGGGGACAGCGGGGGTGACGGTCGGCCCGAGCCGGTGGTTCGTTCGCCAGCCGGACAGGGTCGGTAGGGTGCAGGCGTGCTGAGAGTCGGGTTGACCGGGGGAATCGGGTCGGGCAAGAGTTCGGTGTCGCGGCGGCTGGGGGAGCGGGGAGCCGTGGTGATCGACTCCGACGTGCTGGCACGAGAGGTGGTCGCGCGTGGGACCGACGGGCTGGCGGAGGTGGTCGCGGCGTTCGGCGACGGCGTACTGACGGCTGACGGCGAGCTGGACCGCCCGGCTGTCGGCAAACTCGTGTTCGGCGACGAGACGGCTCGGCGGAAGCTGGAGGCGGTCATCCACCCGCGAGTCCGCGCCCGGGCGGCCGAGATCGAGCAGGCGGCGCCGGACGACGCGGTGGTGGTGCACGACATCCCGCTGCTGGTGGAGACCGGTCAGGCGGACAGGTTCGACCTGGTGCTGGTGGTCGACGTACCGGTCGACGTACAGGTCGAGCGCCTGACCACGCAGCGCGGGATGGCCGAGGACGAGGCGCGGCGCCGGATCGCGGCGCAGGCCTCGCGCGAGGACCGGCTGGCGGCCGCGGACGTGGTGATCGACAACGCGGGCAGCCTGGACGACCTGGATCGCCGCGTCGACGAGGTCTGGAACCGGCTGACAGGGCACGGAACGGACACGAAAGCGTGACCCCTGCGCGGGAAATGATGTTTCCCGGCCGGCCTGTACGAGAATCACGCCGGTCCCGCAGGTCCTAGCTAGGGAGAGAGCGTGGAGTGTCCCCGCTGCGGCTCCGAGGTCCCCGACGTCTCGCAGTTCTGCCACCACTGTGGCAGCGGACTGCGGTCGGCGGACCCGGGGCGCAAGAAGGCGTACGCCGCCAGACCGGACGAGCCGGTGGCCTCGTTCAAGCTGGTGTCGACGATCATGCCGCAGGGCTCCGGCCAGCAGCCGTACACCTACAAGGTGGCGCTCGGCGTCGCCCTGCTGCTCACCGTGGTGACGGCGGCGGTCGGTGCGCTGCCGGTGGCGATCATGGTGGCCGCCTTCGCGATCCCGATCGTCTACATCCTCTACCTGTACGACGTGAACCTCTGGGAGGACGAGCCGATCCCGGTCGTCGTGGCAGCGTTCCTGCTGACCGGCGTACTGGCGGGTGTCTTCACCTGGCTCTGGTCGGACCGGATCGGCCTGTCGCTGGACACCATCGGCAGCAACGACGCCGGTCCGGTCGGCCGTGACCTGCTGATCCTGCTGCTGCTCGTCCCGGTCGTGTCGGTCCTGATCCAGCAGGTCGGACCGCTCTACCTGGCCTCCAGGCCCCGGTACGACGACCTGATGGACGGCTTCACCTTCGGGGTGGTCGCCGGTGTCGGGTTCGCCTGCTTCGAGACCCTGGTACTGCACTGGGGCTGGATCAGCGGCGGGTTCGCCGGTCCGGGCTCCGGTGCGGGGACGTGGATCTCGATCGTGGTGCTGCAGGGGTTCGTGAAGCCGCTGATCTACGGGTCGGCAGCCGGACTGGCCGTGGCGGAGTTCTCCGGGCTGGGCGAGAAGTACGACGGGTTCACCCCGCGCTGGGTGATCGGTGTGCTGCAGGCGATCGTGGTGAACGCGCTGTTCCAGGGTGGCGTCTACCTGCTGGGCTTCGTCGGCGGACAGGGCTCCTGGATCGGAGCGGTGCTCGGTGTGATCTGGGGGCTGCTGCTGCTCGGAGCGCTGATCGTGCTGGTCCGGACTGTCCTGCACAAGGGTCTGCTGGAGGCAGCGCTCGAGTCGGCTGCCCGCGGTGGGTCGAACCACGCGTCGGGTGAGCAGGCGTTCTGCACGCGGTGCGAGATGCCGCTACTGGCGCACTCGGACTTCTGCTCCGCGTGTGGCAACGCGGTGCGGTCGGTGCCCAAGTCGGAGCGAGGGGTCGTGGCATGAGCAACCAGCAACCGCCGTACCAGGGCCGGCCGCCGCAGCAGCCGCCGTACCAAGGGCAGCCGCCGCAGCCTCCGTACCAGGGACCGCCGCAGGGTCAGCCTCCGTACCAGGGGCAGCCGCCTCAGCAGCCGCCGTACCAGCAGGGGCCTCCGCCTCAGCAGCAGCGGCCGCCGTACCAGGGACCGCCGCAGGGGCAGCCGCCTTACCAGGGACCGCCGCAGGGCCAGCCGCCCTACCAGGGGCAGCCGCCGTACCAGCAAGGCCCGCCGCAGCAACCGCCGTACCAGCAGGGTCCTCCGCAGCAGCCGCCGTACCAGCAAGGGCCTCCGAAGCAGTTCCAGCAGCAGCAGTACCCGCCGCAGCAGCAGTGGGGACAGCCGCAGCAGTTCCAGCCGCGCGGTGGGCGTGGCCAGGGCAGCAAGAAGATCCTGGTGCTCGCCGGTGGTGCGCTGGCCGTCGTGGTGGTGATCGGTGTCGTGCTGGCGCTGGTTTTCGGCCGGAACGACGACAACAACGTCCAGCCCGACCCGAACCCGCAGCCGACCGGCCAGCCGAGTGAGAACCTCGACAAGGGCATCGAGGTCGGGGAGGGCGTGTTCGTCGATCCGGCCGCGGGGTACCTTCGCAAGACGCTGGAGGGTTTCAAGGGCGTCTACCTGCTCAAGCAGGGGGAGGGCTACTTCATGGTGCAGACCGTCAAGGCCGGCAGCGACACGGCCGACACCGTGCTGCCGATCCTGATCGCGAGCGAGAAGAAGGCGCGGCCGACCGGCTTCAAGGCCAAAGAGGTGCAGAAGGACACGCCCGGCGCCGACGACAAGACGCCGGTGAAGCAGGTCTCGACCCAGGCGTTCCAGTCCACCTCGACCGGCCAGGGCGGAAGCTTCGGCGTGGTCGGGTTCATCGGCGTGATCGAGCGCAACGACGGGATCATGACGATCGTTCAGGTGTACGGCCGGCAGGACAAGTCCGCGACGTTGCAGCCGGACTCGACTGCCATGTTCAAGTCGGTGATTGCGAGCCAGTGAGTAACAAGCGCGACAAGGGCCCGGCCGACAACCCCTGGGTCCGCAAGACCGATCCGGACGACGACGAGGGCGCGGCTCCCGAGGAGGAGCTGCCGCCGTCACCGTGGTCGCTGGAGGTTCCGCCACGCCCGTCACCGTGGACCGACCCGGCCGCTCCGGCCGCACCGGCCAACGGTGGCTGGGGCCGGGCCACGCCGGACCAGCCGACCGCACCGATGCCTCCGGCCCAGCCGGATGCCGGTACGCCGGCAGCGGGCGGCTGGGGCAAAGCCGACGAGTCCGCCGCTGGCGCGGGGGGTGCGACCGGGACCAGCTCCGCCTGGGGCGACAAGGTCGGACCGCCGTCGCTGCGGCGCCCCGAGCCGGTGAAGAAGAAGCCACCGGTCCCGCCGCTGCTACTGCCGATCGCGGGTGGTCTGGCGGTGGTGCTGCTGGTCGCCGTGGCGCTCGTCGTACTGACTGGCGGCGATGACAAGGCCAAGACTCCGACTCCGACAGTGACCACGCCGCCTGCCTCGACGTACACGCCGCCGGCGAACGCGATCGCCGTCGACCACGGCGTCTCGATCGTCCCGGCCAACGGCTGGAGCCTGCTCACCACGGAGACCGAGGGCAAGCAGCTGGTCACCTACTCCCCGAAGCGCGAGGCGCTGGCGTTCCTGTGGGTCCGGCAGAAGCTGAACGTGTCCGCCAACACCTACCTGCTGGGCATCGTCGAGGGTGAGACCGAGAACGAGACCACCGCGCTGGGCAAGGTACGGAACCTGCCGTGCCCGAAGGACGTCTTGGTGGAGTGCGTCGCGATCAGCTACACCTCTACCGTCGCCAAGACCGGCAAGGTGCAAGGCTCGGTCGAGGTGTACCGGCGCAAGGACGGCGTCGTGACCGCGCTCGACTTCCGCAGCAACGCGACGTACGCGGCCAAGGCCGAGTCCGAGGCGGCGCCGATGAGGCAGTCGGTCATCGACAGTCTGTGACCACACAGCTCAACCAGACCACACAGCTCGAGAGGCCCTGATGAGTCAGCAGTACGGACCTCCCCAGAACCAGTACCAGCCGCCCAACCAGCCGCTTCCGCCGGCCGGTCAGGGCGGCTGGGGTCCGGGTCCTGGCTACCCGCCGCAGTACCGGCCGGGTGGACGGAAGAACCGCAAGACCCAGTGGATCGTGATCGGCGGCGCCGCGCTGGCCGTCGTACTGATCGCGACGGGTGCGGTGCTGCTGGTCACGGGTGGCAAGAAGGACACCCCGGCCGCGCCGGTTGCCGGGGAGACGCTGACGCCGGCGCCGGTCGGGACGATGTACACCCCGTCCACGCCGTCGCCGACCGTGACCCAGATCACGAAGGGCCCGTACGACAAGGGCGTCGAGATCGGCGGCGGAGTCTGGTTCACGCCGGCCAAGGGCTGGGTGAAGGACTCGGACAAGACCCGGTCCGGCCACAACTACCTGCTGCCCGAGCCGGGCCGCGCGGGTGCGATCGACGGGTACTTCTGGATCCGGCAGACCACGCTGATGGGCGCCAAGCAGTTCGCCGAGCACCTGGTCGACGTCGAGTCGAACAACCTCGAGCACGTGGTGATCGGCAAGGGCGGCTTCCGGCCCTGCCCGAACAAGGCGCTCAAGCTCTGCTACGCGACCAACTACTCCGCCGTGGTCCCGGTCAAGGGCAAGAAGTCGGTCGTGTTCTCGGGCTTCGTGCAGACCTTCGAGGACTTCACCGGGCAGACCACGGCGACCGACGCGGCCCTGCAGCGCGAGGTCTGGCCGAAGCGCAAGCAGGAGATCCTGAACATGAACGGGACCCTGGTCCGCTCCTTCTGACCGGCCTTCGGCGGACGGCGTACGGATCGCGATTTCGGAAACTGTCGGCGCGGGGTCGTACGGTGGAGGGCATGAGACAGGTCACCGATCTCCAGCGTATGGTCGCGCCACTTCAGGTGGTGTCCGACTTCGACCCGGCCGGCGACCAGCCGGCCGCGATCGCCGAGCTCGAGCGGCGGATCAACGCCGGCGAGCAGGACGTCGTACTGCTGGGTGCCACCGGTACGGGTAAGACCGCGACGATGGCCTGGCTGGCGGAGAAGATCCAGCGGCCGATGCTGATCCTGCAGCCGAACAAGACGCTCGCGGCGCAGTTCGCGACCGAGCTGCGGAGCTTCTTCCCGGAGAACGCGGTCGAGTACTTCGTCTCGTACTACGACTACTACCAGCCCGAGGCGTACGTCCCGCAGACCGACACCTACATCGAGAAGGACTCCTCGATCAACGAGGAGGTCGAGCGGCTCCGGCACTCGGCGACCTGGTCGCTGCTGACCCGGCGCGACGTCGTCGTGGTCGCGACGGTGTCCTGCATCTACGGCCTGGGCTCCGCCGACGAGTACCTGAACCGCATGATCCACGTGAAGGTCGGCGACGAGATGGATCGCGACGGCCTGCTCCGCAAGCTGGTCGGCGTGCAGTACGCGCGCAACGACCTGGCCGGCACCCGGGGCACGTTCCGGGTCCGCGGCGACACGCTCGAGGTCTTCCCGGTGTACCAGGAGCTCGCCGTGCGGGTGGAGTTCTTCGGTGACGAGATCGAGCGGGTGATGACGCTGCACCCGCTGACCGGCGAGGTGCTCAGCGAGGAGAACGAGCTCTACATCGGCGCCGCGACGCACTACGTCACCGCCCCGGAGAAGATGGAGCGGGCGATCACGTCGATCGAGGCGGAGCTGGCCGACCGGCTGGCCGAGCTGGAGCGCGGCGGGCAGCTGCTGGAGGCTCAGCGGCTGCGGATGCGTACGACGTACGACATCGAGATGATGCGCCAGATCGGCACGTGCTCCGGCATCGAGAACTACTCCCGTCACACCGACGGCCGCGAGGCCGGCACGGCGCCGCACTGCCTGCTGGACTACTTCCCCGAGGACTTCCTGCTGGTGATCGACGAGTCGCACGTCACCGTGCCGCAGATCGGCGGGATGTACGAGGGCGACATGTCCCGCAAGCGGACCCTGGTCGAGCACGGCTTCCGGCTGCCGTCGGCGATGGACAACCGGCCGCTGCGCTGGGAGGAGTTCCTGGAGCGGATCGGCCAGACCGTCTACCTGTCCGCGACCCCGGGGCAGTACGAGCAGGACAAGTCCGACGGGTTCGTCGAGCAGATCATCCGGCCGACGGGCCTGATCGACCCCGAGGTGATCGTCAAGCCGACCAAGGGCCAGATCGACGACCTGATCCACGAGATCCGGCTCCGGGTCGAGAAGAACGAGCGCGTCCTGGTCACCACGCTGACCAAGAAGATGTCCGAGGACCTGACCGACTACCTGCTCGAGATGGGCATCCGGACCAGGTACCTGCACAGCGAGGTCGACACGTTGCGCCGGGTCGAGCTGCTCCGCGAGCTCCGGATGGGCGAGTACGACGTACTGGTCGGCATCAACCTGCTGCGCGAAGGCCTCGACCTGCCGGAGGTGTCGCTGGTCGCGATCCTCGACGCGGACAAGGAAGGCTTCCTGCGGTCGGGCCGGTCGCTGATTCAGACCATCGGCCGTGCGGCGCGAAACGTGTCGGGTGCGGTCTTCATGTACGCCGACAAGATCACGCCGTCGATGGAGATGGCGATCGACGAGACCAACCGACGGCGCGCCAAGCAGGTCGCGTACAACACCGAGCACGGCGTCGATCCTCAGCCGCTGCGCAAGAAGATCGCGGACATCACCGACATGCTGGCCCGCGAGGACGCCGACACCGCCGAGCTGCTCGGCAACGGCCGGACGCAGTCGCGCGGCAAGGCACCGGTGCCAGGCGGTGGCAAGAAGGCCGGCGAGAAGGCGAAGGAACTGGCCGGCGGCCTGCCGTCGTCCGACCTGGCCGACCTGATCCAGCAGCTCACCGACCAGATGCACAACGCCGCGGCCGAGCTGCAGTTCGAGGTGGCGGCGCGCTACCGCGACGAGATCTCAGAACTGAAGAAGGAGCTCCGGCAGATGGTGAACGCCGGGGCGAAGTAGTCGCCGGCGCTCACGCCCACGAGGCGTGAGCGCCGACCTCACCTGAGTCGCGGCGATGTCCAGCGGCCGGTAGTCGGTGGGCACCTGGCTGAGGGCATCTGGGCCCCGCGGTCTGACGGTCGCGCCCGCCAGGCGCAGCTGGTCGTCGTCCCGGGCGACTGCGCCTCAGGCCCGCCCGCCTCAGGCCCGCCCGTCCCGGGCCCGTGCGTCCCGGGCCCGGCCGTGCTCGGGGGAACTAGGCGCGCACCCAGTAGGTTCACCTTCCGCACCAAGCGGTGGCTGGTTGCGGTGGTGACTACCTGGGGTGGTTGGGGTCGTGCCCGGGACAGGTGCGCGCCCGACGGGTTCAGGTGCCCGGCGGGTCGCGTCGGTGGGTAGTTCGGTGGGGGTGGGCGGCGCGTCGGTACGGGGACGGGATGGCGGCCCTAGTCTCGATCGGGTGATGACTGAGGAGCTGGCCGGGCAGCGGGCGCTGGTGACCGGGGCGACGTCGGGGATCGGGCGGGCGATTGCGCGCAGTCTGGCGGGTGCGGGGGCGGAGGTTGTCGTCACCGGGCGCCGGACCGAGCGCGGCGCCGAGACGGTCGAGCTGATCGAGGCCGACGGTGGGCGGGCGACGTTCGTACCGGCTGATCTGGGGGTCCTGGACGATGTCGAACGGCTGGCGCGCGAGGCCGGCGAGGTGGGGATCCTGGTCAACAACGCCGGGTTCTACCCGATGGTTCCGACGACGGCGCTGCCGGCCGCGGAGTACCAGTTGATGTACGACGTGAACCTGCGGAGCGCGTACTTCCTGACCGCCGCCATCGCGCCCCGGATGGGTGCGGGCAGCGCGATCGTCAACGTCTCCTCGACCGGCGCCCAGATCGGGATGGCGATCGCGGCCGGGTACAGCGGAACCAAGGCCGCCCTCGAGTCGATGACCAGGTCGTGGGCCGTCGAGTTCGGTCCGGCCGGGGTCCGGGTGAACGCCGTGTGCGCCGGCATGATCCGGACCGACAAACTCCTGGAGCTTGTGCCGGAAGAAGGCATGGCGCAGGTCAGCGTGCCCTGGCCCCTGGGTCGCCCAGGCACCCCGGAGGAGATCGCTGAAGTGGTCCTCTTCCTCGCCTCCCCGCGAGCCAGCTACGTCACGGGCGCCGTCCTGGTAGCCGACGGCGGCCAAACCATCTCCTGACGCGTTGTCCTTCAGCCGAGGACAGGTAGCTGCGGGGCGGAGCGGTGAGTCCCTCTCAAGTGCCGGCCATCGTCCGGGGGCTGGTACTTGAGGCGGGGGCGGCGGCGAGGTTTGTTGCCACGGCGCCGGAGTGGTCAGTCGTCCTCTCAAGTGCCGGCCACCGTTCGGGGGCTGGTACTTGAGGCGAGGGTGGGCGGTGAGATTTTGTTGCCGCGGTGCCGGGGCGGTCAGTCGTGTCGTAGGACGGTGTGTTGCGGTGTCTCGTTGACGTGCAGCGTGAAGATGTCCGGTCGTGCGTAGTGGCCGGCGGCGTCGAAGTCGAACCTGCCGCGCGCCAGCTCGTCGAGGTCCAACTCGGCGAGCAGGACTCCTTCGGCGCCGCGCAACGGACCGGCCAGGACCTCGCCCAGCGGTGAGACGATCACGCTGCCGCCGTTGATTAGGACCGTCTCCGGCGCCTCGCCCTGCACGGGGTGCACGTCGTCGGGGAGGTCGGCGCGGGTGAGGTACTGGTTCGCGCTGATCACGAAGCACCGGCCTTCGAGTGCGACGTGCCGCATGGTCGCCTGCCACTGCTCGCGGTCGTCCACCGTGGGAGCGCACCAGAGCTCGACGCCTTTGGAGTACATGGTCTGCCGGAGCAGCGGCATGTAGTTCTCCCAGCAGATCGCCGCACCGAGCACGCCGAAGTCTGTCTGTACTGCGGGCAGGGTCGAGCCGTCACCCTGACCCCAGAGGAACCGCTCAGCCGCCGTCGGCATCAGCTTGCGATGCTTCGCGACCAGCCCGTCGACGGGATCGATGAAGACCGCCGTGCAGTACAAGGTCCCGCCGTCGCGCTCGATCACTCCGGCGACGACGTGCACCTGAAGCTCGGCGGCGAGCTCTGCCAGTCGCGCGATCTCCGGGCCGGGCACCACGACAGCCGCCTCGTAGTACCGGCGAAAAGTGTCACGCCCCTCGGACGACCGCGAACCAACGGCGACCCCGAAGTCGAGGCCCTTCGGGTAGCCCCCGAGGAACGCCTCCGGCAGGACGACCAGTCGCGCACCGCCGGACGCGGCCTCCCGCAAGTACCGCTCGGCCTTGACCAGCGTCGCAGGCGTGTCGAACAACGTGGACCCAGCCTGAACCGCAGCAACGACAACAGACGTCATACCGGCAGCCTAGGTTGAGGCAGCCACCAGTTGCTGGTGTCCGGCCAGGTGATGCGGAGGCAGTGGGGGTTGTCTGTCAGACGGCTCGGGTCGCCGCCTGGGGGTGGGACGGGGGCTTTCTCGACGGCGGTGCCGCCCGCGGTTCGGTAGAACTGTTGGGCGGAGGTGTTCTGCTCCAGGACCCAGAGGTACATCGCGTTGGTCTCCGCCTGGTCGGTGACTGCGGCGGCGGCGCGGGTCAGGAGGTCGGTGCCGATTCCGAGGCGGTGCTGGTCGTGGCGGACGTGCAGGTTGTCGACCAGGCTGCCCCACTCCGGGTCGTGGTCGAGCATCACGTGGACGAAGCCGACCAGGCGGCCGTCGTACTCGGCGAGCACTGTCGCCGTACCGGTCGGCGTTGCCAGTCGGGTTGTCCAGACCGCGTTGCGTTCGACGGCGATGTCCCCGTCGAGGAACGCGTCGGCGTACGCGCCGCGGTAGTGGCGTCGCCAGCTGTCCGCGTGCAGCTCCGCGACCTGGCCGGCGTCGTCAGGTCCGGCGGAGCGAAACAGCACCGGGCTCATCGGGACAGCTCCGTTTCGTCGAAGGTGGAGAGGATCGTGCAAGAGGTCGCTCGCATCGTTCTACCGTTCCCGCAGGTCGGATTGATGGAATGGAAGGAGACAGTTTCCGGGAGAGCGCGGAGCGCTCCAGTTTTGGACAAGGTGGACAACTCATGCAGGTCGCACTGGTGACAGGTGGCAGTTCAGGCATCGGACGAGGCACGGCGCTTCGGATCGCCGCGCGGGGGATGGGTGTGATTCTCACCTACGGCGGCAACGAGCAGGGCGCGCTCGACACTGTCTCAGCGATTGAGAAAGACGGCGGGACCGCGGTCGCGCTGCCGCTCGACCTCGCGCGGTCGGAGACCTTCCCGGCGTTCCGCGACGCCGTCGTAGGGGCGCTGCGGGAGACCTGGCAGGTGGAGACGCTGGCCGCGCTGGTCAACAACGCGGGCTTCGCGCAGACCGAGCCGTTCGGCGAGGCGACCGAGGAGGTCTTCGACCGCCTGTACGCCGTACTGCTGAAGGGTCCGTACTTCCTGACCCAGACCCTGCTGCCGCTGATCGCGGACCACGGCGCGATCGTCAACGTCAGCAGCAACTCGTCGATGCACACCAATGCCGAGCCGGGCTACAGCGGCTACGCGACGATGAAGGGCGGGCTCAACGTGATGACCCGTTTCCTCGCGAAGGAGCTCAGCCCGCGCGGTATCCGCGTCAACGCCGTCGCGCCCGGCTCCACCCTGACTCGCCTCGGCGGCGACGCCTTCGACAAGTACCCCGAGGTCATCCCGGCCCTGGCCGCGAAGACCGCGTTCGGCCGGGTCGGCGACCCCGACGACATCGGCCAGGTGATCGCGGCGCTGATCTCCGACGAGACCCGCTGGGTCACCGCCCAGGTCCTCGAAGCGTCTGGCGGCTTCGGGCTCTGAGCCCGCGGTCGTATCGTTCAGCCCAGGAGGTGGGCGATGCGACTGACCGGGAAGGAACTGCTCGAGCACTGCCTGGCCAAGCCGGGTGCGTGGCAGGACGAGCCGTGGGAAGGCGACGTGGTCGCGAAGGTGAGCGAGAAGATCTTCGCGTTCCTCGGGGACGAGTCGGTCGGGATCAAGTGCGGGGCCAACCGGGACGAGGCCGACGAGCTGGTCAACGCCTATCCCGACGACGTCGGCAAGATGGCCTACATCGGCCGGTCGGGCTGGAACACGGTCCGCCTCGGCGGCGCCGTACCGGATGACGAGATTCTCGAGCTCGTCGACGCGTCGTACACGACCATCGTCGGGAAGCTGCCGAAGAGCCGTCGCCCGCCTGGGCACACCACGCAGTGACCAACCTGATCACGCAGCGAAGTTATTCCCTCGCCGGAGCGTGATCATTCCGACATGCGGGTACCGGACGGTCGATTTGGAAACTCGGACATCGACCCGCCAGAATGGTGGGAGTTTGAAGGGGAGTATTCCTTCGCGGCGGTATCGTCATCACGGTCAGGGAGTTCGTCTCCACGCCCGGTACCGCCGGCCAGGCCCGAGGATTCGAGCCAGGCGGAAGAGACCTTCGGAGTCCACTTTCGCTTGCGCTCCGGAGGTTGCCTGTGCACGTCCACGATTACGTCTGGTACATCACGGTCGGGGTTCTGCTCGCCCTGCTGGCGTTCGACGTCTTCATCATCGGCCGTCGCCCGCACGAGCCCACCACCAAGGAATCGGCGACCGCGATCGCGTTCTACGTCGGTCTCGCGATCGTCTTCGGGCTCGGGGTCTGGCTGTTCTCCGGCGGCCAGTACGCCGGGGAGTTCTTCGCCGGCTGGCTGACCGAGTACAGCCTCAGCGTCGACAACCTGTTCATCTTCCTGATCATCATGGCCAGGTTCCAGGTGCCCAGGAAGTACCAGCAGACCGCGTTGCTGGTCGGCATCATCCTGGCGCTGTTCTTCCGCGGCATCTTCATCGCCGTCGGCGCGGCCGCGATCAACCAGTTCTCCTGGGTCTTCTACCTGTTCGGCGCGTTCCTGGTCTACACCGCGGTGCACCTGGCCAAGCAGGGCGAGAACGACGATGACGACTACAAGGAGAACGCGGTCATCCGGTTCGCCCGCAAGCGGCTGAACGCGACCGACGAGTACAACGGCGTCAAGCTGACCGTGGTCAAGAACGGCAAGCGGCTGTTCACCCCGATGGCGATCGTGATCGTCGCGCTCGGTACGACGGACCTGCTGTTCGCGCTGGACTCGATCCCGGCGATCTACGGTCTGACCCAGGAGCCGTTCCTGGTCTTCACCGCCAACGTCTTCGCGCTGATGGGTCTGCGGCAGCTGTACTTCCTGCTCGGTGACCTGCTCAAGCGCCTGATCTACCTGTCGCTCGGCCTGTCGGTCGTGCTCGCGTTCATCGGTGTGAAGCTGGTCCTGCACGCGATGCACGAGAACGAGCTGCCGTTCATCAACGGTGGCGAGCACATCAAGTGGGCGCCGGAGATCCCGATCTCGGTGTCGCTCGGCTTCATCATCGTGACGCTGGGCATCACCACGGTCCTGAGCCTGTGGAAGTCCCGCAAGATCGCCGCGGAGCAGGCGGCCAACGGCGAGGAGACGACCCCGGCCGAGACCGCCGGCGGCGAGCTGGACGAGTCGACCCCGCGCCCGAAGGACGACCTCGACCCGCAGACCAAGGCCGAGATCAACGGCCTCCCGGAGCCCGAGCCCCACGACACGGACTCGAAGAAACCCTGATAGCTCAATGAAGAAAGCCCCCACCAACTGGTGGGGGCTTTCTTCATTTGCTTCTCAGAGACGCGCTGCCGAGACCAGGGTTTCGCGGCGTTCTGGGAGGAGGGGCTCGTTCTCCAGGACCTTGCCGGTTTCTGAGGCGTGGAGCATGCCTTGGGGGGAGACGAAGCCGACGTGGTGGACCTGTTTGCCGGGGCGGGCGAAGAAGTACAGGTCGCCGGGCTTCGCCTCGTCGATCGGCACCGACTCCAGGGCGTCGGCCTGGTCGTGGGCGTCGCGGGGGATGCGCTGGCCGAGCACCCGGCTGACCGCGTGGATCAGGCCCGAGCAGTCCAGCCCGTACGCCGAAGTGCCGCCCCACAAGTATTCGAGTCCGAGGAAGAGCGAGCCCAGTCGCAGGCGCTCCTCCGAGGTGGGCGGCGTGTTGACGACACGGAGAGCATCGTCGGCCAACCAGCCGAAGCTGCCGTCCGCGAGGGCGACGCGGGTGAACCCGTCCACGTGCTCGACCGACGAAAGCACCGTGCCGAACGACAATTCGGCGATCTCGCCGGCTCCCGGGGATCCGGCGGCGCCGGGCCCCGCGGATCCGCTGGCGGCGACTCCCGGCTCGGCGGTCAGTGTGGTGACCGGGACGGCAACGGCGACCGGGGCGGTTGCGGACTCCGGCAGCTCACCCAGGTGCGCCGACGGGACCCAGCCCGGGTAGCCCAGGTCGTCCTGCGAGGACGGTTGCCACGGGGCGACGATCTCGGACCAGCCGTCGCGTTCGGAGCGGACGATCACCGGTTCGCCGTACAGGAGCTGCGTCAGTGTCCGGCCGTGCAGGCCGAGGCGCGTCTCGGTGTCCATCGACTTCGCCCATGCGGCGACGTCGGGAGCGGCGGCGACCGCGGGGGCGTCGATGTCGCGGGGTGCTTCGGGGGAGGTCCACACGGTACTGACCGGGACCTTGGCGGCTACTACCTTCATGCGATCAAGCCTGTCACGCCGAGCCCAGGAGTCGAGGGCAGGTGGATGGTGGACCCTTCGTAGGTGATCCCGCCGTCGACCGGCGGCTGCTCCAGCCACCAGGCCGCGTCGAGATCGTTGACGGCCGTCGTCGGGTACGCCGCGACGAGCGCGGCCGCCGCGCCGACGCCGACATGGCTCTCCATCATCGAGCCGACGATGGCGCCGAGCCCGTGCTCGCGGGCGAGTTCCAGCAGCGTGCGCGCGGGCCCGAGCCCGCCGCACTTGGCGAGCTTCACGTTGACCAGGTCGGCCGCGCCGTACCGGATCACGTTCACCAGGTCCCGTACGCCGTACACGCTCTCGTCGGCCAGGATCGGCGTGCTGACCCGGTCGGTGATCCAGGCCATGCCCTCCAGATCGGCCGCGGCGACCGGCTGCTCGACCAGTTCGATCGCGCAGCCCGCGTCCTCCAGCGCGCGGATGGCGGTGACGGCGTCGCGGCGGTTCCAGCCCTGGTTCGCGTCGAGGCGGATCCGAGGCTCGGGCCCGACCGCCTCGCGCACCCGGCGTACGCGCTCGAAGTCGGCGGCCGCGTTGCCGGTCCCGACCTTCACCTTGAGTACGTCGAACCCGTCGCGCACGCGGTCCTTTGCCGCCTGGACCAGCGCGTCGGCGTCACCGGCCGACAGCGTGACGTCGGTCCGTACGGTCGTCGCGGTCGAGCCGAGGAAACCTTGCAGCGTCAGCCCGACGCGCCGGGCGGCGAGGTCGTGCAGCGCGACGTCGACCGCGGCCTTCGCGCCGAAGTTGTTCTGCGCGGCGCCTTGCAGCCGCCGCAGCGCCTCGGTCAGGTCGTCCGGGCCGAGCCCGTCGAGCGCCGTCGCGATCGGGCCTTCGACGCAGGCCTGCGCGCCGGCCAGCGATTCGCCGGTCACCTTCCAGACCTGCGGCGCCTCGCCCCAGCCGGTGTGTTCGCCGTCGCTGATCGAGACGAGCAGCGACTCGGCGTGGGTCGCGGTCCGCAGCGCGGTGACGAACGGCGTGTGCAGCGGCGCCGACACCAGGTGCGTGGAGATCTTCATCGGACCGCCTTGAGGTCGTGCCGGTGGTTCCACGCCTCGGCAGCGATCGCCGCGATCAGCTGTTGCGCGTCGCGATCGGGCAGCTCGGACGTCGTACAGACGACGAGGACGAAGGGATCCGCGTCGTCCGGGCGGACGATGCCGCCGTCGTGCCGGATCCGCAGGTCCCACCCGTTCTTGTGCTCGACGCGCGTGCCGGCGGGGACGCCCGCGGGGATCTCGCCGTTCCACTCGTTCGCGGCCAGCAGGTCGCGGAGGTACTGCCCGGACTCATCGTTGCCAGCAGCAACCAGTACGCCGGCCAGCCCAGCCGGCGACATCATGTTGCTGATCCCGGCCTGCTGCGCGGGGGAGTCGTCGATCCCGCGCTTGATCACGCTGCCGTCCGCCGTCTCCCCAGGCCCCGCGCCGCGCTCCGCGCCGGCGGCGTGCTCCACGAGCACCGCGTTCGCGGCCTCGGCTCCAACCAGTTCCAGCACCAAGTTGGTCGCCAGGTTGCTCGACCGCGTGATCATCTCCCGGGCCAGCCAGTTCAGCGGGACCTCCTCGCCGAGCTTCTCCCAGGTCGCCGGTGCCTCGTCCTCGGCGCGGTTCACGCCGAACCGCCCACCGGCCGCCGACGCGAAGTCGTTGTGCACGGTCACCGGCTGGTCCAGCGCGAGCTCGCCCGCGTCGACCTTGCGCAGCATCGCCATCGCGACCGGCAGTTTCATCGTGCTCGCCGAGTAGTGCGTGCGTTCCGCCTCGTGCGTGAACACCGCGGTGCCGTCCGTCCGGCCGAGCCAAACACCGAACGCGCCCCGGCCCTCCACCCCGCGCAGCAGGTCAGCAATTCCCATGGTGGTTACTTTTCCACATCCCGGGCAATTCTGATGTAGCGGGCTTGCGGAGCGGACTCGCCTGGCAGACTGCATTCCGTGTCCAGAGCACTCGGCCTGATCCTCGGCTTCGCCGCCGACCGTGTCCTCGGCGATCCACGCCGCCTCCACCCGGTCGCCGGCTTCGGCCGAGCCGCCTCCCGGCTCGAGGGCGTCGCCTACGCCGACTCACGAGCAGCCGGTACGGCGTACGCAGCGCTGCTGGTCGGTTCGGTCACCGCCGCAGGCGTGGCCGCGGAGCGGTTCACCAAGGACCGGCCGATCGCGCAGACGCTGGTGACGGCCGCCGCGACCTGGGCCGTACTCGGCGGGCGGAGCCTCGAACGCGAGGCCTCGGTGATGTCCGGCCTGCTGGAGGCGAAGAACCTCCCGGCGGCGCGCGAACGGCTGAGCCACCTCTGCAGCCGCGACGCCACGGACCTGGACGCGGACGAACTGGCCCGCGCCACCGTGGAATCGATCGCGGAGAACACGAGCGACGCGACGGTCGCGCCGCTCGTCTGGGGCGGGCTGTTCGGCGTACCGGGTCTGATCGGCTACCGCGCGGCGAACACGCTCGACGCGATGGTCGGCTACAAGTCGGCCCGCTACCTCCGGTTCGGCTGGGCCTCGGCGCGGTTCGACGACCTGGTCAACCTGCTGCCGGCCCGCGTCTGCGCGGCGCTGACCGGGCTGACGTGCGGCCGGCCGCGCGAGACCTGGCGGATCTGGCAGCGCGACGCCGGCGGTCATCCGAGCCCGAACGCGGGACCGGTCGAGGCGTCGTTCGCCGGTGCGCTCGACCTGCGGCTCGGCGGCACCAACACGTACGGCGAGGAGATCGAGGACCGCGGCACGCTCGGCGACGGGCTGCGGCCGGGCGTCACCGACGTACGCCGTACGGCCGTCCTCGCAAGACGCGTCTCGTACGGCGCGGCGGCTACCGCCGCGATCCTGGCCCTGGCAGCGACTCGTGGACGGAGAGCATGATGCATCTGAGTCAGCGGCCGCTGCGGATCGCGCTGATCCGGCACGGCGAATCGGTCGCCAACCTGGACAAGTCGATCTACGAGACCGTGCCCGACCACTCCGTGCCGCTGACTCCGCACGGGCACGAGCAGGCGGCCGAGGCGGGCAAGCACCTGCGCACGCTGTTCGAGGGCGAGCCGGTCCGCGTCTACGTGTCGCCGTACCTGCGCGCCCTGCAGACTCTCGACGCGCTGGGGATGGACGACATGATCGGCCTGGCTCGTGAGGAGCCGCGGCTGCGCGAGCAGGACTGGGCGAACTTCCAGGACACCGACGACATCGAGCGGCAGGAGGCGCTGCGCGACTCGTACGGGCACTTCTTCTACCGGTTCACCCACGGTGAGTCGGGCTCGGACGTGTACGACCGCGTGTCCAGCTTCCTCGAGACGATGCACCGCGACTTCGAGCAGCCGGACGCTCCACGCAACGTGCTGCTGGTGTCGCACGGGCTGACGATGCGGCTGTTCTGCATGCGCTGGTTCCACTGGTCGGTGAAGTTCTTCGAGACGCTGCGCAACCCGGGCAACGCCGAGACGCGTGTGCTGCTGCGGCAGCCGAACTTCCGGTACAAGCTGGATCGGCCGTTCGAGCAATGGACGCACTACGAACCGAAGGATGGGGAGCGTTCGGCATGGTTGTAGAGCAGACCCGCAAGACCGCGCTGGAGTTGCTGGACGCGCTGACGCCCGAGCAGCGGGCGAAGGCCACGGCGCCGTTCGACACACCGGACCATCGCGACTGGACCTATCTGCCGGGCGAGCGGCCCGGACTGCAGCTCACAGAGCTGTCAGCTGAGCAGGAAGCACATGTGCACCGCCTGCTCGAGCTGGCCTGCAGCGAGCGCGGTGTGGGCGACGCACTGGCGACCATGGCCGCCGAGATCATCCTGCGGGAGCTGCCGGACGTCGGAGCGACCGGTGGGTGGCAGGGCACGGTCGTGGGGGAGCGCTACTTCCTGCGCATCCTCGGCGACCCGTCCGGCACGGACCCGTGGGCCTGGCGCCTCAACGGCCACCACCTGGCCCTGCACGTGACGCTGGTCGGCGACCAGGTCTCCTTCGTCCCCAACTTCATCGGCTCCAACCCTGCCGAGGTCCGCCAGGGCCCGTACGCCGGCCGCCGCTTCCTGGCCGCCGAGCACGACCTGGGCTTCCAGCTCCTCCACGCACTCGACTCAGGCCAGCGCGACGTAGCTGTCGTCTCCGCTGAGGCGCCGGACGACATCCTCACCCGCCACGACCCCGTGGCCGACGGCTCCGTCCTGCACCGAGGCATCGCGTACGGCGACCTGCAGGACTCCCAGCGGGACCTCTTCACTCAGCTGCTCGACCAGTACGTCGGCCGAGCCGCTCAGCCGATCGCCGAACAGGCCTGGGCCAACCTACGCAGCCAGGGCCTCGACCAGCTCACCTTCGCCTGGGCCGGAGCCCTCCAGCCCGGTGCCGGCCACTACTACTCCATCACCGGCCCCACCTTCCTCGCCGAGTACGACAACACCCAGTCCGACGCCAACCACATCCACTCCGTCTGGCGAGACCTCGACAACGACTGGGGCCAGGACCTCCTGGCGGCCCACTACCGCGCGCACTGACAGGAACCGGTCGCCGCAGGTAGGGACCAGTCCGCGTCGGGAACCCTGCCGTCATGGAGAAAGAGCTGCTCATCAGCGCCGGCGCGGTCGCCGCGCTGGTGCTGCTCGTCTGGCTGATCTCGAAGGCAGGGCGTCAGCAGCAGGAGTTCACGGCGGAGGAGATCGAGCGCCACGCGGAGTACGTCCGCCGTGGCGCTCTGCTGCTCACCGATGCCGGTGAGTGGACCAACACAGCCGCAGGTCGCGCGTACTACGAGCGGCTGTCGGCCGCCGAGTCCGGCCTCCTGCACCTGGTCCTCGTCCGCGTGCTGCTCGCCCACCCCGCCGTCCGCCGGCAGGTGCTCTGCCTCGCGATCAAGATCGGCCGTCCCGGCTCCGAGGACCGCCTGATCCAGGCCCTGTCCCGCTTCGGCGACAAGCTGATGGCCGAGGACTTCCTGAACTGCGGCGCACCCGAGCTGGCCAAGGGCGCCCGGCGCTGGGCCGAGCGCCGCGGCTACCGGATCACGCACCGGGCCGCCGGACAGAGTGCTACCTGGGGAGAGTTCTGACCGGAGCCGGTCGGCTAGAGTCTCGGTGTCATCGACGGTCGTCAGCAGGAACCCGGTGCGAGTCCGGGGCGGTCCCGCCACTGTGACCACGCTCAGCGTGGGAGTCAGGAACTGCAGCCGTCGAACTGCCCACCCGGGGCGTGGACACCCCGAGGAAGGACCGGACGCGCATGCCCGCGAACCTGTTGCTGCTCTCCACCGCCGACACCGATCTGCTGGCCGCTTCACAGGCCCAGGTGGGCTGGAAGGTCGCCAACCCGGCGCGCGTCGAGGTCGCCGAACTGTCCAGCCTGCTCGACGGCGTCGAGGTCGTCGTAGTCCGGCTGCTCGGCGGTCGCCGCGCCTGGGAGGAGGGTCTCGACGCTGTTGTCGCCTCCGGTCTGCCGGTGGTGGTGCTCAGCGGTGAGGCCGCACCGGACGCCGAGCTGATGTCGCTGTCGACGGTCCCGGCCGGCGCGGTGACCGAGGCCCTGGCCTACCTGCGCGAGGGCGGCTCGGAGAACCTGGGCAACCTGGCCGGCTTCCTCCGCGACACGATCCTGCTCACCGGTGACACGTTCGACCCGCCGCACAGCCTTCCGGCGTACGGCGTACGGGCTGGTCGTTCCACCGAGCTGGACGGTCGCCCGGTGGTCGGCATCGTCTACTACCGAGCGCACGAGATCTCCGGCAACACCGCGTTCGTCGACGCACTCGCCGACGCCGTCGACGCGGCCGGTGCGCAGCCGCTGCCGGTCTACTGTGGCACGCTGCGTGGTCTGGACCCGTCGAGCGCCGACAACGCCGAGCTGTTCGACCTGCTCCGCAGCTGCGACGTACTGGTCACCACGCTGCTCGCAGCCGGCGGCACGGTCGCGGCCAACGCGAGTGCGGGTGGAGCGGACGACGCCTGGGACGCGGGCGCCCTCGCGTCGCTCGACATCCCGCTGATCCAGGGCCTCGCGCTCACGTCGACCCGCGAGCAGTGGCTGGAGAGCGACGCCGCGATCAGCCCGCTGGACGCCGCGACCCAGGTCGCGATCCCGGAGTTCGACGGCCGGATCATCACGATCCCGTTCTCCTTCAAGGCGTACGACGCCGAGGGCATCGCCAGCTACCAGCCCGACACCGAGCGCTGCACCCGCCTGGCCGGGATCGCCGTCGCGCATGCCCGGCTGCGGCACGTCGCGCCGGCCGAGAAGAAGCTCGCGCTGGTGCTGTCGTCGTACCCGACCAAGCACGCCCGGATCGGCAACGCGGTCGGCCTGGACACTCCGGCCTCCGCGGTCGTCCTGCTCGGCCAGCTCAAGGACGCCGGCTACGACCTGGGTCCTGACCTCGACCTGGACGAGCTGCAGGGAGCCGAAGGCGCCGACGGCCTGATCCACCGGCTGATCGCGGCCGGTGGCCACGACGTCGACTGGCTGACCGACGAGCAGCTGTCCGGCGCGGTCGCGAAGATCTCGCTGTCGACGTACCAGCAGTGGTTCGGCCGGGTGCCGGAGACGCTGCGGGACGCGATGACCGAGGCCTGGGGCGAGGCACCGGGCTCCCTGTACGTCGACACGACCGGTGCCGAGCCGGCGATCGCCCTGGCCGCTCTGCAGTTCGGCAACGTCGTCCTGATGATTCAGCCGCCCCGCGGGTTCGGTGAGAACCCGGTGGCGATCTACCACGACCCGGACATGGCTCCGTCGCACCACTACCTGGCGGCGTACCGCTGGCTGGAGGCTCCGGTCTCCGAGGGTGGCTTCGGCGCCCACGCGGTCGTCCACCTGGGCAAGCACGGCACGCTGGAGTGGCTGCCGGGCAAGGGCATCGGCATGGCGGCGGACTGCGCGCCGGACGCCGTACTGGGCAACCTGCCGCTGGTGTACCCGTTCATCGTCAACGACCCGGGTGAGGGCACGCAGGCCAAGCGGCGTGGGCACGCGGTCGTCGTGGACCACCTGGTACCGCCGATGGCGAGGGCCGAGACGTACGGCGACATGGCCAAGCTGGAGTACCTGCTGGACGAGTACGCCACGGTTTCGGCGCTCGACCCGGAGAAGGTGCCAACCCTGCGCGCGCAGATCTGGACGCTGATCCAGGCCGCTCAGTTGCACCACGACCTGCACACCAGCGAGAAGCCGGAGGACGAGGAGTTCGACGAGTTCGTCCTGCACCTCGACGGCTACCTGTGCGAGATCAAGGACGTGCAGATCCGCGACGGGCTGCACATCCTCGGCGGTGGGCCTGTTGGTGAGGCCCGGGTCAACCTGGTGCTGGGGATCCTGCGGGCCTCGCAGATGTGGGGTGGCGCGTCCGGCGCCGTACCGGGACTGCGTGCGGCTCTTGGTGCGACGTACGACGTGGACGAGGCGGCACTGCTCGCCGATCCGGGTCGTGCGGTGCCTGCTGAGCTGGCGGCCCTGTCGGAGCTGGCTGACCTGCCTGCAGTGAGTGCTGCCGACGGTGTGGACCTGCTGGAGGCTGTGGCGCGCAAGCTGGTGCTGGGGCTGGAGACGCTGAGCTGGGACGCCGCGAAGGTGCCGGTGGTCGTCGGTGAGGTGCTGGGTCGCCAGTCGGCTGGTGTGGAGACGTCGCTGCGGTTTGCCTGCGAGGAGGTCGTGCCGCGGCTGGCACGCACCGGTGACGAGCTGACGAACGTCCTGCGTGCGTTGGACGGCCGCTTCGTCGAGGCCGGGCCGTCGGGCTCGCCGACGCGCGGTCTGGTCAACGTGCTGCCGACCGGTCGCAACTTCTACGCCGTCGACCCGAAGGCGATCCCGAGCCGGAACGCGTGGGACGTCGGCGTCGCGCTGGCCGACTCGCTGCTGGCCCGGCACAAGGCCGAGACGGGGGAGTGGCCGCGGTCGGTCGGACTGACCGTCTGGGGTACGTCGGCGATGCGCACCCAGGGCGACGACTTGGCCGAGGTGCTGTGGCTGCTCGGTTGCCGGCCGGTCTGGGACGAGGCTTCGCGGCGGGTGTCGGGCTTCGAGGTTGTACCGATCGCCGAGCTGGGTCGGCCGCGAGTGGACGTGACGATCCGGATCTCCGGCTTCTTCCGGGACGCGTTCCCACACGTGGTCGCCTGGCTGGACGAGGCGGTGCGGACCGTCGCGGCGCTGGACGAGGATGCCGCCGACAACTACCTGCGGGCGCACGTTCTGGATGATGTTGCTGCAGGCAACGACATGCGGTCGTCGACGGCGCGCGTGTTCGGCTCCAAGCCCGGCTCGTACGGCGCCGGCCTGCTGCCGCTAGTCGACGCGCGCAACTGGCGCACCGACGCGGAGCTGGCCGAGGTGTACGCGGTGTGGGGCGGTTACGCGTACGGCAAGGACCTCGACGGCGCCGAGGCCCGGCCGTCGATGGAGCGCGCCTACGCGCGGATCCAGGTCGCGGCCAAGAACGCGGACACCCGCGAGCACGACATCATGGACTCCGACGACTACTTCCAGTACCACGGCGGCATGGTCGCGATGGTCCGCCACCTGACCGGGGCGAACCCGAAGGCCTACATCGGCGACTCCGCCGTACCGGCCCAGGTGAAGACGCGGACTCTGGAGGAGGAGACCAAGCGCGTCTTCCGCGCCCGGGTCGTCAACCCGCGCTGGATGGCCGCGATGCAACGCCACGGCTACAAGGGCGCCTTCGAGATGGCCGCGACCGTCGACTACCTCTTCGGGTACGACGCGACCGCCGGTGTCGTCGACGACTGGATGTACGAGACGCTGACCACCGAGTACGTCGCCAACCCCGAGGTCGCCGAGTTCTTCCGCAAGTCCAACCCGTGGGCGCGGCACGGCATCGCCGAACGGCTGCTCGAGGCTGCCCAGCGCGGGCTGTGGTCGGAGCCGTCGGCGGAGGCGCTGGAGACGCTGCGCACCGCCGTACTTGAGACGGAAGGCGACATCGAAGACCGCGGGTGATTGGGTAGAGGCATGGCTTTCCGAGTGCTGATCACCAACGACGACGGTTACCGGGCGCGCGGGATTCGGGCGCTCGGGGCGGCGCTTGCCGCGGCTGGGCACGAGGTGCTGGCCGTGGCGCCGCTGGACGATCAGAGCGGGGTCGGGTCTGCGCGGGCCGGGATGGTCGACCGACCGATCCGCACGGCTGAGGAGACCGTTGACGGCGTGACGTACATCGGCGTCGACGGGACGCCGGCGCTGGCGGTGACGCTCGCGCTGGTGGGGTCGTTCGGCGACGTACCGGACGTGGTGGTGTCGGGGATCAACCACGGCCACAACATCGGCGTACCGATCCTGCACTCGGGCACTGTCGCGGCCGCGCTGACGGCGTCCGGTCAGGGGCTGTCGGCAATCGCCATCAGCATCGACTCGGAGGATCCCAAGCACCTCGACACCGCGGGCACGATCGCCGCGCAAGCGCTCGGCTGGCTGACCTCGGAGCCGGCCGGCACGGTCATCACCGTGAACGTCCCCGACCGCCCGCTCGAAGAGCTCGAGGGCGTACGCCGGGCGCGGCTGGCGCCGATCGAACGTTCCCGCATCACCGGCCTGAAGGCGCCCACCGGCGAGCCGATGATCACGCTCGCCGCGCCGGCGGCAGGTGCCGAGCCCGACACCGACGAGGCCTTGCTCGCGGCCGGCTACGTGGCGGTCACCCCGATCGTCGGCATCCGCGAGGTCGACTCGTCGGCCGCCGCGGAGTACCTGTCAGAACACTTCGGTTAGGCGCGGTCGGCCCTCCAGTACGTCGGGCGCCACCAGTACAGGATCGTGCCGTCGGTGATGAACCCCGGCGCACTGTCGCCCGGGCCCTCGAACACGTCGTGCCCGAGGTCGATCGGCCGCCAGCCACGCTCCAGCGGCTCGTCCTCCCGCGGCGGCCGGACGTGCTCGAGCGCGTCCCGGTCGCACGCGCCGTACGCGAGGTAGTTCTGCTGCGCCTGCACGAGCGGCACCTGGTTGGCGCCGAGCATCGTGTCCGGCGTCCGGAGCTGCACCTGGTCGTCCTCCCAGAAGCACACCGGGCAGATCTCGTAGCCGCCTGGTGGGTCGTCCATCGTCAGGTGGCCGCAGCAGACGCACGGAAAGCGCTCACTCATGGGTCCAGTATTTCCACGGACCGGTTCACCCCGGGTGAGGTTTCTCTCCGGGCGGCGGCCGTACGGCGGGGATGTGGAATGATCGCCGGGACGGCAGGAGAGGAACACCGGTGACGGCCAGCACGGCCGAAGTCCGGGGCGGTCCCGCCACTGTGACCGGACGTGATCCGGAAGCCAGGACATCTCGCGCCGTCCGCCAGGGAGCGCTCTCCGCGTTCCCGGGCGACCGTTGCCAACGCGGGCGTGGACACCCGCAGGACGAAGGGACCCACCGCCGATGCGGCCTGCTCCGACCCCGACCGGCTTTCCGTTCACCGCGGTGGTGGGGATGGACGACCTCCAGCTCGCCCTGATCCTGGCCGCGGTCTCCCCGGCGATCGGCGGCGTCCTGATCCGCGGCGAGAAGGGCACCGCCAAGTCGACCGCGGTCCGCGCCCTCACCGAGATCCTGCCCGCGGTGGACGTCGTCCCCAACTGCCGCTTCTCCTGCGACCCGGCCAACCCGGATCCCACGTGCCCGGACGGCCCGCACACTCCAACGAGCAGTGGGGGTGCGCCGCTCGGTCACCTTCCTGGATCGACCTCAGGTCCTGCGGCTTCTGTGTCCCGGCCGGCTCGGCTCGTCGAGCTGCCCGTGGGTGCTACCGAAGACCGCGTCCTTGGCTCTCTGCACCTGGAGAAGGCACTGGCCGAAGGCATCACGGCGTACGAGCCTGGTCTGCTGGCGGCCGCTCACCGCGGCCTGCTGTACGTCGACGAGGTCAACCTCCTGCACGACCACCTGGTCGACGTACTGCTCGATGCTGCGGCGATGGGCCGCGCGACCGTCGAGCGTGACGGCGTCTCCGTCACGCACCCGGCGCGCTTCGTCCTGGTCGGCACGATGAACCCGGAGGAGGGCGAGCTCCGCCCCCAGTTGCTCGACCGCTTCGGCCTGACAGTGGACGTCGTCGCCAGCCGCGATCCCGCCGTACGCGTCGAGGTGATGCGAGCCCGCCTGACCTACGAGGCCGATCCGACGTCCTTCGTCAGCCGGTACGACGGTGCGCAGCGCGAGCTGGCCGAGCGCATCGTCAAGGCGCAGAGCCTTCTGCAGGACGTGATCCTCACCGACTCGGCGCTGCGGCAGATCGCGGAGATCTGCGCCGCGTTCGATGTGGACGGAATGCGCGCCGACCTGGTCACGGCCCGTACGGCGGTCGCCCACGCGGCCTGGTCCGGGCGGACCGTCGTCGAGGTCGAGGACGTCCGCGCGGCGGCGAAGCTCGCGCTGCCGCACCGGACCCGGCGGAACCCGTTCGATGCACCGGGGCTGGACGAGGACCGGCTGGATCAGGTGATCAACGACAGCACGCCGCCGGACGACCCGGACGACGATCCCGACGGTGGGCCCGACGGGGGGCCGGACAACGGCCCTGACAGCGGCACCGAGTCCCAGCCGTCCGCGTCCGACGATTCGTCCGGCCCGGACGACTCCTCGGCGCCGGAGGACCCCAGTCGGCAACCTGACGACCAGGTCGAAGACCAGACCCCGCCCGGCAAGCCCGCCGACCCGGACAACGCCGGGAACCCGGAGAACACGCTCTCCGGCGGCGCGCCCACCGGCGACGTGGCGACCAGCTCCACGCCGTACAAGGCTCGCCTCCTCAGCATCCAGTCGGCCGGCACCGGCGTCGCCGGTCGCCGATCGCGCGCGATCACCGAGGTCGGCCGAGTCGTCGGCGACCGCGCCCGCGTCGGCCGCGAGTCCGGTCGCCCGCACCTCCTCGCCACGCTGCGCGCCGCCGCGCCGCACCAGCACGCGCGCGGCCGTTCGGGCCCCGGCCTCGCCGTCCGCGCGTCCGACGTACGGCTCGGTGTGCGCGAGGGCCGCGAGGGAAACCTGGTGATGTTCTGCGTCGACGCGTCGGGCTCGATGGGCACCAAGCGGCGGATGGGCGAGGTCAAGACCGCGATCGTCTCGCTCCTGCTCGACGCGTACCAGCGCCGCGACAAGGTCGGCCTGGTCACGTTCGCACGCGCCGACGCGACGATCGCGCTCCCGCCGACCGGCAGTGTCGAGACCGCCGTACGCCGGTTGGAATCGCTGCCCACCGGCGGCCGCACGCCGTTGGCCGAGGGCCTGCTGCAGACCGCCGAGGTGCTCCGCATCGCCGCGATCCGCGACCCGCGTCGGCGCCCGCTGCTCGTCCTGGTCACCGACGGCCGCGCGACGCACGGGGAGAACGCGTTCGCGCGGGCTCAGCAGGCGGCCGGCTGGATCGCGCACCAGGGCATCCCGACGGTCGTCGTCGACTGCGAACCGCGCCGCGGCGTCCGGCTCGGCCTGGCCGCTGAACTGGCCACCACGCTGCGCGCCGAGTACCTCGACCTGGGAGAAGTTGCCGCAGGCAACCTCATTCGTACCGTCACCGAACGGAGGGCCGCCTGATGCCGCAGGGACAGCCGAGCGTCGTACCGAAGGACGGGCTGACCACCCGGCAGCGCCGGAACCGGCCGTTGCTGATGGTGCACACCGGCGAGATGAAGGGGAAGTCGACCGCGGCGTTCGGGATGGCGCTGCGCGGCTGGAACCAGGGCTGGAACATCGGCGTCTTCCAGTTCGTCAAGAGCGCGAAGTGGAAGGTCGGCGAGGAGGGCGCGTTCCGCGCGCTCGGGAAGTTGCACGAGGCAACGGGTGAGGGCGGCCCGGTTGAGTGGCACAAGATGGGCGAGGGCTGGAGCTGGTCGCGCAAGTCCGGCACCGACGAGGACCACGCCGCCGACGCGCTCGAGGGCTGGCGCGAGATCCAGCGCCGGATCGCGGCCGAGACGCACGACCTCTACGTGCTCGACGAGTTCACGTACCCGATGAAGTGGGGCTGGATCGACGTCGACGAGGTGGTCGACACGCTGGTCAACCGCCCCGGTCACCAGTACGTCGTGATCACCGGCCGGAACGCCGACCAGCGGCTGCTCGACGCCGCGGACCTGGTGACCGAGATGACCAAGGTGAAGCACCCGATGGACGCGGGCCAGAAGGGCCAGAAGGGAATCGAGTGGTGATCCCGCGGATCGTCGTCGCCGCGCCCGCGTCGGGTGCCGGCAAGACGACGGTTGCCGTCGGCCTGATGGCGGCGCTGCGCCGGGCCGGGCACACGGTCGCCGGCTTCAAGGTCGGCCCGGACTACATCGATCCCGGTTTCCACGCTGTCGCGACGGGCCGCCCGGGCCGCAACCTGGACGCGATGCTGTCCGGTGAGGAGCGGGTCGCGCCGCTGTTCGCGCACGGCGCGGCCGGCGCCGACATCGCGGTCGTCGAGGGCGTGATGGGCCTGTACGACGGCGCGCTCGGCACCGAGGGGTTCTCCTCGACCGCGCACGTCGCGAAGTTGCTGCAGGCACCGGTCGTGCTGGTCGTCGACGCGTCCGCGGCCGGTCGCAGCGTCGGCGCGGTGGTGCAGGGATTCGTTGCCTACGACACCGGTGTGCGGATCGTCGGCGTGATCCTGAACAAGGTCGGCACGGACCGGCACGAGGCCGAGGCTCGCGCCGGTGTCGCGCCTACCGGCGTACCGGTGCTTGGAGTACTGCGTCGGGACACCCGGCTGACTGTGCCGAGCCGGCACCTGGGACTGGTCCCTGCTGATGAGCAGCGGGCGCAGGCGGTGGCTGCTGTGGACGCGGCGGCTGAGCTGGTGCGGGCTGGTGTTGACCTGGAGGCCTTTGTCGCTGCGGCTGCCGCGGCCAGTCCTCTGGAGACTGTGGCTTGGGATCCGGCGGCTGAGGTGACTCCGGCGGCGGAGGGCCGGCCGGTGATTGCTGTGGCTGGGGGACCGGTGTTCTCCTTCCGCTACACCGAGACGGCTGAGCTGCTGACTGCTGCCGGTGGTGACGTGGCGACCTTCGACCCGCTGCACGACTCACTGCCGGACGGAACTGCTGCGCTGTACCTGGGTGGCGGCTTCCCGGAGATGCACGCAGAGGCGCTGTCGAACAATGAGGCTTTGCGTACTCAGGTGGCGTCGGCTGTGGCAGGTGGGCTGCCGGTGATTGCCGAGTGCGCCGGACTGCTCTACCTGTGCCGCGAGCTGGACGGCCACGCCATGACCGGCGTACTGCCTGCCACGGCTCGCATGACCGGCAAGCTGACGCTGGGGTACCGCACTGCGATCGCTGCCAGTACGACGGCCTTCTTCGACGAGGGGCGACGCGTCCGGGGGCATGAGTTCCACCGGACTGCGGTGACGCTGGATGCGGACGCCGATCCGGCCTGGTACCTGCCGGACGGCGTCGAGGGAGTCACCCGGCCGTCCGTGCACGCGTCGTACCTGCACCTGCACTGGACGGCGACTCCGGACGTCCCTGCTCGGCTGGTAGCTGCCGCACGCATCCACGCGGGGTTGGAGAAGTGACGCTCGTCCTGGGCATCGGCCTGCGCGCCGGTACGTCGTACCGAGAGCTGCGGGACCTTGTCGATCGTGCACTGACCGGTGTGGTGGGCGTGGTCGGGTCGGTGGTGACTGTCGAGGGTCGAGAGGACGAGCCGGGGCTGCAGCGGCTGGTGGCCTCGTTGGGGGCGCAGTTGCTCGTCGCGTCTGCTCTGGACCTTGCTGGGCAGGAAGTGCCTTCGCCGAGCGAGCAGGTGGGGGAGCTGGCCGGTACGGCGAGTGTGGCTGAGGCTGCTGTCGTGCTGAGCGGTGCGGAGCTCGTCATACCGAAGCTGAAGTCCGCGGGAGCGACTGTGGCCGTCGGACTGTTGGACGGTGCTGCACCGGGTTACTCGGCTGCCGATCGCGAGGTGGTGCACCGCGTGATCGCGGAGCGCCGCGACGTACGGCGTGGGTTCCTGGACAAGCCTGTCGACGACGAGCTGCTGACCAGAGTGCTGGAGGCGGCGCACCGGGCGCCGAGCGTCGGCCTGAGTCAGCCGTGGGACTTCCTGCTGATCAAGGACGTTGCGACCCGGCGGAAGATTCATGACTTGGCTTCGGCCCAGCGGGACGCGTTTGCCGCGTCGCTGCCGGCGGACCGGCGGTCTGCCTTCGATGGGCTGAAGATCGAGGCGATCCTGGACACGCCGCTGAACATCGCGGTCACCTGTGATCCTGCGCGCGGTGGCCGGCATGTGCTGGGTCGGCATGCGGATCCGCGGACTGTCTGGTTCTCGGCTGCTATTGCTGTGCAGAACCTGTGGCTGGCTGCGCGTGCGGAGGGGCTGGGCGTTGGCTGGGTGTCGTTCTTCGACCCGGCTGAGGTCGGGGCGGTGCTGGGGCTGCCTGCTCATGTGGAGTTGCTGGGGTACCTGTGCGTCGGGCACGTTGCGGAGTTTGCAGCTGCGCCTGAATTGGTGCGGTCTGGTTGGGCTGCGCGGCGGCCGCTGTCGTGGGCGGTTCACCAGGAGCAGTGGGGGTATCGGGGGCTGCCGGGTTCTCCGGCTAGCACCACGGCTGCGCTTCGGGATGCTGCTGCGTCGTCTGTGCGGGTTGGCGGCGGCTCGCAGGTCCTGCGTCTAGTGGTGCTGGATGGTGGCTCAGGTGCTGAGTACCTGGGGGCTGCGGACGTTCTCGTCGTACAGGTGGGAGCTGAGAAGCCTCCTACGGATTTCGGCGTGCTGTGGCGGCCGGCCCGGACTGCTGACGAGGCTGTGGAGCTCGGCGTCGAGGTGGCGCGGGACCTGGTGCTGCAAGGGGTCGGAGAGCTTCAGGTGTTGTCTGTCGGAGGCTCTTTGCTGGCCGAAATGCTGACCCAGGGCATCCGATGGGGTGGACTTGCGTGCGGAGCGGTCGTGAAAGGCGTGGATGAGCCCGCGGCGGTGACAGACTCACCCGCATGACGGTCCCACCGAACGGCCCAGCGCCGATGCACGTACCCGCCTTCTCGATGAAGCAGCGGATCACGATGATGGCGAACAAGTACGAACTGATCGCGACCAACCCCGACGGCACCGACGGGGCGTTGCTCGCGTTCGCGCAGCAGAAGCGGATGGCGTTCAAGGAAGAGGTCACCTTCTACACCGACGACCGCAAGTCGGAGGTCGTGTTCTCGTTCAAGGCGCGCAAGCGGCTCGACCTGGGGTCGGGGTACGACGTGTTCGACGCCTCCGGGCAGGCGATCGGGTGGTTCAAGAAGGAGTTCGGCAAGAGCCTGCTGCGGTCCAGCTGGCAGCTCACCGGACCGGGCTTCGAGTCCGACGGCACCGAGCGGAACGCGAAGGTCGCGATCATCCGGCGGGTGTGGGAGTTCGTGCCGTTCGTCGGCGAGATCCCGCTGCCGTTCATCTTCCACTTCGACTTCACCGACCGCGCGAGCGGTCAGCCGTTGTTGTCGGTCGAGCGGAAGGTGTCGGTCCGTGACCGGTACCGGGTTTCCGTGCACGACTCGCGGGTGGACTTCCGGGTCGCCGCGGCGATGACGGTCGCGCTGGACGCGCTGCAGAGCCGCTGATCTTCTGGTACGACGGGTGGTCGCCTTCGGGGGACTGCTGCTGAGCTTTGTCTGGGTCCCCCGGTCGCCGTACGGCATGCACCCGATTTGCTGCCGTTCGGGCCGGGGGACTCACTCTTTTGGGTGAACTGACCCTGAGAGGCCTTGGTTCCGGCCGATGGCGGTGCGAGTCTTGAAGACATGGCAGCAACGAGGCGCGGTCGACGGTGGTTGGTTCCGGTCACGGCAGTCGCAGTGGTCGCGGGCGTGGGTGCGCTCGGGCCCGTGGTCGCGGACGCGTCTCCAGACCTGCCCGGGATCACCGCGCAGGATCTGCTCGCCAAGGTGCAGACCGCCAAGGTCGACGGCCTGAGCGGCACGGTCCGCTCGGCGACCGACCTCGGCCTGCCCGCGCTGCCCGGTGTCGACGGCGCGAGTCAGCTGCCTGATCTGCTGACCGGTGAGCACACGGCACGTGTCGCGTTCGCCGGGCCGGACAAGGCTCGGGTCTCGGTGCTGGACGACATGGCCGAGCGGGTCTGGACGACCGACGGCAAGACCGCCTGGGCGTACGACTCCGCCAAGCGCGAGGCCGTGAAGCTGGCGCTGCCGGCCCGTCCCGCGAAGCCCGAGGTCGCGCCGGAGAAAGAGGCGTACGACCCGCAGGCCGTCGCGAAGAAGTTCCTGACCGCGATCGACCCCAGTACGGCGGTCGACGTGACCGGCACGGAGTCGGTGGCCGGCCGCGACGCGTACAAGCTGCGTCTGGTGCCGAAGACCGACAAGACGACCGTCGGTTCGGTGACGCTGGCGATCGACGCGAAGACCTGGGTCCCGCTCGAGGTGACCGTCCTGCCGCGGACCGGGAAGAACCCGGCCGTCCAGGTGGGCTTCGAGTCGGTGTCGTTCGACGTACCGTCCGCCAGCTCCTTCGCGTTCACCCCGCCGGCCGGCGTCAAGGTGACCGAGAAGAAGCTGCCCGCGATCACGCAGAAGAAGCACGACACCCCGAAGTCACTGCCGAAGGCCGACCCGAAGAAGCCCGCAGCCGCTGACCGCCCGACCGTCATCGGTCAGGGCTGGGAATCCATCGCCGTGATCCGAGGCGTTAAGCTCCCCGCCGACAACGGCCCGCTGAACCAGCTGCTCGCCAACGCCCGCACGGTCCAAGGCCCCTGGGGCTCCGGCAAGATCCTCACCAGCAAGATGGTCAGCGCCCTGATCACCGACGACGGCCGAGTCCTCGTCGGCCTGGTCACCGCCGACACCCTCGCCGCAGCCGCCCCCTCGGCCCCCCGCTGACCACCATGCCCACCACCCCGGAGTCCCTGGACGGCTGCCCCTCAGCCGACGTAGACCCCTCCACCTTCACCAAGACCACGTCGGCCTCACCTGCAGCGGCCGAGGCGGCCGCCGACCCCGAGGCCGACGCCACCGCAGACGACCCAGCTAGACCCACCGATCCCGACTCGGGAACGGAGCCAGCTGAGCTGGCCCAGCCTGGCTCGCTGGCCTCGGCCGGCGGGCTGCCTGTGTTTGGCGGTGGGGCTCCGATCGTCACCCGCGGGCTGACGAAACGGTTCCGAGGCGGGCAGGTAGCTGTGGCGGGGATTGATCTGGAGGTTCCTGCGGGGAGCATCTTCGGGTTTCTGGGGCCGAACGGGTCGGGTAAGACGACGACCATTCGGATGCTGCTGGGGCTGATCGCGCCGACTTCGGGGACGGTGGAGCTGCTGGGGGAGCCGATGCCCAAGGCTCAGTTGGCGGTGTTGCCTCGGGTGGGGGCGTTGGTGGAAGGGCCGGCGTTCTACCCGTTCTGGACCGGGCAGGCGAATCTGCTGCGGTTCGATGCCGCAGACCGGACCGCGGATCCGCGGACTCGGAAGCAGCGCGCGGGAGAGGCGCTGGAACGCGTCGGGCTCTCGAACGCGGCGAAGAAGAAGGTGCGGGCGTACTCGCTGGGCATGCGGCAGCGGCTCGCGATCGCGGTGGCGTTGATGCAACGGCGTGAACTGCTGGTCCTCGACGAACCGACCAACGGCCTCGACCCGCAAGGGACTCGGGAAGTCCGCTCGCTCATCCGCGAACTGGCAGGCGACGGTACGACGATCTTCACCTCGACCCACCTGCTGGCCGAGGTCGAGCAGTTGTGTACGCATGCGGCGGTGATGAGCCGCGGCCAGTTGCTGCGGCAGTCGACGATGGCCGAACTGCGTTCCGAGCTCCGACCACGCTTGGTGGTCCGTACGCCGGATCTCGACCAGGCCGAGCAAACTCTCGTCGCCCTCGGCGTCCGCGATCTTCGCCGCCCCAACGTTCACCCGGCTGATGACCGCGACGGCATCCCAGCCGTCGAGGGCGATCCCGGCGACCTCCCGATCGACAAACTCGCCGCGGCCTTGGTCGCGGCCGACGTACGCCTGCACGGCTTCGGTCTCGAACGTCCCAGCCTCGAGGAATCCTTCGTCGCGCTGACCGGGGAGGGCTTCGATGTCGCCGAATGACGCGCAGGCCGTTGTACAGACGAACGCTCGCCCGACGTACAAGCCCCAGCGTCCTGGAGCAGGCCGGCACACGTTGGCACTGTTCAGGACCGAGCTGCACCTGGTGTTCGGCCGCGCTCGGACGTGGGTGCTGCTCGGTGTGCTCGGGCTCGTGCCGATGCTGGTGGGTGTGGCGATCCGGTTGTCAGGTTCGTCGGGCGACGCCGAGGGATTCATCGGTCAGGTCGCCGGGAACGGCTTCTTCCTGATCGTGGCAAGCCTGGCGTTGTCGTTGCCGTTCTTCCTGCCAACCGCGGTGACGGTCATCTCGGGAGAGTCGCTGGCCGGTGAGTCGAGCCTCGGCACGTTGCGGAACCTACTGACCGCGCCCGCCGGCCGATCACGTCTGCTGGCGGCGAAGATGGTCGCGCTCGCCGTGTTCTGCCTCGCCGCGACGTTGACCGTGTGGCTAGGCGGCTTGATCGCGGGCTTCATCCTGTTCCCGGTCGGCGACGTCGTACTGCTGTCGGGCTCGACCGTGTCACTCGCAGACGGACTGCTGCGAGCGCTCGGCATCGCAGTCCTGATTGCCGCATCCCTGCTCGGCTTGGCCGGAATCGGTCTGTTCGTAAGTTCCCTGACCTCCACACCACTGGCCGCGATGGCGGCGACGTTCGGCGCGTTCATCGTGTTCGGCATCCTCGGAGCGATTCCGCAGATCGACGAGATCCACCCGTGGCTGTTGATGTACGGCTGGACGTCGTTCGCCGACCTCCTCCGCGACCCGCCGTACTGGGACGCCATCGTCCGCAACCTCCTGATGCAAGGTGCCTACCTGGCCGTCTTCTACGCCGCAGCCTGGGCCCGCCTCACCAGCCGAGACATCAACGGCTGACCGCACCCGAAAACACCTGCGCCGCAGCGCGCAACAGCCGGGGTCCGTCGACCGGTTGGGAGCGCGGCCATGGAGGGTCGGTCAGGGGAGGGACTCGATGCGTTCGAGGTGTTCTTCGCCCCACTCGCCGAGCGGGGCGAGTGCGGTGTTGAGGGAGTCGCCGAACGCGGTCAGTGAGTACTCCACCTTCGGCGGGACCTGCTGGTAGACCTCGCGGTGCACCAGGCCGCTGCTCTCCATCTCCCGGAGCTGAAGGATCAGCATCCTCTCGCTGATGCCGGGCACCGACCTCCTCAACGCACCGAAGCGCACCGGCCCCTCGCCGAGTGAGAACAGGATCAGTCCCTTCCACTTCCCGCCCATGACGGCGATGGCGGCGTCGAGTCCGCAGGTGAAGGATCGCTTGGCCATCAGCACTCTCCTACTGACAAAAATGTGGGTACCGGACAAAAATGTCGGTACTTGCTGAATTGTCTGTGGGAATCAAGGATGGAGCAACGGGCCGCGCCGGACGCGTGCTGCTCCCGATCTCGTCGAGCCGACCCATCTCGAGGGTGCTCGACCCATCCGCCTGCTGACTGGAGCGACGCATGACCTTGGACACCCCCACCCCCGTGGCCGTCATCGGGCTGGGATCGATGGGCCGGGCGCTGGCCGAGGCGTTGCTCGACGCCGGGCACCCGACAACGGTGTGGAACCGCACACCGGCCAAGGCGGCACCGCTGGTGGCCAAGGGAGCCGTCCACGCCCAGACAGTCCAGGCCGCGGTCGAGTCTGGCCCGCTGGTCATCACCTGCCTGACCACCTTCGAGGACACCCGCTCAGCACTGGAGCCGGCCGCCGCCGTACTGGCGGGGCGCGCACTGATCACGTTGAACAGCGGTTCCCCCGCCGGTGCTCACGCCATGGCTGCCTGGGCGACCGGCCACGACGCCCGGTTCCTGGCCGGAGCGGTCAAGAACGTGCCTTCGGCCGTCGGAGCGGCGGACACGTTGCTGTACTACGGCGGCGACAGGACGCTCTTCGACGAGCACGAGACGACGCTGAAGGTGCTGGGCGGCGACACCGTCCATCTCGGGGCCGAGCCCGACCTCGCCGCCCTGTACGAGATGGCGGTGGGCGCCATGCTGCTCCCGGCACTCGTCGGGTTCTTCCAGGGAGCCGCTGTGGTCCAGTCCCGTGGACTGGAGGCGGCGAGCATGGTGCGGTACGCCGGGAAGTGGCTGGACATGATCAAGTCCCTGCTGCCGGTCTACGCCCAGGAGATCGACAGCGGCGACTACACCGATGCCGCCTCCTCGGTGAACCTCTTCCTCGCGGGTGCGGCCCATGACGAAGACCTGGCCGAGGAGACGAACGTCGACACGGCCTGGCTCGCTCCTCTGCAGGACCTGGTACGGCGAGCAGCAGACGCAGGCCACGGCGACCACAGCATCTCGGCGCTGACCGAGGTCCTCCGCAAGCCGGCGCAGACGGCGTACCAGGCATGAGCACGCAGGAGGTGTCGGTCATCGGGCTCGGCCCGATGGGACGGGCGATGGCGGGAGCGTTCCTCGGCAAGGGCTACCGGGTCACCGTCTGGAACCGGACCGCGGGCAGAGCGGACGAACTGGTGACCGCGGGGGCAAGCCTGGCCGCCACTGCCGGCGACGCGCTCGCCGCGAGTGAACTGGTTGTCCTCAGCCTGACGGACCACCAGGCGATGTACGACGTGCTCGAGCCGGCGACCACGATGCTGTCCGGCCGGGTCCTCGTCAACCTCAGCTCGGACACACCCGAGAGTGCCCGCAGCGCTGCGCGGTGGGCCGCGGAACACGGAGCCCGGTATCTGTCCGGAGGTGTGCAGGCTTCACCCCCGGACATCGGGCAGCCTGGCGCCTCCACCTTCTACAGCGGGTCCAAGGAGGCCTTCGACGCGCACCGGGAGACCCTGGAGGTGCTGACCAGCACGGACTACCGGGGCGAGGATCCAGGGCTGGCGGCGTTGTACTACCAGATCGGGATGGATCTGTTCTGGACGACAGTGACCGGCTGGCTGCACGCTCTCGCGCTGGCGGATGCCCATGGGGTCCGGGCGGAGGAGATCCTGCCGTCCGCGTCATCCGTGCTGTCCGGAATGCCCGCCTTCCTGGCCTTCTACACCCAGCGGATCGACGCGGGTGAGTACCCGGGCGACATCGAGAAGCTCGCGATGGGAGTGGCGAGCGTCGATCACGTCCTGCAGACCGCCGTAGACGCAGGGGTCGACACCTCGTTGCCGGCGGCGGTCCTGGAGATCTTCCGGCGAGGCACTGCGGCTGGTCATGGCGACGACAGCGTGACCAGCTTGATCGAGGTCTTGAAGAAGCCTGCCGGCTAGCCACTCGCTCCGGCCTGCGCCCGGCGGAGTGCGGGCCGGTGAGTCGCCGGGGGAGAATGAGGCCGTGCGTGCTGACTTGGTAGCTGTCCTGCGTTGTCCGGTGTGTGGTGACGGGCTGGAGCTGAGCGAGCGTACGGCGCGGTGCACGGCGGGGCATGCCTACGATCTGGCCAAGCAGGGGTATCTCAATCTGTTGCCCTCGGCATCGACTGGGATCGACGGTGACAGCGCGGAGATGGTCGATGCGCGGGCCGAGTTTCTGAGCCGGGGTTGGTTCGCGCCGATTCGTGAGGCTCTGGTGGACGGCCTTCCGAAGGCGGACGGCCAGCCGCTCGCGGTGGAGGTCGGGGCCGGTACGGCGTACTACCTGGCCGGGGTGGTCGGCACCGGCTGGCGGGGGATCGCGGTGGACGTCTCGCGGTACGCGGCGCGGCGGGCGGCGAAGGTGGATCCGGGGATCGGGTCCGTCGTCGCGGATGCCTGGCGGGAGTTGCCGGTGCGGGACGGGGTGGCTGACGTGGTGCTGGATGTGTTCGCGCCGCGGAACGCTGCGGAGATGGCCCGGGTGCTGGCGCCGGGTGGGACGTTGCTCGTGGTGACGCCCAATCAGCAGCATCTGGGCGAGCTGATCGACGTACTCGGGATGGTCAGCGTCGATGGCGAGAAGGAACGGCGGCTGGTCGAGTCACTGACTGGGTTCGAGCGGGTCGACCAGCGCGTGGTGGAGACGGCGATGCGGCTCGACCACGAGGCGATCGAGCAGTTGGTGGGGATGACGCCGAGCGCGCGGCACCTGGATCGGCAGGCGCGGGCGGAGCGGATCGGCGTACTGGCTGATCCGACGGAGGTGACCTTGTCGGTCACGGTGTCGGCCTGGCGGACCGTCTGACCGCCCCGGGTGCCGGCTCGAGCTCGGCACTCGGATGGATCAGGCGAGGTCAGATCTGCCTGTGGCTCAGGCGGCGGTGCTGGTGAGCGTGCGGGCGACCTCGGCGGCGTGCTCGCCGGCCGTCGTGTGGGCGTCCTGCTCGGAGACCTTGGACAGGTCGATGAGCTCCTCCATGCCGGGGGTGACCGGGGCGAGGGTGAGTTCGGCGGCCGCGGTACGGACGTTCATGGTGAAGACCTCACCGAAGATGCGGTTCAGGTACGGCGTGGCGTGGTCCCAGCCTTCCTTCGGCGTGCCGGGGCCGTAGCCGCCGCCGCGCGCCAGGGTGAAGATGATCGGTCGGCCGGCGACCGCCGTACCGGCCAGCAGCTCCTGGTCGGTGAGCAGCAGGTCCATGTAGGTCTTCACGTTCTGGGCGATGCCGTAGTTGTACAGCGGTACGGCGAACAGGACCGCGTCGGCGGCCTTGAACTCGGCGATCACGTCGCCGGCGATCGCCTTGGCCTCGGCCGGGTCGGTGAAGTCCGCGCCGGCCGGGGCTTCCCAACCGAACCTTTCGGTGACGAGCGCGGGCCAGACACCGGCCGGGATCGGGTGCAGCCCGAGGTCGCGCCGGACGACGACGCCGTTGGGGTGCTCGGACTTCCAGGCCGCCTCAGCGCTGTCGGCGAGCGCGCGGCTGACGGAGCCGTCGAGCCGGAGGCTGGCGTCGATGCGAAGCAGGGTGGTCATGTCGTTCCTTCCAGAGGGGGCAGGCTCGGGTGAGCTGTCTCGAAGATAGTCTGTCGAACAGAACATATTCAAATCAGATCGTATTCCGGGTGGCATACACCACGTACGATGGATCTCGTGACCAGTTCATCGCCTGAGACGAGCACGACCCAGGGGGCCCGCGGCACGTCCGTCGAGGCCGACCTCGGGTGGGCGCTCGGCGTGGTGTTCCGCCGGTACGTGAAGCAGAGCGCGCTCGCGCTCGAGGACGTGCCGGGCGGCCCGCGTGGTTACCAGGTGCTCGCGACGGCCAACACCGAGGGCCCGAAGCGGCAGCTCGACCTGGCCGCGCAGCTGGAGATCGACCGCACGGTGATGACGTACCTGCTGGACGACTTGGAGAAGGCGGGCCTGGTTCAGCGCCAGCCGGACCCGGCGGACCGTCGCGCCCGGTTGATCGTCGCCACGCCGAAGGGCGCCGAGCTGCACTGCGACCTGGAACGCCGCCTGCGCGCGACCGAGGACGAGGTGATGGGCGGGCTGGACGACGGGGAGCGGCTGATCTTCCGCATGCTCCTCCAGCGCGTCGCCCGGCAGGCCGACGCGGTCGACCCGGTCCACAATGCCTGCACGCTGGCCGAGGAAGGTCTGGCCGACAGCTGACACCTCGGACCGAGGTTGTCTGGGCTGAAGGTTAGTGCAGGGGGACGAAGCCTGACTCGTAGGCGAGGATGACGGCTTGGGTTCGGTCGCGGGCGCCTAGTTTGGCCAGGAGGTTGGCGACGTGGGTCTTGATGGTTTGGACGCCCAGGACGAGTTCGCCGGCGATCTCGGCGTTCGACAGACCCTTGGCCATCAGGCGCAGGACCTCCTGCTCGCGGTCGGTCAGGTCGTACTGGCCCAGGCCCAGCGGCTTGCGCTCCTGCTGGTCGACGTGGGCCAGCGCGAGGGTGCGGATCGCTTCCGGGAACAGTAGCGACTCGCTGCCTGCGACCGTGCGGATCGCCGCGATGATGTCGTCGGGAGGCGTGCGCTTGAGCAGGAAGCCCGACGCTCCGGCGCGCAGCGCGTCATACACGTAGTCGTCGTTCTCGAACGTGGTGACGACCAGGACACGCGGCGCGGGGTCGAGGGCGTCGAGCAGCAGACGGGTGGCCTGGATGCCGTCGAGGGCCGGCATCCGGACGTCCATCAGTACGACGTCCGCGCCCGTACGGCGTACGAGCGGCAGGACCTCGGCGCCGTCGCCCGCCTCGCCGACCACGGTCAGGTCGGGCTCCGCGTCGATGATCGCGCGCAGCCCGCTGCGGATCAGCGGTTCGTCGTCCACCACGACCACCGAGATGTCCACACTCATCCTTTCGTCACCGCCACCGGGAGGGTGACCGCGAGCCGCCAGCGGCCGCCGTCGAGGCCGGCCTCGACCGTTCCTCGCAGTACGGCGACCCTTTCACGGATCCCGGCCAGGCCCCGGCCGCCGCGGGTGGACTCGCCCTCCACGGCAGCGGGGGAGGAGCCGACCGGGTTGGTCAGTTCGAGCAGGAGCCCGGAGGAGTCCAGGCTGATCGACAGGTCCACCTCGACGTCACCGGCCGGGCGGCCGGCGTGCCGGATGGCGTTGGTGAGGCCTTCCTGGACGATCCGGTACGCCTCGCGGGAGACGGCGGCCGGCAGGGTCGACAGGTCGCCCGAGTGGTGCACCTCGACGGTGATCCCGCCGGCACGAGTCGCCTCGACCAGGCGGGCGACGTCGCCGAGGGTCGCCTGGGGCGCGGTCGCGGAACCTGGGCGGCGGTCGTCGCGGAGGAGGCCGAGGACGTGGTCGAGGTCGGCGAGCGCGGCGCGAGCCGAGGTCTCCATGGCGGCGAGGGCGGTCTCGGCGAAGGCGGGGTCGGTGGCGAGTACTCGACGGGCGGCGGCGGCCTGGATGGTGACGAGGCTGAGTGCGTGGCCGACGCTGTCGTGCAGTTCGCGGGCCAGACGGTTGCGCTCGGCAAGCGTCGCCGTACGGCGTTCGAGGAGCTCGATGCGCTCGGCGGGCGTCGGGCCGAGGACGCGTGGGGCCGAGTAGGCGAGCAGGGCGCCGACGAGGGCCGAGAGCAACAACATGGCGACGATGCCTGCTACGGCAGCCAGGGGCATCCAGAGGTCGGTCCAGCGGCCGGCTACGTGGTAGTCGATCCCGGGGACCAGTTCACGGGCGCCCGGGGTGCGGAAGGGGGCCGCGAGCAACACCGCGCCGAAGCCGATGACCGCCGTACTGAGGATGCCGACGAAGCCGCCGGTGATCAGGTGCAGGCAGAACCAGAGCGTCGTACGGCGGCGTTGTGGCCAGGTGCGGGACGGGCCCAGGGGGCGTTCGTCGAACTTGACGCCGAGGAGGGACTCGACGGCGATGCCTTCGACCTCGCGGACCGCGGGGAGGACGCCCAGGAGGACCGGTGGGGCCACGACGACGACGGCGACCAGGATCACGGTCAGGAGCTGGGGGAGGGCGAGGTCCTGGAGGAGGGAGACGAGGGCGCTGTCGACCAGGACGAACGCCAGCACCAGGGCAGCACCCAGCAGCAGGTAGACCCAGCGCAGGTACGTCGACCCGCGAAACAGCACGTTCGCCACGTCTCCATCCTGTCAAAGGAGCAGGCCGCGGCCCTCCCTCCGCGGGGTGAACCAGTTCCCCCGAGAGAGGGAGCCGGCGACGCCACCACGAGAGAGAGCGTTTGCATGACGTGAGTCACAGCCCGTGACGGGTTTACGCAAATTTGTCGCGGAAGGCACACATTGGTCCCGATCGGACGTCGCGATCTGCTGTCCGGACCGGTACGGTCTGTGGTCGGGGCGGGATGCCCGTCCGGACAGGACAGGCATGGGGAAACGGCTCCAGGACGGGCGGCACAAGGGTTCTGAGGGGACCCGCACGGTGGACGTAAAGTCCCTGTGAAGTCCCCGAGGGCCGATTGACCGCTCTTCCATATTTGATGTTTGATCAAATATCGGAGAGGAGAAATCCAGCATGAGGTTCAGACGTTCGGCCGTCGCTGGGGTGGCGGTCCTCGCACTAGCTCTGGTGAGCGCGTGCAATGACAGCAAGACTGGCCAGAACGGGGACACATCCCTCGAGAAGGTCAGTTACCTGACCTCCTTCGGAACTTTCGGCCGTGAGGCCTACGCCTATGTCGCCCTCGAGAAGGGCTACTTCAAGGACGCCGGGTTCGACGTCACCATCACTCCGGGCAGCGGCACGGTCGACGTGCTGAAGCTGGTCGCCGGCGGTCAGGCGGATTACGGAATCGGTGACTTCACCGCCACCGTGATCACGCTGGGGAACCAGAAGCTGCCCGTCACCACGGTGGGCATGGTCCAGCAGAAGTCGATGGCCGCGATCGTCGCCCTGGAGGGCGGCACGATCAACCGGCCCGAGGACCTGCCGGGCAAGAAGATCGGTGACCAGCCGGGCTCCACCAACCAGGTGATGTTCCCGGTCTACGCCAAGGCCGCCAAGATCGACCCGGAGCTGACCAAGTTCGTCGCCAACCCGCCGCCCGCGCTGCCGCAGCTGCTGTCCAGCGGCAAGGTGGACGGTATCGGCCAGTTCGTGGTCGGGGTGCCGCTGGTGGAGAAGGCCGACTCGAAGAAGCGCAAGGCCGTCGTACTGCCGTACGGCAACCTGCTGCCGGACCTGTACGGCAACGCGATCATCACCCGGAACGACCTGGCCAAGGACCACCCGGACCAGGTGAAGAAGTTCACCACCGCGTTGTTCAAGGGTCTGCAGGACGCGATCGACGACCCGGCCGGGGCGGCCAAGATCCTGGCCAAGTACGTGCCGAACACCAACGTCGACGTGGCCACCGCCGAGCTCCAGCTGATGAAGCCGTACGTGAAGCCGGACGACTTCAGCGGTGCGCTCGGTGAGGTCGACCCGAACCGGGTGCAGAAGGTCATCAACCTGCTCGAGGAGGCCGAAGCGGTCAAGCCGAAGGGTGCGATGAAGCCGTCCGACGTGGTCAACGACGCCCTGGCTCCGAAGGGCTGACCATGATCGAGCTGGACGGGGTGGGTCAGGTCTTCGAAGGTCGCGGGGGCCAGGTCCAGGCGCTCGACGCGATCGACCTGCACGTCCGGCAGAACGAGTTCGTCACGTTGATCGGCCGGTCGGGGTGTGGCAAGTCCACACTCCTCCGGCTGATCGCGGGGCTGCTCCCGCCGACGTACGGCGCGGTCACGGTGGCGGGCGAGCCCGTCGCCGGACCGCGGCGGGACGTGTCGTTCATGTTCCAGCGCCCGGCGCTGCTGCCGTGGCGCTCGGTGCTGTCGAACGTGATGCTCCCGGTGGAGATCTCCGGTGACGACACCGGCCGCAAGGAGTACAAGCAACGGGCCCACGAGCTGCTCGAGCTGGTCGGGCTGTCCGGGTTCGAGAAGCGGCTGCCGCACGAGCTGTCCGGCGGCATGCAGCAGCGGGTGTCGCTGTGCCGGTCACTGATCCGCCGGCCGCAGGTGATGCTGATGGACGAGCCGTTCTCGGCGCTCGACGCGCTGACCCGGACCGAGATGTCGGACGAGCTGCAGCGGATCCAGATGGAACTGGCCACCACGATCGTGTTCGTCACGCACTCGATCGAGGAGGCCGTGCTGCTGGCCGACCGGGTCGTCGTGCTGACGCCCCGCCCGGGCCGGCTGCGTGAGGTGGTCGAGATCGACATCCCGCGGCCGCGCAGCCTGGGCACCAACGCGCACCTGACCGAGGTGGCGCAGATCAGCGGCCGCCTGCACGGCCTGCTGGCCGAGAAGACGCACCCGGTGGACGCTCCCGAGGCGACGCGATGAGCCGTCGGTCCTCGTGGCTCACGACGTCGCGCACCAGCGCGATCCTGCTGCCCGTGGTGGGCGTGGTGATCACCATCGCGCTGTGGTGGCTGGTGATCGTTGCCTTCGGCATCGAGCAGTTCCTGCTGCCCAGCCCGTACGACGTCCTGCAACGCTTCCTGGACCAGCCGGCCTACCTGCTGCAGCAGACCTGGATCTCGATGATCGAGGCGCTGGCCGGGTTCGGCCTGGCGATCGTGGTCGGGATCCCGATCGCGCTGGTGATCGTCCGCTCGGCGTTCCTGGAGCGCCTGGTCTACCCGCTGCTGCTGGCGGTGAACGCGATCCCGAAGATCGCGATCGCGCCGCTGCTGGTGATCTGGATGGGTTTCGGTCAGGTCCCCAAGATGGCGATGGCGCTGCTGGTCTGCTTCTTCCCGATCGTGATCTCGACCGCGCAGGGGATGAAGTCGACCCCGGCCGAGCTGGTCGAGCTGCTCCGGTCGCTGAAGGCGAGCCGGACCCAGGAGTTCTTCAAGCTCCGGCTGACCTACGCGCTGCCGCAGATCTTCACCGGGCTCAAGGTGGCGATCTCGCTGGCCGTGATCGGGGCGGTGATCGGTGAGTTCGCCAACTCCACCGAGGGCCTGGGCTACGTGATCTGGAACTCCGGTTCCTCGGCCGACACCCCGCTGGCGTTCGCCGCGATCGGTCTGCTGAGCATCATGAGCATCGTCTTGTTCTACCTCCTGGTCCTGCTGGAGCACCTGCTGCTGCCGTGGGCCGAGGAGACCCGGTGACGACCCAGGCGTCGGACGCCGACCGGCGCGTGCTGGTCCGCCCGGCCTGGCTGGAGGCGACCGTCTCCGCGGTGTTCACCGCGCTCGGCTTCGAGCCCGCCGACGCGGCCCAGATCGCGCACTCGCTGGTCGAGGCCGATCTGCGCGGGGTCAGCTCCCACGGCATCATGCTCGTCCCGATGTACGTCGACCGGCTGAACGCCGGGGGTGTCACCCGGGAACGCGAGCTGGACGTCGTGCACGACGCCGGCGCCGCGATCGTCGCGGACGCGCGCGGCGGGATGGGGCAGCTGTCCAGCCCGCAGGCGATGGGGCTCGCGATCGACCGGGCGGGCCGGTACGGGATCGGGCTGGTCTCGGTCCGCAACGCGCACCACTTCGGCGCGGCCAGCCGCTGGGCGGTCCAGGCCGCCGAGGCCGGCTGCCTCGGGATCGCGATGTCGAACACGACGCCGCTGATGCCCGCGCCGGGTGGCGCCGAGCGGATCGTCGGGAACAACCCGCTGGCGATCGCCGTACCGACGCAGGCCGGCGCGGAGATCGTGCTGGACATGGCCCTGTCGGCTGTTGCCCTGGGCAAGATCCGGCTGGCGGCGTCGGCCGGGCGGTCGATCCCGGACACCTGGGCGACCGATCCTTCCGGCGTACCGACGACCGATCCCGAGGCCGCCGTACTGGGAATGCTGCTGCCGGCCGCGGGCCACAAGGGCTTCGGGCTGGCGCTGATGATCGACGTACTGACCGGCGTACTGAGTGGCGGCGGCTGGGGGGACCAGGTTCGGCCGCTCTACCGCGAGCCGGACCGGCCGAACGACTGCGCGCACCTGTTCCTCGCGATCGACCCGGAGCTGCTGGGTGGGATCGAGGGGTTCCGGGAGCGGTCGTCGGCACTGGCCGAGCGGGTCCGCGGCAGTGCGACCGCGCCCGGCGTCGAGAGGTTGTACCTGCCGGGCGAGATCGAGGCCGATCGTGCCCGGCAGCAGCGGCGGACCGGGGTCCTGATCGAGCGGTCGGGTCTGGACGGTCTGCTGGCGGCGGCCCGCGCGGTGGGCGCCGTGGTTCCGACCGGAGGGGTGCAGAACTGATGCCGAAGACCCAACTGACCAGCGCCGAGCTGCGCAGCCCGAACGGGGTGTTCTCGCAGGCGACCACGATCGAGGCGACCGGGCGGCTGGTGTTCGTCTCCGGGATGACCGCGCGCCGGCCCGACGGCAGCATCGCCGGCGTCGGCGACGTCAGCGAGCAGACCCGGCAGGTCTGCGAGAACGTGCAGGCCGCGGTCCGCGAGGCGGGCGGCACGCTGGACGACGTCTGCCGGGTGGACGTGTACGTGCGCAACATGGAGGACTTCGCCAAGATCCACGAGGTCCGGGCGCGCTACTTCCACGAGCCGCTGCCGGCCTCGACCATGGTCGAGGTCAGCAAGCTGGCCCACCCGGACTACCTGATCGAGATCTCCGCGATCGCGGTGGTCGCATGACCCTGACAAGGACAGGTGGTGATCGCATGCGTGGCGTCGAGTGGGTGTGAGATGAGATTCGTGACAGTGATGTACGCCGGAGCCGAGCGGCCCGGCGTACTGGACGGCGACGAGGTCGTCCTGCTCCCGTACGACGACGTGGTGGCCGTGATCGAGGCCGGTACCGACGCGGTGCTGACCGGTGAGCGGATCCCCTACCGGGAGCAGGACCTGCGGGCGCCGTTGCGACGGTTCCGCCGGGACATCCTCTGCACCGGCTGGAACTACTGGGACCACTTCGAGGAGAGCCGCGGCAAGCGGGAGGGCCAGGACGTCGACCGGCCCGAGCACCCGACGTTCTTCACCAAGGGCCCGGACGTGGTGGTCGGTCCGTACGACCCGATCGCCTACGACCCGGCCCTGTCGGCCAAGTGGGACTACGAGGCCGAGCTGGCGCTGGTGATCGGCAGGACCGGCCGCAGCATCAAGGTCGAGGACGCGCTGGACCACGTGTGGGGCTACACACTGGCCAACGACGTCTCCCAGCGGGACCTGCAGCGGGCGCACGGCGGCCAGTGGCTCAAGGGTAAGAGCATCGACGCCACCATGCCGCTCGGCCCGTGGATCGTCACGCCGGACGAGCTGGGCGACCCGCAGGACGTGCGGCTGACCTGTCTGCTCAACGGCGAGGTCATGCAGGACGCCTCGACCAAGCAGATGGCCTACGACATCGCCACGCTGATCAGTGAGCTCTCCTTCGGGATGACACTGCGGCCGGGCGACCTCCTGCTGACCGGTACGCCGGCAGGCATCGGCAACGCCCGGGAGCCGCAGGTGTTCCTCAAGGAGGGCGACGAGGTCGTCACCCGCGCGGACAAGATCGGCGAGCTGCGCAACACGCTGGCCTACCAGGAGCTGTCGTGACCAGCCGGCTGGAGCTCCTGCCCGGCGGTGGCCGTGGCGGCCGCCGTACGCTCGCTGAGACTGCCGCTGCCGAGTTGCACCAGCTGATCCTGTCCGGTGAGTTGCCGAGCGGTACGCCGTTGCGCCTGGTCGAGCTGGCGAACCGCCTGGAGATGAGCCAGATGCCGGTCCGCGAGGGACTGCGCCGGCTGGAGGCGCTCGGCCTGGTCGACATCATCCCGCACCGGGGTGCCTGGGTCCGCGAGCTGTCGCTGGAGGACCTGCACGACACGCACGAGACCAGACTGGCGCTGGAGAGTCTCGCCGTACGGGCTGCTGCTGAGCACTTCGCGGTGGCCGACGAGCAGCAGGCCATCGCGGCGCTGGAGCAGCACCTGCGGCTGTCCCGGGCCGACGACTCGATCGGCGCCCGGCAGGCGCACGCCGACTTCCACTTCGCCCTCTACCGAGCCGGTGGCTCGCAGTGGCTGGCCCGCGCGATCGAGCCGGTCTGGCAGAACAGCGAGCGGTACCGGTTCGGCAGCCGGCAGACGCCGTTCCAGATCGAGCAGAACCGGCAGGAGCACCAGGCCATCCTGGACGCCTGCGTCGCGCGCGACCCGGACGCCGCCGAGCAGGCCCTGCGCAACCACCTGGCTGGCGCGGTGCAGCGGATCACCGAGACGATGACCTCGAAGCAGAAGGGGACGTCGACATGAAGGTGAGCTTCGACGCGACCGGCGAGGTCGTGGTCGTCACAGGTGGAGCGCACGGCATCGGTGCCGCGCTGGCGTCGGCCGTCGTGGCCAACGGCGGTACGGCGGTGGTGCTGGACATCAGCGCGCCGGCCGACGAGCGGGTCGAGTACGTCGAGGTCGACGTGTCCGACCGGGCCGCGGTGTTCAAGGCGGTCGGGTCGGTGATCGAGCGGCACGGCCGGATCGACGGTCTGGTCGCCGGTGCGGCCGTGCAGCCGCGGTGCGCCGTACTGGACACCGACCCGGCCGAGTGGACCCGGACGCTGCAGGTGAACCTGGACGGCGTGGTGTGGGTCTGCCAGGCCGTCGTACCGCACATGGTGGAGCGGTCGGCCGGGTCGGTCGTCGTGTTCACCTCGGGCCTGGCCGCGACCGGCTTCCCGCAGGCGGCGGCGTACTCGGCGAGCAAGGCGGCGCTGACCGCCTTCGCCAGGACGCTGGCGGCCGAGGTGGCCGAGCACCGGGTCCGGGTGAACATCGTCGCGCCCGGAGTGATCGACACCGACCAGTTCCGGGCCGCCAACGCCGGAGCCGACTTCGACCACTGGCGGGAGACCACCGGCATCGGTGAGCCCGCCGACGTGGTCGGCCCGCTGCTGTTCCTGCTGTCCGACGCGGCCGCGATGACCGGGTCGTTGCTGACCCGGGAGCGCGCCTTCGCCCGGTTGACCGACCTCACGGAGTGACGAGTGACATCGACTGACCAGCAACTGCCCGTCGCCGTGGTCGGCGCCGGACCGATCGGCCTGACCACAGCACTCGGTCTGGCGCACTACGGCGTGCCGTACGTGCTGCTGGAGGAGGACGCGACGCTGTCGTCCGACACCAAGGCCGGTACGACGCTGAGCCGGACCCTCGAGATCTGGAACCGGTACGGCGCGGTGGAGGGCATCCTCGCCTCGGCGGTGCGCATCGACGAGATCGGTGACATCGACCGGGCCACCAACACGCCGCGGGCCTCGGTCCAGCTGGCGGAGCTGGTCAACGACACCCAGTTCCCGTTCGTGATCAACCTGCCGCAGCAGATCATGGAGCCGATCCTCGCCGAGGCGCTCCCGCAGCCGGTCCTCACCCAGCACCGGCTGACGTCGTTCGAGGTCCGCGACGACCGGGTCGTGCTGCAGCTGGAGACCCCGGACGGCCCGCAGGAGCTCGAGGCGTCGTACCTGCTGGCCTGTGACGGCGGCCGGAGCAAGATCCGCGACGCGCTCGGGGTGAAGGTGGTGGGGGAGACCCTGCCCGAGCGGTACATGCTGATCGACGTGGCGGTCGACCTGGACGTCGACAACGCCCGCGACTACCCGTACCTGGCGTACTTCGCCGACAAGACCGAGTGGATGGTGCTGATCCGCCAGCCCGACAACTGGCGGTTCCTGTTCCCGCTGGCGCCTGGTGCGGAGACGCCGGGCACCGAGGACCTGCTGGTGAAGGTGAAGCAGTTCATCGGCGAGGTGGACCGGATCGAGCTGCTCGGCACGGTCATCTACAACGTGCACCACCGGGTCGCCGAGCAGTGGACCAAGGACCGCAAGGTGTTCCTGATGGGCGACGCGGCCCACCTGATCACTCCGATGTGGGCCCTCGGCCTGAACACCGGTGCCCTGGACGCGTCCAACCTGCCGTGGCGGCTGGCCTGGGTCCTGCGCGGCTGGGCCGATCCGTCGTTGCTGGACGGGTACGAGCGGGAGCAGCGACCGGTGGCGATCGAGGGCTCCGGGGAGATGGCCGAGGCCGCGCGCAAATACATGGCGCAGCAGCGGGGTGCTGTCACCGAGGACACGGGCGCGTGGGCGACGGCGTACAACCGCACGCTGCTCAGCGTCCGGCTGGACGTGGAGGGTGTGGGCGACTGGTCGATGGTGGCGACCAGTGCGGCGCCGCCGGCAGTGCGCGCGGGGGACCGGGCGCCGGACCTGGCGCTGCAGAGCCCGACCGGCCGGACCACGATCCACGACCTGTGCCGGGACTCGTTCGTCGCGCTGTACTTCACCGACGTACGGCGTCGTCCGGAGATCCCCGCCAACGACTCGCCTGCGCTGCGGCACTACGCCGTCTCGCGGTGGGACGCGCCGCACGACTCCGGCCTGCGGGACCGTTCGCTGTTCGACCCGGGCAGCATCGCGACCAACCGGTACGGCGTACCGGCCGGCAGCGTCGTACTGATCCGGCCTGACGGCCACATCGCGGCCGTGGCCCCCATGGCACCCGGCGTGGCCGACGAGCTCTACACGCGGGTGACCGGTCGCCCTGTCCCTCGGGAGGCGTCATGACGTTCGACGAACCGCTGCGGGAGATCCTGCTGCAGACCGACGACCTGGACTGGGTCGAGAAGTCCCTGGACGGGCTGTCGCACAAGATGCTGTGGCGCGACCCGGAGACCGAGGCGTCGATCGCGTTGGTGCGCTTCGAGCAGGGGTCGGGGATCCCGTCGGAGCACAAGCACGCGTCGAACCAGTTCATGTTCTGCCTGTCCGGCCGGTACGTGTACCTGCCGACCGGGACGACGCTGACCAAGGGCAGCTTCTACTGGAACCCGAAGGGCGTCGTGCACGGCCCGACGCGAGCAGAGGAGACCTCCGTCCTGCTGGAGGTGTACGACGGCCCGCACTACCCGGAGCGGCCGTCCTTCTACGACAACGACGAGGACGCACGCTGACATGGCCGGCTGGGACGTCCACACGCACCTGATACCGCCCACTGTGCTGGCTGCTGCCCGCAGCGGCTCGTTCGGCCTGTCCGTCGAGGGCGGGTCGCTGGTGGTCGACGGCGAGCACCGGCTGCCGCTCGGCAAGCTCGCCGACCCGGCCGCACTGCTGCAGTGGGTCAGCGACCAGGACTTGGACGGCGCAGTGGTCTCGGTGCCGCCCGCGCTGTTCCGGTACGACCAGGGCGTCGAGTGGACCGCTCTGCTCAACGAGGGACTCCGGGAGCTGGCAGGACCACAACTGCGGGTGCTGGCCCACATCCCGCTCCTGCACGCCAGTGCTCCGGCAGTCGCTGCCGCGCTGGGGGAGGAGGGCGTGTTCGGCGGCTTCGCTCTCGGTACGCCGGGGTTCGCCGGGCTGGACGCGGTCTGGAAGGTGCTGGACGAGCTGAACGCGTTCACGCTGGTCCACCCGGGCCACAGCTCGGACCGGCGGCTCGACGCGTTCTACCTGTCGAACCTGCTCGGAAACCCTTACGAAACAGGGCTTGCCGCCGCCGAGCTGGTCTTCACCGACGTACCGGCTCGGTTCCCGGGGATCAAGTTCTGCCTGTGCCACGGCGGCGGTGTGACGGCCGCGCTGGCCGGGCGGTGGCAGCGCGGGATCGACACCGAGCGGCCGGGGATCGAGGCGCCGTCGCTGGCGGTGGCCGAGGCGCTGCAGCGGTTCGTGGCCGACGACCTGGTGCACGATCCCGCCGTACTGCCGTTGCTGGAGTCGACGTTCGCGGACGTGCTGGCCGGGAGCGACTGGCCGTTCCCGATGGGCAGCGACCGGGTGGATCCGCGCCGGTCGACGGCCGCCGGAGAGCTCACCCGTCCGCTCGGTCAAGGGGGTCGGACAGCGTGAGACCAACTGTCGCTGAGCGGCAAGATGTGATCAGATATCAAATGCAGGTGGGGTTCACAGGCACGAGTGGGGTGGGTGGATGAGCGCGCGACAAGGCATCGTGCTGCGCTGCTACGGGCCTGGGGAGCAGCTGAAGGCCGAGGAGACCGAACTGGTCGCCGGACCTGGAGAGACGCTGGTCGAGATGGATGTCGCCTCGGTGACGCAGCTCGACCGCACCGTGCTGGCGGGCAAGCTCGCCCAGCAGTTGCAGCCGCCGTTCGTCCCGGGCTCCGAGGGTGCCGGTGTGGTGGTCGACTCGGCCGTGTACCCGTCGGGGACGCGCGTGGTGATCCGCGGTGGTGGTGTCGGCGTGGCCCGGCCGGGGACGTGGGGCTCGATGGCAGTTGTGCCGGACTCGGCCGTGCACGCTCTGCCGATCGGACTCGACACAGCCGAGGCGCTGGCCCTGCTGGCTCCCGCGCTGACCGCGCACACCGCCGTACGGCGGGTGGCCGGGGTCGGTCCGGGTGAGACGGTCGTGATCACCGGTGCGACCGGTCTGGTCGGTCGGCTGTGTGCTGCGGTCGCTCGGGCGGCTGGAGCCGGCAAGGTGATCGGTCTGGTCAGGTCGGACGAGTCCGTCGACCTGCTGACCCGGCTGGTCGACCAGATCGTCCGGGTGGACGAGCTGGGCCAGGTCGGCCGGGAGCTGCCGTGGTGCGACGCCGTCATCGACACGGTGGGTGGCCCGGTGACCAGTGGGGTGATGAGTCACATCACCCCCGGCGGCCGGATTGCCATCCTGGGCTACACGGCCGGTGAGTTCGCCACGCTCGACCTGCACCAGCTGATCGGGCGGGACCTGCGGGTGCTCCCGGTCAACATGCAGCGGACGACGATCGAGGCCGGGACGGTCGCGCAGGTGCTGGCCGACATCGCGCCCGCCCCGATCACTCCGGAGCTGGACATGGTCCCAGCAGCTCGTGTGGACGACGCGCTGGACCGTCTGGCCGGCGGTACGGCGGAGCGGCGAGTACTGCTCGATCTCACCCGGCTGCGCTGAGTAGTGGACGGGAGGCGGCTCCGGTGAAAAGCTGGACCGCTGGTCTTCCGGCCGGTGTCGTTCGGGGCTGCGTGGGGGCGCGGCGGGCGATCCGTCGCCGGAACGCCCGTGGCACCGCTACGGTTACCTCCCAGACGTGTGCGTAGTGGACGAGAGAGGCAGCCCACACCCAATGACCCGACGACTCGAGCTCACGCCCGGGGGACCCAGCGGCCGGCGTACTCTCGCCGAGGAAGCCGCCGCGGAGCTGCATGAGCTCATCCTGTCCGGCGAGCTGCCCAGCGGCACCGCGCTGCGGCTGGAGGAGCTGGCCAAGCGGCTGGACATGAGCCAGATGCCGATCCGGGAAGGGCTGCGCCGGATGCAGGCGCTCGGCCTGGTCGAGATCGTCCCGCACAAGGGCGCCTGGGTCCGCGAGCTGTCGATGGAGGACCTGCGCGACACCCACGAGACGCGGCTGGCTTTGGAGACTCTGGCGGTCCGGGCCGCGGCGACGCGGTTCGCCGAGTCGGACGGCGTGGTCGCCAAGGCCGCGCTGGCCGAGCACGTCCGGCTGTCCAAGGTCGGCGACATCATCGCGTCCCGGCAGGCGCACACCGAGTTCCACTTCGCGATCTACCGCGCCGGCGGGTCCCGCTGGCTGCCGCGCGCGATCGAGCCGGTCTGGCAGAACAGTGAGCGGTACCGGTTCGGCTCGCGGCAGACCAAGGCGCGGATCGAGCAGACCCGCCGGGAGCACCAGGCGATCCTGGACGCCTGCCTGGCCAACGACGAGGCGGGCGCGGGCGCGGCGCTGCGCGAGCACCTCGAGGGCGCGTTCCAGCGGATCAGCGAGACGATGGCGCGGCGGTACACCAAGGAGTGAGGTCAGCCGTCACCGGTCTGAGGGGTTACTATTGAGCCCTTCAGTGTCGGGAGGTTGGTTCAGTTGGAGCTGCGGTACGAGCTGCTCGGTCCGGTCCGGGCCTGGAACGGTGACACCGAGATCGACCTCGGCGCGCCCCAGCAGCGCGCGATTCTCGGTCTGCTGCTGCTCCGGGACGGCGCGCTGGCGACGTCGGACCAGCTGCTGACGGCGCTCTGGGCCGACCAGACACCGCGGGCCGCGGCGGGGATGATCCGGTCGTACGTGTCGCGGCTGCGGCGTGCGCTGTCGGACTCGACCATCCAGTCGGTCGCCGGCGGGTACGTGCTGCCGGTCGCGCCGGGTGCGCTCGACCTGAACGAGTTCCTCCGCCTGATCGACCTGGCGCGGGGCGCTCGGCAGGAGGGGCGGCTGGAGTCCTGGGCGGACGCACTGCGGGCCGCGCTCAAGCTGTGGAAGGGGACGCCGCTGGCCGGCGTACGGGGTGACTTCGCCAACTGGGAGCGCGAGCGGCTTCGCCAGCACCGGCTGGCCGCGGTCGAGGACCTCGCGGCGGCCAACCTGGACCTGGGTCGGCCGGAGGAGGCCGCGCAGGTGCTCTCGCCGATCGTGATCGAGCACCCGCTGCGGGAGCGGCCGCGGGAGTTGCTGATGCTCGCGCTGTACCGGTCCGGGCGGCAGGCCGACGCGTTGCGGCTCTATCAGGAGACCCAGCATCTGCTGGCTGACGAGCTGGGTGTTGACCCGGGGCCGGAGCTTCGGGAGATGCAGCGACGGATCTTGTCGTCGGATGCTTCGCTGGCTGGGGTTGTGCATCATTCTGTGGCGCTGTCGTCTGTTGCTGTGGCGCCTGAGCAGCTTCCGCCTGATCTGCCGGAGTTCACCGGTCGTGGTGAGGACCTGGTCCGGCTGTCGATGCTGCTGCAGCCGTCCGGTGATCACCTGCCCGTACTGGGTCTGACGGGTGCTCCTGGGGTCGGCAAGACGTCGCTGGCGGTTCACCTGGGTCGCCGGTTGGCCAGTCGGTTCCCCGATGGCCAGTACTACGTGCACATGATGTCCGCCGGTGATCCGCTGTCCTCGCTGCTTCGAGCGGCCGGTGTGACCGCGCTGCCGGAGTCGCCGTCGGAGCGTGGTGCGCTGTGGCGTTCGCTGACGGTCAACCGGCGAGTGCTGGTGGTGCTGGACAACGCCAAGAGTGCGCGCGAGGTGCTGCCGTTGCTGCCGGGGACGGGCGGTGCCGCTGTCATGGTGACCGCGTCGCAGCGGCTGTTCGGGTTGCCGTACGCGGACTGGGTCAAGGTCGAGCCGCTGTCGCCGGAGAAGGCGCTGGAGCTGCTGGAACGTCTGGTCGGCGTACGGCGGGTGCAGGCGGAGCCGGCGGAGGCTCGGCGGTTGCTGGCGCTCAGCTCTGGTCTGCCGCAAGCGATTCAGGCCACGGCGGCGCGGCTGCAGTCGCGGCCGGGCTGGAGCCTTGCCACGGCGTACGAGCGGATGCAGTTGCGCGGCGGTCTCGAACGGCGACACAGCGAGTGCGATCCGGTTGACTCGGCGTACGAGGTGGCGATGGCGGAGCTGCTGCCGGAGCAGGCCCAGGCGTTCCGGCTGCTGGCGTTGCTGGAGGAGGACTTCACGTTGGACGCGGCGTCCGTCGTACTGGAGCTGTCTGATCAGGAGACCGAGGCGTTGGTGGAGTCGCTGGTCGACGCGCACCTGGTGGAGTCGCGTGGGGCTGACCGGTACTACTACCTGCATCCGCTGCGGGAGTTCGCGCGGACGCGTGCTTGGGGGCTGGACGGGGAGGACGCCTGCCGGGCGGTGCTGAGCCGGGTGACCGCCTACCTGGCTCAGCTGCCCGTGCTGGCTTCGGCGTCCGGTGTCAGTCGGCCAGTCGGGCCGGGAAGCCGCCGGTTGCGATAGGGGACCAGCGGGTCGGCGTGATGCGGATCAGGCACTTGCCCTGCTTGCGCATCGCCTCGCGGTACTCGTCCCAGTCCGGGTGCTCGCCGGAGATCGAGCGGTAGTAGTCGACCAGCGCCTCGACGGCGTCCGGCAGCTGGATCACCTCACCGGTACCGTCCACCTGGACCCAGGCGCCGTTCCAGTCGTCGGACATCACCATGACGCTGGTCTGCGGGTTGCGCTCGACGTTGGTGCTCTTGGCCCGCTCGGGGTAGGAGGAGATGACGATCCGGCCCTCGGCGTCCACGCCGCCCGACACCGGCGAGGCCTGCGGCGTCCCGTCCTGGCGGGTGGTGATCAGCAGCATGTGGTGACGCGGACGGACGAACTCCAGCAGCCCGTCGAGGTCGACCTTGGTGTTGGTGGCAATCGTTCTCGGCATACCACTCACCCTAGTCCGGTCGCTGTTTCGTGCACGCTCAGCCAGCGCACGCCGTACCGGGCGGACTCGTCAGGAGTCAGTACGGCGGTGACGCGCCGCGACTCACCGACGGAGTGCCGCTCCAGGAAGCGGCAGACGACCACCTGGTCGGTCCGGATCAGCAGCTCGTACTCCTCGATGCTGATCGTCAGTCCAGGGACTGCGTTGCGCGCACCGGCCAGTGCTGCGCTCAGTGCTGGTAGGTCGAGTCGTCCGCCGTCGGTGGTGACCAGACTGAACTCCGGACTGTGCATCTGCCGGAAGGTGTCGAGCAGGCCGTCCTCCGCCTCGCTGCCCAGCCAGCGGGCGAGGTCCTGGTGGTGCTGGACGACCTCGGCCTCGGTCTGGTCGGTCATGGTTGTCGTCCCCTTCGTAGCGTGGCTCGGGAAGCCTAGTGGGCTTGTAGGCTCGCCCGATGAGTCAGTACGCCGAGTTCCGGATGGCGCCGCAGGTGCGGGGCCGGGCGCTGGTGCCGATGGTCGGGCTGCTGGTGCTGTTGGCGGTGGTGCTCCTGCTGCTGGGGTCGCTCGGTGGGCTGGTGGTCGGGATCCTGGCCAGTGTTGTCGGGACTGTTGTGGCCGTGGTCTACCTGATGGCGAAGCTCAACCGGCTGTCGGCGGCCAACGTGCTGCGGTTCGACGGCTGGGGGATCCGCTGGGAGGCCGGCGGGGGAGTCGTCCACCAGGTGGCGTGGGGCGACGTGACCGGGATCGGTCCGGTGAACGTACAGCTGACCCCGCGGCGGCGGGTGCATGTCGGACCCGTCCCGCAGCAGGTGCAGGTGTCGATGGCTGATCACGGCGTACAGGGGTGGTCGGCGGTGGCGCTTCCGGCCCGGGTGCCCGCGGTGATGCGGCAGGCGCTCGCCGCGATGCCCGCCGATCCTTCGGGAAAGCGGCACATCGGGATCCCGCTCGCCTCGTTCGACCCGAACTGGCCGGCCGGCCCGATCGGCGCCTGGATCAGGGCTCGCCGTCCTGACCTGTGGAGTTCCTGAAGCTGTGGACGGCCCGATTGACATGAGTCGAACAGGTGTTCGAACATGGGGGTGTGACGGGGACAGCTGCAGCCGACGAGGCACCGCCGATTCCGGCCGAGGGCACAACGGTCCAGGCCGGGCGGATCACCGCGCTCGACCAGGCTCGGCAGCTGCTCGCGCGGGCGCAGGCTCAGAAGGCTGCCCGGGTCGCTGAGGAGGAAGCTCGGGCTGCTGAGGAGGAGGCTTCGGCCCGTGCGCGGCTGGGGTCGGTCGCGAAGGAGGCTGCTTCTTGCGCGCGACTGGCGGAGGAGGCTGCTTCGGCCCACGCACGACCGGCGGAGGTCGCGGAGGAGGCTGCTTCGGCTCAAGCTCGACTGGGGACGGTCGCGGAGGCGGCTGTTGCGGCATCTGTTCTGACGGCGCTTCCCACGCTCGACACCGCGCGGTCCCGGACGGTGGCGGCGCCTCGGACCACGGAGACGCGGGTCCAGCAGGCGCTCGACACGGCGACTGCGGAGCGGGCGCTGCCGACGTTGCCGGCGGTGTCCGAGCTGCTGTCCGGCGCCTTGCGCGGCGGCGCGGTGTATTCGGTGCGTGGATCGAGCGCTCTGGTGATGGCGATGATGGCCGGGCCGTCCGCCGAGGGGGCTTGGTGCGGGGTGGTCGGGATGCCGTCGTTCGGCGCGGAGGCGGCGCGTGGTCTCGGGGTCGATCTCGAGCGGTTGGTGCTCGTTCCCGATCCCCAGCACGACTGGCTGAGTGTGGTTGCCGCATTGGTCGACGCCTTGACGGTGGTGGTGGTTCGTCCGCCGGGTGAGGTCACTTCTGGCGAGGCTTCTCGGCTGTCGGCCCGATTGCGTACTCGGGGTGCGATGTTGATCGCCGTTGGGTCCTGGCCTGGAAGTGAGGCTCGGCTGGAGGTTCAGGCCAATACGTGGAGCGGGCTGGGTGCTGGTGAAGGGCATCTCACTGCCCGGCAGGCGACCATCGCGGTCACCGGCCGCGGCGCCGCCGTACGGCCTCAGCAGCATCAGCTGTGGCTGCCGGCTCTCGACGGGACGATCCGGCCGGTGGAGGAGACCGCGGCCGACGGGACTGTTCGGCCGGCGGGCGACGGCTGGCTGCAGGAGGCGGTCGGCTGATGGGTGTTTCTCAGCAGCCGGTCCGGGGTGGTCGGTCGGCCTCGAGTGGTCACGTCGGCGAGGGCAGCGGTCACCTGGGCGAGGGGCAGCGCAGCGAGGCTGACCGGCACGCGATGCACCAACAGCACGTATCGCTGCCGTCTTCAGGCGGTCGGCGGACGCCGCCGGGTGGGTCGGTTCGGCAGGTGGGGGTGCGGACGATGGTGGTGTGGGTGCCGGACTGGCCGGTGCTCGCGGCGGCTTCGGTGGAAGGGGTTTCGCCGGATGCACCGCTGGCCGTCCTGCTGAAGGGACGCGTGCTGGCCAGCTCCGCCGCGGCTCGCGCTGAGGGCGTACGCCGCGGGCTGCGCGCCCGGGATGCTCAGTCCCGCTGCCCGGAGCTGCTCGTGCTCAAGTACGACTCGGTGATCGATGCGCGGGCGTTCGACCCGGTGATCGCTTGTCTGGAGGCGCTCACCCCGGGCATCCAGGTGATCCGTCCAGGCATGTGTGCGCTGAAGGCCCGTGGGCCGAGCCGGTTCTACGGCAGCGAACCGGCCGCCGCGGAGAAGCTGCTCGACCGGCTGGAGACGTACGACGTACCGGGAGGTCGCGTCGGGATCGCCGACGGCCCGTTCGCCGCGGAGCAGGCCGCGCGGGCCGCGTCGGCGCAGACGCGGGTGCAGGTGATCCCGTCCGGTGGATCGGCCGAGTTCCTGGCGCCGCTCACGGTCGACACGCTGGAGCGACCCGAGCTCACCGACCTGCTGCGGCGGCTCGGTCTGCGGTCGCTCGGCGCCTTCGCGCGGCTTCCTGCGACCGAGGTGCTGACCCGGTTCGGGCCGGACGGTGCGTTTGCCCACCGGCTGGCCCGAGGCGACGACGACCGCGCGGTGGTGGCTCGGCAGGTCCCACCCGAGCTGACCCGGACCCTCGACTTCGAACCGCCCGTGGACCGGGTCGACCAGGTCGCGTTCGCGGTCCGGACGGTCGCGGACGAACTGATCGGCCGGCTGACCGCGCTCGGCCTCGTCTGCACCACCTTGCGCGTCGAGGTCGGGACGGAGTCCGGCCGGGTGCACGAGCGGGAGTGGTTGCACCCACGCTGGTTCGCCCCTGGCGACGTGGTCGACCGGGTCCGCTGGCAGCTCCAAGGCAGCGGTACGGCGACCAGCGAACTGACCTCACCGGTGGTGCGGCTCCGCCTGATCCCCGAACGAGTCGACCCGGTCGGCGCCCACGTCGACACGCTCTGGGGCAGCGGCCCCGACGAACGCATCCACCGCGCCCTGTCCCGAGTCCAAAGCATGCTCGGCCACGGCGCCGTCGTCACCCCGGTCATCAGCGGCGGCCGAGGCTACGCCGACCGCCAAACCCTGATCCCCTGGGGCGATCCCCCCACCCCCGCCCGCTCACCCGCCAGCCCCTGGCCCGGCTCCCTACCCGGCCCAGCCGCACCACCTGCACCAGCCTCTGCCGAGCTCGCACCCGCACCTGCGCCCGCAGCAGTACCCGCACCCATCGCCGTCGCGTCCATGCCGGTGTCCGTCGTCCCCAGGCCCGCGCCTGTGGCATCCCCACCTCGTACGGCCTCCACTGTTGCTGTTCTTCGCCCGGCTCCAGCTCCGATCTCCACACCTAAAACTCCTGCACCTACCTCCAAGCGTGAGCCCTCCGAACTGGTGACTCACCGGCCTTTGCCCACCACGACTCCACTGCCGTTGCCGTCCACCTCCGGCTGGCCGGTTCCGGTGCCGACGCTGGTCTATCCCTCACCTCGCCCCGCTGAAGTACTGTCGGCCGACGGGCGCCAGGTCACGGTCAGCGCCCGCGGCGCTCTCTCCGGCGCACCTTCGGCCTTCCGCCTGTTGCCCGCCCCACAAGTTGCCGACAGCAACAAGCTGCACCCGATCACCGCCTGGGCAGGCCCCTGGCCGGTGGAGGAGCGCTGGTGGGACGCCGACGCCGAGAACCGCCTGGCCCGCTTCCAGCTCGTCACCGCCGACGGCCGCGCCTGGCTGGCCGCCGTCCAGAACACCCACTGGTGGATCGAGGCCAGCTATGACTGACCCCACCACCACACCCAGCGCCGCCGCACCCAGCACCTCCAGCGAGGCGCACTCCGCCGCGGCCATCTCCGTCGCAACCACCGCCGCTGCGCCCAGCACCTCCGGCGGAGCGCCCTCCTCTGCAACCAACTCCGCCGATGCACCCATCGCATCCACCACTGCGGTCACCTTTGGCTGCCGGCCGGTTGAGGACCATCTGGTCTGCGCCCGGCGGCACCTCATGGCCGCCCACCGGCAGCGCCACCGCCTCACCGCCCACCGGCACCTGCGCTACGCCCGCCGCCACCTCCTGGCGGCCAACCCCGGCGCGCACCTGCAGCTGACGGGCCGGCCGAGGAAGGACGACCCGATGGGAGCCGACCTGCATCCGGACGAGCACCCGCTCACCTCCGACCTCCGCGTACCGGCCCCGCCCGGCCCCGGCCTCCGCGTACCGGCCCCGCTCACCCCCGGCCTCCGCGTACCTGCCCCGCTCACCCCCGGCCTCCGCGTACCGGCCCCGCCCACCCCCGGCCTCCGCGTACCTGCCCCGCCCGGCCCCGGGCGGACAACGTCGGCCGGCGGGCTCTCCAGCCGCGGCAGGTTGTCCATCAAGCGCCGCCTCACGCCGGACCACCTCACGCCGTACCGGATCTCCTGTCCTGCAAGGCATTCCCTGCCCGGCGCGCGGCGCCTCCGCCTGCCCTGTCACCGCCGCCTGTCCGCCTGCCGGCATCTGCAACGAGCCCACCGTCAGCTCCGCCAGTTGCAGAGGGGAGCTACCCGTGGGCTGGAATAACCCGGCGATCCCCTGGTCGGAGCTGGAGCGCAAGCTGTCCAGCCGGTCCCGCCCGCCCGAGCCCGTTGACGAGCTGCTGGAGGCCGACGGCGGCGACGGCCCGGCGTGGTCACGCCATCGCCCGCCGTACGACCCGGATCCCGCGCTGCGTCCACGCCGTCCCGAGGGACCGGTCGTGCCGTACGCCGAGCTGCACTGCCACTCGTACTACAGCTTCCTCGACGGCGCCTCCGCACCCGGAGCAGCTGGTCGAGGAGTCCGTCCGTCTCGGCCTGCACGCGCTCGCGCTGACCGATCACGACGGGTTCTCCGGCGTGGTCCGGATGGCCGAGGCCGCGGAGGAGTACGACGACCTCGGCACGGTGTTCGACGCCGAGCTGTCGCTCGACCTGACCAAACCACAGAACGGCGCGGCCGACCCCGAAGGCAGCCACCTGCTGGTCCTCGCCGAACGCCAGGAGGGGTACCACCGGCTCGCCGGCGCGATCACCGAGGCCCAGCTCGCCGGCCAGGAGAAAGGCCGCCCGGTCTACGACCTGGAGGAGCTCGCCGACCGCGGCAAGGACGACTGGCTGATCCTGACCGGCTGCCGCAAAGGCCTGGTCCGGCGCGCGCTCGAGCTCGGCGGTCAGGCATACGGACCGGCGGCCGCGGCCCGAGAGTTCGACCGACTGACCGCGCTGTTCGGCAAGGACCGGGTCGTCGTCGAGCTGATCGACCACGGCCTGCCGACCGACAGCAGCCGCAACGCCGTACTGGCTCGCCTTGCTGCCGATCAAGGCCTCCCGGTCGTTGCCACGAACAACGTTCACTACTGAAGCACAGGCAAGTTGTCACAACGGATCGATCTACTGGGCCAACGCGTACCTGCGTGGGCTGCCTGGTGGGGCCCCGCACGTCGGCCCTGAAGCTTCCTTGTCAGCCAGCGTCTTGGTGGTGATGAGCTTGCTGGCCTAGGGCGCTCTGTGTGCTCGCCCGGCCGGCGCCGCGTGCGGCGTTCAGCTGGTGGCCCGAGGGGTGGTGGTTGGCGGCGCTGGGTGGGCTTCGGCGCGGGGTGTGCTGGGGCGCGGGCGTTTGGGCTGGTGCTGCGTGTGGGTGCGGTTGGTGTGGCTTGTGGGGGTGGGGTGTTAGCCGAGTGCTCCGAGGAGGATGAACAGGAGGCTGATGGCGACTACTGCTCCGATCAGGGCCAGGAGGAGGGCGAGGCCTTTGCGTTTTACCTTGGTGTGGCCGATGCTGCCGGCGGAGGCGAACTGGTGGTACGGCGAGGCGTAGAAGACCGGGACGGCCTGGTTCGGGTGGATCGTGAAGTCGAGGGCGGCCTTGCCGAAGGTGCGCATCCACTGGGAGTGGATCTCGACGTGCAGCGGTCCGGCGTACACCGGGATGTCGTTGCGGCCGTACTTGACCGGGACCTTGTAGCCGTTCAGGTGCACCGTCGGCGGGATCATCGTGCTCGTCATCATGCTGCCCTGGATGGTCAGGTGCAGCATCCCCATCGGACCCTGCGGCTGGTACTGCTGCGGCGGGTGCGGCTGGTACTGCGGCGGCTGCTGCGGGTAGCTCATGCGGCCTAACGATAGAGCGAGCGCGGTACTCGATCCTCTTGCCGTCTGGTGGGTGTCGGCGGGGGCTGGTTGGGTGAGGGTCCGACCGTGATGAGGAGACGTGGGATGACGAGTGTGGTGGGGCGGCCTCGGGTGGTGGTTTCGGTGACGGGGTCGGTGGATGGACGCGTGGCCCTGCGGCGAGATGAGCCGTTGATGGGGGAGGCCGCTTCGCAGGTGTGGCGGGGGATGTTGCCGGGGAGCGCGGCGGGGGTGGAAGAGGTGCGGACCGCGGAGCTGGCCGAGCGGTGGGGTCCGCAGGCGGTCCTGGAGGGGAGCGGGTCGCTCGTTGCGGACTCGGTGGGTGCGGTCGAGCACTCGGAGGAGTTCGGCGAGTCGGTTGAGGAGCTGCGGTCCGACTTCCTGCCGGTGGAGGTCGTGGGACGGCCCGGGCGCGAGAAGTGGTTCACCGTGGTGGACAGCCGGGGACGGATCGCGTGGGACATCAAGAGCCAGGGCGAGTACGACGTACTGGTGCTGGTCTCGCGGGCCACGCCGGCGGACCATCTCGCGTACCTGCGGCGGGAGCGGATCGCCTACCTGGTCGCGGGCGAGGACCAGGTCGATCTCGAGGCCGCGTTGCGCAAGATGTACGACGTACTCGGCGTGACCTGCGTGGTGTCGACGGCCGGCGGCGGGCTGAACGGCGCGTTGCTGCGGGCGGATCTGGTCGACGAGGTCCATCTGGTGATCAGCCCGGCGATCATCGGCGGACTCGGTACGCCGACGGCCTTCGACGGGCCGGAGCTGCCGGCAGGACAGGTGCCGACGAAGGTGCGGTTGCTGTCCACGCACACCGAGACGGACGGTCTGATCTGGCTCGGGTACGAAGTCGTGCGCGAGGAAACCGGCGGCGCGTAACGGCGTCGGCGCCTACGATCGGGAGGCATGCACAAGAGTCGGGTTTCGACGTTGCTGATCGACGTACCGCAGGCGGAAGCGCCGCGGGCCAAGGACTTCTGGTCCGCCGCGCTCGGCGTGCGGACGGGCAGTCCGCCGGGGGAGCCGCAGTACATCAGCCTGTACGACGCGGTGCCGGGGCTGGTGACCGCGGTCCAGGTGCTGGAGGAGGGTGAGGCGCGTTATCACCTGGACATCGAGACCGACGACGTCGACGCGGAGACGGCGAGGCTGATCGGGCTCGGCGCGGTCGAGGTGTCGAGCTGGCAGGGCTGCAACACCTTGCGCGTTCCGGGCGGGCAGCTGGTGTGCGTCATCCCGGTCCACTCAGACCCCGAGGAGTTCGCCGCCAAGGCGACCCCCTGGCCGTGACCCCTGAGGGTTGGCTGGGGGTTTCTCCCCGATGTGCTCAACCACCCACCCTGGCTAGGGTCGAACCGCGGCCTGGGGGCTCGAGGTGGGGGTTTGATGAAAGCCATCGTGCAGGACCGGTACGGCGCGCCTGACGTGCTCGAGCTCCGGGAGATCGACCAGCCGGTGCCAGGGGCGAGCGACGTCCTGGTGCGGGTCCGTGCCGCCGCCGTCAACGCGCGGGACTGGCACCTGATGCGTGGTGACCCGTACGTCGCGCGCCTGATGGACAAGGCGACCTTCGGCCGGCGCGGCCCGCGGCAGCCGGTCCGGGGGTCCGACTTCGCGGGCGTGGTCGAGTCGGTGGGGGCGGGCGTGACGAGGTTCAAGCCCGGCGACGAGGTGTTCGGTGAGGCCGACGCCGCCTTCGCCGAGTTCGTGTGCGTGCCGGTGACCGCGCTCGTGCACAAACCCGCGGCCCTCACGTTCGAGCAGGCGGCCGCGTTCCCACTCGCCGCGAACACCGCGCTGATGGGTCTGCGTGCTCTCGAAGCCGGTCAGCACTTGCTTGTGAACGGCGCGTCCGGCGGTGTCGGCACGTTCGCCGTACAGATCGCGAAGGCGTACGGCGCGGAGGTGACCGGCGTCTGCAGCACCCGCAACGTCGACCTGATCCGCGAGCTCGGCGCCGACCACATCGTCGACTACACCACCACCGACTTCACCCGAAGCCCAAGCCGGTACGACGTAGTGCTCGACCTCGTCGGGAACCGCACCCTGCGCGATCTCCGTCGGACACTCAGACCAGGCGGCACGCTCGTCCTGTCCGGCGGCGGTGTCTCCCGCGGCGGAAGTCTGATCGGCCCGGTCGGACTGATCATCAGGGGAATGCTGCTCGCCAAGCTCACCCGTCGCCACCACATCGAGGTCCTCGAGGCAGCCCCGCGTGCCGACAACCTCCGCACGCTGGCCGACCTCGCCGAGACCGGCAAGGTGGTCGCTGTGATCGACCGCGAGTACCCGCTCGCCCAGGCAGCCGAAGCGATCCGCCACCTGGAGGTCGACCACGCGCGAGCGAAGGTCGTCCTCACCCTCTGACCCCGCACAGCCAAGGCCCTCACCCAGGCGGGGTAGGCAACCAGGCGCGGCACGAGCAACCGCGCAGCAGCGCGAGCAACCGCGCAGCAGCGCGAGCAACCGCGCAGCGCGAGCAACCGCGCAGCGCGAGCAACCGCTAAGGCGCGGTACGCCACGTGGAGTGTCCCACCGCCCGCATAGAGTGCTCGGGTGGACGAGTTGCCGGACCCCGACGGGGTCATCGATCTCGACGAGCTGGTCGGGCAGTTGCGGCTGCTGAAGGTGTGGGCCGGCAATCCGTCGTACGACGGGATCGCGAAGCAGATCGGTGAGCGGCGCGGCCAGCCCGCGCGGAAGTCGACCGTGGCGGACTGCTTCCGTCACGGGCGGCGGCGGATGGACGCGGAGCTGCTGCTGGACGTCGTGGCGACCCTGCACCCCGACTCCGGGTACGTGGCGCGCTGGCAGCACGCCCTGCGCGTGGTGACCGGCGAGAGCGCGGCATCGGCGCACGTGAGCGTCGAGGAGGTGCTGCCGGAGGACCTGGCCGGGTTCACCGGGCGGACTGCCGAGCTGGACAGGCTGCGGGACGTGCTGGTCGCCAGCCAGGCCGAGGGCAACGCAGTGGTTATCTCCGCCATCGAGGGGATGGCCGGGGTCGGCAAGACGCGGTTCGCTGTGCACGCCGGGCACCTGCTGGCCGCGGACGAGCCGTTCGAGCAGGTGCTGTTCGTGAACCTGCGCGGCTTCCACCAGGATCCCCAGCAGCGCCCGGCCGATCCGGCGGCGGTGCTCGACGGGTTCCTGCGCCGGCTCAACGTGCCGGCAAGCCAGATCCCCCACGGCCTGGCAGCCCGTACGGCGGTCTACCGCGAACGCCTGGCCGGCACGCGGACCCTCGTCGTACTGGACAACGCAGCGACCGAGGAACAGGTCCGTCCCCTGCTGCCGCAGACCGCCGGATGCCTGACCATGATCACCAGCCGGCGCAGTCTGACCGGTCTGCCGCAGACAAGCCGTTTCGAGATCGACGTGTTCAGCCGCGACGAAGCCGTCGGCTACCTGACTCGCAACCTCCCCGGCCTGCCAACCGGTGAGGACCCGGCAGCAGCTGCCCGGATCGCCGAGCGCTGCGGCTTCCTGCCGTTGGCACTCAGCCTCGTCACGGCCTACATCGGTACGACGACCGGCTGGACGTTGACCGACCACGCCGACCGCCTGGACGAGCGGTACCGCGACCACCGCATCGACGACGCCGTCGAGGTCGCACTCGACCTGTCGTACGAGGGCCTGCCGGACCGGCACCGCCGCATCCTGCGGATGCTGTCGCTGCACCCCGGCGCCGACTTCGACGCGTACGCCGCCGCCGCACTCGCCGACACCAGCCTGCCGGCCGCCGAGCTGACGTTGGAGGAGCTGGCCCGCGACCACCTGCTCCAGCAGACCACTCCGGACCGCTACACGTTCCACGACCTCGTACGGGCCTACGCGACGGTCAAGGGGGTGGACGAGGACCGGCCAGGTGCTCGCCGGGACGCGCTGACTCGCCTGTTCGACTACTACCTGGCCACGTCGTCGGTGTGCATGGACGTCCTGCACCCGGCGTACGGCGACCGCAGGCCGAAGGTGGCGACGCCGTCGACCGAGCTGCCGGCAATCACCAACGGCCCTGCTGCCGTCGGCTGGCTGACCGCCGAGCGCTCGAACCTGACTGCCTTCGCCGAGCACACCAGCCAGAACGGCTGGCTCACGCACGCCAGCCAGCTGTCGATGACGCTCGGCCGGTACCTGATGGGCGTGCACGCGTCGGACGCGATGACCATCCACACCCACGCGCTGCGCGCCGCCGTGGAGGCCGGGGACCTGGTCGGTGAGGCGTACGCGCTGAACAACCTCGGCATCTCCCGGGGCCGGATGTTCCAGTTCGACCGGGCGATTGTGCTGCACGAGCAGACCCGGGACAAGTTCGCGGCCCTCGGCGACCGGATCGGGGAGGGCGGCGCCTACAACGCGCTGGGCACCCACTACACGCAGCTGAGCGACTTCGCCCGCAGCGCCGAGCACTTCGAACGCGGCCTGGCCGTGTACCACTCGGTCGGCGACCAGCGCGGCGAGGCGCTGATCCTGTCGAACCTGGCCAACAACTACAAGCGGACCGCCCGCTACGGCCAGGCGCTCGAGGTGCTCCACCGGGCCCTGGCGATCTACGCCGAGCTCGGCGAGTCCGACGGCCGGGCCGCCGTACTGACCAATCTCGGTGTGGTCGCGGAACGGACCGGCAGCTACCCGGAGGCCATGGCACACGCCAAGGAGGCGCTGGAGCTGTGCCGCCAGGCCGGCAACCGCAACGGCGAAGCGCGTGCGTTGCAGTGCCTCGCGGTGGCGGAGCTGCGGGCCCGCCGGTACGAGGATGCGCGCGAGCACGGGCTCGAGGGGCTGGAGATCTACCGCCGCATCGGTGGACGTGGCGGCGTCGGAGGTTCGCTCGACACCTTGGGCGAGCTGTGCACGGCGACCGGCGACACCACGCAGGCGGTCGAGCATCACCGGGCAGCCCTGCTCATCTACCGCGAGACCGCTGCCTACGACCACGAGAGCTACTCCCAGAACGGGATCGGCGAGGCTCTGCACACAGCAGGCGACAGCGAACTGGCCCTCACCCACCACACCGAGGCCCTCGCGATCGCCAGCAAGTACGACATCGCGATGGAGCAGGCCCGCGCCCATGCCGGCCTGGCCCGTGCGCACCGGAGCCTCGGGGCGATCACCGACGCGGACCAGCAGGACCGGCTCGCCGACTCCATCTACACCACGCTGGACGTGCCGACGCCTGCCTACAACGCGGCTAGCTGAGGATCGCCGCCGCGCGTGCCGCCAGGTAGTGGCGCTCGGGGAACGACTGGGTCTGCCGCGCCGCTTCCTCGTACGCCGTGCGCGCGGCTTCGAGGTCGCCGGCGAGTTCGAGCAGATGAGCCCGTACGGCGGTAGTGCGGTAATGGTTCGCGAGGTCCTCGGTGGCGTGATCGAGCCGGTCGAGACCGGCGCGGGGGCCGTGCACCATCGCGACGGCGACGATCCGGTTGAGGGTGACGATCGGGCCGGGGGAGAGGGTCTCCAGGAGCTCGTAGAGCACGAGGATCTGGCGCCAGTCGGTGTCGGCGGCGTCCAGGGCCTCCGCGTGCACGGCGGCGATCGCGGCCTGCAGCTGGTACGGGCCGATCGGGGCGGTGCGCAACGTCGTACTGATCAGATCGGTGCCTTCGGCAATGAAATCGTGGTGCCAGCGGGTGCGGTCCTGGTCGGGGAGCGGGACGAGCGCGCCGGTCTCGGAGGTGCGGGCGGGGCGGCGCGCGTCGGTGAGCAGCATGAGGGCCAGCAGGCCGCTGACCTCGCCCTCGGCCGGGAGTTGCGCGTGCAGCTGACGGGTGAGGCGGATCGCCTCGGTGCTCAGCTCGACCCGGTGCAGGGCGTCGCCGGAGCTGGCCGTGTAGCCCTCGTTGAAGATCAGGTAGAGCACGTGCAGTACGACGGCCAGCCGCGCGCCGAGCTCCTCGACGGGCGGCATCCGGAAGGTCGCGCCGTCGGACTTGATCGTCGCCTTCGCCCGGCTGATCCGCTGGCCGATGGTTGCCTCGGGCACCAGAAAGGCGCGGGCGATCTCGACTGTCGTGAGGCCGCCGACGGCGCGCAGGGTGAGCGCGATCTGCGACGGGGGAGTGAGCGCGGGGTGGCAACAGAGGAAGAGCAGCGTGAGCGAGTCGTCGGTCGCGGGGAGTGGCTCCGGCTCGGACGACTGAAGGGCGACCGCCTCCTCGCGTTTGCGGCGGGCGTTCTCGCTGCGCAGCAGCTCGATCCGGCGCCGGGACGCGACGGTGATCAGCCAGTTCAAGGGCTGATCGGGTACGCCGTCGGCCGGCCATTGAGTGGCCGCCGCGAGCAGGGCCTCCTGGACGGCGTCCTCGCAGAGATCGAACCCGCCGTACCGGCGTACGAGCGGCCCGACAACTCGCGGGGCAAGCTCCCGCAGCAGGCCCTCGATCTGCCCCGGCGAGCCGCGGTCCGGCTGCCCCGGGATTCCCCGCTGCCCCGAAACACCCCCTCCCGGCTGCCCCGTGACGCTCACCGCAGGGAACTCAGGTCCCGGACCGGGCGGATCTCGACGATGCTGAACGCGGCCTCGGGGATCTGCGTGACGATTTCGGTCGCGCGCTCGACGGTGTCGCACTCGACCAGGTAGAAGCCCGCGAGCTGCTCCTTGATCTCGGCGAACGGGCCGTCGGTGGTGACCGCCTTGCCGTCGCGCACGAGCACCTGCCGGGTCAGCCCGGGATCGTCGAGCGACTCGTTCGCGAGCAGCTCACCGTTCGCGGTCAAGGTGTTCTCCAGATCGGCGTAGCCGACCATCGACTCGCGCCGCTGCTCCTCCGACAGCTGGTTCCACAGCTCACGGCCCTCGGGATTGCCGTAGATCAGGATCAGGAATTTCATCGTCCCAGAGTAGGACTTGATGGGTAGGAATAAACCTACCTATAGTGGAGGCATGCCACCGCGCCCGAGTGTTGTTGCCGAGAGCATCGAGAACCGCGTGTTCGCCGCGCTGTCCAGTCCGGTACGCCGGGAGGTGCTGCGGCTGCTGCGGGACGGCGGGCCGCAGCCAGTCGCCGTACTGGCCGGACGGTTCGCGATGGCCCGGCCGAGTTTCTCCGAGCACCTCCGCGTGCTCCGCGACGCCGGGCTGGTCAGCGAACGGAAGGAAGGCCGGCAACGGCTGTACCGGTTGGAGCCGGTGCCGCTCGCCGAGGTGCACGAGTGGCTGACGCCGTACGAACGGTTCTGGCGCGAGCGGATGGCCGCGCTGGGCGACGTACTCGACAAGATGGAGGACGAGTGAGCGAGGACCTGACCACGATCGAGGTCGACCAGTTCTATCCGCACCCGGCGGCGAAGGTCTGGCGGGCGCTGACCGAGCCGGAGCTGATCGCGCAGTGGCTGATGCCCGGCGACTTCCGGCTCGAGATCGGCCACCGCTACACGATGCAGTCCCGGCCGATCCCCGCCACCGGCTTCTCCGGTCTGGTCGAGGCCGAGGTGCTGGCGTTCGAGACCGAGAAGCTGCTGCGCCTGGGCTGGCGTGATGCGGCCGGTGGTGACGTCGACTGGACTCTGACCTGGACGCTGCAACCGGAAGGGCGCGGCACCCGGTTGTTCCTGCTGCACGAGGGTTTCGATCCGGACGACCCGCTGCAGCAGCAGGCCCGCACGATCATGAACGGCGGTTGGCGTACCGGCGTACCGGCGTCCCTCACCAAGCTGCTCGACAGCCTCTGAGTCGCTGCGGGCAGTCTCCCTTCGGTCTCGATCAGGTCACCGGTCGGTGTCGTGCGTAGCCGAACCGGTTCGGTGGCGTTCGAGTAGTCAGGGGCATCTCAGGGCTTCCCCGGTGTGGCCCGAGCGAAACCTGGTCGTCTGCCCCAGTAGAGTTACCGGCGGAAGTGGGCCGACAGGACATAAGGGGGAGGGTCGCGTGCCGGACGTGGAGGTGTCCGACCGGGTACTGACGATCCCGAACGCACTGAGCTTCGTGCGGTTGCTCGGGGTGCCGTTGTTCCTGTGGCTGATCCTCGGCCCGGAGGAGGACGGCTGGGCCCTGCTGGTGCTCGCTGTCTCGGGCTTCACCGACTGGGCCGACGGACAGATCGCCCGCCGGATGAACCAGACCACCCGCCTCGGCCAGATGCTCGACCCGGTCGCCGACCGGCTCTACATCTTCGCGACCGTGCTCGGTCTGGCGCTGCGCGACATCATCCCGTGGTGGCTGGCGATCGCGCTGCCGTTGCGCGACCTGCTGCTGACCTTCACCCTGCCGGCCCTGCACCGCCGCGGCTTCAACGCGCTGCCCGTGCACTTCCTCGGCAAGTCGGCGACTTTCTGCCTGCTGTACGCCTTCCCGCTGCTGCTGCTCGGTGACGGCGACAGCACGCTCAACCTGCTGGCCCGCGTGTTCGGCTGGGCCTTCGCGATCTGGGGCACGGCGCTGTACTACTGGGCGGGCGCTCTGTACTTCGTGCAGCTACGGCACCTGGTCCAGACCGTCAAACCGATCAGCGGGCAACCGGGGAGATCGTGACTCAGCAAGCTCCGCCCGGGCAGCGGCGCGTGGACGCGTCCATGTCGCTGCTGAACAACCTGATGGCGCACCCGCTCGACGAGGGGTACGCGATCAGTGCACGGGCCCGTCCGCTGACGGGTGGGCCGAAGAAGGCCCGGCACAGGATCATGCTGGTCGTCGCGTTCGTCGTCCTGGGTTTCCTGCTGGCGATCGCCGCGTCGCAGAACTACCGCGCGGCCCCGGCCGCGGAGAAGCAGCGCAACGAGCTGGTCGAACGCGTCGAGCAGGCCGACGGCCGGCTGAACGATCTGCGCAGCCGCCAGACCGCGCTGGCCGGTGAGGTGCGCGGCCTGCAGGCCGGCGCGCTGAGCGAGTCCGACGCGGCGCTGCAGAAGAAGGTCGACGACCTGGAGCTGCAGGTCGGCGCGGTCGCGGTGACCGGGCCCGGGATCAAGGTGGTCGTCGACGACGCCAAGAACGCCGACGACAAGGAGGGCCGGCTGCTCGACGTCGACCTCCAGCAGCTGGTCAACGGGCTGTGGACCGCGGGCGCCGAGGCGATCGCGGTGAACGGCCACCGGCTGACCAGCCTGACCGCGATCCGCGGCGCCGGCAGCGCGATCACCGTCGACTACAGCTCGCTCAACCCGCCGTACACGGTGCTCGCGATCGGCGACACCAACACCTTGCCGGCCCGGTACGCCCAGAGCTCGGGCGGGCAGTGGGTGCAGTACCTGGTGAGCAACTTCGATGTCCGGATGACGACCACGACGGAGGACTCCTTGCTGGTGCCAGCCGATGCCACCATCGCGCTGCGGTACGCGAAGGTGGGACCGAAATGATCGCCGTGCTCGGTCTGGTGATCGGCGTCGTGATCGGCCTGCTGGTCGCGCCCGACGTGCCCGACTGGGCCCAGCCGTACCTGCCGATCGCCGTCGTCGCCGCGCTCGACGCGGTCTTCGGCGCGCTGCGCGCGTTCCTGGACGGGATCTTCAACGACAAGGTGTTCGTCGTGTCGTTCGTGTCCAACGTCCTGATCGCCGCGCTGATCGTCTACCTCGGTGACCAGCTCGGCGTCGGCTCGCAGCTGTCCACCGGTGTCGTCGTCGTACTGGGCATCCGGATCTTCACCAACATGGCCGCGATCCGCCGGCACGTCTTCCGGGCCTGACCATGAGCGACGACCAGCGACCGCCCGAGGAGCCGAAGCGCCCGCCGCAGCACCGCGGCGAGGCGCACCACCGGGCGTCGTCGGAGCAGAAGCAACCTGGCCGTACGCCGGCCGAGAGCTCGGACGGTACGCCGACCGAGCCGCCCGGACCGTCCAAGCCTGCCGAGCCGTCCGGGCCGAGCGAGCAGTCCCCGGCGCCGGCCGAGGCGGCCCACCCGGTCGCGCCGACTCCGATGCCGCAGCCCCGCACCAAGGGACCGAACCTGGCGCTGCGCCGGTTGAAGGCCGGCTTCAAGCCGTCGCGCGGACAGGCGATCGTGGCCGTCGTTCTGGCGCTGGTCGCCTGTACGGCGGTCGTCCAGGTCCGGGTCAACCGGGCCGACGACGGCTACCAGAACGCCCGCCGCGAGGACCTGATCGCGATCCTCGACGGCCTGAACCAGAACAACCGCCGCCTGGAGAGCGAGATCACCGAGCTGGAGGAGCGCAAGAACACGCTGTCCTCCAGCGCGGACAAGGCCCAGACCGCGCGCGAGCAGGCCGAGCAGCAGGTCCGGACCCTCGGCATCCTGGCCGGCACGCTGCCGGCCCAGGGACCGGGCGTCCGGATCACGTTGAACGACCCGGAAGGCAAGATGACGTCCGGCAACCTGCTGGACGCGATCGAGGAACTGCGCGACGCCGGCGCCGAGGCGATCCAGATCAACGGCTCGGTCCGGGTGGTGGCCAGCACCGACCTGACCGACGACGCACCTGGCGTCCGGGTGGACGGGGAGAAGCTCGTCTCGCCGTACGTCATCGAGGCGATCGGCGAGTCGCACAACCTGGCCGAGGCGGCCAACTTCCCCGGCGGCCTGGTCAGTGAGGTGACCGGCCCGCAGATCGGCGGCACCGCCGAGGTGACCGAGCTGCGGCAGCTGACCGTCAGCGCCTTGCACGCGCCGGAGGAGCATCGCTACGCTCGCCCGGCCCCCAGCCCGACCAAGTAGATCCTGAGCGAAAGAGGACCCGAGGTGTACCCCGAAGACCTGAAGTACACGGCCGAGCACGAGTGGCTCAAGGCCGGCGAAGAAGGCCCGGTGCGGGTCGGTATCACCGACTTCGCGCAGGACGCGCTGGGCGACATCGTCTACGTCCAGCTGCCCGAGGTCGGCGCCGTCGTACGGGCCGGTGACGCCTGCGGCGAGCTGGAGTCGACCAAGTCCGTCAGCGACCTGTTCGCACCGGTCAACGGCACCGTCACCGCCGTCAACGAGGCCCTGGCCGACCAGCCCGACCTGGTCAACACCGACCCGTACGGCGAGGGCTGGCTGCTCGACATCCGCGTCGACGACGACGAGGAGGTGGCGGCCCTGATGGACGCCGACACCTACAAGGGCCAGCTCGACCAGAGCTGACGTCCCAGGACTGATAGGTTTGCGGCCTCAACCGCCGGTCGAGGGTTGAGGCCTGGTCCACACTTGCACCACGACTGTCATCACGGGGATCTACGACAACGTCGCCGGACCGCCGGCGATCGGGAGGATCACAGCATGCCGTTCTGCAACCAGTGCGGGCACGAGAACTCCGAGGGCAGCAGGTTCTGCTCGCAGTGCGGAACGATGCTCCCTGGCGCGGACCGTCCGGTGCCCGCCCCCGGCGTCACCGACACCGCGATGCTGACCCCGATCAGCGCCGAGCCCGACACCGAGCGGATCGAGCTGGCCGGTGAGGGACTGACCGCCGAGGACGAGGCCGCCGTCGGCGCGCTGCCGGCCGGGTCCGCCCTGCTGATCGTCCAGCGCGGCCCGAACGCGGGCAGCCGCTTCCTGCTCGACGTCGACGTGGTCACCGCGGGCCGGCACCCCGACAGCGACATCTTCCTGGACGACGTCACGGTGTCCCGCCGGCACGCGGAGTTCCGCCGCGACCCGGCCGGGGTCAAGGTCCGCGACGTCGGCAGCCTGAACGGCACGTACGTCAACCGCGACCGGATCGACGAGGTCGCGCTGGCAGGCGGCGACGAGGTCCAGATCGGCAAGTACCGGCTCGTCTACTACGCCAGTGGCCAGGCCTGAGGCTGACGCCGGAGGAAGCAGCATCGGAGCGGTGCTGCAGGTCCTGCAGGCCGAGTTCGCCGACGTCACCATCTCCAAGCTCCGCTTCCTCGAGGCCGAGGGACTGGTGACGCCGGCCCGGACCGCGTCCGGGTACCGCAAGTTCAGCGCGGCCGACATCGAGCGGCTGCGGTACGTGCTGACCGCGCAACGCGACCAGTACCTGCCGCTGAAGGTGATCAAGGAACACCTCGGCGCGATGGACCGCGGGTTGCGGCCGACACCGGGCGGCCGTCCGGCAGCGCCTGCCGCGGCCGAGCCCGCCGGTCTGCCGGTGGCCGAGGACTTCGGTGCCGACCGCACCGAGCTGAAGCTGACCCGCGAGGAGCTGCGCGTCGCGGCGGGTATCACGTCCGAGCTGTTGGAGCAGTTGGAGAGTCACCAGCTGGTGGTGGCTCGGGGCAACCACTACGACGGCGACGCGATCCTGGTCGCGAAGGCGGCTGCCGAGTTCGGCCGGTACGGCGTGGAGCCGCGGCACCTGCGCCCGTTCCGTACGGCGGCCGACCGCGAGGTCGGCCTGATCGAACAGGTCGCCGGCCCGCGCCGCGACGACAAGACCCAGGAGCTCGCCGCCCTCGCCGTACGTTTGCACGCAGCCCTTGTTCGGTCTCGCCTCAGCCGCTGACGGCGTACGGCACGACCCGTACGCCAGCTTGTGTCGTCGGTGCGGAGTAGGCTGAGGGTGTGCGCGAAGTCGACGTAATCGGAGTCCGGGTCGAGATGCCCTCGAGTCAGCCGATCGTGCTGCTCCGGGAGGTCGGCGGTGAGCGGTACCTGCCGATCTGGATCGGCGCGGCCGAGGCCAGCGCGATCGCGTTCGCGCAGCAGGGGATGGAACCACCGCGTCCCCTCACCCACGACATCTTCGCCGAGGTGATCCGTGTTCTGGGTCACACGCTGACCCAGGTCCGGATCGTGAACCTGACCGACGGCGTCTTCGAGGCGATCCTGGTCTTCGACGACAAGACCGAGATCTCGGCCCGCCCGTCGGACTCGATCGCCCTCGCGCTGCGGACCGGTACGCCGGTGTTCTGCGCCGAGGAGATCCTCGCCGAGGCCGGCGTCCCGGTGCCGGAGAGCGAGACCGACGAGGTCGACGAGGTGGAGGAGGAAGAGGAAGTGGAGCGCTTCCGCGAGTTCCTCGACCAGATCTCGCCCGAGGACTTCGACAAGTCCTGACCGTGCGTTACGGCCAGATTTTGGATATCACTGGTACAAGGCCGGGTTGGTAACGATTCGGCCCGGAGCCGCGACACGCTTTCGGCTCGGAGCGGTTGTCGTTGACCGGGTCAAGTCGGCGGCTTACCTTGAAGGAGTTGTGAGGAGTTGTAACTCCACGGATGTAGTCCGTTCCAGTCCGTACCCAGGGAGGCTCAGGCGTGACACGCACCGGCGACACTGATCTGACGGCGCAGTCGGCGTCGGAGGCACACGCCGACGCGGCTGCCGCAGCGGGGGTGCAGGGCCTGCTCTTCGACGACGACCTGCGCCCGATGCCGGAGGATGTCGGCTTCCGCGGCCCGACGGCCTGCGCGGCCGCGGGCATCACTTACCGTCAGCTCGACTACTGGGCCCGCACCGGCCTGGTGTCGCCGTCGGTCCGCCCGGCCACCGGCTCGGGCACGCAGCGGCTCTACGGCTTCCGCGACGTTCTTCTGCTCAAGGTGATCAAGCGGCTGCTCGACGCCGGCATCTCGCTGCAGCAGATCCGGACCGCGATCGCCCACCTGAGCAAGCGCGGCATCGACGACCTGACCCAGATCACGCTGATGAGTGACGGCGCCTCGGTCTACATGTGCACCTCGCCCGACGAGGTGATCGATCTGCTGGCCGGCGGCCAGGGAGTGTTCGGCATCGCCCTCGGTGGTGTCTGGCGCGAGGTCGAGGGTTCGCTGTCCGAGCTGCCGACCGAGCGCGCCGACGGCAGCGACGACGAGTCCGGCTCGCACGCGAACGACGAGCTCGCCGCTCGCCGCCGCGCCCGGATGACCGGCTGAACCACCCACAGCAAACAGTGCGCCCACTCACCGCGGAGACCTTGCGTGGTGTGTGGGCGACTTTGTTGTTACCCCTCGACGCCGACGACACGATCGACTTCGCCCGCCTCGAGACCCAGCTCGACCACCTGACCAAGGCGGGGCTGGACGGTCTGTACGTGCACGGTACGGCGGGGGAGTTCCAGACCCTGACCGAGGACGAGTACGACCGGATCAACGCCCTCCTCGCCGCGGGCACCGACCTCCCGTTCCAGATCGGAGCGAGCCACCCCTCGGCTCAGCTCCAGCTCGATCGCGTACGACGGGCCGCCGCGCTTCGTCCTTCCGCGATCCAGGTGATCCTGCCCGACTGGCTGCCGCTGAACGCCGGCGAGGCGCTGACATTCCTCGACCGCGTCGCCGAGACGGCGGGCGGCGTACCGCTCGTGCTCTACAACCCGCCGCACGCGAAGACGCAGGTCGGGCCCCGGCAACTCGCCGACCTGGCGCGCGCCGTACCGACGTTGATCGGGCTGAAGAGTGCCGGGGGAGACGCGGAGTGGTTCTCCCGAGCGCGCGACTCCGGCCTGTCGCTCTTCGTCCCCGGTCACTTCCTCGCGAGCATGACGCCGCTCGGCGCGGACGGCAGCTACTCGAACGTCGCCGCGCTCTCGCCGACCGGTTCCGTCAGGTGGTACGAGCTGGTCGAGACCGACCACCAGGCGGCACTCGACGTCGAACGGCGGATCGCGGAGTTCTTCGCCCAGCACATCGCGCCGCTGCAGGCCCGAGGCCTGTCGAACCCCGCGCTCGACAAGTTCCTCGCCGCGGTCGGCGGCTGGGCCGACGCCGGGACGCGCATGCGCTGGCCGATGGCCTTCGCCGATCCGGAACTGGTCGGACCCGCGCGGGTGACCGCGCGGCGGCTGCTGCCGGAACTCGACGAGGGCAACTGGTAACCTCGGGGTTGCCGTACACAGCACTCGGGAGAGTCCCAGGTTCGCCTGGGCGCCGAAGGGGCAATTCCTCCCCGGAACCTCTCAGGCCCATGGACCGGGTGCCGCAGGCGACTCTGAAGCGCGCTCGCCGCGTGACAGAGGGGGAGGCCACCGGCAGACCTGTCAGCAACGGAGCCTCCACTCATGACTGAGCACGACATCTCCCCACAGATTTCGGCGACCTTCGCCGACCGTCACATCGGTCCGCGCGCCGACGAGGTCGCCCGGATGGTGCAGACCCTCGGGTACGCCGACGTCGACGCGCTCGTCGACGCCGCCGTACCGGCCTCGATCCGCTCGACCGAGCCGCTGCGGCTGCCCGAGCCGGCCTCCGAGGTCGACGCGCTGACCGAGCTCCGTCAGCTGGCCGCCCGCAACACCGTGGCCACCTCGATGATCGGCCAGGGCTACTACGGCACGTTCACCCCGTCGGTGATCGTCCGCCGCCTGGTCGAGAACCCGGCCTGGTACACGGCCTACACGCCGTACCAGCCGGAGATCTCCCAGGGCCGGCTCGAGGCGCTGCTGAACTTCCAGACCGCCGTGTCGGACCTGACCGGCCTGCCGACCGCGAACGCGTCGCTGCTCGACGAGGGCACCGCCGCCGCCGAGGCGATGACCCTGGCGCTCCGATCCAACCGCAAGTCCAAGAGCAACCGCTTCCTCGTCGACGCCGACTGCTTCGCGCAGACGATCGCGGTCGTCGAGACCCGCGCCGAGGCGCTCGGCATCGAGGTCGTCGTCGCGGACACCACCGACGGCCTGCCGGACGGCGACTTCTTCGGCTTCCTGGTCCAGTACCCGGGCTCCGGCGGCGTCGTCCGCGACCTCAAGCCGCTGGTCACCGCCGCGCACGAGCGCGAGACGCTGGTGGCCGTCGCCTCCGACCTGCTCGCGCTGACGTTGCTCGAGGCACCGGGTGAGGCCGGCGCCGACATCGTCATCGGCTCGTCGCAGCGCTTCGGCGTACCGCTGTTCTACGGCGGACCGCACGCCGGCTTCATGTCGGTCCGGGCCGGCCTCGAGCGGTCGTTGCCCGGTCGCCTCGTCGGCGTCTCGGTCGACGCCGACGGCGCCCCGGCGTACCGGCTGGCCCTGCAGACCCGTGAGCAGCACATCCGTCGTGAGAAGGCGACCTCCAATATCTGTACGGCGCAGGTCCTGCTCGCCGTCGTCGCGTCGATGTACGCCGTCTACCACGGCCCCGACGGGCTGAAGGCGATCGCCGAGCGCGTCCACACCAACGCCGACAGCCTGGCCGCGTCGCTGCGCGCCGGTGGCGTCGAGGTCGTGCACGAGCAGTTCTTCGACACCGTCCTGGCGCGTGTCCCCGGCCGCGCCGCCGACGTCGTCGACACCGCCCGGCAGAACGGGATCTGGCTGCGTCTCGTCGACGCGGACCACGTCGGCATCTCCTGCGACGAGAAGACCGACGCTGCCGCGCTCGGCCTGGTCTGCAGCTCGTTCGGCGTCCGGTACGACGCATCGCTGGCCGGTGGCAACCTGTCCGAGGCCGTCGTCCGGACGTCGGACTTCCTGACCCACCCGGTCTTCAACACGCACCGGTCCGAGACCGCGATGCTGCGCTACCTGCGCAAGCTGTCCGACTACGACTACGCGCTCGACCGCGGCATGATCCCGCTCGGCTCGTGCACGATGAAGCTGAACGCGACCACCGAGATGGAAGCGGTCACCTGGCCCGAGTTCGCCGACGTGCACCCGTTCGCGCCGATCGAGGACGCGGCCGGGTACGTGAAGCTGATCGGCCAGCTGGAGCGCTGGCTGGCCGAGGTGACCGGCTACGCCAAGGTCTCGATCCAGCCGAACGCCGGGTCGCAGGGCGAGCTCGCGGGCCTGCTGGCGATCCGCGGCTACCACCGGGCCGAGGGAAACGAGGAGCGCAACGTCTGCCTCATCCCGTCGTCGGCGCACGGCACCAACGCCGCCTCCGCGGTGATGGCCGGGATGAAGGTTGTTGTTGTCAAGGGCAACGATGACGGCACCATCGACCTGGACGACCTGCGGGCCAAGGCGACCGAGCACGCGGACAAGCTGGCCGCGATCATGATCACCTACCCGTCCACGCACGGCGTGTACGAGGAGAGCGTGACCGAGGTCTGCCAGATCGTGCACGACCACGGCGGCCAGGTGTACGTCGACGGCGCGAACCTGAACGCCCTGCTCGGCCTGGCCAAGCCGGGCGAGTTCGGCGGCGACGTCTCGCACCTGAACCTGCACAAGACCTTCTGCATCCCGCACGGCGGCGGTGGCCCGGGTGTCGGTCCGGTCGCGGTCGCCGCGCACCTGGCGCCGTACCTGCCGAACCACCCGCTTCTGGGCCAGGCCGGTCCGGACTCCGGCGTCGGCCCGATCTCGGCGGCGCCGTTCGGCTCGGCCGGCGTGCTGGCGATCTCCTGGGCCTACATCCGGATGATGGGCGCGGAGGGTCTGACCTCGGCGACCAAGGCCGCCGTCCTGACCGCGAACTACGTCGCCAAGCGGCTCGAGAACGCGTTCCCGGTGCTCTACACCGGCGAGAACGGCCTGGTTGCGCACGAGTGCATCCTCGACCTGCGGCCGATGACCAAGGAGACCGGCGTCACCGTCGACGACGTCGCGAAGCGGCTGATCGACTACGGCTTCCACGCGCCGACGATGTCGTTCCCGGTGCCCGGCACGCTGATGGTCGAGCCGACCGAGTCCGAGGACCTGGGCGAGCTGGACCGCTTCATCGACGCGATGATCGCGATCAGGCACGAGGTCGACCGGGTCGCCGCGGGCGAGTGGCCGGCCGACGACAACCCGCTGGTCAACGCGCCGCACACGGCGTCCGCGGTGATCAACGACAAGTGGGAGCACGCCTACACCCGCGAGGAGGCCGCGTTCCCGCAGTCGGTCGACCGGACCACGAAGTACTGGCCGCCGGTCCGCCGCATCGACGGCGCGTACGGCGACCGCAACCTGATCTGCTCCTGCCCTTCCCCGGAGGCCTTTGAGTGACCTTGCGCCCTGACACCGCTGCCGCCTTGTACGCCGAGGTGGCAGCGGCCCAGAGTGAATGGAAGCTGCCGTCGATCACGGCCGGTGTGGTGCGCGACGGCGCGCTGGTGTGGACCGGTTCGCGGGGGCAGTTCGCGACCGCCGACGGCGGGTTGCCCGGTCCGGAGCGGCAGTATCGGATCGGCTCGATCACGAAGACGCTGACCGCGGTGCTGGTGATGCAGTGCCGCGACGACGGGCTGCTCGCGCTGAACGATGCCGTGGGCAAGCATCTGCCGGGGGTCGCGTTCGGCGACCTGACGATCCGGCACCTGCTGTCGCACTCCGGCGGCATGAACGCCGAGCCCGAAGGGCCTTGGTGGGAACGCAATCCGGGTGTTTCGTTCGAGGCGCTGACCGCGGCGATGGACGAGTCGCAGGCGGCCGGCGGACCGGATCAGCGGTACCACTACTCGAACCTCGGGTACGGGCTGCTCGGTGAGGTCGTCTCGCGGTTGCGCGGTGCTTCCTGGATCGAGCTGGTCCGCGATCGGATTCTGTTGCCGCTGGAGATGCGGCGTACGACGTACTTCCCGGAGGACCCGGCGGCTCGGGGTTTTTCGGTGCATCCGTTCAGTGGCCGGCTCTGTGAAGAACCGGCGTACGACTCGATGGCGATGGCTCCGGCCGGGCAACTGTGGAGCACGATCGAGGACCTGGCGCGGTACGCGTGCTTCTGGATCGATCCGGTCCCCGAGGTGCTGAGTCGCGAGAGCGTCGAGGAGATGGCGACGCCCGCGTCGGCCGATCCGCGCGAGGCGCTGAACGCGGCGTACGGGCTGGGGCTTCGGTTGCAGGCCGACGATCCGTTCCTGTTCGCCGGCCACACGGGCTCGATGCCCGGGTTCATCGCGGGCCTGTTCTTCGACCGCGCCCGGCGCATCGGTGCCGTCGCGCTCGCCAACGCGACGTACGGCAAGTGCGCCTCGGTCCCGATCGATCTGATGCGGGTCGCGATGACCCACGAGCCGTGGCTGCCCCAGGAGTGGGTCCCCGAGCCCGAACTCTCGGAGGGCGAGGAGCTGCTCGGCCACTGGTACTGGGGGAACACCCCTGTCACCATGTCGGTCAGCGGTTGCATCCTCCAGTTGAGCGGCGCTCTCACGTGCCGTTTCTCGCCGTTGGGTCCCGACCTCTACCAAGGCCGGGACGGCTACTTCGCCGGTGAAAAGCTGCGGGTCGTCCGCGACGAGGCCGGCTCGATCACCGAACTCAACATCGCGACGTTCATCCTCACCCGCGCGCCGTACGGGCGGTGAATTGACATCACCTGCAGGAGAAGTAGGTTAGGGCTACCTAAGTAAGGGTTGCCTTACTCAACAACTTTTCCTGGAGTCGCTGGATGTCGCAGCAAGTGGGTCTCGCACCGTTGAGCTCATCGGTCCGGGCGCCGTACGGCCCGCACGAAGTGCGGTGGCCGTTGGCGTCCACGGTAGTGGATCGGGAACGCGGGCCGTTGCCGGCCGGCCTGCCCGCGGACGTGTTGCGACGAACGGCGGAGATGCTGGGGGAGCCGCGGGTGCCGTCGACCGGCGTCGGCGAGTCCGCGGCGCTGGATATGATCGCCGGACTGCTCGATCGGGACGGCATCGATCTCAGTCATCCGCACGCCGCGGCGCACCTGCAGCCGCCGGTCCTGCAGGTCGCCGTCGACGCCGATCGGCTGGCGTCGGCGAGCAACGCGTCGATGGACACGTACGACTCCGGCCCGGCAACGCTGGCGATCGAGCAGTGGGTGGTTCGGGCGCTGGCCGGGATGGCTGGCTTCGGTCCGGCGGCGGACGGCGTACTGACTCCGGGTGGCTCGATCTCCAACCTGCTCGCGATGCTGATCGCGCGGGACAACGCGGCGGCCGCGGCGGGTCTCGACGTACGGCGTGACGGCGTGTACGGGATGCGGCGGCCAGTGGTGCTGTGCTCCGAGCTGGCGCACTTCTCGATCCAGCGGGCTTGTGCCGCGCTCGGGTTGGGCGAGGATGCGGTGATCGCGATCCCGACCGACGGCGACTTCCGCCTTCGCCTCGACGTACTTGCCGACGAGCTGGCCCGGCCGGGGCGCACGCCGATCGCCGTGGTGGCGACGGCCGGTACGACGGACTACGGCTCGATCGACCCGATCGAGGGGATCGCGGAGCTGGCACGTCCGTACGGCGCCTGGGTGCACGCGGACGCGGCGTACGGGTTCGGTGCTTTGTTCTCCGATCGGCTGGCGCCGTTGATGGCGGAGCTGCCGGCGGCGGACTCGGTCACGCTCGACCTGCACAAGATCGGCTGGCAGCCGGCCGCGACGAGCATGCTGCTGGTGGCGGACAAGCAGCGCTTCTCGGCGCTCGGGCGATCGGTCGACTACCTCAACCCGGCCGACGACATCGACTCCGGTCTCGACGGTCTGCTCGGGCGGAGTCTACAGACGACGCGGCGTCCCGACGCTGTGAAAGTCGCCACGACTTTGACCGCTTACGGGCGAGCCGGACTGGGCAAGATGCTCGACACCTGCCACGAGCTCGCGCACGCCGCCGCGGCCAGGGTCGTTGCCGACAGCAACCTCGAGCTGCTGGCGCCGGTGACCTTGACCACGGTGCTGTTCCGGGTCGCCGGGCGGGGCCTGGACGCGGCCGGCGTGGACGCGCTCCAGGGTGAGGTTCGGCGCCGGTTGCTGACGTCGGGACGGGTGCTGATCGGCCGGACCACCATCCCCGGCGGTGGTGACCGCCCGGCGGCGGTCGCGTTGAAGCTGACGCTGCTGAACCCGAACGCCACCGCGTCGGACATCGAGGAGCTGCTCGACCTGGTCGTGGCCACCGGCCACGAAGTCCGGTCGGCCGGCGAAGGAGCAGCGTGACCCCCACCACCGCAGCAGCTGTCACCACCCACCTGAACGCCATCCTGAGGTGCTACACCCGCGAAGCCGGCGTGCCGGTTGCTCCTGGACGGCTCAGCTTCCGGGTCGGGCCTGCGCCTGCCGCCGCCGACGCGGCCGGGGCCGGCGCCGAGGTGACGGCGCAGGTGCTCCACGCGTCCCCGACCGGCCTACATGTCTTCGCCGACGTCCAGGTGGACGGCAGCGCGCCGGAGCCGGAGGAACTGGTCCGGCTGTTGGCGGTCGACGCCGACCCCTCCGAGGTGGACGACCTGGCCGCCCGCACCGCCGAGTCCGTGCGCAACGTCGCGACCTTCTTCGCCGGCGGACAGGCCGAGCTCGGCCCCGGCCGCTTCCTCACCCACGAGCAGGCCCTGACGGTCGGGCACCAGAACCACCCGGCCCCCAAGAGCCGCGACGGACTGAGTGGCGACGAGCTGGCGGCGTACTCGCCAGAGCTCGCCGGCCGCTTCGCAGTGCACTGGTTCGAGGTCGACCAGGAACTGGTCTCCTCGGATCAGGTGGCCGGCGCACCCTCACTGCAGGGACTGGACGCCCCGCAGCTGATGGCCGCGCTGGCCGGTACGACGCCTGCCGCGGGTGCTGCGCTGATACCGGCGCACCCGTGGCAGGCCGAGTCCCTGCTCCACCGGCCGCGCGTAGCCGAGCTGATCCGTGCCGGACGAGTCCGGCCGCTCGGACCGCTCGGCGCGCAGTGGTACCCGACCTCCAGTCTCCGCACGGTCTACCACCCGGACCTGCCGGTCATGCTCAAGCTGTCCCTCGGCCTGCGGATCACCAACTCCCGCCGCGAGTCCACCTCGACAGAGCTCCGCCGCGGTCTCGAGATCAACCGCCTGCTCGACGCGGCGTACAACGCCGGTACGGCGACCGCCTACCCCGGCTTCTCGATCGTGCGCGACCCGGCGTGGGTAGCGCTCGACGAGGGCGGCCCGACGCTCACCGGGCTCGACGTGGCCGTCCGTGAGGTCCCCGCTGACGTCGACAGCTACGCCTGCCTCGCCGGACTCGTCGCACCCCGGCTCGGCGGCGTCAGCCGCCTCAGCGCGCTCCCCGCCGTACAGGAGGACCCGGCTGCTTGGGTGGCGTCGTACGTCGACCAGGTGCTCGTCCCCATGCTCTGCCTGTACGCCGAGACAGGCATCGGTCTGGAGGCGCACCAGCAGAACACGCTGGTCCGGCTGGACGACAGCGGGCGAGTCATCGGAGGCGCCTACCGCGACAACCAGGGCTACTACCTGGCGTCGTCGTACCTGAAGGGTCTGCTGGCGGTGACCGGCCTGCGCGACTCCACCCTGGCTGTCGTCGAGGATGCGATCGTCGACGACCGACTGACCTACTACCTGCTGCACAACCAGGCGCTCGCTGTGGTGAGCGCACTGGGCGTCGACGGGGTAGCGGACGAGCTGGACCTGCTGGACGTCGTACGGGATCGTCTGGCCGACGCACTGCCGTCCCTGAAGGCTGCTGGACCTGACGGCGATCGGCTGGCCCAGCGCTGGCTCACGGCCGACCAGCTGCCCTGCAAGGCGAACATGCTGACCCGACTGAAGGGCATCGACGAGGTGGTCGCACCGCTGGACAACCAGTCGGTCTACCTGGAGATCCCGAACCCCCTGCGGCTGGGCGCGGCTCGATGAGGTGCGAGGTCGCGCCGGTGCTGCACCTGGACGACGGCTTCGACCTCCGCCCGGCCGAGACGTCCGACGCGTCTCTCGTCGCGCAGTGGATGGCTCAGCCGCACATCGTGCCCTGGTGGGAGTCGGACTGGCCGGTGGAGCGCTGGGCCGAGGCGCTGGACGAGCAGGCGGCGGGGGAGCACTCGGTCCCGTGCCTGGTCGCTCTCGACGGGCAGAGCTTCGCGTACGTCGAGCTGTACCGCGTCCGGCACGACCGGCTCGCGGAGTACTACGCCTGGCGCGAGCACGACTGGGGGCTGCACGTCGCCATCGGTGACGTCGCTCAGGTGGGCCAGGGGATCGGGCGGCGGCTGCTGCGCGCCCTCGCCGACGCCGTACTGCGGGCCGATCCCCGCTGCGACCGCGTCGTCGCCGAGCCAGACGTTCGCAACACCCCGTCGCTGCGCGCGTTCGCCGCAGCCGGGTTCGAGCCGGCCGGGGAGCTACAGCTGCCCGAGAAGACCGCACTACTGATGGTCCGCACCCGGACCGTGGAGGCCTGAGATGACTGCTGACCCGTACGACGTGATCGCGATAGGCGCCGGCCCGTTCAACCTCGGGCTGGCCGCGCTGGCGGACGGGCTGGACCTGCGAGTCGCCGTACTGGACGGCCGGCCGGAGTTCACCTGGCACCGGGGGCTGATGTTCGACGACGCGATGCTGCAGGTCTCGTTCCTGGCCGACCTGGTCAGCCTGGTCGAGCCTGCGCACCGGCTGTCGTTCCTGTCGTACCTGCGCGACAACGACCGGCTGTACCAGTTCTACGTGCGGGAGAAGTTCCACCCGACCCGGCGTGAGTACGAGTCCTACCTGCGGTGGTGCGCGGCGCAGCTGGACTCGTTGCACTTCGGGCGCGAGGTCACGGCGGTGGAGTGGGACGGGTCGGTCTTTCGGATCGTTGCTGGTGACGAGGTCTTCGAGGCTCGGCACCTGGTGCTCGGGGTCGGCACTGAGCCCGCTGTACCGGCTGCGCTTGCTGACCTGCCTGCTGGGCGGCTGTTGCACTCTGCGGACTACCTGTACCGGCGGGACGAGTTGCTGGGTGCTGGGCGGGTCACTGTCGTCGGGTCCGGGCAGTCCGGTGCGGAGTGCGCCCTGGACCTGCTGCGGGCCGACGGGCCTGCCGTGAGCTGGCTGACTCGTACGGCGTCGTTCGCGCCGCTGGACTACTCGAAGCTGGTGCTGGAGATGACCACACCGTCGTACGTGGACTACTTCCACTCGTTGGACGAACCGGTGCGGGACCGGCTGGTCAAGGAGCAGTGGCGGCACTACAAGGGGATCTCGTCCGAGACGCTGGAGCAGATCCACGACCTGCTGTACTCGCGTGACGTGTCTGCCGAGCTGCAGTGCGGTGTGGCGGTCACTGCTGCTGTGGAAGGGCCTGACGGGGTCGAGCTGACGCTTCGGCACACTGACAGCGGCAAGACCTTCCAGCACGTGTGTGACGCGGTTGTGGCCGCTACTGGCTACCGGAACCGGCCTCTGGGGTTCCTGGACGCGTCTGTCGAGTCACTGGTGCAGCGGGACGCTGCCGGTCGGTGGGTGGTCAACAGGGATCACAGCGTCGGCGGTCTTGCGAAGCTGTTCGTGTCGAACGCCGACCTGCACAGTCACGGCGTCGCGGCGCCGGACCTCGGCATCGGGGCGGTCCGCAACGCGACGATCCTGAACGCGGTCGCCGGGCGTGAGGTGTTCCGGCTGCAGAAGTCCACCGCCTTCACCAGCTTCGCCCAGCCCGCATGAGCTGGGAACGCTGCTCAGCGGAGCTGCTGGCCAAGCTGATCTCGCAGCTCTGCAGCGAGGCGTTGCTGACACCCGTGGACGGCCGGCTGGAGCTGGGCTCGGTCGCGTACACCTTCGAGTACGTCGAGGGCGCCTTCGCGACGTACCGGGTGACGCCGGGGTCCGTGCAGCGGACCACCGCCGGCATCCTCGGCAACGACGAGAGCGAACCGGCGATCGACCCGCTGCAGTTCCTGCTGGACGCGGCCGGCGTACTGGGTCTCGACGGGCCGACTCTGGCCGGCTACACCGCTGAGCTGTCGAGCACGCTCGCTGCCGACGTACGGATGGCTTCTACTGCTGTTAGCTCTGACGACCTCCTGCAGCTCCACCACACTCGTCTGGAAGGCCACCTGACCGGCCACCCCATCCTGGTCGCCAACAAGGGGCGCCTGGGCTTCTCAGCCTCCGACAGTGAGCGGTACACGCCAGAGGCCCGTACGCCGCTCCGCCTTGTGTGGCTGGCGGTACGGCGTGGCCTGGCCGAGTTCCGGGGGACTCCTGACCTGTCGGAGCACGCGGTCGTCGGCCGCGAACTGGGGCCGGAGACGCTGGAGGCCTTCCGGGGGTTGTTGGTCGACCCGGACTCGTACGTCTGGCTCCCGGTCCACCCTTGGCAGCTCGACCACGTCGTCCGCACCCAGTGGTCCCGCGAACTCGCCACCGGCGAGATCGTCGTCCTGGGGGAGTCTGCTGACGACTATCTCCCCACCCAGTCCATCCGAACGATGGTCAACATCTCGTCGCCGTTGCGCTACCAGGTCAAGCTCCCCCTGAAGATCCTCAACACGTCGGTCTACCGAGGCATCCCCATCCACTGCACCCTCGCGGCCCCCATGGTCACCCAATGGCTGCGAGGCCTCTGGTACCGCGACGAGACGCTGCAGTCCCTGGGCGCCGAGCTCCTGGGCGAGGTCGCCTCCGTCACCGTCCGCCATCCCCAACTCGCAACAGCCCCCGGAATCCCTTACCAGTGGACCGAAACCCTCGGCTGCATCTGGCGAGACCCTCTTGACCCCCGCCTTCGTGAGGGCGAATCCGCCTGGCCTTTGGCCGCCGTCCTCCACGTCGACGCCGCCGGCGAACCGCTCGTCGCGTCGTACATCAAACGCTCCGGCGTATCCCCCGAGGTGTGGATCAGCCACCTCCTCTCCACCATCCTCAGACCCCTGCTCCATCTCCTTCACAATTACGGCATCACGGTGAACCCCCACGGCGAAAACCTCGCCGTCATCTGCGACCCCTCAGGCCTGCCTTCTCGCCTGGTCGTGAAGGACCTCGTGGACGACGTCAACATCTCCACCACCCCCATCCCCGACCGGGGTCTGGAACCGGACTCCCACGACCGAGTCCTCCCTAGAAAGCCCTGGAACGTCCTCCGGCAGTACTTGGTGGACGCCCTTTTCCTGGGCGTTCTGAACCCCCTCTCCAACCTCGTCCCCGAAGTCGACCTCTGGGGCCTGGCCAGAGGCGAACTGGAGCTCTATTCTGCCGAGAACCCGCACCTGGCGGCCCATCTGGAGGCGACCGCCCTGACCGGCGAATCCTTCACACGCTACCCGCTGAATGGCTACCGGTTAGCCCTCGGCTACACCGACCTGGACACCAGGCCTCCTATCCCGAGCACAGGCGTTCTGCCCAATCCGCTGAGCAGTCGGGCGGGTATCGCTCCTCATCGCTGATCCTCACGAGATCTCGATGATCGATACGAGTTGGAAGATGCCGAAGCAGAAGATAGTCACCAATGATATGAGGAGAGCGACGAGGACCTGCTTCCAGTAGTGAATGAGAGCTGCCGCTGCGGTGATCGCAGCTATCAGCGTCAAAGCATCCGTGTAGTCCATGGCGACGCCTCGTTCCTGTCGATGCTGATTCCCACACCATCAGTGAACAACGCGAAGGAATGCTGTCAAGTAGGTCAGTTTGCCCGTGCTGCCGATGAGTTTGGCGACCAATCCGAACTCATGTTGCGGATCGGTCGGCCTGCTAAACCCGAGTTTGGCCGTAGCTGGCTGACAAGCTCGCGACTTGCGTGGCGATCAGCCCGGTGGTGTGATTGGCCGCTCGACAGATGTTAGCGGGGCAATGTCCACCTCGGAGAGGTTGGACTCCACGAGGCCAAGATCCGGTAAGGACCTGATCGACAGGTTGGGATCGTTGTCGTGTGAGTCGAGGCTCTGCTCATCGACAGTGGTCAAGTTGGCCACCACCTGGTCAGCGAACTTCTGTGCGGTGAGACCCATTGCGACAGTTGCCGCCTGAACTGCTTCTCGCCATCCAATTGGATTGCTGCAGCGAGCGACTGCCAGCGCTGCACAGAAGGCATCGCGCGCAACTGATGAGTTCGGTGGAATCTGGAAAGAGATCTTCGATTGAAATCCGACCCGGTCGGCCGCAATGTGAACCTCGCATCCTTGGCCAGTCATTAGGCAAACCACGGCGACTCCAGCTCGTAAGAAGTATTTTACCAACTGGCTATCACTGAGATCTTTCTCCTCTTGAAATAGTCGCGCCAGCTCCCATGGGCGTGCGACGAGGCAGTCGACATTCCTGAGAAGTTGGCGATCGAGGCGAACCGTCGAGAGGTAGGGCTGCCCTGGCGTGAGAACAACCACCGGTCGATCTGCCCGGCGCAGATGGGGGAGATCGAGTAGACGCGTCAGTGTTGCGGGCGGAATCTCGAATGTCACCAACAGGCCGTCCTGCGTACTCAGCAGATCGGCAACCCCGTCGATGTCGCCCTCGTTGAGGACGGCTCCGCCGCGTACGTTGACCGCGATGCTGGCTCCCTGCTGTCCCTCGATGACGTACGTGATGCTTGAGACTGCCCCAGGAACTTTTTTTAACTGAGTGGCATCGACTCCCTCCTCTGTGAGCAAATCATTGATGCGCTGTCCGAATTTATCGTCGGCGACTGCAGCGATCAAAGTGCTCCGGGCTCCCAGCCGTGCGGCCGCGACAGCCTGCAACAGGCCCTTACCGCCGGGGGTATAGCGCTGCTTGATCGCCTCCGCCGACGTCTCGAGAGTCGGTACTGACTCGACAGACAAGGTCAGATCGGTCGTCGCGCCGCCAACAACCGCGATGGATGGCCGTCTTGGCGACGACGATTCCTGCCGGACGGCAACGATCAACTGGTCGGCGAGTTCGCCCAGTACCTGCTCCTCGAGGGTCTTGCGCAGATGGCCATCCGTCGGACGGGGGATCATCTCGGGTGTACCCGCCGCGATGTGCAGGTCTTCCCAGTGCGTGACAAGCCACCTGCGACGCGCTCCAAGCTTTCCTGTGTAGAGCTGCCGTACGGTGCCGTTCGCGTTGTCTTCGGCTCCGACAATCTCGTCGAGCAGCCCGAGCGCGAAGATCGTGTCGGCGACGATGAGAGATGTCGTGAGAGGGGCCTTCGGGTCCCCGCGCACAATAGTGATAATGAGCTCGAAGAGCAGTTCAGTCGGTGGCACTTGCTCAATGAATGGGAGCTTCAACAGCGCCTTGCTGAGTAGTTCGAGTTTAGTCGAGCAGTTGCTTGGCGACGATGTCAGGCCGCCATGTCCACGCAACTTGGACAGCACGTCGATGATCGAAGCCGTCTCAAGGTTCGTGGGATCAGGGGCCATTTTCGCTCCGAGTGTGGCGTCTGCAGATGGCCAGTATGCGCAAGGAGTTGCTTCCCCGACAGAGGTGGCCCCTTCCGCGGGCCCTTCTGAGCTTGAGTTGACGGATGCAAGCCGGGCATCCGCTAGCATTAGGTGTAGGATCTGACGCTCTTGGAGAACGAGGCACCATTGTGCGAGAGCTCGCCACTGGGGCGGAGGCTTCTGTCAGGCGGATTTCCTGCCCGATGCTCACCCTTGAGGGGTGCCGGACCGGGGACGAGTTATTCTCGCGTCTCGTGAAAGACTCCGCGCGATGGCACGGGGTTGAGCCTCGGGCGTTGGCCGTGCGGACCTTGCTGCAGCTGCCCCGGGTTGCTTCGCGCCGCGGGCGGGTTCTGCGGCGTGATCTTGATGTCGAGTTGCGAAGCTGTGCCCTGCAGTTGCGGGCCGATCAAGCTATGGTGTTCGACCTTGCGTCGACTGACGCCTATCCGTTGGACGTGTTGCGGTTCGTGGAGTGTGAGGTCGAGGACGCCGAGGCGATCTTCGGGAACCTCCACTACCTGCGGAGCGCACGCCCGGGGGCCCGGAACTTCGCGCTCATTGATCCGATTCATCGGCGGCCGGTGACGTTGTGCAGTGTGTCGCCGATGGACTGGGCGGTGGTGGGGAAGCAGCTCAACCGGCAGTTCGGGGTGGCGGTGGAGCGGATGTGGGACGTGTCGCGGGTCTACTCGTTCGACGTCGCGCCGGCCAATGCCATTTCGACGCTGCTGGCCGGCGTACGGAAGGAAATGCAGAAGTCGGAACCGACGGCCGAACTGCTGACCACCGTGGTCGATCAGAATCTCGGATTCACCGGGTCGAGTTATCGCGCGGCGAACTGGCAGTACTGGATGTCGGTCCGCCCGCGGCCTTACCTGTACGTCGACGGAGTGGCGGTCAGCCCACGGCAACTGGGAATTCGGTACGGAACACAAAGCCTCGCCGAGGTGCGCGCGAAGTACGGCGTACTGGCGGAGCAGAGCCGGGCCGAGCTCGCGGACTCGATGATTTACTGCTGCCGCCTGCGCGGGCCGACCGAGGCAGTCGAGCCGGGAGAGCGCCGACGGCTACGGCGGCGCTCACGGTGAACATAAACTGCCGTGGTCAGTTCGTCATCGCGAAAGCGACGGAGTAGACACCGAACCCGAAAACGATCACCAAGACCATCAGCAGGACGCCGAGGAGCGGTCGCCAGAACCTGTAAAGGACTCCGGCCGCGGCGAGCATCACATTGAATGCCAGGGCGCTGTTCTCGGTCATCGTCGATTCTCATGGTCACAGGCGGCGGCGGTGCCGACCGGGGTCGGCAGGTGGGTGCAGCTTCAGTAAAACGCATGGCACTTGGGTGTCAACGCACTTCCGTGGCAACCCCGACGCCAAACCGTTGCCAAAACGGCGTACAGGTTGCCAAACGGCAGGTCAGAAGTTCTGGGCCTCGCGGAGCTTGCGGCTGATGCGGTCGCGGTCGGGCATCGTCGTGGACAGTGGGAAGTCCTCGGCGGCGCAGGCCATCGCGGCGGTGACCCAGCGGGCGATGGCCGGCGTGAGGGTCGGGCCGTCGTCGATGAGTTTGGCAGCGAGGGCGGCGCAGAACGCGTCGCGGGTGATGGAGACCTCTTTGAACGGGGAGCGCGAGACCGTCGGGAGGCGGTCGATGGTGGGGGCGGTGCGGGAGTAGATCAGGCCGCCGCCGTTGCCGAGAAGGCAGAGGGTGCCGACGCCGCCGTCCAGAAGGTGCTCGCCGAGGCGGTCGGCGTCGAAGCGGTCCTGGTCGGTCGGGCGGTAGCGCGCGAGCTCCCAGGCGTGGGCGACGAGGTAGTCGATCTGGCCGAGGGCGGGCCGGGAGATCCGGCCGTCGGGATGCGGCTGGCCGGGGGTGACGATGACGATCGGGCGGGTCGTCTCGTTCGAGTGGGCCAGGCCGAGGGTGCGCTGCACGGTTTCGCGGGGGACCTCGAAGGTGAGCAGCAGCGCGTCGCAGTCCGCGATCTGCCGGCCGAGCAGGTCGACATCGCGGACGGTGAGGTTGATCTGCTTCTCGTTGCGCCAGACGGCCGCGATGCTGTCGCCGAGGTCCAGCTCGAAGACACCGGTCATCGGCGTACGGGCACCGCGGACGATCTTGAGCAGCGACGTGTCGACGTTCTCGGCGCGCAGGTGCTGGACGATCTCGTGGCCGAACGGATCGTCGGCGACCGCCGCGACCAGCGAGACCTTCAGCCCCAGGCGAGCCGCGGCGATCGCTTGCGTGACGCCTTTGCCGCCGGGGCTGAGGCTGAAGTCGTGCGCGGGAACGGACGTCTCGTGCTGCGGGATCATCATGGTCCGGAAGATCGCGTCCATCACCGCGCCGCCGACGACGATCACCCGCCCGGCGGGGGCGTTGGGAAGCGGGTCCGGATCGTTCGCGCTGGACAGTGGGCCGGCCGTCGGTGACACCGGGCCGGGCTGGATCAGCCGGCGGGCCAGCTGACGGAGAACCTCGGGCTCCATGCTGCCGCGGAGGGTGCGGTCGCTCGGTGGTTCGGCAGCGGTTCCGCCCATCGCCTCGTGCAGGCGGCGCCAGTTCGCGAGCAGCGTCGCGCGACGCCGGCCGACTGCTCCGGCGCGCAAGGACTGGATCACCTTGTCGTCCAGGCCGTGCTGCGCGTAGACGTCGGCGAGCACGCCGAGTCCGAGCACGGCGTCCGCCACGATCCGGTACGTCGCGTGCTCGGTGTCGCGGACCGCCTGGGCGATGATCTGCAGCGCCGCGTCCGGCCGGCCGATCTCCTGCCGTTCCGCGTGCGCGCGCACGACGGGCAGGTTGAGCAGGGAGGCGACGTCCTCGTTCTTGGTGTCCTCGAGCCGGGCCAGAACCACGCCGGCCCGCATCCGGAGCGCGCGCAGGGCATGCGTCAGTACGACGGCTTCGGATGAGTCCGGATCATCGCGGTTGGCCATTCGCCCCCCGGCTTCATCGTGGTTCACCTCCAGTATGGGAACGGCCGTGCCGGCTCGCACCGTGGGCCGGTGTGTCCGCGGCACCGGTGGCCGCGCGGTGAGGGCTCAGTTGGATACCAACCGGCTACAGGTCTGATGACGGCGAGTAGCCGCCGGGCCGGCCATGTCCGGACCTGGTCGGCACGCCGGTACCGGATTCTGCTTGGCCAGGGCGGCGTCCGCGGGAGATTGCTTGCTAACAGCAACCAATTGTGGGCGGGTTGTTGCGGTCGGCAAAGGAGAGCCGGCGGGAAGACGGGTGCTGAGTTGTCGCGTAGGCTGCTGCGGGTCTGCCGGTTTCTCTGATCGGCACGGCGACCACGGGGAGCAGGATGAAGACTGAGCAGGAGCTCGCGAGGGCTCAGCAGGACAGGTGGCAGCGCGCGTACGACGAGAATCCGCGGCTGCACGGGCCGGAGCCGTCGGCGGCGGCGCGGTGGACGGTTCGGCTGTTCGGTGCCGCGGGCATCGACGACGTACTGGAGCTCGGCGCCGGGCACGGGCGGGACGCGTTGTACCTGGCCCGGCAGGGGTTCAGCGTGCACGCGACGGACTTCAGCGAGTCCGCGCTGCACCAGTTGCGGCTGGATGCGCAGCGCGACGGGCTGGACGACCGGGTGACGGCGGCGTTGCACGACGTACGCGATCCGTTACCGCCCGCCGACGCGACGGTGAACGCGGTGTACGCGAACCTGCTGCTGAACATGGCGTTCACGCGGACCGAGCTGCGCTCGCTGATGAACGAGGTCCGGCGGGTGCTGCGGCCGGGCGGGCTGTTCGTGTACTCGGTGTGGTCGACCGAGGACCCGTACTTCGGCAAGTGCCCCGAGGTCGGCGACGGCCTGTACACCCGGGACGGCTTCGCCGGCCGCTTCTTCGACGGCGAGCTGATCGGCGAGCTCGCCGACCAGTGGGAGCTCGGCGGAGCCGACCCGTACGACGAGGGGCCGCGCAAGCTCTGGCGAGTCACCCAGGCCAAGCCGGCCTGACCGGCGTACGCGATCGAACTCGACGGCCCTCTAGCTGATCGCCGCGGCGCTCTCCGGTTGTCGCGTGGCGGCAGACGGGCCTCTTCGGTTGCTCGGCGAATCAGTGGGCGGGCTGGCCGAACCAGCGGGTGAGGTGCGCGTCCAGGTCCTGCTGATCGTCGCCGATCCAGGCGACGTGGCCGTCGGGGCGTAGCAGGACGCACGGAACGTCCAGGGGCGCAGTGGGATCCGCGAGGTGGTCGACCCGGTCGGACCAGTCTGCGACGGACAGGCGTTCGGTGCGGTCCAGTAGGAGGCCGCGGCCTCGGTGCAGCTGGTCGTAGAGCCGGTCCTGCTTGAGGTCGAGATCGCGTAGGCGACGACCCAGCAGGTCCGGGCCTTCGCCGAAGTCGTAGCGGAGGTCGATCGCGGTGATCTTCTCGATCAGGTAGCGGTTCACCTCGTTGAGGTCCATCAGTTCGGTGAGCAGCCGGCGTACGGCCTGCGAACCTGGTTCTGCGGAGGACAGCTCCAGCTGTGCGCGGGTGTTGTCCAGCACCTCAGCGGCGACCGGATGGCGTTCGGCCTCGTATGTGTCCAGCAGTGTTTCCGGCGCCCAGCCGTGGATCTGTGCGGCCAGCTTCCAGCCGAGGTTGAAGGCGTCCTGAACTCCGAGGTTGAGGCCTTGCCCGCCGGTTGGCGGATGGATGTGTGCGGCGTCGCCGGCCAGCAATACCCGCCCGACCCGGTAGCGCTCGGCCAGCCGGGTGGCATCGCCGAAGCGGGACAACCATCGCGGCGAGTGCACGCCGAAGTCCGTCCCGGCGACAACACGCAACTGGTGCTGGAAGTCTGCGAGCGTAGGCCGTTCCGTGCGATCGCTTACTCCGGCGACCGGGACGACCACGCGATAGAGCCCTTGGCCGAACGGCGTGAGACTGAAGCTCTTGCTGGTCTGCTGGATCTCGGCCACCTTGGCGGCGATCTCCTCCTGCGGCGCTGCGACTTCCAGTTCGCCCATCAGCGTCTCGGTCCGCGAGGGCTCGCCGGGGAATCCGACGCCGAGCAACTTGCGCACCGTACTGCGGCTGCCGTCGCAGCCGACGAGGTAGCGCGCACGCAACTGTTCGCCGTCAGCCAGCTCGACGGTCACGCCTTCGTCGTCCTGCTCGACACCGGCGACCGCGTAACCGCGACGGATCTCCGCGCCCAGCTCGATCGCGTGTTCTTCGAGCAGGCGTACGACGACCGGCTGCGGGATGCCCAGCAGATAGGCGTGCGCGGAGTCGAGCCCCTCGGGCACCGGCTTGTGGATAGCGGCGAAGAACCCGGCAGCAGGCCGCTGCCGTCCGTGGGGGAGGAGGCGGTCCAGCAGCCCGCGCATCGCCATCAGTTCGAGGCTGCGAATATGCAGACCGACGATGCGCACGAACGACACCGGCTCGGTGTCCTTCTCCAGCACGAGAACCCGTACGTCGTGCAGCCGCAACTCGGCCGCCAGCATCGCACCGGTCGGGCCACACCCGGCAATGATCACGTCGTACAGGAGGATCTCGTCTCTTCGCGAAGCATCACGGACGACTGCAAGTTACAAGCCTCGGCGTTGCGCCGTCCAAGCCTTTCCGGGCTCGGGCTGTCCGCAGCCAACACGGGCGGCGGCCCACCGAGGCGCTTACGCTGAACGCCGTGACCTTCGAGGAAGCCGGCCCGCATCGCGAAACGCTCGCCCTCCTCGGCAGGCAAACCGATCATCGCGCCGCGGAAGAAGCACTTGTCTCGGCGGGCTGGACTCCGTGCGGGGCCGGCGACTGGGCGATCGCGCTTCGCTCGCCGGACGGTACGGCGGTAGCGCGGATCAGCCCGTTCGATCCGGCCGCTGCTTATGCCGTGGCGCTGTATCGGGAGGCCGCGCAGACCTGGCAGGTCCCCGAACTGTTCGCGCACCGGCGGCTGGTCGGTGGCGGTGACTTCCAGATCCTGGAGTGGCTCCGTCCCGTCCCCGAGCCCGAGGCGGTCGCGTTCCACCAAGCGATCGCCAGGCGGGCGCCGGAAGTTGCTGAACTCGCTGATGCCGCAGGGCGTGTTCTGGAACGGGCCCGCGCAGAGGTGCCGTGGTTCGGACTGAGGCTGGATGACAACCCGGACAACGTGATGCGTGCCGCGGACGGGCGGCTGGTCGTCGCTGACCTGTTCGGTGCCGACGGCCCCAATCTCTACGCCGCGGTGGCGACCGACCCCGATCTGATCGTCGCGCGGATCCCTGAGATCGAGCGGCGCTTCATGACCGAGATCCCTTTGACGTCGACCGGAGCGTGAGCGCCAGAGGTGCGGGAGGCGATGCGCGCAGGGCTTGCCGCGGCAGACGCCCGCAGCAAGAACGCCGCCGTGCGGGAGGCCCTGTGAAGGGGCCTCCCGGGTGCGTCAGTTCGCTTGGCTCTGGGTGGACATGTTGAAGTCGGGGATGAGCAGAGGCGGGGTGGCGGTGCGGGAGAAGTCGTCGCCCCACTCGCGGGAGAAGGTCGGGACTGTGGCGCCGGCGGCGGTGAAGCGGTTGAGGAGGTCGATGGGGCTTTCGTTGAAGCGGAAGTTGTTGACGGCGGCGGTGACTTCGCCGTTCTCGACCTGGTAGACGCCGTCGCGGGTGAGGCCTGTGACCAGGAGGGTCTGGGGGTCTACTACGCGGATGTACCAGAGGCAGGTGAGTAGCAGGCCGTGGTCCATGCCGGCGACGAGGTCGTCGACGGAACCGGTGGCGCCGTCGACGGAGAGGACGTAGTTGTCGATGGTGGGGGTGACCGCGGGGGCACCGGTGAGGTCCGCGGTGAAGCGGCTCTGCATCAGGTTCTCGAGCTTGCCGCCGCGGATCCAGTCGGTCGCCCTCAGCGTGAGGCCGTTGTCGAAGACGCTGGAGGATCCACCGGACGACCGCGCCACCGCGAACGGGAACGTCTCCAGGCCCGGCAGGTGCGGGTCGGAGCGGAGGTTGACCGGCTGCTTGGACAGTACGTCGCCGACCCGGGAACCGCCGCCGGGCTTGGAGAACGGGCTGTTGCCGTCCGCGGCGTCACGGCCGTCGAGCGTCCAGAACAAGTACGTCGTCAGGTCGGCCACGGCGGCCGGCGGCAGGATCGTCGGGTGCCGACCGGCGTCGACCGACACCGTCCGCGAGGCCCAGCCGAGCCGGCGGGTCAGCTCGGCGTCGAGCGAGTGCGGGTCGATGTCGCTGAAGTCGCGGGTCGCGGCGCCCGCCCAGGCGGATTGCGAGAGGTCGCCGGACTTGCCGGTCGCGCTGACGAAACCGCGGGGGAGCGAGTGCCGCAAGCGCATCCCGGCCGACGACCCGGCGTACAGCGTGACGACCTCGTGGTCGGCGAAGCCGTAGAGCCAGCGGCCTTCCTTGCCGGCGCGGCCGAGCACCTCGCCGAGCGCCGGCGCGAACTTCTCGTACACGTTGACGGAGGTCTCGTCGGCCTCCTCGTCCCAGCCCGGGCCGACGGTGCCGTCGACGAGCGGACGCGCGTCCTCGGCCGGCTCGGCGTCGCGGGCCGTCGAGACCGCGGCCGCGACGATCTCGTGCAGCGACTCCGAGGTGACCGACGAACGGCTGACGATGCCGACCGCCGTGCCCTCGCCTGCGCCGACGGTCGCGATCACCGTGACGCTGGTTCCGCGCATCGCGCCGTTCGTGGTGAGCGTGTTGTTCGCCCAGCGCAGGTTCGCGCTCGAGGTCTCGGCGACGAGGACGACGCAGCCCTCGGCTCCCTGCGCGGCCGCGAGCTCCAGGGCCTGCTCGACGGTGTCCTGCGGGGTGAGCTGAATGGCGGTCGTCACCGGCCGGCCTCCTGCGTGGTGTTGAGAATGTTGACGTCGCGGAACAGGGCGGACGGGCACCCGTGGGTGACCGCGCCGGACTGGGACGGCTGCGCCTTGCCGCAGTTCAGCGCGCCGCCGAGCAGGTAGGTCTGCGGGCCGCCGACCGCCTCCATCGAGCCCCAGAACTCGGTGGTGGTCGCCTGGTACGCGACGTCGCGCAGCTGGCCGTCGAGCTTGCCGTCGGTGATCTTGAAGAACCGCTGCCCGGTGAACTGGAAGTTGTAGCGCTGCATGTCGATCGACCAGGACTTGTCGCCGACGATGTAGATCCCGTTCTTCACCTGGCTGATCAGCTCCTCGGTGGAGGGGCCGTCGGGCGCGGGCTGCAAGGAGACGTTGGCCATCCGCTGGATCGGGATGTGGCCGGACGAGTCGGCGTACGCACAGCCGTTGGAGCGCTCGGTGCCGAGCACGTCCTCGTTGACCTTCGCCATCCGGCGGTCGACCTGGTACCCGACGAGGAGGCCGTCCTTGACCAGGTCCCACTGCTGGCCGGCGACGCCCTCGTCGTCGTACCCGACGGTCGACAGGCCGTGCTCGGCCGTGCGGTCACCCGTGACGTGCATGATCGGCGAGCCGTACTTCAGCGTGCCGAGCTGGTCGAGCGTCGCGAAGCTGGTGCCCGCGTAGTTGGCCTCGTAGCCCAGGGCGCGGTCCAGCTCGGTGGCGTGACCGATCGACTCGTGGATGGTCAGCCAGAGGTTCGTCGGGTCGACGACCACGTCGTACCGGCCGGGCTCGACGCTCGGGGCGACCATCTTGTCCGCCAGCCAGCCGGGGATCTGGGCGAGCTCGCTGTCCCAGTCCCAGCCGGTGCCGGTCATGTACTCCCAGCCGCGGCCGGCCGGTGGCGCGCAGGTGGTCATCGTGTCGAAGCGGCCGGACTCGGGGTCGACCGAGGTCGCCTGGATCGACGGGCCGATGCGGACGCGTTGCTGCGTGTACGACGTGCCTTCGGAGTTCGCGTAGAACTTGCACTCGTGCACGGACGCGACGTGCGCGTTGACGTGGGTGACGCCGTCGGCGTCCAGCAGGCGGCGGCTGTAGTCGGCGAGCAGCGCGACCTTCTCCGCGCGCGGCACGCTGAACGGGTCGACGTCGTACGACGAGACCCAGGTGACGTCGTCGTAGACCGGCTCGTCGGCCAGCTCGATCGGCTCGGTGTTGATCGGGCGCGAGACCTGCGCCAGATTGACCGCCTGCTCGGCGACCAGGACCGCGCTGTCGGTGGTCAGCGCGACGGCGGCGGCGAACCCCCAGGTGCCGTCGTGGATCACACGGACGGCCAGTCCGAGGTCCTCGTCGTCGCGGGCGTTCTCCAGCGCGCCGTCGCGCAGGGAGATCGACTCCGAGCGGATGCGCTCCAGCCGGAACTCCGCGAAACTCGCGCCGAGATCCTTGGCACGTTGCAGGGCGGCGCCGGCCAGCTCGTGGCGCGGAAGGGCGAGGAAGGACTCGTCGAGATCAGGCACGAAGACGACCTTAGTACGTCGTACGGACCGTTTTCGCGTGGATTGAATTCCTTGTGGACAACGCGGCCCGGTCAGTCGCCGAGCCGGCGCGCGGCTTCGGTCAGGCGGACGATCCACTGCTGCGCGGCGGGACTGGATTGCTCCTCGTCGGAGAAGGAGAACAAGCCCTGGACCGCCATCGCGGGAAGCGTGTCGCGGAGGTCGGCGGCGCCGTACGCGGCGAGCGCCTCGTCCCACTGCCGTGGGTCGACCGAGGAGACGAGGAACCAGGTGAGGTCGTCGAGGCCTGGGCCGATCCGGAGGTCCTCCCAGTCGAGCAGGGCGATCTCGCCGGTCGGCGAGGTGCGCATGTTCCGGGCCGAGGCGTCGCCGTGCACGAGGGTGGGCGGTCCGGCGGCGGCGGCCCGTTGCTCGAGCACGGGGACCTGGCCGACGAGGCTGTCACCGAGGTCGCGGACCCGCGCGGTCAGGTCTGCTCGGGTGCGGGTGGTGGCCCAGGTGTCGCTGAAGAGCTGGTCCACGAGGTCAGAGGCCTCGGCTTGAGCCAGCCACGGCCACTCGGCGAGGGCCTTGCCCTCCCAGCGCCGGTGAAGGTCGGCCAGCAGGCGGGCGGCGTCGGCGGGATTCGCGCCGAGCTGCCAGTCCGAGAGGTCCTCGAGCTCGAGGTGGGTCGCGCCGTCGACCTGCTCGGCGTGGAAGCAGGCCGGAACGCGAACGCCGACGGACGGGCCGATCTCGCGGTAGAAGCGGACCTCGCGGTCGAACATCTGCAGGCGGTCGGCGATGGATCCGGGCGTGGCCGGCTCGCGGCGCTTCGTGAAGGTCTTCGGCACCAGGGCATCCTCGCAGAGCCGGGTGTTCCCTTGTTCTCGACGGTTCTCGGTGCCGAGACTCCCCGCGGCGACGTCGCGCACGGCCTGGATCACCACGTCCGGGCGGTCGATGTGGATGTAGTGCCCGGCATCCGGTACGACGTGGTGGTGGCCGTTCGCGGCGGCGACGAGCGCTTCCTGGATCGCCATCACCGGTGCGACGAAGGCCTCGGGTCGGCCCTTCATCGCGGTGAGGACCGCGACCGGGACCTGCGGCCAGACGGCTCGCGCACGGCGTACGGCGAGGTCGTCGAGATGGTCGAGCGCCATCGGGACCTCGTCGAGGATGGTGAACACCTGCTCGTCGGTCTCGACGTACGAGAGGTAGGCGTCGATCAGCAGGTCCTCGTGGCTGCCGACGCTCGCGGCGACCTCGGTCGCGAGCTCGCGGGCGGACGGCAGGACGTTGGCGCTGCGCGGGTCGTCGGCGGCCGGCCTGGTCGGGTGGCGTGCGGCCTCGGCGAGCGCTTCGGGGGTGAGGAAGTCGGCCCACAGGGACTCGTGGGACGGGTCGATCAGGACGAGGCCGGTGATCAGGTCAGGGCGTTCCCAGGCGGCGAGTTGAGCCAGCAGCCCGCCCCAGCTGTGTCCGACGAGGATGCACGGCCCGGCAGCTTCCAGTACGGCGACCAAGTCGCCTACCTGTAGGTCGAGGCTGAGCGGCGCCGCGTCGCTGATGCCATACCCGGCGCGGTCGTAGGCGATCACCCGGTGGTCCGCGGCCAGCGCCTTGAAGCACGCCGCGAAGCCGGCGACCGGCGACATCGCGCCCGCCTCGAACACCACAGCCGGACCGTCGCCGGCCTCGATCCACCGCAGGAAACGCCCGCCGCGGTCGAGCTCGCCTCGCACCCCACCGCACAACGCGTCGAACGCCAGCGCGACCTTGTCCACAACATCCCCCTCAGTCAGGTCCCGCGACTGTAGGCCCATCAACCAGGCCAAGGCGATGCAGTTACTCGAGGGTGGTGAGGTCGCGGGTGGCGAAGAGGTGGTGGTCGATCTCTTCCTGCATGACGACGTAGAGGCATTCGGCGACCGGGCGGTCGCCTTCGGGGTAGCCGGGCGCGGGCGTGCGGGGGCAGGGGTGGTTGAGGTCGGCACTGGTGAGAATTTCGCGGACGACTGATTGGCGGGACTCGCGGGCCTCGAGGACTTCGGCGTACGTCGGGGTGGCGGCGAGCGTCATGCCCAAGGCGGCCGCGTCCGTGGGGCTGTAGGCGGACTGGGGGAGGGCCAGAGGGTGGAACGGATTCTCCTCGTCGAGGATCGTGCGGCTGGCCCACGAGTCGGTGATGAAGACGAGGTGGCGGAGGGTTTCGATGAACGACCACTCCTCGTCGACGCGTTGGGAGAGCAACGCTTCGGGGAGTCGTGAAGCGCGGTCGGTGGTGGCGGCCCAGAGAGACTCGATGGTGGTCCAGAGGGCGCGGAAGTCGTCGAGGCTGCCGACCGAGCGGAGCTGGACGCGTTCGGGGTGGCGGCGGTCGAGCTCGGACTCGACGTACGCCGTGACGTCGACGCCGTTGACGACCAGGCGCTCGACGTACCCGGACACGGCGACGTCGACCAGGGTGGCGTCGACGATGCGCGCCCCGGTCAGGTCGCAGTCGACGAAGCGCGTCCCGCGGAGGTCGGCGACGTGGAACCGGGCGCCGCGGAAGCGGTCGGTGTCGGGCGTGCGGTCGTGGCCGGCCGACCAGCGGTGAGGTCCGAACTGTGCGGTCATGCACGGCATTCTGGCGCGGATCCAGGACGATTTCGGGTAGTGGGAACCGCGAACGCCGCCGTGGTGTAGTTCAGGCAGAGGGAGAGGAGGCGGCATCAGCGACGAGGCCGCGATCGTGCACCGGGTCCGGGGCGGTGATTCCGCCGCCTATGCGGAGCTGGTGAACCGTCATGCCCAGGTGGCGCAGCGGATGGCGGTCCTGCTCGGTGCCGGTGCGGACGCCGACGACGTCGTGCAGGAGTCGTTCGTGAAGGCCTACCGGGCGCTCGGCAGCTTCCGGAACGACTCGGCGTTCCGGCCGTGGCTGCTGCGCATCGTGGCCAACGAGACGCGCAACCAGGTCCGCTCCAGACAGCGGCGCGTACGGCGTGAGGAGCTGGTGGCGCTCCCCGACGAGGTGCTCGACGACCCGGCGACCGCTGCGCTGTCGTCCGAGCGCAGGCGTGAGTTGCTGGACGCGCTGAAGACTCTGCCCGAGCAGTACCGGCTGGTGGTGACGTGTCGCTACCTGCTGGAGCTGGACGAGCAGGAGACCGCCACAGTGCTCGGCTGGGCGAAGGGCACGGTCAAGTCGAGGCTGCACCGGGCGCTGAAGAAGCTACGGAGTCAACTGCCGGACAAGGAGGTGCAGCGATGACGGACGAGCAGTTGCTTGAGGAACTGCGAGCGCTCGGCCGCAGCTACACACCTCCTGTCGCTCCCGACCTGGCGACGGCTGTGCTGGAACGTGTCGCCGTACGACGTACTGCCGGTGAGGTCATCCGAAGCAAGTGGCGGGCGCTGCTGGCGTTGCTGGCTGTCCTGGTCGCGGGTGCCGCAGTGGCGCCGCCGGTCCGGGCTGCCGTGGCTGAGTGGTTGGACATCGGGGGAGTGGAGGCCCGGCCGGTGCCGAGCGGCCCGACGAGTGCGCCTGGTCCGCCGGTCGTCAGCGGGCAGCTGTCGCTGCAGGAGGCGGGTCGGCTCGCTGGACTCACACCGCTCGTCCCCAGGCGGCTCGGTACGCCGAACGGCGTCGAGGCGTCAGGCGGCAAGGTGGCGATGACGTGGAACACAGCGGACGGCGTCGTACGGCTGGAGCAGTTCAAGGACCGGTTGTCGCCGTACTACATCAAGAAGTACTACGAGTCGCTGGAGCCCGTGCGGGCGGTGAACGGCTACTGGTTCAGTACGCCGCACGAACTGGTGCTGGAGGACCAGAACGGCAACGAGGTGTACGAGCGGGTCGCTGGGCCGACGCTGGTCTGGGTGTACGGCGGGCTGACGTTCCGGCTTGAAGGTGCCGCGGACAAGGAACGGGCCACGGAGATCGCCGAGTCGGTGACGGGCTAGCGGCCGTAGACGGAGACGTGCATGCCTTCGCCGGTGTAGCGCTCCTTCTCCCAGCCGCCCCAGCGGTCGACCAGCCGCAGTCCGGCCAGGCGGGCCATCAGGTCGAGCTCCGACGGCCAGGCGAGCCGGCAGGAGATCGGGCCGAGGTGGACGCCGGCCGCGTCGAGGCGGACGTGGTTCTCGTCGAGGATCTGGGTCGCCGGGTCGTAGCGGCAGACGTCGAGCACGACGTACGACGGTTCGACCTGCTCGGCGTTGACGTACTGGTTGCTCGGCAGCCAGGCGCTCGGGACGGCGGCCTCGACCAGGAACACGCCGTCGTCGGCGAGGTGGCGGGCGGCGTTCTCGAAGCAGCGGACCTGGGCGTCCTGGGTGAGCAGGTTGAAGATCGTGTTGAAGACCAGGTAGACGAGCGGGTACTTGCGGCCCGTCGTCGTGGTGCTCATGTCGCCGACCAGTACGTCGAGGTCGCTGCCGCCGGGCCTGGTGCGGAGCTGGTCGACCATGTCGGTGGAGAGCTCGATGCCGTCGACGCGGATGCCGCGTTCGGTCAGCGGGAGTGCGATGCGACCGGTGCCGATGGCGAACTCCAGGGCGGAGTCGCCGCGGGCGAGGCCGGCGAGCAGGTCGACGGCTGGCTGTTCGTCACCGCGCGCGGACTTGACGTCCCGGGCGGCGACGGCGGGACCGAAAGCGGCTGCTGGATCGAAGTCGCGCATGGGATCACCCTTGCGGGGGCAGGGCTAGGTCGGCAACCGGATTACCGCGCCCGCGCCGCTGCGCGGCGCGGGCGCGGAGAAAAGAAAGAAGGGGAGGGGGCCGGGCGGGCGTCGGAACCTCCCGGTGCGCAGCGGTGTAGGACGGGTATGAAGACATTGCTGCGGTTGGGTGGGGTGTTGCTGATCGTCATGTCGGCCTGGATCGCGGTGCCGGCGCAGGCGGGTGGGCCGACGAGTGTGCTGCTGAGCGCGCCCGCGATCCCGAAGGTCGCTGCCGCCGGGTACCAGGACGCCAGGTACGACGCGCTGATGAACTCGGTCGGGATGCAGGCCAAGAACCATCCGGGCTGGGAGGCGGAGGGCAACGGCCGGGTGATCCGGGCCACCTGGTTGATCCACGACATGTCGGTCTGGCGGCTCGACCTGATCTACCCCGATGCCCAGGGCGGCCCGTGGGTGGCGTCGTTCGAGAGCTCCACCGGCACGATGCCGGAGAAGCCGATCTGGCACCCGGCGGCCGACGGGCAGGCGCTGATGAAGGTGCTCGGTGAGCTGGGCATGCTGTCGCAGAAGGGCTACGAGGCCACCGACGGCGCGACTCCCGAGACCGCCGTCACCGACGACGCGACGACGACGGCCGCCGCCGCGACCACGAGCGACGGCACCGACGCGTTCACCGGCTGGCGCTGGGCGCTGCCGGGAGCTCTCGTCGGTGCCGTGCTCGCGCTCGCCGCGGTCAAGTTCTGGCCGCGGCGTCGCTGGGAACTGATCGACCAGGACTAGAGCTCGGCGACCTTCACCAGAACCTTGCCTACGGCACCGGACTCGACGGCGCGGTGCGCGTCGCCGGTCCGGTCCAGGTCGAACTCGATCAGCGGCAGTCCCGCGTCCTCGCCGACCGGCAGCGCTCCGGCGGCGATCGCCGCGGTGATGTCCTCCGCACCGGCGGCCACCTTGTCCCAGCCGAAGGTGTAGCCCAGCACGAACTGGTAGCGCACGTTCAGGCCCATGTTCTGCCCGATGTCGATCGCGAACGGCGTACCGCCGTCGTTGGCGTAGATCGCGATCGTCCCGCGGTTCTTCAGTACGGCGAGATCGAGTGCGTTGTTCCGCCCGGCGGCGACCTCGACGATCAGGTCGATACCCTCCGGCGCGATCGCGCGGATCTGCTCGGCGGCATCGTCGTCGCGGTAGTTCACGACGTGCTGCGCACCAGCGGCCTTCGCGTACGACGCTTTGGCCTCACCGCTGACCGTGGCGATGACGGTCGCGCCGGCCCAGCGCGCGAGCTGCACGGCGGCGTGGCCAACGGCACCCGCACCACCAGCGACCAGCACAACAAAGCCCTCGAGAGCGCCGGGCGCGAGCCGCGACGGCCCGTCCTCGGCGACGGTCAACGACCGATGGGCGGTCAGCGCGGGAATCCCGGTCGCCGCACCGAGCTCGAAGCTCGCACTGTCGGGCAAGGGAAAGACGCGCTGAGCCGGCAGCACCGTGTACTCCTGCGCCGTCCCGCTCGCCGGACGCTGGTACGCCGCAAGCGAGACCCACACCCGGTCGCCGACCGCGAAGTCCTTGGTGTCCGGACCCACCGCGTCGATCACGCCCGCGCCGTCGTGGTTCGGCACCGACAGCGGGAGCTCGCCCTCAGCCGCGCCGTACGCGCCGCTGCGGCCCTTCCAGTCGGTCGGGTTCACACCGGACACCGCCACCCGGACCCGGACCTCGCCGGCGCCCGGCTCGGGAACGTCGAGCTCCGTGACGCGCAGAACGTCCGCGTCTCCCAACTCGCTGTGTGCAACGGCCTTCATCGGTACTCCCCATCGGTCTGCGATTGTTGTCTGGCACAACCCCGGACCGGCCGCGGATCTTCCCACCCGGGTCAGCACGAAACCACAGTACGTAGATGCACATTCTCACCATTCAAGACGGCGCGCCGATGGTGGCAGACTCTGGCCTACCGTCTTTCGGCTGGGTTCAAGTCCATCGTTGTCAGGAGTTCTCGTGGGTTCCTCGGTCGCCACGGCCGTCTCACCGACCCGGCAGGCCCTGCGCCGTGTCCGCCGGGACCGCAGTGCCCGGCTCGGCGCCGTCCTGGTCATCGTCCTGATCGTCGTCGCGCTCGCGGCGCCGCTGCTGGCCAAGCTCGAGGGCCAGGACGCCTTGACCTACGACATCGGTCTGCTCGATCCCCTGCGGGGCAACGCTCCGCGCGGTGCGATCGGCGGGCTGAGCGGCGACCACTGGTTCGGTGTCGAGCCGCTGACCGGGCGTGACCTGTTCGCGATCACCGTGCTCGGGCTGCGCACGTCGTTGTTCATCGCGATCGTCTGCACGATCATCACGACCACGGTCGGCACGCTGGTCGGCATCAGCGCCGCGTACTTCGGCGGCTGGTACGACGCGGTCGTGTCGCGGCTGCTCGACTTCCTCTTCGGGTTCCCGCAGCTGGTCTTCATGATTGCCCTGGGCATCATTGTCCCGGCCGGGTTCCCACGCTCGCTGCTGCTGATCATCGTGCTGAGCGTGTTCGGCTGGGCCGGCCTGGCCCGTCTGATCCGCAACCAGGCGCGCTCGCTGGTCACCCGCGAGTTCGTCGAGGCGGCCCGCTCGGCCGGGTCCAGCGGCTGGCACGTGGTCACCCGTGAGCTGCTGCCGAACCTGCTCGGCCCGGTGCTGGTGATCGCGACGATGGCCGTGCCGGGCATCATCGGCACCGAGGCCGCCCTGTCGTTCCTGGGCGTCGGCGTACCGCCGCCGACACCGAGTCTGGGCCGGTCGATCTCGGACTCGATCGCGTGGGTCTACACCGGCACCGACCCGTGGTTCCTGGTCTTCCCGGGCGCGATGCTGTTCCTCGCCGTACTGGGGTTCACGCTGCTCGGCGACGGCGTACGGGATGCTTTCGACGTACGGCTGCGGAGGGCGAACTGACATGCCCGACCTGCTGTGGTTCGTGATTCGCCGCTTGCTGGCGACCGTGCTGGTCATGCTCGCGCTGAGCCTGGCCGTCTACCTGATCTTCTACGCGCTGCCCGCCGACCCGGCGAGGCTCGGCTGCGGAAAGCCCTGTACGCCGGACCGCCTGGAGCAGGCGCGGCACTTCATGCAGCTGGACCAGAGCGTGCTCCAGCAGTACCTGAACTTCCTCAAGGGCATCGTGGCGGGCCGTAGCTTCGGCGAGGGCGCCGCGACCGTGCAGTGCAACGCGCCCTGCTTCGGCTACTCGTTCCCGCTGGCCCGTCCCGTGACCACACTGATCCTCAGCCGGCTGCCGGTCACCGCGTCGATCGCGATCGGCGCGGCCGTGCTCTGGCTGCTCCTCGGCGTCTCGCTCGGTGTCGGCGCGGCACTCAAGCGCGGCAAGCTGTTCGACCGTGCGGCGGTCGGGTTCGCCCTGGTGGGCGTGGCGGCGCCGTCGTTCCTGGTCGGCCTGCTCGCGATCCTGGTCTTCGGGTTCTGGCTGAACATGGTGCCGGTCAACGGATACGTGCCGCTCACCGAGAGCCCGGTCGACTGGGCCTGGCACCTGATCACGCCGTGGGCGGTGCTGGCGGCGCTGTACGCGGCGTCGTACATCAGATTGACCCGGGCGCAGATGCTCGAGGAGCTCAACCTCGACCACATCACCACGGCCCGGGCCAAAGGCGCGGGCGAGGGGCGGGTCGTCGTACTGCACGGTCTGCGCGGCGTCCTGGTCCCGATCGTGACGATCTTCGGGCTCGATCTCGGCGGCCTGCTCGGCGGCGCGATCCTGACCGAGAAGGTGTTCAGCATGCAGGGTCTCGGCGAGCTGCTGATCAGCGGAGTCGGGCAGCTCGACGTCGCGGTGGTGGTCGGCGTGACGCTGTTCTCGGCGTTCCTGGTGATCCTCGCCAATCTCGTGGTGGACGTGCTGCACGGAGTTCTCGACCCGAGGGTGGGCCATGCCTGATCAGCCGGTGCTGGAGGTCCACGACCTCCACGTGACGTTCAAGACCGAGGGCGGGCTGGTGCCGGCCGTCGCCGGGATCGACTTCGCCGTCGCGCCCGGCCAGACGCTGGCGATCGTCGGCGAGTCCGGCTCCGGCAAGAGCGTCAGCTCGGCCGCGGTGATGGGACTGCTGCCGTCGAACGCCGACGTGAAGGGCGAGGTGCTGCTCGGCGGCCGCGAGCTGGTCGGGCTGCCGAAGGACGAGCTGCGCAAGATCCGCGGCAACGACATCGCGCTGGTCTTCCAGGACGCGTTGTCCGCGCTCAACCCGTACTACACCGTCGGCTGGCAGATCGCCGAGGCGTACCGGCTGCACCACGACGCCTCGAAGAAGGAAGCGTGGAAGCGGGCGGTCCGGATGCTCGACCTGGTCGGCATCCCGTCGGCCGAGCAGCGGGCCCGCGCGTACCCGCACGAGTTCTCCGGGGGAATGCGGCAGCGGGTCGTGATCGCTATGGCTTTGGTGAACGACCCGAAGGTGCTGATCGCGGACGAGCCGACGACCGCGCTCGACGTCACCGTCCAGGCGCAGATCCTGCGGCTGCTCGAGGACGTGCAGCGCGAGTTCGACACCGCGCTGGTGCTGATCTCGCACGATCTCGGGGTGGTCGCTGAGGTCGCCGATGACATCCTCGTGATGTACGCCGGACGCGCGGCCGAGCGCGGGACCGTCCGGGATCTGTTCTTCCGGGCGGCGCACCCGTACAGCCTGGGGCTGCTGGGCGCGATGCCGCGGGTCGACGTACCGCCGAGGCATCGATTGGCAACGATTCCCGGGAGTCCGCCGTCGCCGGGGTCGATCAAGACCGGGTGCCCGTTCCAGCCGCGGTGCGCGTACGCCGTGCAGGTGGGGGAGCGGTGCGTGACCGAGCGGCCCGAGCTGACGCCGCGGCCGGGCGAGGGCGATCACGAGGCGGCCTGCCATCTCGGGCGCCGGCCGGAGGTGCAGCTGTGAGCGAGGAGAACGTGGAGGTCCGCGAGGTGCCCGCAGGCGGCGAGGAACGCAGCCGCGGGGACTCGGCGCCTGGCGAGGAGTTGCTCCGGCTGACCGGGGTGAAGAAGTACTTCGGCGTACGGGGTCTGCCGTTCCGGAAGGCGGGCGCGGTCCGTGCGGTGGACGGGATCGACTTCGTCGTACGCAAGGGCGAGACCGTCGGTCTGGTCGGAGAGTCGGGGTCGGGCAAGTCGACGCTGGCGCGCCTCGCGATGCGGCTGCTCGACCCGACCGAGGGGCGCGTCAGCATCGGCGGCCAGGACGTCACCAAGCTGCGCGGCCGCCGGCTTCGTCCCGTACGGCGCAAGATCCAGATGGTGTTCCAGGACCCGCAGGCCTCGCTCAACCCGCGGCAGTCGGTCGGCACGATTCTCAGCACCCCGTTCCGGGCGCAGGGGATCAAGCCGACCCGCGCGCAGCTGATCGAACTGCTGCAGCAGGTCGGGCTGTCCGAGGAGCACCTCGAGCGGTACCCGCACGAGTTCTCCGGCGGCCAGCGTCAGCGGATCGGCATCGCCCGCGCGCTCGCGGTGAAGCCCGACCTGCTGGTCTGCGACGAACCGGTCTCCGCGCTCGACGTCTCGGTCCAGGCCCAGGTGCTGAACCTGCTGGCCGACCTGCGCGACGAGCTCGGCCTGTCGTACGTGCTGGTCGCGCACGACCTGGCCGTCGTACGGCAGGTCGCTGATCGGCTGGCCGTCATGTACCTCGGCACGATCGTCGAGGAGGGCCCGGCCGCCGACGTCTACGCGAACCCGGCCCACCCGTACACGCGCGCGCTGCTGTCCGCCGTACCGGTTCCTGAACCGGGTGCGGTCCGGGAGCGGATCGTGCTGACCGGCGACGTCCCCACGCCGATCGACCCGCCGTCCGGGTGCCCCTTCCGGACCCGGTGCTACAAGGCCCAGGACGTCTGCGCGACGGTCCGGCCCACCCTCGAAGAAGTCAGCGGCGAGCACCGTGTCGCCTGCTACTTCCCCGAATCCTCTGAACCCCCCACGTCTGAGAGGACACCATGAAGAGCATCACCCGGGCGGTCGCTGTCGCAGGGGCGCTGGCCCTCGCGCTGGCCGCCTGCAACGCCAACGACAAGTCCGCGCCCGGAGCGGGCAGCGACGCGGCCGCCGAGAAGGGCGGCACGCTGCACTTCCTGAGCACCAGCAAGGAGATCAGCTACGACCCGGCCAAGAGCCAGAACCTCGGCATCAGCGGCATCCACCTGGTGCTGCGCGGCCTGACCTCGTGGAAGACCACCGAGGGCAAGGGCGCCGAGATCGTGCCCGACCTGGCCACCGACACCGGGCAGGTCAGCGACGGCGGCAAGACCTGGACGTACAAGCTCAAGCCGGGCCTGAAGTACGCCGACGGCTCGCCGATCGTTGCCGCTGACATCAAGTACGGCGTCGAGCGGTCGTTCGCGCCGGAGTTGTCCGGCGGGCTGAGCTACCACAAGTCGCTGCTGGCCGGCGCCGAGAAGTACACCGGTCCGTACAAGGGCCAGGAACTCGCGTCGGTCGAGGCGCCGGACGACACCACGGTCGTGTTCAAGCTGAACAAGCCGTACGGCGACTGGCCGTGGATCGTCAGCATGCCGGCGTTCTCGCCGGTGCCGAAGAAGGCCGACACCGACCCCGCGCACTACGGCGAGGACCCTGTTGCCAGCGGCCCCTACCAGATCAAGGCGTACGCGCCGGGCTCGAAGCTGGAGCTGGAGCGCAACCCGAACTGGGACCAGGCGAGCGACCCGGCGCGGACCGCCCTGCCGGACTCGATCATCACCGACATGGGTCTGCAGCCCGACGTGATCAACCAGCGGCTGATCGCCGACGCCGGTGACGACAAGTTCTCGGCCACGACCGGTACGTCGGTTCCGGCCGCGCTGATCCCGACCGTGACCGGCAACCCCGCGGTCAAGGCCCGGGTGGCGACCTCGCCGTCCGGCGCGCTCGAGTACCTGGCGATGAACAACAAGCGCCCGGCGCTGGCCAACCCCGAGGTCCGCAAGGCGATCCAGTACGCCGTCGACAAGCAGGCCGTTCAGGTCGCCGAGGGCGGTCCGGAGTTCGGTGGCGAGATCGCGACGACGCTGATCACGCCGGGCATCGAGGGCTACGCCAAGTTCGACCTGTACCCGACGCAGCCGCAGGGCGACCCGGAGAAGGCCAAGTCGATGCTGGCCGCGGCCGGTGCCACGAACCTGAACCTGGTGCTTGCCGCCGACAACCAGAAGCTCGGTGTCGCCCAGGCGATCCAGCAGGGTCTGAAGCGGGCCGGGATCACGGTCTCCATCAAGCCGTACGACGCCGAGGCGCTGACCGAGGTGCAGACCAACGCGAAGGGCGACTACGACCTGACCGTCGGGAGCTGGCTGCCGGACTTCCCGAGTGCGATCGGCAACATCCAGCCGCTGTTCGCGTCGTCGGAGATCGGCAACGGCGGGTACAACCTGTCGCGCTACTCCAACGCGGCGGTCGACACCGCGATCGCGGCGGCGACCGGTGAGCCGGACCGCGCCAAGGCCGCGTCCCAGTGGGCCGCGCTGGACAAGCAGATCCTCGGCGACGCGCCGCTGGTTCCGCTGCTCTACGCGACCAACGCGTTCCTGCACGGCTCGAAGGTGCAGAACTTCTACCTGGGCGCCTACCCGCCGTACCCGAACACCCTGATCGTCGGGCTGAGCAAGTAGGTCCTACGTACGGCCCTCTTTCTCCTGGGCCTCGAAGAGGGTCGGCTGGGTCTCGGCATCGAGTCCCCAGTCGGCCCTCAGCACGGTGTAGCCGGCCTTCTCGGCGGCGGCGCAGACCTTGACGTCGTCGTCGACCAGGACCGCGACCGGGCGCTCGGCCTTGAGTTGGTCGAGCCGGTAGAGCTTCATCGTCGCCGACGGGCGGCGGTCGTTGTTGCGCCGCATGAACAGCTGCCCCTCGGGGAAGCCGTTGTCCTTCAGCCACCGCACCGTGTCCCGCCGCAGCCGCTCGGGCCGGCCGGTCAGGTAGACGATCTCGTGCCCCTCGGCCAGCTTGGTCGCGACCGCCAGGCCTTCGTCGAGTACGGCATCGTCCTTTGCGCCGGCGAAGAACGAGTCCCAGTCCTTCGGCTTCTTGTTCAGGAAGTGGACGCGCTTACTGGTGTCGGACAGCGTCGCGTCGATGTCCAGTACGGCGTACGGCGGCTTGTCGTCAGGCACGGTCCCCAGTGTCCCCTACGCGCCGGCCGACCAGGTCTCCCGGTCGACGGCGTACTCGACCTCACCGTGCTCGGTCCCGGGCAGCGGATCCTCGAACACCACGTGGAAGACCCGCACGAACCGCAACCCCGACTTCACCATCACGCGCCGGGACCTGGTGTTCACCGCCATCGTGTCCGCCACCACCCGCTCGGCCCCGAGCTCGGTGAACGCCTTGGCGATCAACGCCCGCGTCCCCTCGGTCGCGTACCCACGCCCCCACACGTCCCGCCGCAGCCGATACCCCACATCGAGCGTGCCCGCCGTGGCTGTCGGCTGCAGCCCGAACCACCCCACGAACTCGCCCGTCGCCTTCTCGTGCGCCGCGAACGTCCCCAGCCCCGGGTGCCGTGCGTAGACGTCCAGCATCCCCGGCAGCACCTTGTTCTCGATCTCGTCCCGAGCCGTCACCTGCCCGGTCAGAAACCGCATCACCTCGACATCCGAGTCCAGGCCCACCAGCAGCTCGACGTCCCCGGTCGTGAACCGCCGAAGCACCAGCCGCGCGGTCTCCAGGTACGTCTCCATGCGCCCGATCCTGGGTGATGGACGGGTGGCACGGCAACGGGGTTTCGGCGTACAAGACTAGACCGGAAAGAGTAGGTGTTGTGTCAGGGAGCTTCCGAAAGGGTGTTCGGATGCCGGGCGGTCGGGGGGTTGTGGGTGTGTTGGGTTGGGCGGTAGTCGGTGGGTCGGGTTAGCGTTCTCGCGCGATGGACGAATCGATCACGTTTCTGCACAGTTCGGACTGGCAGCTGGGGATGATGCGCCGGTTCCTGGGGCCGGACGGTCAGGCCCGGTGGGGTCAGGCGCGGCTGGATGCTGTCGCGCGGATCGGTGAGGTCGCGGAACGGACCGGCGCGCGGTTCCTGGTGGTCACCGGGGACGTGTTCGAGCACAACCAGGTCGAGCGGCAGACGATCCTGCGCGCGTGCGAGGCGCTGAAGCGGATTCCGGTCCCGGTGGTGCTGCTCCCGGGCAACCACGACGCCCTCGAGCCGGGGTCGTTGTGGACGTCGGCGCAGTGGGCCGCGCACAAGCCGGACCACGTCACCGTGGTCGTCGACGAGTCGCCGTACGAGGTCGTGCCGGGCGTCGAGATCGTCGGGGCGCCGTGGCGTTCGCGCCGGCCGGTGTCGGATCCGGCGGCTCCCGGGTACGCCGGGCTGAAGCCCTCCAAGAACCGACGGATCCTGCTCGCGCACGGGCAGCTGACCAGCCTGAGCGGCGGCATGTCCGACGTACCGACCATCGACCAGGCGGCGCTCGAGGCCGCGGTCGAGGACGGCCGCCTGCAGTACGTCGGACTCGGCGACCGGCACTCGATGACGAAGGTGACCGAGCGAATCTGGTTCTCCGGGACGCAGGAGGTCACCGCGCCGGAGGAGACGCATCCGGGCAACGTCCTGGCCGTGACGCTCACCGGGGACGCGATCACCGTCGAGCCGCAGCGGGTCGGTGCCTGGCACATGGTCGAGCACCACGCGGAGCTGGACGGCGAGGAGTCGCTGAAGGCGCTGGAGGACTGGTTCGCCGAGCTGCCGGACAAGGAGCGGACGTACGTCCGGCTGGCTGCTGACGGCTCGCTGCCGTTGCCGCTGATGAGCCGGCTGGACGCGACGCTCGACGCGCTGGGCGAGGTGTTCGCCAGCGTCGAGAAGTGGCCGAAGTTCTGGACCGTGCGGCCGGCACCCGAGGCCGCCGATCTGGACGCGCTGCAGCTGAGCGGTCCGGCCCGGGCGGCGATGGAGGAGCTGCGGCAAGCGCTCGCCGGCGGCGACGAGGCGGCCGGTGCGGCCCTGACTCTGATGCACCGTTTGGCCAGGGACGCGGGATGAGACTGCACAGCCTGACGCTGCGGAACTTCCGCGGCGTCGCGGAGCGCACCGTCCAGCTCCCCGCGATCGGCACCACCGTCGTGGTCGGCGACAACGAGGTCGGCAAGTCCAGCCTGGTCGAGGCGTTCGCGCTGGTCTTCGACTTCCCGGACGACTCCAAGTCCAAGCGGATCGCCGACGTCCAGCCGGTCGGCCACGACGTCGCGCCCGAGGTGACGGTCGAGCTGACCCTGGGCGGCCGCGAGCTGACCTACACCAAGCGCTGGCTGAAGAACCGGTCCACCGAGCTGTCCGTGATCGCGCCGGACGGCCGCCGCCAGACGTTCACCGGCCGCGAGGCGCACAACGAGGCCGAGCGGCTCTTCAACGAGAACGTCGACCCCGTGCTCTGGCAGACCCTGATGGTCAGCCAGGGCCAGTCGCTGATCCTGCCGACGCCCGCCGACGCCGAGCCGCTGATTACCGCGGTCACGGCAGAGTCCGGTACGCCGGTCGACGGCGCTTCGATGCCGCTGGTGTCCGCGGTCGAGCACGAGTTCCTCCGGTACTGGACACCGCGTGGTCGTCCGACGGGCGACTTCGCCAAGTCGGCCCAGGCGGTGACCGCGGCCGAGCTGCGGTCCGCGCAGGCGGCCAAGGCGATGGAGGAGGTCGTCGCCGACATCCGCCGGGCCGAGCGGCTAGCTCTCGACCTCGAGGACCTCACCACCCGTTTGGCCGAGCACCTGAAGTCCGTCGAGGAGCTGCGGGTCCGCAAGAAGGACACCGACGAGATCCTGCTCCGGCGGGACTCGGTGCGCGCCCGGGCCGAGACGGCGCGGGCCCGGCTGGAGAACCACACGCGCACCCGGCTGGAGCGCGAGCGGCTGCTGTCCGAGGTCGAGCGGTTCACGACGGCAGCCGGCGAGCTGGCCGAGCTCAAGACCGAGGCGGAGAAGGTCGCCAAGGCCTCCACCGACACGCTGCACGCCGCCGAGGCCGCGCTGGCCGAGGTGGTCGAGCTGAAGGACGACCGGCGCGGCGACGTCCAGCACGCTGAGCAGCGGGTGTCCGAGCTGATGGACCGCGCCGAGCTGGACCGGCTGACCGGTCAGCAGGCCGAGCTGGCCGACGTACGGGCCCGGATCGCTACGGCGTCGCGGGTGCTCGACGGGATCAAGGTGACCGACGACCTGGTCGCCGAGCTGGAGGACTCCCGGGCCAAGGTCGTCGAGGCGCGGGCGGCGCTGGCGGCCGGCGTACCGGAGGTGCTGGTACGGCGGCTCGGTGCCGAGGAGGTCTCGCTGGAAGGGACCGGCCTGGACGCCGGTGGTGCGAAGGTGCCGCCGCAGCTGGCCGAGGGCGCTGAGCTGTCGATGCTCGTGTCCGGCGAGCTGCACGTCGGCGTACCGGGTCAGGTCGAGATGGTCGTCCGCGCGGGCGGCGACGCGGCCTCGCTGCGGTCGCTGGTCGATGAGGCCGTACGGCGTGAGACGGACCTGCTGAAGCGGGCCAAGGTCCGCGACCTGCAGGCCGCCCGTGAGCTGCTGCGCAAGAGCGACACCGCGTCGGCGGAGCTGCAGGAGGCCCGGCGGACCGAGCGGTCGCTGACGGCCGGCGGTGACCCGGGGGAGCGGATCGCCTTGCTGGCGGCGCGGTTGGGTGTCTTCGGCGACGAGCCCGCCGAGGAAGAGGAAGAGGCGCCGAAGGGCAAGCAGCAGCCGGCGGTGGAGAACGTACCGGGGCAGATGTCGCTCTTCGAGGAGTTCGCCGAGGACACGTTCGACTTCGAGGACCTGGTGATGCCGGAGCCGCTGGCGCCGGACGACCTGGCCGGTGCGCAGCGGGCGCTGGAGGACGCGCGGACCGAGCTGGCGACGGCAGAGCGGTTGCTGACCGATGCGGAGTTCGCGGCGGCGCAGGCGCGGAAGGCGGCCGACGAGGACCGGTCCGAAGCGCAGCAGGCGCGGGCCCGGGCGGAGCTGGCGGCTGAGCGGGTTGCTGCGGCGACGGCTGAGTTGGAGGCGGCCCGCGCGGTGCTGGCCGACGAGGACGTCGACGCGGCGGAGGAGACGGCCACCGGTGAGGTGGAGGCGGTGCTGGAGGAGTTCACCGCCGTGCAGGAGCAGGTGGACGCTGCTGGTGCGGACCACGTCGAGGGCGAGCTGGCTGACGCGCTGGCCGTCGCCAACCGGCTGCAGGGCGAGCGGGACACACTGCGCGATTCACTCCGTACGACGGAGGGCCGGCTGGAGCAGTCGGGCCGCGACGGGCTGGCGACTCGGCAGGACACGGCGGAGCTGGAGCTGGCCGCCGTACGGACCGAGCACGAGAACCTGCAGCGCCGGGCCGAGGCCGCGCGGCGGGTGCACGAGACCTTGGGCCGGCACCGGGCTGCCGCGCAGACGAAGTACTCGGAGCCCTTGCAGAGCAGGATCGAGGCGCTTGGCCGCAGTGTCTACGGGCCGACGTTCCGCGTCTGGCTCGACGACGACCTGGCCGTCGCCGAACGCGAGCTGGAAGGCAACCGGCTGCGGATCGAGTCGCTGTCGACGGGCGCGCAGGAGCAGCTGGCGATCATCACCCGGCTGGCGATCAGCCACCTGGTCAGCACGACCGAGAACAGCGTGCCCGTCATCTTCGACGACGCCCTCGGCTGGTCCGACAAGGCCCGCCTCCGCGATATGGGCACCCTGCTCGGCCGTGCCGGCGACCACGGCCAGGTGATCATCCTGACCTGCATGCCCGACCGCTACGAGTACGTGCCCAAGGCAACCTTCATCAAGCTGCAGTAGCTCGACGAAGGTTGCCTGGGGTGGAGCTCTAGGCCATCTGCACCATGGCGATGATGGGCTCGGTCGGGGTGACGGCGCCGGGGGAGTTCTCGACGGTGATGCCGAGGGCGGTCTTGTCCTTGACGCCGCCGTTGATCAGCCTGGTCGCCTCGGGAGTGGCCAGGCCGGCCGAGTGCGGGGTGAGGGACTTGTCCATCAGCCAGAGCTGGTAGGTCTTGCCGTCCGGCAGCTTCGGCAGGCCGCGCAGCAGGACGATCGCTCGGTCCTGTCCGGCCGACATGATCACTGCCGCGCTGCCGCCACCAGTCACGGCAGCCCGAGCGGTCCGGGCGTCCGGCTGGGCCAGCAGGCCGGCCAGATCCTGGTTCTGCTGCTCGACGCGTTGGCTGTCGCGGTACTGGTCGATGGCGATCCCACCGGTGGCTGCGACCGCCAGAGCGGCTGCGGCCAGGGCGAGCATCGAGCGGCGCGCACGGCGGGGCTTGCGATGCATGCCGACAACTGTCGGTGCGGGTTCGACGTCCTCGGTGTGGCGGACGATCGGCGGCAGCTGTCGGGTCGCAGCGATCTCGGACAGCACCCGGGCCTTCAGCGCGGCCGGTGGCGGCATCGCCACCGCCGTACCGAGCTTGTTGGCCGCTTCACGCAGCTCCGAGACCTCGGACCGGCACGACGAGCAGTCGGCGAGGTGATCCTCGAACCCGATCCGCTCGTCCTCGGGCAGTGCGTTCAGTACGTAGGGACCGGTCAGCATGTGCACGTCCGGTGTCGTCATGGCCCTCACCTCCCCGTCACACCCAGGCAGTCGCGCAGCCGGATCAGGCCGTCGCGCATCCGCGCTTTGATCGTCGCCAACTTCGCGTCCAGCAGTTCGGCCACCTCGCGGTAGGAGTAGCCGCCGTAGTAGGCCAGCGTCACCGACTCGCGTTGCAGCTCGGTCAGGGCCGACAGGCAGTGGCGGACCTGCTCGACCTCCAGGTTCGTGGTGACCGCTTCGGCGACCTCGTCGTACGCCGTGGTCGAGCTGGCCGCTGCGACGGCCTGCTCCCGGTCCGTGGCCGACTGCTCCGACCGGACCCGGTCGATCGCGCGCCGGTGCGCCATCGTCAGGATCCAGGAGGTCGGTGAGCCGCGGTCGGCGTCGTACCGGGTGGCCGTCCGCCAGACCTCGACCATCACCTCCTGGGTGACCTCCTCGGACTGGGCCGGGTTGCGCAGCACCCGGCGGATCAGTCCGAACACCCGCGGAGCCATCTGGTCGTACAGGTGCGAGAACGCATCCGTGTCACCGCGCGCCACCCGGGCCATCAGCTCGGCAGGCGTCGTACCTCCGATGCCGGTCACCACCGGCCACGGGAGGGCTGTCGACTCCTCGCTCACGGGCATCCTCTTCGCTCGTCGATCTCGGTCGGATGAGCTTCGGAGCAGAAACCGTGGCGGATGGGTCTGCTACCGCAGTATGCGCTCGGGTGCGCTGTAGATCACGCAGCGCTCGCCGCGGGTGAAGCCGGCCAGGGTGATGCCGAACTTGCGGGCCAGGTCGACCGCCAGGCTGGACGGGGCGCCGACCGCGACGATCATGCCGATTCCGGCGGCGACCGACTTCTGCACCAGCTCGTACCCGGCGCGGCCGCTGAGGGCGAGCACGAGGCCCTTGCGGCTGTGCTGGTTGAGCACGGTCCAGCCGATCACCTTGTCGACCGCGTTGTGCCGGCCGACGTCCTCCTTGACGACCACCTTGCGGCCGTCGGTGGTGAACAGTCCGGCCGCGTGCAGCCCGCCGGTCCGGCCGAACGTGGGCTGCGCGTCGCGCAGCAGGTCGGGCAGTCGTAGTACGAGGTCAAGGGGGGCCTCGACCGGGTCGACCGGGTCGTACTCGCGCTCGGCCAGCTCGTCGAGGCTCTGCTGGCCGCAGACGCCGCACGCGGCCGAGGTCACGCCGTACCGCTGCGGGGGCTCGCGGTCGGGCGGACCGTCGAAGGTGACCGTGACGGTGTTGAACTGCTGCTCGCGAGTCAGTACGGCGTCGGTGCAGTAGGCGACCGTGCGGATCGCGTCCGGCCGTACGGCGAAGCCCTCGGCGAGGCAGAAGCCGGCGGCCAGCTCGAAGTCGGACCCCGGTGTGCGCATCGTCACGACCAGCGCCTCCGGCGGTCGGCCGGGCCACTCCAGCCGCAGCTCGAGCGGCTCCTCGGTGACCACGACGTCCTCGCGGCGGGACGTCTTGTCGCCGTCCTGCACCTCGACCTTGTAGCGCGTCACCGGGCCTTTAGTCATGTATACGATCTTAAGCTGCTGGGGGTAGGCCGACCGATCGGAGTGAACCGTGCGGGTGTCCCGTCGAGTACTGCTCACGAGTTCGCTGGTCGCACCACTGACCGCCCACGTGACCACCTCCCGAGGAGCCATGAGTACACCAAGCACCGTCAAGGACCGCGTCGAGGCGCTGGTCGAGCTGTACCGCGACGACGTCGCGCCGATCGTGGCGCTGGGCGACCCGGTGCTGCGACACAAGGCGGACCCGTACGACGGGCAGCTGGACGACGAGCTGCTGACCGAGTTCGTCGAGCTGCTGCGGCGGACGATGAAGGCCGCGCCGGGCGTCGGGCTGGCCGCGCCGCAGGTCGGGGTCTCGCTGCGGATGGCTGTGATGGAGGACCCGGCGACCGTGCCGGAGGAGATCGCGGAGGCGCGGGAGCGGTACCCGCTGGAGTTCTTCGCGGCGATCAATCCGTCGTACGAGGCTGTCGGGCGGACGCGGCGCGGCTTCTACGAGGGCTGCTTGAGCATGCCGGGGTACACGGGTGTGGTGAATCGGGCGCTGAAGGTCGACGCGGTCTACACCGACGTGAGCGGCGAGCGTCGGAAGCTGGCGCTGTCCGGATGGCAGGCGCGGATCTTCCAGCACGAGACCGACCACCTGAGTGGGACCGTGTACGTCGACAAGCTGGAGCCGCGGTCGCTGGCGACGTCGGCGAACTACACGAACCGGTGGGCCGATCCGGTGCCTACCAAGGCTGCTCGGGAGCTTGGCTTTCACTTGGACTAGCTGGACCAGCCTCTGCGCATCGCGAGCCAGTCGAGGAAGGTCCAGGCGTAGAGGCGCTGGTGGCGGCGGAGCTCGGGCGTGCAGCCGGGCGGGGGCGGGGCGTCGAGGTCGTCGAGCATGTACGCCGCTATGACGGCCGCGCCGCAGTCGAGGTGGTCGGCGGGAACGTCGGCGGTGAGTGGTGAGCTGCTGATCGCGGCCTGGGTGTCGATGCCTTCGTACTGGGCGATCGGGAGCAGGCAGGACCAGTCGAACCACTTCGGGCCGAGTGAGAGCCAGTTCCAGTCGACGGTCCAGCAGGTGCCGGCCGGGTCGATGAGGAGGTTGTCGGGGCGGAGGTCGCTGTGCATGGCGGTGTCGCCGGCGAGGGCCTCGGGGTAGAGCGCGATCAGGTCGGAGAATTCCTGGAGTACGTCGGGGAGCCAGGGCTGGAAGCCGGGCGGGAGCGGGCGGTCGCCGGTGCGGATCTGTTCGGGTAGATCGATCGGCCAGCCACCGGAGGCGATGTCGTCGACGAGCACGTCGAGGCCGGTCAAAGGTGTTGGAGTGAGGGCGTCGGCCATGGTCTCGCAGGCGCTGGTGACCGCGGCGAAGTCGTCGAGGGTCCAGGGCGAGCCGGGCATGCGGCCGTCGATGCGCTCGGAGGCAACTGCGAACCACTTGGTCGTGCCGGCTGCGCCGGGCGACTCCAGGGCGGGGGCCGGGACTTGGGGCGTGTCGGCCGACGGCGTAGCGGGAGCGTTGGCGGGAGCGTCGGCTGTTGCGGTGGCGACGATGCTCGGGACGCGGATGGCCCGTGGGAGCTGCGGGACGATTTCGGCTTCGCGTTGGTAGGCGCCGTACGCGTGCATCGTGTCGGGGGCTGCCTTGACGAAGAGCTCGCGGCCGTCGGCGAGGGTGACGGGGGCCGCGAAGCCGCCGGTGAAGCCGGAGCCGACCGGGCGGCCGGCCTCGGCGATCTCGGTGCCTAGGGCAACGGCCAGAGAATGCTGGAGACCCGCGGGCAGCGCGTCCCAGCCGGGGCGGGCCGACGTGGCGCGGTAGTCGACGACTGGTGGACCGGACATGTCGCAGACCCTAGCTGCCCGGCGACCAGCGAGCCTCTCATTTCCGTTGGGCTGTGGACAGTTAGCGTGCGCAGCATGGACGGGTCTGTGGTGCTGCAGGTGCTGGATCTGGTCGGGATCTTCGTGTTCGGAATCACGGGCGCGCTGGTCGGCGTACGGAAGAAGCTGGACGTGTTCGGGATCCTGGTGCTGGCCCTGGTGACCGGGCTGGGCGGTGGGTTCCTGCGGGACGTGCTGATCGGCGCGACCCCGCCGGCCGCGTTGCAGGACTGGCGGTACCTCGTTGTACCGGTGCTGGCCGGGCTGCTCACGTTCTTCCTGCACCCGCGGATCGGGCGGCTGGAGCGGATGGTGAACGTCTTCGACGCGGCCGGCCTGGCGCTGTTCTGCGTGACCGGCGCGGTCAAGGCGACCAGCTACGGGCTCTCGCCGTTGCCGGCCGCGCTGCTCGGGACGATCTCGGGCATCGGCGGGGGAGTGATCCGCGACATCCTGTCCGGCCGGGTGCCAGTGGTCCTGCGCTCGGAGATCTACGCGACGCCGGCCTTCCTCGGCGCCGGCATCGTGGTCGTCGCGGCGGCGCTCGACTACGAGGAGCTGTGGGTCCCGGTGACGGCCGCGGTCATCTGTTTCCTGATCCGACTGCTCGCCATCCGCCGCGGCTGGAACGCCCCGCTGCCGCGCTAGTTGTGCGCGAACACCGTCTTCGGCCGGGCGAACGTGATCGAGACACCGGCAACAGCCGCGCAGAGCACGCCGATCGACACCGGCACCCAGTACGCCGAGGAGGCGCCCCACACGTCGACCGCGTGACCAGCCGCCGCGTTGCCCGGGGCAACACCGAGCAGGATCCCCGTGACCGTCCAGGTGATCGCCTCGGTCAGCCGCTGTGGCGGCACCCACTCCTCGACGCAGGCGGTGACCGCCACCATCGTCGGCGCGATCGTCAGCCCGGCGCAGAACAGCACTCCACCCAGTACGACGGTGTTGCCGACCCACGGCAGAGGCGCCAGCGAGATGGCCAGCAGGATCGTCCCGATCAGCAGCCGGCGCTCCACCGGAGCCCGCCAGTGCACCGAGCCGTACCAGAGCCCAGCCAGCAGTGACCCGAACGCCCACACCGCCAGTACGACGCCAGACATCCCCGGCTGCCCCTGCTCGGCTGTGAAGGCCACAGTGACGACCTCAGCGCTACCGAGCGTCGCCCCGAGCCCCAGGCCGATCAGCGACAGCAGCAGCAACGACAGCCACGGCAGCGGAGCCTGCTCGGCTCCGTTGGCCTTGCCGCGACCAGGCGGGTCGGAGCGACGCAGCAGCGCCAGCCAGATGCCGCCGGCCAGGCCGAGCACACCGGCAGCGCCCAGCGCGACGTACGGACTGACCTGGGTCGCCAGCGCTGTGACCAGCACCGGGCCGATGATGAAGACCACCTCGTCGCCGACCGCCTCCAGCGCGAACGCGGTCTGCAGAGCTCGGCCGCGGCCCAGCAGGTGCGTCCAGCGTGCCCGGACGAACGAACCGACCTGCGGACGAGTGGCACCGGCCAGGAACGACAGCAGGTAGAGCACGGCGGTCGGTGCGTCGGCGCGGACCGCCAGCAGGAGCCCGGCCAGGCCGATCGTGCAGAGCACGCTCCCGGCCAGCAGCAGGCTCCGCTGCCCGAACCGGTCGACCAGACGACCCTGGATCGGGCCGGTGATCGCACCGGCGACCACAGCGACTCCGGACACCGCACCGGCCAGTCCGTACGAGCCGCTCTCCTGGGCGATCAGGATGACGATGCCCAGCCCGATCATCGAGATCGGCATACGCCCGAGGATCCCGGCGGCGCAGAACGCGGCAGCACCGGGACGGCGCATGAGGTGGACGTAGGGCATCAGCATGGGGGACCGTGCACACCGTATCCGGAGGGCCTGAGAAACTCGGTGTATGCCCCACCCCGTGTCGCCTGATCCTTCCCCGTACGACGCCGTGCTGCTGCTGTCCTTCGGTGGCCCCGAGAAAACCGAAGACGTGCTGCCGTTCCTCCAGAACGTGACCCGTGGCCGGGGCATCCCGGACGAGCGGCTGAAGGAAGTCGGCGAGCACTACTACGGCTTCGGCGGCAAGAGCCCGATCAACGACCAGAACCGGGCCCTGCTCGCCGCGCTGCGGGAGTCGTTCGACGAGATCGGCCTCGACCTGCCGGTGTACTGGGGCAACCGGAACTGGGCGCCGTACCTGACCGACACGCTGCGCGAGATGGCCGCCGACGGGATCCGCCGGGCGGTGGTGATCGTGACCAGCGCCTACCCGTCGTACTCGGGCTGCCGGCAGTACCGGGAGAACCTGGCCGACGCGACCGCCGCGGTCGAGAACGCGCCGGTGATCGACAAGCTGCGGCACTACGCGAACCACCCGGGCTTCGTCGGGTCCTTCGTCGAGTCGACCGCGGCCGCGCTGAGCGAGCTGCCCGAGGGCGCCGCGATCGCCTACGTGACGCACTCGATCCCGACCGCGATGAACACGACCAGCGGCCCGGACGGCAACGGCTACGTCAGCTGGCACCTGGACGTCGCGGCCGAGATCACCGCCGAGCTGGAGCGCCGGACCGGCGTCACCCGGCGGACCGACCTGGTCTACTGCTCGCGCTCCGGCCCGCCGCAGGTCCCGTGGCTCGAGCCGGACGTCAACGACCACCTGGAGGAGCTGGCCGCGGCCGGTGTGCCCGGCGTGGCCGTCGTACCGATCGGGTTCGTCAGCGACCACATGGAGGTCATCTACGACCTCGACACCGAAGCCGCGGCGACCGCGGTCAAGCTGGGCCTGCCGATGGCCAGGGCGGCGACGCCGGGCACCGACCCGCGGTTCGTGACGATGCTGCGCGACCTCGTGGTCGAGCGGGCCGAGGCCGAGCGCGGTGAGCACCCGGAGCGGCCCTGCGTGGGCAAGCTGGGTCCCGGCTGGGACAACTGCCGCCCTGACTGCTGCCCCGCCCTGCGCCGCCCCTCCACCCCCACCCAGACCGCCGTACCAACGACAGCAGGACCGAAGGAAACCGCATGAGCACCCCGCAGGAACTGCTGAAGCTGGCCGTCACGGTCGCCACCGAGGCGGCCGAGCTGATCGTCGAACGGCGCCGCGGCACGATCACCGTCGCCGACACCAAGAGCACCGCGACCGACATCGTCACCGCCGTGGACCGGGAGTCCGAGGAGCTGATCCGGGCCCGCGTGCTCGAGGCGCGGCCGGACGACTCGTTCCTCGGCGAGGAAGGCGACGACATCGACGGGACCAGCGGTGTGCGCTGGGTCGTCGACCCGATCGACGGCACGGTCAACTACCTGTACGACATCCCGACGTACGCCGTGTCGATCGCGGTCGAGCAGGACGGCGTGACGGTCGCCGGTGTGGTCGTGGACGCGCCGAAGGGCGAGGTGTTCACCGCGACGCTCGGCGGTGGCGCGTACCTGGACGGCAAGCCGATCCGGGTCTCGGACTGCACGTCGCTCGACCGGGCCCTGGTCGGGACGGGCTTCGGCTACGACCCGGACCGCCGCCTGGTGCAGGCTGAGGTGGTCCAGCAGCTGATCGCCAAGGTTCGCGACATCCGGCGGATCGGGGTCGGCGCGATCGACCTCTGCTACGTCGGCTGCGGACGGCTCGACGCGGTGTACGAGCGCGGGCTGAACCCGTGGGACTACGGCGCCGGCGCACTGGTCGCGTCCGAGGCAGGCGCGCGGGTCGGCGGCCTCAACGGCGCCGAGGTCTCGCCGGAGATGTCGATCGCGGCTACGCCCGCGGTGTTCGATGCGTTACACGACGCGCTCGCCGCCGCGGACCCGCTGCGTCAGTAGTCGAGGAGCCCTGCGCGCAGAGCGTATGCTCGTTTGTGCACACAAACTGCTTGTACGGGACGGTAACGCGCAAACTTCTGTTCGGTCCTGACAATTTCTTCGACACGCGGGTCAGAAGGTGGACCCCGACGCGCGCGATGGCCGGGTTATAGGGCACAATCCCTGCCTCGGGAGCGGAAGCGAGTCCGGTCCCAGCCTGTCTGTCAAGGGTTTCGGGGGACCAGAGGATTCCGGGCGGAATTTCTCGGGCGCGTTATCCGTTCCAGGGCTCAGCAGGCAACACCACGGGTACGAAGAGGGCAGGGAAACACCATGGCGACTGATTACGACGCCCCGCGCAAGACGGACGAGGACTCCAGCGAGGAGTCGATCGAAGAGCTGAAGACTCGCCGTCACGACAAGAACTCCGGCAAGGTCGACGAGGACGAGGCCGAGGCGGCCGAGAGCTTCGAGCTGCCCGGCGCCGACCTGAGCCACGAGGAGCTGGCGGTACGGGTTCTCCCGCGCCAGGCCGACGAGTTCACCTGTTCGAGCTGCTTCCTGGTCCACCACCGCAGCCAGCTCGCGAACAGCAAGAACGGCCAGCTGATCTGCCGCGACTGCGCTGCCTGACACACAGCAGCGCGGCCGCCCTGCTCGGCTGATCCGTACCAATCGGGACCGTCCCCCTTTCCGGGGGCCGGTCCCTTGGTGCGTTTCAGGCCTTGACGACGTCCTTAGCCGCGCCCTTGACGGCCTCGGCCTCGAAGCCCGGCGGCAGGTGGCCGGTGGACTTCAGCCAGTACGACGCCGCCCGCTGCTCGGCGAACCGCTTGGCCACCGCCGCGGCCGCGCCGCTGGCGACCGCCCAGCTGACCACCTCGACGTAGCCGGCCTCAGTGCTGCCCTTCTTCGGCGGCTTCCCGCCGGACCCGATCTTCCAGGCCGTGGTGACCGCCTTGTTGGCGACCAGTCCGACCACCATCGTGAAGACCGCCAGCACCAGCTTCCAGCCGATCTTGGCTCCGATCACCACTGCCTCCCTAGCTTGATCCCGTTACTTCAGGATCTTGCCACGCTGTTCTCCGTCAGAGCCGCTGCGAGCCGCTCCGGGTTCCGCGTGGCGATCAGCCAGTACGGCGCCGGGTCGTGCGGGTCGGTGATCTCCACTCGCACCGCGCCCTTCAGGTAGCTGCGCAGCACCAGGTACGCCGCCGGGTCGCAGTCGCGGCCGAACGCGGTGCGGACGGCCTCGCCGGTCAGGGGCTCGACCTTGCCGAGGTACTCGCGCTCGATCGCGGCCTTGCCGGCGCGGAGTCGCTCGGCGTCCACCTCGACCAGCGCACCGCCGTACCGGATGAAGAGCGCGGCCAGCAGGACCGCCACGACTCCACCGGCGACCAGTCCGGCCGGCTGACCGGCGGGGACCGCGACGATCAGCCAGATGGTCAGGACGAGCAGGGCGGCGATGATCCACCAGCGCACCGGCACGCTCAACCGCTCCCGATAGTTCGTCACACCACCAGCCTGGCATGTGGCTCAACATGTGACGTCGGTAGGGTCGCCTCTCGTGATCGAGCCCCCGACCCGCTCTGCGACCCCGCAGCGTGAGCTGGAGCCGCCGGAGCGTCACCCGGAGGCACCTGCTCCCGGCACGGTCCTGCCGTCGCACTACGAGAACTGTGTGGCCTGCGGACCGTCGCACCCGACCGGCCTGCGGCTGGTGTCGACCGCTGGGCCCGAGGTGAGCATCAGCGGCGAGTTCACCGTCACCGCCGACCACCAGGGCGCACCTGGTCTCGCGCACGGCGGCGTACTGGCGCTGGCGCTCGACGAGACGCTGGGCGGTCTGTCCTGGCTGCTGCGGCGGCCGATGGTGACCGGGCGGCTCGAGACCGACTACATCCGGCCGGTGCCGGTCGGTACGACGCTCTTCCTGACCGCCCGGTGCCTGGGCTTCGCCGGACGGCGGATGTACGCGAAGGCGACCGGGCGGCTCGGCGGACCCGAGGGCAATGTCGCGTTACGGGCGAGCGCTGTGTTCGTTGTCGTTCCGCCGGAGCACTTTGTGGAGCACGGCACCGATATGACGACCGAGCAGGTCCACGACTACGAGGTGAACCCATGACCGAGGTACTGATCCAGCGGCTCGACCCGGAGCTGCCGCTCCCGTCGTACGCGCACCCCGGCGACGCCGGGGCCGACCTGGTGGCCTCGCACGACGTGACGCTGAAGCCGGGGGAGCGTCAGCTGGTCGGGACGGGCGTCGCGATCGCCCTGCAGGACGGGTACGCCGCGTTCGTGCACCCGCGGTCCGGACTGGCCGCCAAGCACGGGGTGTCGATCGTCAACGCACCGGGCACAGTGGATGCGGGCTACCGCGGCGAGATCAAGGTGTGTCTGGTCAACCACGACCCGCACGCCGAGGTCACGTTGCGGCGCGGCGACCGGATCGCGCAGCTGGTGATCCAGCAGGTCGAGAAGGCCCGGTTCGTCGAGGTGACCACCCTGCCGGGCTCCGCGCGCGGCACGGGGGGACACGGCTCGACCGGTGGTTTCGGTGATGTGACACGCTGATCAGGTTGCCGCCCGCTGACCTGCGGGTACGGGAGACTACGGCGGGGTTTGTGCCGCCCCCAGAAGACTGACGATCGAGGAAGTAGGCAAGAGCAGTGATCTTCCGCCGCAAGGCCAAGAACGACGACGCCGTGGAGACGGTCGACACCGTCGAGGAGACGACCGAGGAGACCGCCGGCGACGGTGGCACCGAGGAGTCCACGACCGCCGAGGCCGTCCAGGACCTCGCGGGCGGTCCGTTCGACGTCACCGAGGTGGACCCGGAGACGCTGGAGGCGGAGGACCGGATCGACCTCGGCGCGCTGGTGATCACCGGCCTGCCGGGCATGGAGCTGCGGCTGCAGGTCGACGAGCAGAGCGGCGACGTCCAGGCGATCCTGCTGGTGCTGGAGGACTCGGCGCTGGAGCTGCGCGCGTTCGCCGCACCGAAGACGGCCGGCATCTGGGACGAGGTCCGCCGCGAGATCGCGAGCGAGGCCACCAAGATGGGCGGTACGGCGTCGGAGACCGAGGGCCCGTTCGGCACCGAGCTCGTGCTCGTCGTACCGGTCCAGGACCCCGAGGGCCAGATCTTCAGCCAGACCTCGCGCGTGATCGGTGTCGACGGCCCGCGCTGGCTGGTGCGCGGCACCATCCTCGGTCGCGCGGCGGTCGAGCCGGACGCCGCACCGCCGATGGAGCAGGCCTTCCGCAACGTCGTCGTCGTCCGCGGTTCGGAGCCGATGGCGCCGCGTGAGTCGCTCGCGCTGAAGCTGCCCCAGGGCGCGCAGCCGGCCGCCGAGGAAGAGGCCTGATCCCGGTGTCCGGATTCCGGTTCAGCGCGTTCGCGCGCGGATTACACTGATCCCATGGGGAGCGACAAACCCGCAGGGTTGTGGCGACGTGCCTTCCGAGGCCTGGCCGGCGACCAGGACGAGCAGGACGCCGAGGTACTCAAGGACTTCGCCCACGACTGTGGCGCGCGGTCGATCACCGGTTGTCACGACCGGGAGATGGTGACGCTGTACGGGACGCTGCGCACCATCACCTTCAGCCCGCGCGGCGGTGTCCCGGCCCTGGAGGGCGAGTTGTACGACGGCACCGGCACGGTGAAGCTGGTCTGGCTCGGCCGGCGCAAGATCGCCGGCATCCACCCCGGCTCGGAGCTGATCGCGTCCGGGCGGATCGGAGTGGTCGACGGCGACCGGGTGATGTTCAACCCGCGCTACGAGCTGCGTCCGACGGCCGCGCATGGCTGAGCCACGAGCCGGACAGGACTCCGAACGAGACCTGGACGGGCACATCGCCCCGGACCTGGGCGGTGCCTCCGAGCCACGCCGTGACGACGATCGGGGCCGCGAGGCGAAGCACCCGACCGACGAGGAACTGGTCGAGATCCTGCGGCCGGAGCTCGAGGCCGCCGAGGCGGAGCTGACCGACGACAAGCCGGACGGTTCCACCGAGGACCGGCCGAAGACCACCGACAAGGACTTCTTCCAGGCGCTCGGCGGCTGGGGTGCGCTGCTCGACATCGGGCTGCCGTGGATCGCGTTCCTGATCGTGTACGGCGTCACCGACCACGACCTGAAGCTCGCGCTGATCGTCGCGATCGCCTGCGGTGCGGCGGTCGCCGTACTGCGGCTGGTCCGCAAGCAGCCGTTGCGCAACGTGCTCGGCGGCTTCGTCGGTGTCCTGATCTCTGCCTGGGTGGCGAACCGCAGCGGCAACGCCGAGGACGTCTACCTGCCCGGCCTGCTGACCAACGTGGGCTACGGCCTGCTCTACCTGATCACCGTGCTGATCCGCTGGCCGCTGTTCGGCCTGCTGTACGGCCTGATCACCCAGACCGGGACGGCGTGGCGTCGCGACCCCGCGATGCTGCGTGGGTTCAGCCGGGCCACCTGGGTCTTCGTCGCGCTGTTCGCGATCCGGCTCATCGTCCAGGTCCCGCTGTACCTGGCCGGCAGCCTGAACGCCCTGGGCATCGCGAAGGTCGGCCTCGGCCTGCCGTTCTACGCCCTGGCCCTGTGGCTCGCGTACGCCGTACTGCGGGGCTCGTTGCCCGCGGACAAGTGGGACGAGGCGCGCGACCACATCACCCATCTGCTGGGTGGCGGTAAGAAGAAGTAGTCGTCCGGCGCTGTCGCGTAGAGGACGTGTCCTCTATGTGACAGCGCTTTTCCGCGACCGAGCGTGATCGCGGTGTCTAGGGTTTCACGACTTTGTCCGTAGAAACCCTGTGAGGCACCTGTGACACCACGCCCCGGTCGCGCTCGGGCGGTGACCGCCGTACTCGCGGCGGCGCTGACCGTCGCCGCGACCCTGACCGGTGGTCCCGCCATCGCGTCAACCGCCCCCACGCTGCCGATCGCAGCACCCGGCACGACTCCTCGGACCGTCACCCTGATCACGGGTGACAAGGTCGAGGTCACCGTCGCCGCCGACGGCAAGCAGAACTACCGCGTCACCGGTCCGGACGGCCGGCTGGCCGACCACGACGTGCACGTGGACGGCAAGGACACCTACGTCTACCCGCGCTCGGCCGCCCGCTTCCTGGCCGCCAAGCTGCTCGACGAGAACCTCTTCAACGTCACCAGACTGCTGGCCGACGGGTACGGCGACGAGCTCCCGCTGATCGTCACCTACACCGACGCGGCCACCCGGTCGCGCAGCCAGCAGGTGCCGACCGGTGCGCGCAAGCAGCAGACGCTCACCAGCATTCAGGGTGCCGCACTGTCCACTGACCAGCCGGCCGCGTTCTGGAAGTCGCTGACCAGTACGACGGCCCGCAGCGCTGCTCTGGCCGGTGGCATCGAGAAGGTCTGGCTGGACGGCAAGTTCAAGGCCGACCTGGCCGACAGCGTCGCGCAGGTCGGTGCGCCGGAGGTCTGGCGCGGTGGCAACACCGGCGAGGGCGTCGACGTCGCCGTACTGGACACCGGCGTCGACCTGCAGCACCCGGATCTCGACGACCGGGTGGTGGCCTCCACGAGCTTCGTACCGGAGCTGGACGTCACCGACCGGCAGGGCCACGGCACGCACGTCGCGTCGACGATCGCCGGGACCGGTGACGCGTCCGGCGGTACCGAGCGCGGTGTCGCGCCGGGTGCCCGGCTGCACATCGGCAAGGTGCTCGACAACGAGGGCAGCGGCCAGGAGTCCTGGATCATCGCCGGGATGGAGTGGGCCGCGCGCGACCAGCACGCCAAGGTCGTCAGCATGAGCCTCGGCGGCGGCCCGACCGACGGCACCGACCCGATCAGCCAGTCGCTGAACGAGTTGTCCGCCGAGACCGGTGCACTGTTCACCGTGGCCGCCGGCAACGCCGGACCGGGCTACTACACCGCCTCCGCGCCAGGCATCGCCGACGCGGCACTGACTGTCGGTGCGGTCGACGGCGGCGACAAGCTCGCGGAGTTCTCCAGCTGGGGACCGCGGGTCGGCGACGGCGGCCTCAAGCCGGACATCACCGCGCCGGGCGTCGACATCCTGGCCGCCCGTTCGCAGTACGCCGCTGAAGGCAGCGGGTACTACCAACTGATGAGCGGTACGTCGATGGCGACGCCCCACGTGGCCGGAGCCGTTGCACTGCTCGCGGCGCAGCACCCCGACTGGACCGGGCAGCAGCTGAAGGACGCGATCGTCAGCTCGGCCAAGCCGACACCGGAGTACATCCCGTACCAGGGCGGCAGCGGCCGGCTGGACGTCGCAGCAGCCAGCAAGGCGAAGGTACGCGCCACCGCTTCGGTCTACTCGGGCTTCCACCCGTGGCCGGTGCAGCCGAACGAGTCGGTCGAGCGGACCGTCACCTACACCAACGACGGCGACCAGGCGGTCGAGCTGAACCTCTCGACCCAGGTTGCTGACGCACCGGCCTGGCTGTTCGCGTTGTCGAGCCCGAAGGTGACTGTGCCCGCGCACGGGACCGCTGAGGTCAAGGTGACCGTGGCGGTGAACGCCGTACCGGTCGACAAGCAGCTGTCGGGTCGGCTGGTCGCTACCGGCACCGGTGTGCAGTTGAGCACGGTGATCGGCGTCGGGCGTGAGGGGGAGCGGTACCAGCTCACCCTGAACGCCAAGGACCGGAGCGGTCGGCCGCTGAGCGGCGACGCGATTCTGATCGGCCGGGGGAGCTACGGGCAGTTCGTCCTCGGTGAAGAGGGCGCTGAGCTGCGGCTGCCGCCGGGGGACTACACGACCTGGCTGACGACCGACGTGGAAGGTGCCAACGGGCCGAGCAGCAAGGGGCTCGCCGTACTGACGCTGGTGGACATCCACCTCGACAAGGACAAGACGGTCACGTACGACGCACGCAAGGCGCGGCAGCTGAGCGCTACCGCGCCGCAGTCGACCACGCTGGGCGAGGTGCGGGCGAACGTGTACCGCGACTTCGGGCGGGACTTCTCGGTCGGGTCGTCGCGGTGGCCGAACCCGTCGTACGACAGCGTGTGGGTGCTGCCGACCGGGAAGGTGACGGACGGCGACTTCGTTGCCGGTGCTCGCTGGCGGTTGGAGCAGCCGGCGCTGACAGTGGACGGTTTTGACGACCTCCTGGTACGCCGGGCGGCGCAGCCGTTGGCTCGCGGTCGTCAGCAGCTGGACGCGGTCTTCGTCGAGCAGGGACTGGCCGACCGGAACGGGAGTCACCGGGGCAAGGCGGTCGTCGTACGGAACAACGGGTCGGTGGAGCAGCAGACCGCGGCGGCTGTCGCTGCCGGGGCGAAGCTGCTGGTTGTCGTCAACGACGGGCCGGGCAAGCTCGAGCCGTGGACGGACTCGATCTACGCGCCGAACCCGCCGCCGATCACGATCGCGACGCTGACGCACGACGAGGGCGAGCAGCTGATCGCGCAGCTCGGCAAGGGGCGGCGGACGTTGACAGTGACGTCGAACCCGACGCTGGAGTACCAGTACGACCTGTCGCGCTACTGGGACCACGTGCCGAGCTCGCCGTCGTACCGGCCAGGTGGTCGCGAGCTGGCGCGGATTGATGTTGCCTACCGCAACTTCCGGCCGGGGCGCGGGCTGGAGAACCGGTACGACGTCTGGAACACCGACTGGGAGTCGGCGATGAACGCCTCCGGCACCACGGTGCAGGGGGACCGGACGGACTGGGTGACGGCCGGTGTGCCGTACCAGGCGAAGGCCGAGATCATGCGCGAGGTGCAGGAGACCGAGCCGGGGTGGCGGAGCTACTCGGGTGGGAGCCGGAGTGCGCTGCAGTGGTTCGGTCCGGTGCAGCGGCCTCGGCTGGCCAAGGGGTTGTCGCCGGTGCGTGCCGGTGAGCAGTTGGCGGCGGTGTCGCCTGGATGGGGTGATGGCGGTGACCACGTCGGTACGGCGTTCGGGAACTGGGACATCACTCAGCAGCTGAGCCTCTACCAGGGCAGCACCTTGGTCGCGCAGGATGCGCGGGACCAGCTGACGGTGAGTGGGCTGAAGCCGGAGCGGTTGCCGTACAAGCTGGTCGCGGACAACACGCGGGGGACGTACCCGCACCCGTACTCGACGGCTACTCGGACGGAGTGGGGCTTCACCTCGGCGGCGACCGACACGGTGCTGTCGCTGATCCAGCTCGACTACGTGGTCGGCCGGAACGAGCTGACGGTCACGCCGCGCTGGTCGGAGACCAACTCCACCGCGGGCATCCGCAAGCCGACGCTGGAGATCTCGTACGACGGCAAGACCTGGCGATCGGTCTCTCTGCGCCAGGACAAGTCGGGCTGGACCACTCGGCTCGACGCACCACGCGGGGCCACTTACGTCAGCCTGCGCACGCGTGCTGACGGTTCAGGCGCCTCGATCGACCAACGCATCGACCGGGCCTTCGGGCTCAAGTAACAAGTAGTAGTTGGGGAAGGTTGCGCCTTCCCCAACTACTTACTTCCGGTGGTGCGGGGACAGCATGTCCTCGAGCTGTTCCTCGGTCTCGTCGGCCGCGACGAACAGCAGTTCGTCGTTCAGCTCCAAGGTGCCTTCCGGGTCCGGCCGCAGGACGCGGCCTTCGCGGATGATCGTGACCAGCGCCGTGTCGGTCGGCCAGTCGATGTCGCCGACGCGCAGGCCGATCATCGGGGAGTCCTCGGGCAGCGTCAGCTCGACCAGGTTCGCGTCGCCCTGGCGGAAGGTGAACAGCCGGACCAGGTCGCCGACCGAGACCGCTTCCTCGACCAGCGCCGACATGATCCGCGGCGTCGACACCGACACGTCCACGCCCCACGCCTCGTTGAACATCCACTCGTTGCGCGGATGGTTGACCCGGGCAACAGTGCGCGGTACGCCGAACTCGGTCTTGGCCAGCAGCGAGACGACCAGGTTCACCTTGTCGTCACCGGTGCTCGCGATCGCCACCTGGCAGCGCTGCAGCGCGGCCTCCTCGAGCGACGACAGCTCGCACGCGTCGGCCAGCAGCCACTCGGCGCGCGGCACCGACTCGGCCTTGATCGCCCGCGGATCCTTGTCGATCAGCAGCACCTCGTGCCCGTTCTCCAGCAGCTCGCCCGCGATCGAGCGGCCGACGTTCCCCGCACCGGCGATGGCGACCCGCATCACAGCTCCTCAGGCTTGGTGCCGAGCTGCGACTCGATCGCCGCGGCCTCGGTCTCCAGCATGACGACGTGCACCAAGTCACCCTCCTGGATGACGGTGTCCGCCTTGGGCAGCAGACCCTCGCCGAGCCGGGTCAGGAACGCGACCCGGGCGCCGGTGGCCTTCTCGATGTCGAACGCGGCACGCCCGACCCAGCCGGAGTGCACGTGCACCTCGGCCAGCCGGATGGTCGCCGACGGGTCGCGCCACTCCGGCTCCGACCCGCTCGGCAGCAGCCGGCGGACCATCTGGTCCACCGTCCACTTCACCGTGCCGACGGTCGGGATGCCGAGCCGCTGGTAGACCTCGGCGCGGCCCGGGTCGTAGATCCGGGCGACGACGTTCTCGATCCCGAAGTTCTCCCGGGCGACGCGCGCGGCCAGGATGTTGGAGTTGTCTCCGTTCGAGACCGCCGCGAACGCCTCGGCGTCCTCGATCCCGGCCTCGATCAGGACCTCGCGGTCGAACCCCATCCCGGTGATCGTGCGGCCGGAGAAGTTGGCGCTGAGCCGGCGGAACGAGTCGGCCGACTGGTCGATGATCGCTACTGTGTGGCTGCGCTTCTCCAGGGTCCGCGCGAGCGTCGACCCGACGCGTCCGCAGCCCATGATGACGACGTGCACTCCGTGATCACTCCCTGCCCCGTGGGGGGCCGCTGGCATCCATTCGGCGGTGTAGACGCTACACCGGCCCGGGGCTCCCTCTAACATCCTCGGTGTGACCCCCGCTCTAGGCGACATCGGTAAACGCATCCTCATCGGACGCAAGCTGCGCAGCACGCAGCTCGGCGAGACGCTGCTTCCGAAGAAGATCGCACTCCCGGTGTTCGCCAGTGACGCTCTGTCGTCGGTGGCCTACGCGCCCGACGAGATCTTCCTGACGCTGTCGCTGGCCGGCCTGGCGGCGTACAGCTTCTCCTGGAAGATCGGCCTGCTGGTCGCGTTCGTGATGCTGATCGTGGTCGCGTCGTACCGGCAGAACGTGCACGCCTATCCCTCCGGCGGCGGCGACTACGAGGTCGCGACCGTGAACGTCGGACCGACCGCCGGCCTGACCGTGGCCAGCGCGCTGATGGTCGACTACGTGCTGACCGTGGCGGTGTCGATCTCGTCCGGCGTGCAGAACGCGAAGTCCGCGCTGCCGTTCCTGGCCGGTCACGAGGTACCGCTCGGCGTCGGGCTGGTGCTGATCCTGACCGCCCTGAACCTGCGCGGCGTGCGGGAGTCGGGGGCGCTGTTCGCGATCCCGACCTACATCTTCATGGCCGCGATCATCGGGATGACGCTGTGGGGCCTGGTCCGGCTGGGCCTCGGCAGTCTGCCGATGGCCGACAGCTCCGGGTTCGACGTGCACCCGGAGCCGGGGCACGAAGTGTTCAGCGGCGTCGCGGCCGCGTTCCTGCTGGCGCGGGCCTTCTCCTCCGGCTGTGCGGCGCTGACCGGGGTCGAGGCGATCAGCAACGGCGTACCGGCGTTCCGCAAACCGAAGAGCAAGAACGCCGCGACCACGCTGCTGCTGCTCGGCACGATCGCGATCACGATGCTGATGTCGATCCTGTTCCTGGCCAGCAAGATTCACCTGCGCTTCGCCGAGGATCCCAGCACCCAGCTGTACCGCGACGGCGTACCGGTCGGTGACTCCTACACCCAGAAGACGGTGATCGGGCAGATCAGCGACTCGGTCTTCTCGAACTTCCCGCCCGGCTTCTACCTGGTGCTCGGCGCAACGATGCTGATCCTGGTGCTGGCCGCGAACACCGCGTTCAACGGCTTCCCCGTCCTGGCCTCGATCCTGGCCAAGGACGGCTTCCTGCCCAAGCAGCTGCACACCCGCGGCGACCGGCTGGCCTACAGCAACGGCATCATCCTGCTCGCGGCCTGCGCGATCGGCCTGATCATCGCGTTCGACGCCGAGGTCACCAAGCTGATCCAGCTGTACATCGTCGGGGTGTTCGTCTCGTTCACGCTCAGCCAGTTCGGCATGATCCGGCACTGGACCCGGCACCTGAAGACCGAGACCGACGCGGTCGCCCGCGGCCGGATGATGCGCTCGCGCTCGATCAACGCGGTCGGCCTGACCCTGACCGCCACGGTGCTGGTGATCGTGCTGATCACCAAGTTCACCCACGGCGCCTACATCGCGATCATCGCGATGGCCGTGCTGTTCTTGATGATGAAGGGGATCCGCCGCCACTACGACACGGTCGGCCGCGAGATGGCCGTCGACGAGGGCGACCAGCTGATGCTGCCGGCCCGCGTGCACGCGATCGTGCTGGTCTCCAAGCTGCACAAGCCGACGCTGCGGGCGCTGGCGTTCGCGAAGGCGGCCCGGCCGTACATGCTCGAGGCGGTCACCGTCGACGTCGACCGCGAGGAGTCCGAGACGCTGCAGGCCGAGTGGGAACGGCACGACATCCCGGTCCCGCTGAAGCGCCTGGCGTCGCCGTACCGGGAAATCACCCGGCCGATCCTGCAGTACGTCCGCGACATCCGGCGGCAGTCGCCGCGCGACGTCGTGATGGTCTACATCCCCGAGTACGTCGTCGGCCACTGGTGGGAGCACATCCTGCACAACCAGAGCGCGCTGCGGCTCAAGGGGCGGCTCTTGTTCACACCTGGTGTGATGGTGACGTCGGTTCCGTACCAGCTGATCTCGTCCGAGGCGGCCCAGGAACGGCAGGACAGGGTGGAGCGGGTGGCCGGACAAGTACGCCGGGGCGCTCGCAAGACGTCGGGAGATCGGTGACGGGCGAGGACTTGGTCGGGACGGTACTGGAGCTGGAGATCGGCCCGGTGGCGCACGGCGGGCACTGTGTCGCGCGGTACGAGGGCCAGGTGGTCTTCGTCCGGCACGGGCTTCCCGGCGAGCTGGTGCACGCCCGGGTGACCGAGCGGACCACCAAGTACCTGCGGGCCGACGTCGTACAGGTGCTCACACCGTCACCGCACCGGATCGAGCCGCCCTGCCCGTACGCCGGGCCGGGGCGCTGCGGCGGTTGCGACTTCCAGCACGCCAACATCGTCGAGCAGCGGCGGCTGAAGGCGACCGTGGTCTCCGACACGCTGCGGCGGATCGGCGGCATCGAGCGGACCGTGACGATGGAGTCGCCCGGTGACGACGGGCTCGGCTGGCGGACCAGGATGCGGTACGCCGTGGGGCCCGACGGGCGGCCGGGGATGCGGGTGCACCGGTCGCACGACCTGATCCCGATCGACCAGTGCCTGCTCGCGCACCCGGGGACGCCTGACGTGCTGGACCAGCGCTGGCCGGGGACCGAGTCGGTGCAGGCAGTCGTGTCGTCGGAGGGCAAGCAGGCCGTGATCACCGACTCGGACAGCGGTGGCCGGGTCGTCGAGGTCGTGCGTGACCGGCGGTTCCGGGTGGAGGCCGGTGGGTTCTGGCAGGTGCACCCAGCTGCTGCGACGACTTTGGTTGACGCCGTACTGGCTGGGCTGGAGCCGTCTGCGGGGGAGACCGCGCTGGACCTGTACTCAGGGGTCGGGCTGTTCGCGGCGTTCCTGGCCGAGGCCGGGTGCGCGGTGCTGGCGATCGAGGGGGACAAGGACGCGGTCAAGAACGCCCGGCGCAACCTGCACGACCTGACCGAGGTCACGCTGGAGCAGGGCGACGTGGACAAGGTGCTGAACGGCGCGGTCCGGCAGGGGCTGTCGCAGGTCGACCTCGTCGTACTGGACCCGCCGCGGACCGGTGCCGGCAAGCACGTCGTACGGCGTATCGCCGGTCTGTCGCCCCGGAAGGTGGCGTACGTCGCCTGTGATCCGGCGGCGCTGGCGCGGGACCTGAAGACGTTCACGGAGCTCGGGTACGGCGTCAGCTCGCTGCGGGCTTTCGACCTGTTCGGGATGACCCATCACATAGAGTGCGTGGCCGTGCTGGAACCTGTGACTGGTTAGTTGCCGGGCGGCTCGGGTACCGTTCTGCGCTGGTGCCCTGATGTTCGCTGGAGACCTGATACCCGATGCCGCTCGTCGACCTGGATGACCCGGAGGAGCTGCGCGCCCGCTGGAGCGCCCTCGCCGCGGTCGCCCATGCCACCGGCTTCGACCGCCGTTGGTACGCCGACGCCGACGGCTGGTACCACCAGGACGAGACCGGTTCGGACCTGCGGATGGTGCGGCTGTCCGGCGGGCGGTCGGTGCTGTTCGGCTACCACACGCAGCACAGCCGGACGGCCGGGACGGACCTGCTCGCCGGCGCGCCGGACTGGATCGGGCAGCCGGAGGTCAAGCGGCGCATCACTGCCGGGGACCTGGGGTTCGTGTACGGCTCGTTCAACGGGACGTGGGCGCGGGCGTCGTACGAGGGTGATCCTTGGCAGCCGGTGGACGACGGGTTCGGTCCGATCGGCTCGTGGATCACGTCCGACGAGGAGGCTGCGCGGGAGCTGGTCGAGTGGGCGGCTGAGTGGGCCGACTATCTGGGCGGGCTGGATGAGTTGGTGCCGCTCGGGGTGGGGCTGATTCGGTCGGCTGCTGCTTCGACGTTGTCGGCTGAGCAGGTGGGGGAGTTCTTCGCGCGGCTGGGGGTTGGGCCGAGGTCGGCTCAGCAGCCGGATGTGTATGCGGCGCTGGTGGCTGTGCAGCAGTTCAGTCAGGTGCCTGGGGCTCCTGCTGTGGCTGCGCCTCCTGCTCCTGCGCCGGTTGTCGAGGAGCCGGAGGAAGAGCTCTTCATCGTCCCGCCGGGCGTCAGCCCGTTCACCGGCCAGCCGATCACCGAGGATCCCCACGAAATCATCGGCGCGGAGCCGACGTACGAGGCCCAGTCGTACGAGCCTGAGCCTTCCTACGAAACCCCTTCGGATCCCGAGCCGGCAGTAGACGACTACGGCGTGGTCAGCAAAAAGCCCCGCCTCTTCGGCCGCAAGAAGAAGCAGCCCCGCGAGGAAGACAACGCCTCCCTGGCCGGCCTGGGCCTGGCCGCCCCCGACCCAACCCCCGCCGCTCCGCCACCCCCTGCAGCACCCCCGCGCACCTACGACCGCCCCCTCCCGTCCTCGGAGCCCCCACGCGTAGGCGCCCCGGTCGAAGACGGCGAAGACTTCTACGCCAGCCTCTACGCCGACGCCCCCGCCGCAGCCAGGTACACCCCCGACACCCCCACCGACCAGCAGCCCGCCGAGCCTCCCTGGTCAGCCAACGAAGCCACCAACGAAATCGCCGCGGTAGCGGAGGAGACAGCCCCGTACGACCACGTCGGCGAGGACACAGCCCAGTACAACCCTGTCGCCGACGACACCGCCCCCTTCACCCCGTTCCAGCCCCAGGCTTCTTCAGGCGCCAATTCCCCCTTCGCCCCACCCCCTTCCGCAACAGAAGCCCCCGGCTCACCCTTCGCACCACACCCCGAAGAGGCAGCCCCCGCGCCTGAGGCTCACTCGCCCTTCGCTCCACACCCCGACGAGGCAGCCCCCGCGCCTGAGGCTCACTCGCCCTTCGCTCCACCACCGGACACCTCCCCGTTCGCCCCCGAGCCCTCGCCGACCTCCGCAGCGGACGACACCGGCGCCATCACCCCGGTCGACACCGACCAGTCGTACGCAACCGCCGACGACGACACCGGTGTCATCGCCCCCATCGACGCCGACGCGCCCCCGTCGTCCACCACCGACGACGACGACACAGGCGTCATCCCACCAATCGCCGACCCCGGCACCACCGACGCGTTCACCGCCGGCGACGACACCGGCGTCATCCCACCCGTCGCCGATGCCTTCGCGGAATCCACCCAGGACGACGACACCGGAGTAATCCCACCCGTCGCCGCCACACCCACGGACGTCGTACACGAGCCTTCCCCGCTGGACGACCACAGCCAGCACCCGCCCCACGACCTCCAACCGCGCCCCGGACACGACACGCCCTCACCTTCGCCCGCTGACGAGTCCCACGACGACCAGTCACACTCCGGACCTGATGCACCCCGCGACCAGCGCCCGGAGCCCACAGACACACCCCAGGATTTCCAGCCGGCCTCTCCGCTGGCCGCCCCCCAGAGCCACCATCCGACCTCGCGTCCGGACACCCGCGAGGATCACAGGGGATACCCGCCCTCAGCCGACCCCCAGAGCCAGCAGCCGGGATCACAGCCGTGGGCCCTGCGGGACCATCGCGCAGGCTCGTCCTTGGAAGACCTCGAGACCCGGCGCCCGGATTCGCCGCCCCAGGCTGCGCAGGACCAGCGCGCGGGCTCGTCCTTCGACATCGGCCAAGACCAACACCAGGGCTATCCGCCGCCGGCTGCGCAGGACCGCCACGCAGGTTCGTCCGTGGACGCAGACCGAGACCAGCATGCAGGCGCGCCGGAAGATGCTGCACGGGACCAGCACGCGGACACCTTCTTGGACGTTGCCGAGCAGCAGAGCGCAGGCTCGTCGGCAGACGCTGCGCGGGACCAGGGCCCAGGCTCGCCGTTGGATGCTGCGCGGTACCAGCGCCCAGATTCGCCGCTGGATGCTGCGCAGAACCGGCGCACAGACTCGTACGAGGACCAGCGTCCCGGCCCAGGCTCGCCGTTGGACGCCACGCGGGACCAGCGTTCAGACTCGTCATCGGATGCGCAGGACCAGCGGCCGGGCTCGCCGCTGGACGCGGCCCGGGATCAGCGCCAGGACTCAACGCCGGACGCCCGGGACCACAACCCCGCCGCACCCAGCGACGTACGCCAGCCCCCCGGCCCGACCTCCCCACTCGACGCCTTCGCCCCCGACCACGGCGTCTCGCCCGAACCCTCCCCGATGGAACGCGAGTGGGTCGGCGGCGCCTGGATCAACGGCGAGTGGATCGAGGATGTCGCCGCGTACCTGGCGGCCAACCCTCACCTCGCCCACCCACCGCGTCCTGCCCGCCGCCAACGCCGAACCCCGTCCGCTGAGCCCGGCACGCCGGATGCCCTCCAGCCGGCGCCGTACGCGGGGGCCCATCCCGACATCAACGCCGAAGCTCGCCCTGAGGACGCTTACACCGCCGACGCCCACGGCGATGACGCCAGCGCCGCGGATGCCCGCGTAGCGGATGCCCGCGTCGATGACGCCGATGCCGACGACAGAGCTCACTTCGACCGACGCCCCGACGCTGACCGCGCGGACGACTCGCAGGGCACCGCCGACCTCCCCACGGAGTCCATCGAGGCCCTCCCCGCGCTCGACGAACCAGAGGACGCAGAAGACCTCCAGCAAGCCGACGTACCGCGTCCCGCCGACGAAGCCCGAGCCGGAGACAGCGGGGCCGCCGACGTACAGCGTCCCGCCGACGAAGCGGGAGCCGGGGACAGCGGGGCCGCCGACGCGCGACACCCCGCCGATGAAGCCCGAGCCGGAGACAGCGGGGCCGCTGACGCGCGACACCCCGCCGATGAAGCTCACGTCGCAGGCCGTTGGGCCGCCGACGTACAGCGTCCCGCCGAGGAAGCCGGAGACGGCGGGGGCGCTGACGCACGGCGTCCCGCCGGTGACGCCCAAGGCGAAGACGGCGCGGCCGTTGACGCACCGCGCGACGGCGACGATGCACGAGACGCGGAGTACCGCCGGGCAACCGACGTACGAGGTGCTGTCGACGAGCCAGGCGCCGACGACCACGTGGCCGAATCGCCAAGCGCCGATCCGCGGGCAGTCGGCGACCGCCGGACAGCTGACCTTCCCACGGAGGCGTTCCAGGCGCTTCCGGCCGACGGAGCACCGGAAACCGACGACCGCCGGGCCGACGACCAGCAGGCTGACGGGGTACGGCGTGGTGTCGATGGGCAGGGTGCGGATGACCCCTACGCGTCCGACGGCTCGGGCACCGAGCCGCACGCAGACGACGACCGTCGGGGTGCCGACCTGCCGACGGAGTACTTCGAGGCGCTCCCCGCCGACGAGGTAGGGGACGCGAACGACCGCCGGGATGTCGACGTACGAGGTGGTGCCGACGGCCGTCGGGCAGGCGACGTACGGGGTGGTCTCGACGAGCAGGGTCCGGACGACCCGGCGACCGTTGCGCAGGGCACTGATTCACGAGGAGACGGCGATCGCCCGGTTGCGGAACTCCCCACGGAGCCTTTCGACGCACTCGCTGCCGACGAGCCCGGCGCTGGTGATCGCCACGCACCCGACGTACAGGCTGATGCCGGCGAGCCTGGTGGTGGCGACGTTGACCTCGAGGATGAGGCGCCTACTGCGGAGATCGCCGCGGTGGTCGACGAGCCGGCTGAGGATATTGCTCGGGTTGACTCGGGGGAGGGGACTGCCGCCGGGGACGGGCCTCGGACTTATCCGCCGCTGAGTGATCAGTACGGCGGGTCCGGGGACGAGCTGGACGACTTCGAGTACGCCAACGAGTTCCACGACGAGATCCTCGGCAGCGCGGACTGGACGGCCGACCAGCTGGGCGAGATCTCTACGCGTGAAGCTCGACCTGAGGTTGAAGCAGACGCCGGTACGCCGGAGCAGGACGCGGAGCCGCACGTTGCTGAGGTTGATGAGCCTGAGCAGCAGGACGCGGAGCCGCTCGTTGCTGAGGTCGAGCAGCAGGTTGCCGAGGCGGATGACGCAGAGGAACTTGAGGCTGAGCAGGGCCCGGCCGCTGAGCAGACAGTCGAAGACGCAAGCGCTGAGCAGCAGCTCGCGGATGAGCAAGCAGCCGCTGAGCAGGAACCCGCGGACGAGCAAGCGGATGCTGAGCAGACACCAGCGGCTGAGGTAGTTGCTGTTGGCATCGATGAGGTTGCCGTATCCGAGACGACCCACGAGCCTGACGACACAGCTGAAGTTGTTGGGCTTGCTGAGGCGCTGGACGCGTACGAGACCGACAACCCCGCCGGCATGCACATCCCCGAGCTGTCCGGCGCCGGCGTGCCGATCGCTCTCCCGCTCGGCGTCGAGCAGGCCATGCGGGCCGAGGCCGAGCGCCCACGCCCGCGCCCGAAGGAGTCCGACGCCTTCGAGGCACTCCGTGCCTGGTGCCGCGCGCGCACCAACGTCGTCCCCTCCGGCTTCACCATTCAGGTGCAGGTCCTCGACCCCGCACGCCCGTCGTACCGGTTCGACCTCGAGCCCGCGCAGGTGGACGACGAGGAATGGCCCGACGACCGACTCAGCGAGCTGCTCGGCGATCTGTGGATCGAAGAGGCTCAGACCGACCACGGCGGCTGGCTCTTCGCTCGCATCGACGCCGCGGGCCGGACGCTCAGAATCGACCGCTGGTACGACCAGGTCCCCGAGTGGTGGGACACGCAGCTCCCCGGCGCGATCGACGTCGAAGGGCTCGTACGACGCCTGTACGGCCGCGGCCCCGAGTGGCAGCCGTCCTACCTGGAGCAGCTGTACATCACCGCGGGATAGCGTTGTCCCCATGTTGCTCAGGATCTTCACCGAACCCCAGCAGGGCGCCTCGTACGACGACCAGCTCGCCGTCGCGCAAAAGACCGAGGAGTGCGGGTTCGACGCGTTCTTCCGCTCCGACCACTACCTCGTGATGGGCGACGAGGACGGCCTGCCGGGCCCGACCGACGCCTGGATCACGCTGGCCGGCCTGGCCCGTGAGACGAGCCGGATCAAGCTCGGCACGCTGGTCAGCTCCGCCACGTTCCGCAACCCCGGCGTGCTCGCGATCAGCGTCGCGCAGGTCGACCAGATGAGCGGCGGGCGCGCCGAGCTCGGGCTGGGTGCGGGGTGGTTCGAGGCCGAGCACGCGGCGTACGGACTGAACTTCCCGGACACGCCGGGCCGGTTCGACCTGCTGACCGAGCAGCTCGAGCTGATCACCGGGCTGTGGGACACGCCGGTGGGGGAGAAGTACGACTTCACCGGGAAGCACTACCAGCTCAAGGACTCCCCGGCCCTGCCGAAGCCGGTCCAGCAGCCGCACCCGCCGATCATCGTCGGCGGCGCCGGCAAGAAGCGCACGCCCGCGCTCGCGGCCCAGTACGCCGCCGAGTTCAACGCCGGCTTCAAGACCGTCGAGGACACCAAGACGCTGTTCGACCGCGTCCAAGCAGCCTGTACGACGATCGGCCGCGACCCCAAGACCCTCGCGCTGTCGGCCGCCCACCGCGTTGCCGTCGGCAAGGACAAGGCCGAGGTCGAACGTCGTGCCGCGAACTTCGGCTGGTCCCTCGACCAGCTCGCCGAGAACGGCGTCGGCGGCACCCCCGCCGAGATCGTCGACCACCTCGGCCGCTTCGCCGAGCTCGGCGCCGACCGCTTCTACCTCCAGATCATGGACCTCACCGACCTGGACCACCTGGAACTGATCGCCTCCGAGGTCCTGCCGCAGCTCTCCTAGGTCGCGGGCCGCCGCATGATCGCCGCGGTCAGGGCGAAGAGTGCGGCGGCTCCCGCGAGGGCGACCGGCAGACCGGCCAGGTGCGCGACGAGCGTGATCAGTAACCCGCAGATCACCTCGCCGAGGTACTCCGCCTGAGCGAGGAACGAGTGCGTCGTCGCCCGTACGTCGCTCGTGGTGCGCGCGTTGACCCAGATCATCGCGATCACGCGGGTGAGCGGTACGGCGATCCCGGACACCAGGATCAGCGCCGCGGCGCCGGTGCTCGCGTTCGGCGCGACGGCCAGTCCGACGGTTCCGGCAGTTCCGACGATCGCGGCGACGCCGTACGAGTGACGCGCGTGCTCGCCGTCGAGGCGTCGCGCCGCGATCCGCAGTGTCAGGGCGCCGAGGACGAGAGCAACGACACCCAGCCCGGTGAACCAGACGATCGGGTCGAGCCGGATCGGCAGCCCGAGGTCGAGCAACTGCTTCGGCGCAAGCCGCCCGGCGGCGTCGGTCGAGCCGTTGACCAGGAACGTCGCCAGGAAGATGCGCAGCAGATCCGGGCTCCCGCGGACCAGGTCGACTCCCCGGCGGAACGTCGTCCACGACGCTGCCCAGCGAGCACCACGAGCGGGGACGAAGCGTTCCTCGCTGAAGCGGGTGACGACGTACAGGCTCAGCAGCAGCATCGCCACCCCGGCTCCCACGATGGCCACCTCGCGCCGCGTTGCCCACGCGAGAGCTCCGAGCACCACGAGCCCGGTCGCCGCGCCGGACAGCTGGGCGCGGGCTGTCCGGGACAGCACGGCCGTGATGCGATCAGGGGCGTTCAGCTCGTCGGTGATCCAGGCGATGTCCGAACCGCTCGCGAAGGTCCACGCCAGTCCCCACAGCACCTGAGTCGCGAGCAGCAGCGGGAACGAGGTGACCAGCCCGGTGGTCACCATCGCGGTTCCCATCAGGATCAGCGACACGACCAGCGACCACTTCCGGCTGACGGTGTCCGCCAGTACGCCGGCCGGCACCTCGCAGCACAGCGCGAAGATCCCCTGAACGGCTCCGATCGCCACGATCTGCGCGGCGCTCAGCCCGGCGTCGACGACCAGGTAGACCGAGGTGACGAGCCACCAGCCGTTGTGCAGCACCGCGCGGGCCCAGTTCCAGCGGACGAACGCGCGCGTCAATGAGTCCTGCCGCGAGTTGTCCACACGGCAGTCGATCAGCGCCCGGCGGCCCGCGGCAACGCAATTTCCGGCTTAGGGTGGTGGCTCGATGTCGTGTATCTTGATGTCGAGAGAGTTTCCCGCCGAGCAGTGTGGCGGGAAGTTAGGGCAGCCTGACCTGTGGGCCGGGTGGGCGGCTCGGCAGGATGGGTACCAGTGGAACAGGACGGACAGAGGAGCAGGTTGATGGCCAGCGTCGACAGCTTCGGTGCCAAGGGTGCACTCGAGGTCAACGGACAGTCGTACGAGATCTTCAGGTTGGCGGGCATCGAGGGCGCGGAGACTCTGCCGTACTCGCTCAAGGTGCTGCTCGAGAACCTGCTGCGCACCGAGGACGGCGCGAACATCACCGCCGACCACATCACCAAGCTGGGCAACTGGGACGCCAACGCGGCCCCGGACACCGAGATCCAGTTCACGCCGGCCCGGGTGATCATGCAGGACTTCACCGGAGTGCCGTGCATCGTCGACCTGGCCACCATGCGCGAGGCCGTCGCGGAGCTCGGCGGTGACCCGACCAAGATCAACCCGCTGGCCCCGGCCGAGCTCGTCATCGACCACTCGGTGATCACCGACGTCTTCGGCCGCCCGGACGCCTTCGAGCGCAACGTCGAGTTCGAGTACCAGCGCAACGGCGAGCGGTACCAGTTCCTGCGGTGGGGCCAGACCGCCTTCGACGACTTCAAGGTCGTCCCGCCGGGCACCGGCATCGTGCACCAGGTCAACATCGAGCACCTGGCCCGGACCGTGATGGTCCGCGACGGCATCGCCTACCCGGACACCTGCGTGGGCACCGACAGCCACACCACGATGGTGAACGGCCTGGGCGTGCTGGGCTGGGGCGTCGGCGGCATCGAGGCCGAGGCCGCGATGCTCGGCCAGCCGGTCAGCATGCTGATCCCGAAGGTCGTCGGCTTCAAGCTGACCGGCTCCGTGCCGGCCGGCGCCACCGCGACCGACGTGGTGCTCACCATCACGCAGCAGTTGCGTCAGCACGGTGTGGTCGGCAAGTTCGTCGAGTTCTACGGCGAGGGCGTCGCGGCGGTTCCGCTGGCGAACCGGGCCACCATCGGCAACATGAGCCCGGAGTTCGGCTCGACCTGCGCGATCTTCCCGATCGACGACGTCACCCTGGAGTACCTGCGCCTCACCGGCCGGTCCGACGCCGACGTCGCGCTGGTCGAGGCGTACGCCAAGGAGCAGGGCATGTGGCACGACCAGTCGGTCGAGCCGCGCTTCTCGGAGTACCTCGAGCTGGACCTGTCGACCGTCGTTCCGTCGATCGCCGGCCCGAAGCGGCCGCAGGACCGGGTCTCGCTGAGCGAGTCGAAGGAGGCCTTCCGCGGTGCGCTGACCGACTACGCGACCGAGGAGCTCGAGGTCGACCCGTCGGAGCTCGGCAGCTTCCCGGCCAGCGACGCGCCGAACGGTCACGGCCACGTCAACGACGAGCCGCACACGCCGCACGGTGGCCCCGGCCGTCCGTCGAAGAAGACCAAGATCACCCTGAACGGCGCGGAGACCGAGCTCGACCACGGCCACGTCGTGATCGCGTCGATCACCTCCTGCACCAACACCTCCAACCCGTCGGTGATGCTGGCCGCCGCGCTGCTGGCCAAGAAGGCCGTCGACAAGGGCCTGACCAGCAAGCCGTGGGTGAAGACCTCGCTGGCCCCGGGCTCGAAGGTCGTCACCGACTACTACGAGAAGGCCGGCGTCACGCCGTACCTGGAGAAGCTCGGCTTCCACCTGGTCGGCTACGGCTGCACGACGTGCATCGGCAACTCCGGCCCGCTGCCCGAGGAGGTCTCGGCCGGCGTGCAGGAGGCCGACCTGGCGGTCGTGTCGGTGCTGTCCGGCAACCGCAACTTCGAGGGCCGGATCAACCCGGACGTCAAGATGAACTACCTGGCCTCGCCGCCCCTCGTCATCGCCTACGCGCTGGCCGGCACGATGGACTTCGACTTCGAGACCGACCCGCTGGGCCAGGACACCGACGGCAACGACGTGTTCCTGCGCGACATCTGGCCGGCCGCGGACGAGGTCGAGAAGGTGATCGCCTCCTCGATCAACAAGGAGATGTTCACCAAGGACTACGCCGACGTCTTCGCCGGTGACGAGCGCTGGCAGTCGCTGCCGACGCCCGAGGGCAAGACCTTCGAGTGGGACGCCGACTCGACGTACGTGCGCAAGCCTCCGTACTTCGAGGGGATGGCCAAGGAACCGTCGCCGGTCACCGACATCAGCGGCGCCCGCGTGCTGGCCAAGCTGGGCGACTCGGTCACCACCGACCACATCTCCCCGGCCGGTGCGATCAAGGCCGACGGCCCGGCCGGCAAGTACCTGGCCGAGCACGGCGTGGACCGCAAGGACTACAACTCGTACGGCTCGCGGCGCGGCAACCACGAGGTGATGATCCGGGGCACGTTCGCCAACATCCGGCTGCGCAACCAGATCGCGCCGGGCACCGAGGGCGGCTTCACCCGCGACTTCACCAAGGACGACGCGCCCGTCACGTCGATCTACGAGGCGTCCGAGGCGTACCTCGAGGCCGGCACGCCGCTGGTCATCCTGGCCGGCAAGGAGTACGGCTCCGGCTCGTCGCGCGACTGGGCGGCCAAGGGCACGGCACTGCTCGGCGCGAAGGCGGTCATCACCGAGTCGTTCGAGCGGATCCACCGGTCGAACCTGATCGGCATGGGCGTCCTCCCGCTGCAGTTCCCCGAGGGCGAGAACGCGGAGTCCCTCGGCCTGACCGGCGAGGAGACCTTCGACATCAGCGGCGTCACCGCGCTGAACGACGGCGAGGTCCCGCGCACCGTGCACGTCACCGTCACCCGCACCGACGGCAGCACGCAGGAGTTCGACGCGGTCGTCCGCATCGACACCCCCGGCGAGGCGGACTACTACCGCAACGGCGGCATCCTGCAGTACGTGCTCCGCTCACTGATCGCGAACTGAGTCAGCCAGTACGACGGACGAAGGCCGGCCGCAGGACCTCTCCTGCGGCCGGCCTTTCGGCGTTCGCCTGGCTCAGCGGCACATGCCGTTCCGCTCCCGCGGGTCCTCGCCCTTGGCCATCGTGTCGCCGTCCTGCCAGAGCCCGGCCGGGAAGCGGCCGATCTTGTCCATCTCCAGCAGGACCTTCCAGTGGCGGCTGCTCTGGATCGCCGCCGTGGCCTGCTGCATCTTCGCCTTGTCGCCCGCCTTCTTCGCGACGGCCCACTGCTCGAACCACCCGCAGGCAACCGCCTCGGTGACCTTCGCGCCGAACTGGTAGCGGGCGAGCACCAGGATCTTCAGGTACGGCGTACGGTCGAAGCTGGGCAGGACCGGCACGTCGGTCAGCATCTCGTCGATCACCCGCGACGCGTCGGACTGCTTGACGATCGTGTCCGGCATCGCGTCGAGCCAGGTGTCGGTGTCAACGGTCTTCAGCTTGCCGACCAGGCTCCGGTACGCCGCGACCGAACCGACGTCTCCGCGGATCTCCAGCAGGTAGCGCCCCTTGGGCGGGAAAACGGCCGTCAGGTCCGTCGACGCGCCGATCTGGTACATCGTGCCTTTCTGTCCGAGCAGCTCGATCGCACTGCCTCGCGAAGGTGCGCCGGGATCCTTGAACCCGACGAGGCGGCCGGCGTACTGGCCAGCCGGCCGCCAGTTCACCTGGAGCCGCTGCTTGCCGCGGCCGAACTTGATCTCACCCTCGTCGGCGGTGAACTGCGAGATGTCGACGATCTTCCAGGCCGGGTCGTCGATCACCAGCCGCGGCGTCGCGCCGGTGACCGCGCGGAACTCCGCGCCGTACGCCGAGACCGGCGCGATCGGGCTGCTGCCCTTGGGGAAGAAGACCCCGGTGAGCACGACGGCCACGGTCGCGGCCGCCGCGAGCAGGATCACCGCCCGCCGCCGGCCGTCGCGCCGACGGCGCGGGATGGCGGGTGCCGGGGTTGTATCTGAAGCTTCGGTGCTGATGATTTCCTCCAGCAGGTCGAACTCGGCGCCGTCGGTCGGCAGGTGCCGGACCTTCGCGTCGCCGTACGGGTTGGCCCGCGCGATCAGCTGGTCGAGCTCGTGGTCGTTCATCGGTCCTCCTGCGCTGGTCGCTGGGGCTGGTCTTCCCGTTCATGTCCGGAATCGGCGAAGGCGTCTCCGATCGCCTCGCGCAATCTCGTCCGCGCCCGGTGCAACCGCGTCCGGACGGTCCGGGACGGTACGCCGAGCACGACCGCGGCCTCACGCGGTTCGAGCCCGTCCCACGCGGTCAGCATCAGCAGCTCGCGATCGTCGTCGCTCAAGCGAGTCAGGCCCTGCTGGATGACCGTCGTCGAGCCGGTGAGGTCGGCGTGGTCGGGCATCACCTCGACCAGGTGCTGCCGCAGCCGCCCGGCGAGCCGGTCACGCCGGAGTTCGCCGCGGCGGTGGTTGGCGACGACGCGGCGGGCGACGCCGTACAGCCAGAGCCGGGCGGTGTCGTCGGCCGGGACCTCGTCGATGCGCCGCCAGGCGACGAGCATCGCCTCGGCGACCACATCAGCGGCGTCGTCGGGCGAGCCCACCCGCCGCAACGCGTAGCCGAGCAGAGCGCGGAACTGGCTGTCGAACAGCTCCCGAAACCTGAGCTCATCGCCGAGGCCGGAGGCGGACGGGCGCTCACCGAAATGCACCGCGTCGTCATCTTCCATCGCGACGTCCGGCGCGTCACCCGCCCGCAGCGGCGCGCGCCGGGCGGCCGGACCACCGGGCGGATCTGCCGGCTCGGGCGGATCGCCGTGGTCCGGTACGGCGGCGACCGGTGGGGGCGGGCTCGAAGGACTCCTCATGCTCCACCCATGTCCGGGAGTATGGCGGTCGTTACAGGTCAGCCCCGTTTGGTGTGGACGGACCTGGATGGGGTAGGACGGTCCTGGTGCGATCGGCCGGTACGGCGCCGGTCGCGCCGAGCGAGGAGCCGGCCGATCCGGGCCCTCGGTGCGGCCCGGCCTCAATCGGCCGTGTTCGGCGGGACCCGTTCGGGGCCCGCGATGCTGGAGAGGCTGGGCGGCGTGGACCTGGGGATTCTGTTGCTGGGCGGCTTGGCGATCGCGGTGGCGGCCGTCGTACAGGGAACTCTCGGGCTCGGGCTGATGCTGGTCGGAGCGCCGGTGGTTGCGCTGCTCGACCCGTCGCTGATGCCGGGCGGGATGCTCGTGCTCGGGACCTTGCTGCCGATCCTCACGCTGGCCCGGGAGTGGCGGCAGATCGACTGGCGGCAGGCCGGGTGGCTGACCGGTGCGCGGGTGGTGACGACGCCGCTGGGCGTGCTGGTGCTGGGCTGGTTGTCGGCGCGGGCGATCGGTGCGGTGGTCGGGTTCGTCGTACTCGGAGCTGTCGTGCTGACGTTCTGGCGGCTCGACGTGCGGGCGACACGGCGCAACCTGGTGATCGCGGGAGCGGTCGCGGGGATCTCCGGTACGGCGGCGTCAATCGGCGGTCCGCCGGCGGCCGTCGTACTGCAGCACGAGCAGGGGCCGCGGCTGCGGGCGACGCTGGCCGCGTTCTTCTTCATCGGGTCCGCGGTGTCGCTGACGGCGGTGGCGATCGGTGGGCAGTTCACCCGGCACCAGCTGTACTACGGCCTGTCGTGGATCCCGGCGCTGGGGATCGGGTTCGCGGTGGCCGTGCCGCTGCAGAAGCGCTTCCACGGTCCGCGGCTGCGGCAGACGATCCTGATCCTGGCCGGGCTGTCGTCGATCCTCGTCATCCTCAAGTCGCTGCTCTGAACTGTCGGCGCGGGCCGCTTTACTGGTCGGGTGGCAGCTCATCCGCGAGCGGTGGTCGAGGCCGCGTGCGCCCGGTACGGCGAGGAGACGGTCGTCGGCTGGTGCGTCGCGCTGCTCACCGGCGAGATCTCCGGCGAGGACGCGTACGGGCCTGACCTTCCGAAGCTCCAGGCGATCACCGGCAGCCCCAACCCTGGCGGATGGCAGCAGCCGGTCGACCCGGTGAACTACTACTGGGTCCGCGTGTGGGCTGCCCGGGTATTGCTGTACGCCTGGCGCGACGACGCCGTCGACGCCCTGCGAGCTGTGGCGAACGATCCGGCGTGGCGGGTCCGGGAGCATGTCGCCCGGATCACCGCCCAGCGTGAGCTGGGCGAGCTGGTCGACCACCTGCTCCCGATGCTCGACCACGAACTGCCCCGCGTCCGGGCGGCCGCCGTACGGGCTGTTGGTGCGGCCGGGGAGTACGAGCACGCCAAGGCGATCGAAGCGCTCCGGGACGATCCGGACCCGACAGTCAGAGCAACTGTTGAAAAAGCTTTGGAGAAATTGTCGGAGCGCCTGGACAGGGAGGTCTAGAGCGCTGCCGTGACCTGGGGGAGGGCCGAGCCTGAGAGGTTGGCGAGGCCCGCCGGTCGGCCGGTGGCGGTGAGGATCAGGTCGGCGAGCGACCCGTGGAGCTCCTGGACGTCGGTGCCTGAGCCCTGGTGACCGACGCCTCCGGACCAAGGGTGGTCGGTGGCGATCAGGCGGGTGTCGCGGAGGCGTTTGGGGGCGCCGTAGAACTTGCTCTTCAGGACGTGTTCCAGCGCGAGCACCGCCGCCTCGGCGGGCATCGGGCGCGGGTGGCCGAGGGGGCGGGCGACGTCCTGGCCGTGGACCAGCGCGTCGAGCAGCGGGTCGACGATGCCGGCGCCGAGGGTGCGGTGGGCCGAGGTCGCGGTCTCGCGGAGCTGGGCGACCAGTTCGGCGGGGGAGAAGCGGGCGGCGCGCTCGGTGGCGAACCGCAGCTCCATCCGGTCGAAGCTGCCGCGCGCCCGGATCGCGCCCTTGATCACCATCGGCACGGTCGTCCGCGTCGACAGCGTCATGTGCGCGGCGACGTCGTGCACGGTCCAGCCGGCGCACAGCGAGTCGGCCTGCCACTCGGCGGCGGTCAGACTCTCGAAGAAGTCGGCGAGGCTGAGGCGCTCGGCGGTGGTGAGGGCGAGTACGGCGCGGTCGTCCATGGGGTTCCTCTCGTCGGTCTTTGCATCACTACGAACGAGGACCGCGCGGATGGACAGCTAGCCGGAAGTGAGTCTCTGCAGGCGGCGTTCGACGTGGCGGCGTTCGGGATCCGTACCGGCTGTCTCCAGCGCCTGCTGGTACGCCGTGGCCGCTTCGGCCGGGCGGCCGAGGCGTTCGAGGAGGTCGGCTCGGGCCAGGTGATACGGGTGGTAGGCCTGCAGAAGCGGTTCATCGGCGAGGTCGTCGATGAGGGTCAGCCCCGCCTCAGGCCCGTCGCGCAGCGCGATCGCGGCGGCACGGTTGAGGGCGACGACAGGGGATGCGACGAGCGCGAGCAGTACGTCGTACAGGGCAACGATCTGCGGCCAGTCGGTCGTGGCGACGTCGGCGGCTTCGTCGTGGAGGGAGGCGATCGCGGCCTGCACGCCGTACGGGCCAGGTGGGCCGGTGATCGCCTTCAGGACAAGGGCGCGGCCTTCCTCGATCATCGTGCGGTCCCAGCGGGCGCGGTCCTGGTCGTCGAGCAGGACGAGCTCGCCGTCCGGGCCGGTGCGAGCGTCGCGGCGGGCGTGGATGAGCAGCATCAGCGCGAGCAGACCGGCGACCTCTCGGTCGGCGGGCATCAGGCCATGCAGAATGCGCGCGAGGCGGATGGCCTCGTCGGCGAGGTCGACGCGTTGCAGGTCGGTGCCGGAGCTGGCGGCGTACCCCTCGGTGAAGACCGAGTAGGTCACCTGCAGTACGCCGGGCAACCGCTCGGCCAGCTCGTCGGCGGCTGGTACGCGGAACGGGATCCTCGCTTCGCGGATCTTCTTCTTCGCGCGGACGATCCGCTTCGCCATCGTTGCCGTCGGCACGAGAAACGCGCGCGCGACCTCGGGGGTGGTCAGGCCGGCGAGGCAGCGCAGGGTGAGGGCGACGCGGTCCTCGGCGGGGAGTGCGGGGTGGGCGCAGGTGAAGAAGAGCTGGAGCCGGTCGTCGGGGAACTCAGAAGTCGGCGCAGGATCCCGCAGGTCGGCCTCCACCTGCAGTACGGCGAGCCGCGCGGCGTAGGTCTTGTCACGCCGAAGCCGGTCGACCGCCTTGCGGCGGGCGGTGGTCATCAACCAGGCGCCGGGCATGGGAGGTACGCCGTCCACAGGCCACTTCTCGAGTGCGATCTCGATCGCCTCGGAGGTGACCTCTTCAGCCAGGTCCAGATCGCCGAACCGCCGAGAAAGGGCGGCCAGCAGCCGCCCCCGCTCCTCGCGGAACACCTGCTCGACCATGCCCACCGGAGTGGAGGAGAGGGGCCCACGCGGAGCGGGGAGCGGGGGCGTGCCGTCGGACATCAGTCGAAGTCGGCGATGGGCCGGACGACGATGTTGCCGCCGCCGCGGGAGCCGGGGCAGCGGGCGGCCCAGTCGAGGGCGACGTCCAGGTCCGGGACGTCGATCACGTAGAAGCCGCCCAGCACCTCACGGGTCTCCGCGAACGGCCCGTCGGTGACGGTACGACGTCCGGCCTCGTCGACCTTGACGACCGTCGCGGTGACGAGGTCGGCCAGCGACTCGCCGGAGACCATGATCCCGGCGTCCCGGACCTCCTTGTCGTACGCCATCCAGTCGGCCGGCGTACAGCCCTCGACCTCGCCGGCAGGCGTGGCGGACGCGTTGATCAGCAGCAGGTACTTCACGGTGGATCTCCTCGGTTCGTCGGTCGCTACGGCACTACCACGAACGACCGGGCCCCAGATGGACAGCAGCTACTGAGAAAGCGCGTCCCGCAGCTGAGCAGCGTACGACTCCGCCTCGGCGTCGTCGGCGTACTTGGTCCGCGGCCAGAAGAACCCGCGCAACCCGTCGCCCTTCGTCCGCGGTACGACGTGCACGTGGAGATGCGGCACCGACTGCGACACCACGTTGTTCACCGCCACGAACGACCCCTGCGCGCCGTACGCCGTCCGCACCGCCGCCGCGACCGACCGCGCCGCTCCGAAGAGCGGCACGGTCAGTTCGTCCGGCAGTTCGACCATCGTCGCGACGTGCTCGCGCGGCACGATCAGCGTGTGCCCCTTGAACACCGGGCGGATGTCGAGGAACCCGACCACCTCGGGCGTCTCCAGCACGAGCTGCGCCGGCGTCGACCCCGCGACGATCGAGCAGAACAGGCAGTCGGCCATCACCCGAGGGTTTCGTCCACGAAGCACCAGCGCCAGTTCTCGCCGGGCTCGAAGCTGCGCATCACCGGGTGCTCGGTCTCGGCGAAGTGCTTGCTGGCGTGCTTCATCTGCGACGAGTCGCAGCAGCCGACGTGCCCGCAACCGAGGCACAGCCGCAGGTGCACCCAGGTGCCGCCTTCGGCCAGGCACTCCTCGCAGCCCTCGGGCGTGTTCGGCGTCTTCACCACCGGCGCGTCGGCCAGGTGCTCGCACGGACCACCCTGGGGGGTCGGTACGCGGAGGTCGTCGGACTGTCCGCCGACGTCGTCGGCTTCTGCGCGATCCAAGATGGACTCCTCGATGTCGAGTGCGATCTGTGCCCGTTGCAGCACCTCGTCGGCGACGAGGCCCTCGTCCCGGACCTTGAGGATGTGGCCACGCTCGGCCTGCAGCATGACCATCCGAAGTCGACGATAAGCCTCACTGGGCGTTTCGTACTCGGTTTCGGGCCGGCCGAGTCGCTCCCACGCGGCCAGCGCCCGCGCCTCGCCGCGCTGACGGAGCAGATCGACGACCTGCTGCGGGTCGTCGGGCGTGAGGACCTTGTCGAGCTCCTCCTCGCCGGCCTTGTGCGCGGCCTGCAGTACGGCGGCCTCCTGCAGCGCGTCCTCGGCCGGGTCGGGACCGGGGAGCCGCATCCGTCGTACCAGCCAAGGCAGCGTCGAGCCCTGCAGCAGCAGCGTCCCCGCGGTGACGGCCAGCGCGATGAACACGAGCACCTCGCGGTGCGGCGTGTTCTCCGGCAGCACGAACACCGCGGCCAGCGTCACCACACCGCGCATCCCGGCCCAGGACAGGACGGTCAGCGCCTGCCAGGACACGGGCCCGGGCCGCGACCGGCCGAGGATCTTGCGGGACAGGATCGTCACCGGGAACAGCCAGATCGGCCGGATCAGCACCACGGCGAGGAAGACCCCGATGGTCGCGATCGCGATCGTGCCACCCGACAGCGGGCTCTCCGACAGGTCGTCGAGGATCCACCGGGTCTGCAGGCCGATCAGCAGGAAGACCGTGTTCTCGAGCAGGAACTGGAACGTGCGCCAGTTGGTCCGCTCCGAGATCCGCGACGCGGCCGACTGGATGATCGGCGCCTTGTGCCCGAGCAGCAGACCGGTCACCACGACAGCCAGTACGCCGGACGCGTGCACGTAGTGGTTCTCCGCCGCGACGTACGCGATGAACGGGGCGGTCAGGCTCAGCGTCGTGTCCAGCACCGGGTCGGTGAACCGTTTGCGGATCTTGGCCAGCACGATCGCGACCACCAGTCCGACCACGACACCGCCACCGGCCGCGCGCAGGAAGTCGAGGCTGACGTGCACGAACGTCGGCGCGACCGCCGCGGCCGCGATCGCGGTCCGCAGGCAGACCAGCGCGGTCGCGTCGTTCAGCAGGCTCTCGCCCTCGAGGATCGTGACCACCCGCCGAGGCAGGCCGACCTTCCGCGCGATCGCCGTGGCCGCGACGGCGTCCGGCGGCGCGACCACCGCACCGAGCGCGAACGCGGCCCACAGCGGCAGCCGCTCCTGCCCGTCGGCCTCGGCCATCCCACCGAGCAGCCAGTACGCGACGAGGCCGACGCCGACCGCGGTGAAGGCCACCAGCCCGACCGACAGCGTGCCGATCGAGCGCCGGTGCTGGGAGAAGTCGACCAGGCTGGTCTTGATCGCCGCCGAGTACAGCAGCGGCGGCAGGAAGCCGACCAGCACGACCTCGTGCGACAGCTCCACCCGGGGGACGAACGGCAGGTACGACGCCACCACGCCGATCACGACCAGCAGCAGGGGAGCCGACACCCCGATCCGGCGGGCCAGCGCGGCCCCCGTCGCCACCAAGGCGACCAGGGCGACGATCTCGATCGCGATTTCCACGCGCACAGTGTGTCAGGCAGATCCTCGCTGCGCCCGCAAGGACCGGGCGTCTGTGGACAACCCTCTCGCGCTCGGCTGTTCCAACGGTCCTGAGTGTCGTCTACGGTGACCGCACCGGTCCGCCCCCGTACGAGGAGTCACCGTGCGCCGTCTGAAGACTCTTGGCCTCGGCACCGTGCTTGCCCTGCTGGCGGTCGGGCTGCCGGCCTCGGCCGCGGCCGCTGCGACCGATCCGGTCACCACCAACGGCTGCGTGGCGAGCGTGCCGGAGCCGGGCAGCACGACGCCGGTCCGGATCTGCTACTCGCTGTTCAAACCGGCCGGCGCGTCCGCACGCCGTACCGTGCCACTGGTCTTCCACAGCCACGGGTGGGGCGGCAGCCGGACCAAGGACGCCGCCGCGTTCGCGTCGTACCTGCAGGCCGGGTACGGCGTGCTGAGCTTCGACCAGCGCAGCTTCGGGGAGAGCACCGGCGTCGCGCACGTGATGAACCCCGATCTCGAGGGCCGCGACGTGATCCGGCTGGTCGACTTCGTCGCCGGGCTGGACTGGGTGACCAGGCAACGGCCGGGCGATCCGCTGATCGGTGCGATCGGCGGCTCGTACGGTGGTGGCTACCAGTTCGCCGGTGCGTTCACCGAGCTGCGCGACAAGGGCCGCACCCGGTTCGACGCGCTGATCCCCGAGATCACCTGGTGGGACCTCAAGCAGAGCCTGGCTCCGGACGAGTCGGCGCGGACGATGTGGCTGACGATCCTGTACGCCGGAGGCGGGCAGAACCTGCCACCCGCGGTCCAGGCGGCGTTCGTCGCGCTGATCACCACCGGCGCCTGGCCGGCCGGACAGGCCGGTCGCGACCTGGACGCCTTCTTCGCGAAGAACGGTCCGGCCTGGCACGTGCGGCACGGCCGGAAGCTCGACGTACCGGTGCTGATCGGGCAGGGACTGTCGGACAACCTGTTCAACCTCAACCAGGGGCTGCAGAACTTCGACCGGGCGCTCACGCCGCGGGCGCGGGCCCGGTCGATGCTGGTCGGCTACAACGGCGGCCACACGTTGCCGAGCGTCGTCCCGCCGGGCTACGCGACGCCCGGCGACCCGTGCTCGATCGCGCTCGGCAGCCCGAACTTCGGCGCGCTCGCGCAGCGGTTCCTCGACCTCAACCTCAAGCACCGCGGCAGTGGGCTGACCGGTTTCGGGCGCTACCACCTGGCGACCGCCGACGGCCGCTGCGCGACCGAGCGCGACCTCAGGCCGAACCAGCGGTTCACCGTCGGCAGCGTCACCAGCAGTGCGAACGCCGGGCTGCCGGTCACGGTCGAGCTGGCCAAGGGCCCGATCACCGTCACCGGTGTGCCGCGGCTCGACGCGAAGGTGACCACGCTGCGGCCCGACGCCGCGGCGTACTTCGCACTGAGCGTGGGCACGTCGCCGCTCGACGCGAAGATCGTGCAGAACAACACGATGCCGCTGCGGGAACCTCGCGTCGTCCGGAACGTCCGCCGGACCGTCGAGCTGCCCGGGATCGCCGTCGACGTACCGGCCGGGAAGTCGCTCTACCTCACCGTCGCGCCGGCCGCAGACATGTTCGCCGGGCAGGACGGACGACTGCCGAACGCGGTGAGACTCGACCGCGCGGCGCTCAGTCTGCACCGCAGTTACTGAAAGTTTCGTGAGTGAGCCTGCAAAAGCTTGCGGGTGACCCTCAGTTAGTGGACTCTTGGATCGCTGCCGGGCTGGCCGGACTGGGACGGGGCGGTTCCAGTCGTGGACGGCCCGGCCGCCTGACTTCTAGCGAACCTGGTCCAGGTACGCCTTGTACGCCGCCAGGAACGGCTCCTCGGTCATCACCGCGCCCGACAGCCAGTCGCACGACGCCTGCGCCGCCCGGATCACGTCGGGCGGGTAGTCGTACTTCACCTGGTGCTCGGCGAACTCGTCCTCGTCGTCGACGTAGAAGCTGCCGTCACGCCGCTTCACCACGTCCAGGTCGAGGTCCACCATCGTGAACTCGTCCTCGCCGAACGTCACCGGCGTGGTGATGTCGCAGTAGATCTCGGTCTTCTGCGGTACGTCGTTGAAGCTGGCCGTGAACCACTTCTCCCGCGGGAACAGCATCACGCAGGCTGCCTCCATGGTGATCGCCGGCTCCTCGCCGCGCTGGGCGATCGCACCGGCCGGCGCACCCAACCACACGCCGTACTGGTCTTCTCCGAGATGGGTCATCCACTGGTGCCAGTGGAGCTTTCCGTCGTACTTGCGATACACAACCCGCACCTTGCGCATGGCGTCACCGTACCGGCGCCGCCGGTCACCTCCGGCCTCGCTATCCTGTGCCGATGCGACGGATGCTCATCACCGGCGGCGCCGGGTTCATCGGCTCGAACTTCGTGCACGACACAGCACGGCGGTACCCCGACGTCGAGCTGACGGTGCTCGACGCGCTCACGTACGCCGGCAGCCAGAGCAACCTGGACCCGGTCGCCGAGCAGGTGACCTTCGTGCACGGCGACATCTGCGACGCCGAGCTGGTCGACAAGCTCGTCGGCGAGACCGACGTCCTGGTGCACTTCGCGGCCGAGTCGCACGTCGACAACTCGCTGAACGACCCGTCGCCGTTCATCAAGTCGAACATCATCGGCACGTTCACGCTGCTCGAGGCGGTCCGCAAGCACGACAAGCGGATGCACCACATCTCCACCGACGAGGTCTTCGGCGACCTCCCGCTGGACTCGGTCGACCAGTTCACCGAGACCACGGCGTACGACCCCTCCAGCCCGTACTCGGCCAGCAAGGCCAGCTCGGACATGCTCGTCCGCGCCTGGGCCCGCTCGTACGGCGTCGCCGCCACGCTGTCGAACTGCGCGAACAACTACGGCCCGTACCAGCACGTCGAGAAGCTGATCCCGCGGCAGATCACCAACGTCCTGATCGGCGACAAGCCCAAGCTGTACGGCGCCGGCGAGAACGTCCGCGAGTGGACCCACGTCGAGGACCACAACGACGCGGTGCACCGGATCATCACCGACGGCCGCCTCGGCGAGACGTACCTGATCGGCTCCGGCGACGAGCGCAGCAACAAGCAGATCATCGAGAAGATCCTCACCCTGATGGGCGAGCCGGCCGACGCGTTCGTGCACGTCAACGACCGCCCGGGCCACGACCTGCGCTACTCCAACGACTCCACCAAGATCCGCACCGAGCTCGGCTGGGTCCCGCGCTACGCCGACTTCGACGCCGGCCTGTCCGCGACCATCGACTGGTACAAGGCCAACACCAATTGGTGGGAGCCCCAGAAGGGCACCGCCGAGGCCAAGTACAAGGTCCTCGGCCGCTGACCTGCAACAAGCTGCAACACCCGTAGACGGCGCTGCGGTGATACCTCCAAGATGATGCGTCCCCGGCTCCCGGGGCGCTGATTCCTGGAGGTCCGCATGCAGGGGTGGAGTCCGTTCACAGGACGCGTACGGCGGGGAGCCGTCGTGGTCGCGCTAGCGCTGGGCATCGGCGGCCTGAGCGGTCTGACCGCCGCGGCCGACGACCCGCCGGTCCCACCGACGCCGCCGGCGATCTCGGTGACCTACCACGGCGTCCCGGTCGCGAACTGCCTCGAGCAGACGGTCTGTCCCGAGATCGTGGCGCTGGGGGAGACTGTCGAGGTCACCGTCGCCGCGACGTCGAGCGACGTGGTGAAGCTGCGGTACGGCTTCTCGGGCCAGGGCGCCGTCGACGTCGACGGGACCACCGTGTCGGTGACGATGGCCCCGCCGCGTGGGGGCTGGACCACGCTCGAGGCCCAGAGCATCAACGCGATCGGACAGCTCAGCACCACCGCGCGCTTCCTGTTCAACGTCGGGCCGCGTCCCGCCGCCGTCGGGTCCTGGGGGTTCGACGACGGCACCGGTACGACGGCCGCTGACGGTCCCGGGCTGACCCATCCGCTGACGCTCAGCGGGGGAGCGGCGTTCGACGCCAAGGGTCGCATCGACGGTTCGCTCGCCCTGGACGGCGTCAACGGCGTCGCCCAGGCGACCGCGCCGGTGATCGACACGGCGAAGAGCTTCAGTATCTCGGCCTGGGCCCGCCCGACGAACGCCGCCAAGACCGGTGTCGTCGCCGCGGTCACCGGCACGAAGAGCACGGCCGCCGGCCTCGGGTACGACGCGGGCACGAAGCGCTGGACCTTCACCCGCACGTCCGCCGACGTCAACATCCCGACGGTCTCCAAGGTGTCGTCGAAGGAGGCTCCGGTCAACGGCGCCTGGACGCACCTGCTCGGCACGTACGACGCCGCCACCGGCCAGCTCCAGCTGTTCGTCAACGGTCGGCTCCAGCAGGCCGCTCACTCCGTCGCCGGCTGGCAGGCCGCCGGTCCGCTGACCATCGGCCGCGGCAAGTCCGCCGGTACGCCGACCGGCGCGTTCGCCGGCTCCATCGACCGCCTCGCCGTCTGGCAGCGCGCGCTGGTCGCCGAGGAGATCCCGCCGCTGGTCGACCCGCGGGTCGGGACCGGCGGGAACAACCGGATCACCGCCGGGCTGGCGGCGTACTGGCCGCTGGACAACGCCGTTCGCACGAACGGCGTCTCGCGGACGCCGGAGCAGGTCCGTGGTGCCGACCTCACGTTGACCGGTTTCGCCAAGCCGGCGGGCGCTTTCGTCGACGACCCGGAGCTCGGGCGTGTCCTGGAGCTCACCGGGCGGTCGCAGGAGTCGCTGTCGCTGAACGCCTCCACCGTGGACGGCAGCGCGAGCTTCACGGTCGCGGCGCGGGTGAAGCTCGACGACCTGTCCAAGCCGATGGTGATCGCCCGGCAGGGGACCGCCGGCAAGGACACCTGGCGGCTCGAGTACCGGCCGGTGGACACGTTCAGCAGCCAGTGGCGCTTCATCCGTGGCGACGCCGGTTCGGCGACCGAGACGGTGGCCGTGGCGACCGTGGACCGCGACTCCTTGGCCGGCTGGCACCTGCTGGCGGGCTCGTACGACGGCAGCGGCACCGGTGAGGTCGAGCTGACCGTCGACAACCGCCCGTCCGACGGCTCGATCGTGTCCTACCCGGCGACCCCGCCGCGGGCCGGCAGCACGGTGGTCGGCACGGGCAAGACGTCCGGCCAGGCGTTCGACGGCCGGATCGACGACCTGCGCGTGTATGTCGGCCTCGCGGCCAACTTCCGGCTCTGCGCGGACTACCCGGACACCGAGGGCTGCGGCGCCTAGCTGTCAGAAGGCCTGGTCCGCGAGCTCGTGCACGCGGTCCAGGCCTTAGTCCGTCAGTTCGCGGACGCGGTCCAGGTAGGTCTTGTAGACCGTCAGGAACGGCTCAGCGGTGGTGATGTTGGACACGACCCAGGCGCAGGTGGCCTGGGCCGTGGCGACCACCTGGGGTGGGTAGCCGTAGTGGACCTGGTGGGCGGCGAACTCGTCCTCGTCCATCACCTTCACCGTGCCGTCGCGCAGGCGGCGGATGTCGAGGTCGAGGTCGACGGCGGTGACCGTCTCGACGCCGAACTCGGCCGGCATGGTGATGTCGCAGTAGATCTCGGTCGGGTGGGGCGCCGCGTTGAACAGCGCGCTCCACCACTGGCCGCGCGGGAACAGGCGCACGCGGGTGTGGTCGACGTTGATCCAGGTGCCGTCGGCGCGCTGGGCGCGGTCGCCGGGGCGGGAGCCGACCCAGAGGCCGTGGTCGTCCTCGCCGAGGTGGAGGGACTCCATCAGGCGGTGGGGGCGGCCGTCGTACTTGCGGAACAGGGTCCGCACCATCTCCATGCCGGTTACTCTAGGTGAGATGGATGCCACCGGTGAACTGCTCGACCGTCCGGAGCGTCCCGTACTGTGAGATTGCTCCGGAAGGCCTTGCCGCGTTCGGCATCGAGGACCGGGGTGCATAGACTCGACCAACCGAGACAACCTGCGGAGGGGCTGGATGCGCTTGCTGGACACGGTCGGAGGGCCGGCGGACCTCGAGGACCTGACCGATCAGCAGCTGACGGACCTGGCCGCGGAGATTCGCGACGTGCTCGTCGAGACGGTGTCGCGGACCGGCGGACACCTGGGCCCGAACCTCGGCATGGTGGAGATCACCCTGGCGATGCACCGGGTCTTCGAGTCGCCGCGCGACCGGCTGGTCTACGACACCGGCCACCAGACCTACGTGCACAAACTGCTCACCGGCCGGGCGCCGAAGTTCGACACCCTGCGCCAGCAGGGCGGCCTGTCGGGGTACCCGAGCCAGGCCGAGTCCGAGCACGACGTCGTCGAGAACAGCCACGCCTCGACGTCCTTGTCGTACGCCGACGGGCTGGCCAAGGCGTACCGCCTCCGCAAGGAGGACCGGCACGTCGTCGCGCTGATCGGTGACGGCGGCCTGACCGGCGGCATGGCCTGGGAGGCGCTGAACAACATCGCCGCCTGCGACGACCTCAAGCTGGTCGTGATCGTGAACGACAACGGGCGTTCGTACAGCCCGACCGTCGGTGGCCTGGCCACGCACCTGACGAGCCTGCGCACCAACCCGCGGTACGAGAAGATCCTCGACCTGGTGAAGACCAACCTCGGGCGCACGCCGTACGTCGGACCGCCGATGTACGAGGTGCTGCACGGGGTGAAGAAGGGTCTGAAGGACATGCTCGCCCCGCAGGGCATGTTCGAAGACCTCGGCCTGAAGTACGTCGGCCCGGTGGACGGCCACGACCGGGTGGCGATGGAGGACGCGCTGGCCAAGGCGAAGGCCTTCGGCGGGCCGGTCCTGGTGCACGCGGTGACCCAGAAGGGCTTCGGGTACGCCGCTGCCGAGCAGGACGAGGAGGACAACTTCCACCAGGTCCGCCCGGCCCACAAGCCGCGCGGCTGGACCGACGTGTTCGCCGAGGAACTGGTCGAGATCGGCCACCGGCGTCCGGACGTCGTCGCGATCACCGCGGCGATGCTGCACCCGACCGGCCTCGCCGCGTTCGGGCAGGAGTTCCCGGACCGCATCTTCGACGTCGGCATCGCCGAGCAGCACGCGGTGACGAGCGCCGCCGGGCTCGCGATGGGTGGGCTGCACCCGGTCGTCGGGCTGTACGCCACGTTCCTGAACCGGGCGTTCGACCAGCTGCTGATGGACGTCGCGCTGCACAAGTGTGGAGTGACCTTCGTGCTGGACCGCGCCGGTGTCACCGGTGACGACGGCGCGAGCCACAACGGCATGTGGGACATGTCGCTGCTGCAGCTCGTGCCGGGTCTGCGCCTGGCCGCGCCGCGCGACGGCAAGCGGGTCGCCGAGCTGCTGAACGAGGCGATCGACGTGGACGACGCGCCGACCGTCCTGCGGTACGCCAAGGGCGAGGTGTTCCCTGACATCGAGGCGATCGACCGGATCGGTACGACGGACGTCCTGGTCCGTACCGGCACGGACGTGCTGGTGGTCGGGATCGGCGCGATGGCCGCGACCGCGGTGGACGTCGCCGAGCGGCTCGGTGCGCAGGGCTTCGGGGTGACCGTGGTCGACCCGCGCTGGGTGAAGCCGGTCGCGCCGGAGCTGGTCGAGCTGGCCGGCAAGCACAAGTTCGTCGTCACGATCGAGGACAACGGCCGCGTCGGCGGCTGCGGTGCGGCGATCGCGCAGGCGATCCGGGACGCCGACGTCAGTACGCCGGTCCGGGACTTCGGGATCCCGCAGCGGTTCCTCGACCACGCCAAGCGGCCGGCGATCCTGCAGGAGATCGGCCTGACCGGTCAGGAGCTGGCCCGCGAAGTGATCGAGATGATCACGCGGCACCAGGGGGACGCGATCACCAGTGAGCCCGACACCGCCCGCGGCCGGTCCGCCGGGTCCTGATCCCGAGCCTGCGCCCTGGTTCCCCCAGGAGCAGGCTCAGGAGCAGCCCCGAGCGCCCGAACCGCCGCGTGAGCAGCAGCCCAGGGGTCGCCACGCGGCGGCCCCGAGGCGGCGCGGCGTCGGGCCGGTCCTCATCGCGCTCGTGCTCGTCGCGGCGGCCGTGGCCGGCGGGCTGGCTCTCCACAAGTCCGGGACCGAAGGTACGACGCCGCCCGTCGCCGCGGCGCCCAAGACCCCCGAGGTCGATCGCGCCGCCCGCGCGTCCGGCGTCGACGCCGTACTGACCGCGCGCGCCGAAGCGGTGAAGCTCAACAAGCCCGACCAGTTCCTCGCCGCCGTCGACCCGGTCAACAAGTCGCTGCGCGCCCGCCAGCGCACGCTCTTCGACAACCTGCGCCGCTTCGGCTTCGCCAGCTTGAAGTACGAGCGCCTCCAGGAGCAGTACGACCAGGCGCTCACCGACAAGTACGGCCCGAGCACCTTCGTCGTCGCCGTCGCGATGACGTACCAGATCCGCGGCATCGATCCGGTCCCCGCGCGGACCATGCTCGGCTACACGTTCGTCCAGCGCCCCGACAAGAAGTGGACGCTGGTCTCCGACTCCGACCTCGACAAACGCCTCCCGCGCGGCTCGCACCAGGAGGCCTGGGACATCGGCGAGGTCCTGGTCAAACGAGCACCCCGCGTCCTCGTCGTCGTGGAACCGAGTCAGACCAAGCTGGCCGCCGGCCTGCTCACCAAGGCAGGCAGCGCGGTGAAGGCGGTCAGCAAGAGCTGGCCCGGCGGCTGGACCGGGTCCGGCGTGGTGATCGCGCTCGACGACAAGATGGTCCGCGGCGCCGACTACACGCTGCCGAAGAACGCCGAGGACGCGCTCGCGATGGCGACCTGGGTCTACCGTTCGCTGCCCGGCGAGGTCAGCGGCGTGGGGGAGCGGACCGATTCGTACGTCGTGATCAACCCGCGCAACCGGAGCAAGGTCGACGCCCGGACGCTGGCGCACGAGTTCACGCACGTCGCCACCGCGCCGTACGGGACGTTCGCGCCGCGCTGGCTGGTCGAAGGTGCGGCGACCTGGGTCGAGTTCCTGCCGATGGACGGCGCCCGCGACCTCGCGATCGGCACGTACCGGCAGACCGTCCGGACCAAGTACCTGGCCAAGGCGAAGGCGCTCCCCGCCGACGCGACGTTCTTCCAGGACTCGCTGAAGTCGTACCCGCTGTCCTGGCTGGCCGTCGACCTGCTGATCGAGCGGTACGGCGGCACCGAACTGGTCACGCTCTACCAGGAGATGGCCGCCCTCGGGCAGACCCAGGCCGAGCGCGACCGGATCATGCTCGAGCACCTGAACATGACCGAGGCCGGCCTCTTCCAGGCGCTGAAGACCGCGGCCGCCGCCTGATCCACCAGGCGGAACCGGTTACGGCCGGCACGGGCGAGCGACAGGGGAATCCCGGGGATTCCAGGGGCAAAGTTGTATACCCGGCGTGTCGGTGGTGGATTCAGCAGGACCGAGTAGGGTAGCCGGGCTGTCGCTGGACGGGCGGACCGGAGGAATCGACCCGACGTGAGTGTGTCACCCCCTGACGCTGCCCGGCCGGGCGCTCAGGCACCGCCCCCCAGGCCCCGCCGTTGGCTGGGTCTGCTGGTGGTGGTCGTGATGACCTGCGGCGGTGTCGCGTACGCCGTCGAGCAGCGCGAGGACGCCGCCCGCAGCCGGCCCAAGGTGAGTGTCGGCCCGACCTCCCCGCCGAACCAGAGCAACAAGCCGCCGTCCAAGACCGCGGCCGCGGTGGCCGCCCGGCGGATGGCGGTCGACACCGTGCTGCTGCGTCGCGCGAGGGCGGTCCGGGACGGCAACGAGAAGCTCTTCCTGGCCGACGTCGATCCGGGCGACACGAAGCTGCGCCAGGAGCAGCGGACGCTGTTCGCGAACCTGGTCGAGATCGGTTTCACCGAGGTCGGGTTCAGCCAGGCCGAGGAGCGGTTCGACCAGGCCGCGGTCCGCGAGCACGGCTCGTCGACGTACCTGGTCCGGATCCTGATGCGGTACCAGATCCCGAAGGTCGACCACGACCCGGTGACCACCGAGCTCGGCTACACGTTCGTCAGCCGCGGCGGTCGCTGGGTGATCACCGACGACCGCGACCTCGACGACGAGCTCGGCCCGACCGCGCACCGCGAGCCGTGGGACCTCGGCCGGATCGAGGTCCGGCGTGGGCCGCGCGTGCTGGCGATCGTGGAGAAGGGCGACACCGACCGGGCCAAGGCGATCGTTGCCGAGGCCAATGAGGCGCTCGGCCAGGTCGCGGCGTACTGGCCGCGGCGCTGGCGCGGGTCGGTGCTGATCGCGGCGCTGGACGACACCGAGGTCCGCGACGCGCGGTTCGCCGACGAGGACATCGAGTCCGCGGCCAGCGCCGGCTCGACGTTCACCTCGCTGCCCGGTCAGGACACCGCGGACGGCACGGTCGGCGGCGCGTACATCGTGGTCAACCCCAAGGAGCGCGACCGGATCGACGAGATCCTGCTGTCGCACGAGATCACCCACGTCGCGACCGCCGACCTCGGTGGCTACGAGCCGCTCTGGCTGGCCGAAGGCGCCGCCGAGTACGTGTCCTGGCGCGGGATCGAGGCGGTCAGCGGTGCGGGCGAGGTCGCCAAGTGGGAGCAGGAGGTAATCGACTCGGCGATGCCCGGGCTGGTTGCCCTGCCCTCCGACCTCGGCTTCTACCAGAGCAACACCGACGTGTACGGCGTGAGCTGGCTGGCCGTGCGCTTCCTGGTCCGGGAGATCGGCCTGAAGGCGGTCGAGGACCTGTACGAGGATCTCGCCCGGCACGGCACCGACCAGGCCAGCCGCGACCGCATACTCCTGACCCGCACCGGGTACACCGAAGCCACCCTGTGGATCTCCCTCAAGGACTACCGGCCCCAACGCTGAGTGGCGGTTTGACCTCACCGCGTCAGAGGGGCACGCTCGGGATGTTCCGTCCGAGTTCAAGGAGGCGTAATGAGTCTGTTGCGGACCAAGACGATCGAGCAGTCGATCGCGGACACCGACGAGCCGGAGTACCAGCTCAAGAAACGCCTCACCGCCCTGGACCTGACCGTGTTCGGCATCGGTGTGATCATCGGCGCCGGCATCTTCACGCTCACCGGAAGGGCAGCCCAGGCGTACGCCGGGCCGAGTATCGCGCTGTCGTTCGTGCTGGCCGCGATCTGTTGCGGCCTGGCCGCCCTGTGCTACGCCGAGTTCTCCTCGACCGTCCCGGTGTCGGGATCGGCGTACACGTTCTCGTACTTCTCCCTCGGTGAGATCTTCGCCTGGATCATCGGCTGGGACCTGCTGCTGGAGCTGATGCTCGGGGCAAGCGTCGTGGCCCAGGGCTGGTCGACGTACGCCGCGCTGTTCCTGGAGCAGATCGGTCTGGGCTGGCCGGACTCGATCGGCCCGGACAGCAACGTGAACGTGCTGGCGATGCTGCTGATCATCGTGCTGACGATCCTGGCCACGGTCGGCATCAAGGAGTCGCTGCGGGTCAACCTGGTGCTGGTCGCGGTCAAGCTGTTCGTCGTGCTGTTCGTGATCATCGCCGGCCTGTTCTACGTCAAGGGCTCGAACCTGACCCCGTTCATCCCCGACAGCGTGCCGGCCGCGAACGGTGACGTGACCATCACAACGCCGTTGTTCCAGGCCCTGTTCGGCTTCACGCCGTCGACGTTCGGCGTGATGGGCCTGGTGTCCGGTGCGTCGCTGGTGTTCTTCGCGTTCATCGGGTTCGACGTGGTCGCGACCACCGCCGAGGAGGCGAAGAACCCGCAGCGCGACCTGCCGCGCGGCATCATCGGCTCGCTGGCGATCTGCACCGTGCTGTACGTGCTGGTCTGCATCGTGATCACCGGGATGGTCAACTACAAGGACATCAACGGCGAGGCCGCGCTGGCCGAGGCGTTCCGTTCGGTCGGCCGGCCCGGGTTCGCGACGCTGATCTCCGCCGGTGCGGTCGCGGGTCTGACCACCGTCGTGCTGACGCTGATGATCGGCGCCGCGCGGGTGGTGTTCGCGATGAGCCGCGATCACCTGGTGCCGGCCAAGCTCGGCAAGACGCACCCGAAGTTCGGTACGCCGTACCGGCTGACGATCGGGATCGGCGTCGTGGTCGCGATCGTCGCGGGCGTCACCCCGATCGGCAAGCTCGAGGAGATGGTGAACATCGGCACCCTGGCCGCGTTCACCCTGGTCTCGATCGCCGTCCCGCTGCTGCGCAAGAAGCGGCCGGACATCCAGCGTTCGTTCCGCGTCCCCGGCAACCCGGTGGTGCCGATCCTGGCCGCGGTGATCTGCGTCTACCTGATGCTGAACCTGTCGCTGGAGACCTGGCTGCGGTTCGCGATCTGGATGGCGCTCGGCTTCATCGTGTACGCCGTCTACGGCTACCGCCGCAGCCGTGTCGGTATCGAGGAGAAGACGGGCGAGGCCACCAAGGCCTAGCCTCGGCAGCAGCAGGCCGCGCCCCCGGATCCGGTCCGGGGGCGCGGCCTTTGTCGACGGTAGGATTCCTCAGTCGTCTGCCTGTGCCTTCCAAGTACCGGCCACCGATCGGGGGCCGGTACTTGTGAGGTGATCGGCGACGAGCGTCAGTGGCGCTGGTTCACCGGTACTTTCGCAGAGGGCAGGACTCTTTCCATGAAGCACCCGAGGCGCCTGCTGGCGGCCGTGGCCGCGCTCGCGCTGGCCGGGACCGCCGGCGTCGTGGTGGTGACGCGTTCGGGAGATGCTCCGGCCGGGAGTACGGCGGCCGCCCTGGAGGCGCCGGGCGCAGCGCCTGAGCTGAGCGACACCGAGAAGAAGAGTCGGCAGCGCGAGGTCGATCTCCTGCTGGGCAAGCGGGCGACCGCCGTACTCAAAGGTGATCTGAACGGCTTCCTCGCCGCGGTCGATCCGAAGCAGCCGAAGCTGGTCGCGCGGCAGAAGCTGCTGTTCGCGAACCTGCGCAAGTTCGGCTTCAGCACGCTGAAGTACTTCACCGCCGACGACTGGGCGGCGCCGAAGCTGACCGAGAAGTACGGGCCCTCGACGTACAGCACGCGCGTGATGATGCGGTACCAGATCGCCGGCGTCGACCCGAAGCACGTGCAGACCGACCTCGGCTACACGTTCGTCCGCCGGGACAACCTGTGGGTCCTGGTCGAGGACGGCGCGATCGACGAGACGCTGAGCCGCGACGGGCACCGGCAGCCGTGGGACTTCCAGGAGGTCGCGCTGGTCCGGCGCGGCAAGGTCGTCGTCGTGGTCGCGCAGCGCGAGCTGGCGCTCGGCAAGACGATCGCGCGGGTCTCGCAGGACGCCGTCGCCGCCGTCCGCCGGCACTGGCCGCGCGGCTGGGACGGCTCGGTCCTGGTCGTCGCGATGCCGGAGCCGCAGGTGATGGCGACAGTGTGGACGTCGGGCAGCGGCCGCGGCTGGACGATCGCCGCCAAGGCCGTCACCTTGTACGAGGGGGAGCAGCTCGGCAAGCCGACCGGTCCGGCGGTCGGCAGCCGGATCGTGATCAACCCGGCGCTGCGCAAGGACCTCGACGAGGACCTGCTGGTGCACGAGATGACCCACGTCGCGACCGTGCCGATCGGCCCGCTGGTCCCGCTCTGGCTGGCCGAGGGCCTGGCCGAGTACGTGCGCTGCCGGTCGGTCGAGGACGACCCCGAGTGGACCGTCGACCCGTACCGCAAGACGGTCAGGTCCAAGTACCTGCCGGGCATGAAGACCCTGCCCGACCGCGCCGCCTTCGACGCGAACGGCGAACGCGCCTACGGCCAGAGCTGGTGGACCGTCGAGTACCTGGCCGACCGGATCGGCATGCCGAAGGTCGCCGCCCTGTACGCCGACGTGGCCGTGCACGGGACCACCGACGCGACGTACAGCGCGATCCTGAAACGTCACACCGGCAAGACCCCGGCCGAGCTGACCGCGGCGGTCAAGAAGTTCCGGGGTTGAGCTTCCGCTGGTCCCGCGGCGGCAGGTAGCGCGCCGCCTTCTGTTCGAGGCTGTCCCGCTGGGACGGCCGGCGCGCGATGCTGATCCCGCCGTGCCCGGCCGCGAACGGATAGGTGCCGAACCACAGCCCGCCCTCGCGGTCCTGCAGGATCGAGCGGACCAGGTCCTCGACCAGCTCGCCGTCGGCCGTGTACGACGTCCAGTCGCGGCCGTCGTACCGGCTCACGCCGCCCTCGGTGCCGAACCACATCGTCTGCTCGGCGTCGATCAGCATCGCGTAGACCCGGTCGTGCACGAGCCCGTCGGCGGTCGTCATCCGGTACCACTCGCGGCCGTCGTACACCGAGACCCCGCGCATCGTCCCGAACCACATCCGGCCGTCGGGATCCTCGAACATCGAGTACACGCAGTTGTCCAGCAGGCCGTCCTCGACCCGGAAGTTCTGCCAGCGCGTGCCGTCCCAGCAGCCGACGCCGGCGCCGTCACCGTGGTCGTAGGTGCCGACCCAGATCCGGCCGCGGGAGTCCTCGAAGACCTTCAGGATCTCGACCCCGGGCAGGCCGTCGCGCTTGCCGAACGACTGCCACTGGCGGCCGTCGTACCGGTGCAGGCCGCCGCCGGTCAGTCGTGAGCGCCAGGTCCCGGCCCAGACGTGGTCGGCGGCGTCGACGTGCAGGGTGAGGATGCTCTTGCCGGTCAGTCCGGCCTTGGTGAACCGCTGCCCGTCGTACAGGGTGAGGCCGCGGTCGGTGCCGATCCACAGTCGTCCGTGGGAGTCCTCGCGGACGGAGGTGACCGCGTTGCTGGCCAGGCCGTCGCTCTTGGTGTACGTCGTCCAGCCGCGGCCGTCGTACCGGCCGAGTCCGCCGCCCCAGGTGCCGACCCAGATGGTGCCGTTGGAGTCCTCGAACAGGTCGTAGATCCAGGGGTGGGGGAGTCCGTCGGCAGTGCCGACCGAGGTCCACTCGAAGGGCGCTTCGTTGCTCTCGGCAAGGAATGCGCGCATCAGCTCGCGCAGCTCGCCGCGTCCGGCCGGTCCGCCGCGGGCGGCGCGTTCGATCGAGTCGCCGGTCATGGCTGGTCTCCCTTGCGTCGCAGGTTCTCCAGTTCGGTGCGCAGCCGCATCACGGTCGCCGACTCCTCGTCGATCGCGCGCAGGAACTCCTGGTTCTGCTCGCGGATCCGGTGCTGCGCGTCGTCCGGCACGGTGAGCTCGGCCTCGGTCGCGTCGGCCCGCAGCCGGGCCAGCCGATCGTCGAGCCGGCGGGCCGCTGCCCGGTACGACGCCAGCCGGTCGGTCGCCTGGCCGGTCGACAGCTCCGCGCCGTCGTCGTCGTACGGGCCGAGCTCGCCGCGGTACTGGAGGACGAACGCCTCCATCAGCACGTAGTCGCGTTCGCGGTAGACGGCGTGCGCGACCTCGAACTCCTCGGGCGGCGCCGTCGAGGTGTCGGTGTGGACCTTCGGCAGCACGATCCGCTTGAACTCGCGCAGGATGCGGCGCCGGCTGAGTTCGTCGAGCCCGTCGTCGGAGTGCTGCTCGGCGGACGCGGTCGGGTCGTCCTCGTTCAGCGGGCCGGGCACGGTGTCGACCAGGGCGGCGTCGACATCGGCCGCGAGTGCCGCGTCGTCGGCGTACTCACCGTCGGCGAGCCGCGTCCGGATGCGGTCGAGCTCGGCCTCCAGCCGCCGGCGCTCCTCGATCAGCTGCTGGAGCTGGTACCCCGCGCCCATCACCTGGGTCCGGAAGGCGTCCTCGAGTCTGCGCATTCGGGCCGACAGTCCGACGTACGCCTCAAGCGTTCGGACCACCTGCTCCCGGACGGCGTTCGCCGCCTTGGTCGCTCCGATGACCCCGAACTCGTCCCTGGCCAGTTCGCTCACCCACGCGACCCTAGTAGCCGACTGGGCGACCGGTCCGGCAGATGGCCGCAACAGGACGCCCCGACCGCTGCTGCACAGCGATCGGGGCGGAACGTGCTGCTGGGGCCGGAGCGGGCTTCCGGGCGCCGCACCGACCCCAGCAGATAATGGGTCAGGCCAGCGAGGCGACACCCTTGGGGAGGAAGCGCTGCCCGTTGACCTTCTCGGCGATGCCCGAGCGGTCCAGGTACGGCGTGATGCCGCCGAGGTGGAACGGCCAGCCGGCGCCGAGCAGCAGGCACAGGTCGATGTCCTGCGCCTCGGCGACGACACCCTCGTCGAGCATGATCCGGATCTCCTCGGCCAGCGCGGTCAGCACGCGGGTGCGCAGCTCGTCGGCGCCGGACGGCTTGTCGCCGACCGTGACCAGCGCCTCGACCTCCGGGTCGACCGACGGCTTGCCCTCGGCGCTCCAGACGTAGAACGAACTCTTGCCTGCGGCAACGACCTTGGCGAGGTTCTCGGACACCGCGAACCGGTCCGGGTAGGCCCGGTTCATCGTCTCCGCGACGTGCAGCGCGACCGGCAGGCCGACCAGCTGCAGCAGCACGAACGGCGGCATCGGCAGACCGAGTGCCGACAACGCCTTGTCTGCTTCGGGAATCGGCGTGCCCTCGTCGACCGCCGCGCTGACCTCACCGAGGAAGCGGGTCAGCAGCCGGTTCACCACGAAGGCCGGCGCGTCCTTGACCAGCACGCAGGACTTCTTCAGCTTCTTGCCGACCGCGAACGCCGTCGCCAGCGCGGCGTCGTCGGTCTGGTCGGCGCGGATGATCTCCAGCAGCGGCAGCACCGCGACCGGGTTGAAGAAGTGGAAGCCGACGACCCGCTCGGGGTGCTCCAGCCCGGCCGCCATCTCGGTGATCGGCAGCGACGAGGTGTTCGTCGCCAGGATCGCCTCCGGCGCCACGATCTTCTCCAGGTCGGCGAAGATCGTCTTCTTCAGCTGCAGCTCCTCGAAGACCGCCTCGATCACGAAGTCGGCGTCGGCGAAGACCGCGCGGTCGACCGATCCGGTGACGAGCGCCTTCAGCTGGTTGGCCTTGTCCGGGCGGATCCGGCCCTTGCCGAGCAGCTTGTCGATCTCGCCATGCACGTAGCCGACGCCGCGGTCGACGCGCTCCTGGTCGAGGTCGGTCAGGACCACCGGCACCTCGAGCCGCCGTGCGAACAGCAGCGCGAGCTGGCCGGCCATCAGACCGGCGCCGACGACACCGACCTTGTTGACCGGGCGGGCGAGCGACTTGTCCGGCGCACCGGCCGGGCGCTTGGCGCGCTTGTTGACCAGGTCGAAGGCGTAGAGGCCGCTGCGCAGCTCCTCGCTCATGATCAGGTCGGCCAGCGCCTCGTCCTCGGCCGCGAACCCGCGGTCGCGGTCGTTGTCCTTGGCCGCCGCGATCAGGTCCAGGGCCCGGTACGGCGCGGGCGCCGCGCCGCTGACCTTGAGGTCGGCGAACGCCTTGCCGCGGGCCACCGCCGCGTCCCACGCGTCACCGCGGTCGATCTCGGGCCGCTCGACGGTGACCTCACCGGTCAGCACCTTGCTCGCCCAGAGCAGCGACTGCTCGAGGAAGTCGGCCGAGTCCAGCAGCACGTCGCCGATCCCGAACTTCACCGCTTCGGGGCCGGAGAGCATCTTGTTCTGGTTCAGCGCGTTCTCGACCACGACCTTGACGGCCTTGTCGGCGCCGATCAGGTTCGGCAGCAGGAAGTTGCCGCCCCAGCCCGGGAGCAGCCCGAGGAAGACCTCCGGCGTGGAGATCATCCCGGCAGCGACCGAGACGGTCCGGTACGACGCGTGCAGCGCGACCTCGAGACCGCCGCCGAGCGCGACGCCGTTGACGAACGCGAAGCTCGGCTTGCCGCCCTCGGTGAGCTTGCGCATCACGCCGTGGCCGATCCGGCCGAGGTTGAGCGCCTGCTCGCGCTCGGTCAGCTTCGGTACGCCGCTGAGGTCGGCGCCGGCAGCCAGGATGAACGGCTTGCCGGTGACACCGATCGCGACGACGTCCTCGCGGGCCAGCGCGGCGTCGATCGCCTTGTTCAGCTCGGCGAGACCCTTCGGGCCGAAGGTGTTCGGCTTGGTGTGGTCCTGGCCGTTGTCGAGCGTGATCAGGGCCATCGTGCCGGCCTTGTTCGGCAGCACGACGTCCCGGCTGGGCGCGAGCGTGACGAGCTCCTCGTTCTCGATCGCGGTCGCCTCAGCGATCAACTGCTGGAGGTCGCTCATGCGGCCTGTCCTTCCCAGTTCGGGTTCTCCCAGATGATGGTCCCGCCCATGCCGAGGCCGACGCACATGGTGGTGAGGCCGTAGCGGACCTCGGGGCGCAGCTCGAACTGCTTGGCCAGCTGGACCATCAACCGGACGCCCGACGAAGCGAGCGGGTGGCCGTAGGCGATCGCGCCGCCGTACGGGTTGACCCGCGGGTCGTCGTCGGCGATGCCGTAGTGCTCGAGGAACGCCAGCACCTGGACGGCGAACGCCTCGTTCACCTCGAAGGCCTGGATGTCGTCGATGGTCAGACCGGCCTGCTTCAGCGCCTTCTCGGTCGCCGGGACCGGGCCGAAGCCCATCACCTCGGGCTCGACGCCGACGAAGGCGTACGAGACCAGCTTCATCTTCGGCTTCAGGCCGAGCTCCTCGGCCGCCTCGGCCGACGTCAGCAGGGCAGCCGTCGCGCCGTCGTTGATGCCGGCCGCGTTGCCCGCGGTGACCCGGCCGTGCGGACGGAACGGGGTCTTCAGCTTCGCCAGGTCCTCCAGCGTCGTACCGGGCCGCATCGGCTCGTCGGTGGTCGCCAGGCCCCAGCCGTGCTCGGCCGAACGGGTCGCGATCGGGACCAGGTCCGGCTGGATCAGGTCGTTCGCGTACGCCTTGGCGGCGCGCTCCTGGGAGGCGACCGCGAACGCGTCGGTGCGCGCCTTGGTGATGGTCGGGTAGCGGTCGTGCAGGTTCTCGGCGGTGGAACCCATCACCAGCGCGGAGGTGTCGACCAGCTTCTCGGAGATGATCCGCGGGTTCGGGTCGACGCCCTCGCCCATCGGGTGCCGGCCCATGTGCTCGACACCGCCGGCGATCACCACGTCCTGGGCGCCGAAGGCGATCCCGGAGGCGGTGGTGGTGACCGCGGTCATCGCGCCCGCGCACATCCGGTCGATCGCGTAGCCCGGGGTCGTGTTCGGCAGACCGGCCAGCAGTGCGGCGGTCCGGCCGATGGTGAGGCCCTGGTCGCCGATCTGGGTGGTGGCCGCGATCGCGACCTCCTCGACCCGCTCCGGTGGCAGCGACGGGTTGCGCCGCAGCAGTTCACGGATGCACTTGATCACCAGGTCGTCGGCGCGCGTCTCGGCGTACTGACCTTTGGCCTTGCCGAACGGGGTGCGAACGCCGTCGACGAACACGACATCGCGGATCTCACGGGGCACGAGGCCCTCCTTAGGGTGGGGTGGCACCACCGATGCTACCCGCCGGTAATGAACGGCCCCAAGCAGCCACGCCTGTGCGGCTGCTCACAACCTCGATCCGGTCAGTGCGAGTTGGACGTGGCGCCCCGGCGGGATCGGGCGCATGCTGGAGACAGGCACGCCTCGGGAGTCGCTCTGATGAACAACTTCGATCTTCCTGTCCCGGTCCTGAGCCGGGGCAAGCACCGCAACCCACGCAAGGGCGCCTGCTTCATGGAGTTCGCGTCCTACCTCGCCGGCGAACCGTGGTCGGACCATCCGGCCTGCACACATCCGCTGCTCGCGGGCGTCGCGCGCGACGTCAACGACTGTACGACGGACGCCGGCCGGTCCCGGCTCGCGCCGCTGATTCCGTCGGTGATCGGCCTGACGCCGGAGGACCCGCACGTCGTACCGCGGGTGACCGCACGCTGCATCCAGGAAGCTCTGCCGGTGGTCTCGCAGGAACGCCAGTACATCCTGGCCGTCGCCCTGATCGTGGGGGAACGGCAGCTGGCGATGCTGGACGGCAGACCGCTCGACAGCATGGACCCGGCCTCGCAGGAGGTCCTCGACTCGGTCCCGTCCGCGACCAAGTGGGCCCGCGCGTTCACGGCCAAACCCCATCGCGGCACGTCGTCGGACTACGCCCGGCGGACGGCGCCGAGAGCGGTGTCGTGCGCGGTCGAGGGCATCTCGCAGGCCTGCGTCCCCGACCCGGACGAGCGGCTGTACCGGCTGCTCGACAACGCCATCGAGGAGTGCCGACGCTGGGTTCCGGCCGAGCCGTCCCGGTTTCCGCAGGCTGCTCCGAAGGCTGTTCGGGAGGAGAGCCAAGTAGCGCAGTAGGCTCGCTGTGTGACCTTGGAAATCGACACCGGCTCCGGGCTGATGCCTGTCCACGTGTGGGAAGGGTCCGGTCCCGGACTGCTGCTCCTGCAGGAGATCTTCGGGGTCTCGGACTACATCAAGGAGCGCGGCGCCCAGCTCGCCGCGCTCGGGTACCACGTCGTCGCGCCGGAGATCTTCTGGCGCCTGGACGACGTCGACCTCGACCCGGACGCGCCCGACCTGCTGGACCGCGCGCTCGCCGTACTGGGCCGGCTCAACTGGGACCTGGCCGTGTCCGACTCGGTGGCCGCGCTGGAGTACCTGCGCGGGCGTGACACCAAGGTCGGCGTGTTCGGCTTCTGCTTCGGCGGCGGACTCGGCTTCAACGTCGCGGCCGTCTCTTCGCCGGACGTCCTCGTCAGCTACTACGGCTCCGCCCTGCCGAACCTGCTGCCGCTCGCGCCGGACGTGACGGCGGCGAGCCTGCACCACTTCGGGGACGCTGACGACTACCTCCCGCCGGAGACCGTCGACAAGATCGTCGCCGAGCTCGGCGACGCCGAGGTCTACCGTTACCCGGGCGCCGGGCACGCGTTCGACAACCCGATGCCCGCGTTCCACCACGCCGGGGCCTCCGCCGAGGCCTGGCAGCGCACGACCGATTTCCTGAACCGCCAACTGCCCCCAGAAGGAACCAGATGAGCCTGTACGACATCCCCCTGCGGACCCTGTCCGGCGCCGAGACCTCGCTCGGCGAGTTCAAGGGCAAGACCGTGCTGGTCGTGAACGTCGCGTCCAAGTGCGGCCTGACCCCGCAGTACGCCGAGCTGGAGAACCTGCAGAAGACGTACGCGTCCCGCGGCTTCACCGTGCTGGGCGTCCCGTGCAACCAGTTCGGCGGGCAGGAGCCCGGCACGACCGAGGAGATCCAGGAGTTCTGCTCGACGACGTACGGCGTGACGTTCCCGATGCTCGACAAGCTCGAGGTGAACGGCGACGCGCGGCACCCGCTCTACTCCGAGCTCACGCTCACCCCGGACGCCGAGGGCAACGCCGGTGACGTGCAGTGGAACTTCGAGAAGTTCCTGCTGACCTCCGACGGCACGATCGCCGGCCGCTTCCGCCCGAAGACCACCCCGGAGTCCCCGGAGATCGTCGAAGCCATCGAGCGCCAACTCCAGGCCTGACGGCAGCTCAACGCCTAGCGCCCCGCGCAAGGACCCGGCGCAACAGAAGCTCACCGGCCCAGCGCCCCGCGCACGGCCCCGGGCCTGACATCTTCAAATAGTCCCCCCGATCCCCGTGACCAACTGGTCCGGGGCTTGGGGCGACTAGTCCAGCGTCTTCGCCGGCGCCGTAACAGTCAGCGCGTCGGCAAGCACCTGCGCGGTCAACCCGATCTGCCACTCCCGGGCGCCGTGCTCGCGCAGGAACGTCTTCACCACGTCCAGCCCCGGCTCGGCCGGCGGAGTCCACGCCAACCGGCGAATGGTGTCGGGGGACAGCAGGTTCTCCGTCGGCAGCCGGTGGGCCTCCGCGATGTCGCCAACTGCCGCCCGCGCGGCCGAAAGCCGAGCCGCGGCGTCCGGGTCACGGTCGGCCCAGGCACGGGCCGGCGGCGGGCCGTCGTACCGGGGTCCTTGCTTGGGCAGCTCGCTGTCTGGCAGCCGGCGCGCGTGGTCGATCGCCTCCCACCAGGTCCGCATGTGGCGGTGCGCGCCACGGCCCTTGAAGGCGGTCAGCTTCTGCAGCGTGTCGCGGTCGACCGGCATCGCGGCCGCGGCCTCGACGATCGCCGCGTCGGGCAGGATCCGCCCGGGGGAGATGTCGGCGGCCTCGGCGATCTGGTCGCGGGCCTCCCACAACGCCCGTACGACGGCCAGGCTGCGCCGGTTGCGCACGCGGTGCATGCCCGACGTACGACGCCACGGATCCGGCTTCGGCTCACGCGGCGGCGCGGACAGGATCGCGGCGAACTCCTGCTCGGCCCACTCCCACTTGCCCTCGCGGCGCAGCTCCTGCTCGATCGCGTTGCGCAGCTCGATCAGCATCTCGACGTCCAGCGCGGCGTACACGAGCCAAGGGCTCGGCAGCGGCCGGGTCGACCAGTCGGCGGCCGAGTGCTCCTTGCGCATCCGGTACCCGAGGACTTCGCTGACCAGCGAGGCCAGGCCGACCTTCGGGTAGCCCAGGAGGCGCCCGGCGAGCTCGGTGTCGAAAACGGTGCGCGGCACCATGCCGACCTCGGCCAGGCAGGCCAGGTCCTGGTTGGCCGCGTGGATGATCCACTCCGCGTCGATGATCGCGTCACCGAGCGAAGACAGGTCACCGAACGGGATCGGGTCGACCAGCGCGGAGCCGGAACCCTCCCGGCGCAGCTGGACCAGGTACGCGCGGTGGGAGTAGCGGTAGCCCGACGCGCGCTCGGCGTCGACGGCCACCGGGCCACTGCCCGACTGGAACGCTTCGACGACCTCCTGCAACGCAGGGTCGGTGTCGACGACTTCGGAGAGCCCGTCACGCAGTTCGAGCAGCGGAAGGGTCTCGATCGGGTCCTCGGCGACAGCTGGCTGCTGGGTCCCTGCGGAATCCTCGGGGACGGGCGACTGCTGGGTCTCGGCCGGGCTCATCGGCCCCGCTGACCGCGGCGGGTCGGCATCGCGACGACACCGGGCGGCACCGGCGGCAACCCTGCCGCGGTGCACAGCACCTCGCCCCACGCCTCGGCGTGCCGCGTCACGTCGATCCCACCGTCCGGGCCCGGGACCGGGCTCCAGGAGGCGCGGATCTCGATCTCCGCGGTCGCGTCGTCGTCGGCCATCCCGCCGAAACTCTCGGACACCACCCTGGTGACGGTACCGCTCGGGGCCAGGAACTCCGCACCCCGGTCCGCCAGCGCCTCCATCAACCAGGTCCAGCCCACGCCACCGAGCAGCGCGTCGGTCACCATCTCCGGTTCGACGGCCGCACGCACGTACGCGACACAGCGGAAGGTCGACTGCCAGGCGTCGTTCCCGTCCGGGTCGTAAAGGACGACCAGACGGCCGGTGGCGACATCGTCACCGTCGACCGTCACGTCGGCGCTGACCGCGGCCGCGTGCGGAGCGATCCGCTGCGGCGCGGGCATCTCCTCGACGAAGACCTCGGGCCGGAACCGGGCCTCACGCAGTTGCGTCAGGGCCTCGGCGAACTCCGCGGGTGGCGCGTCGACCTGCTTGCGGGCACCCATGCTTCGCAGCCTACGACTGATTACTCACCGACGCCGGTGACGACGCGCCGGTAACGGGTTTCGGGCATGGGATCATTGCCCTGTGCCCGTGAACCAGTCAGCTCAATCACAGACCGCTGTCGGTAGCTCCTTGGACCGCTCCGCCTTCCTGCTCGCCGCCCGGGGAGAGCCCGGGCCGCACACGCCGGTGTGGTTCATGCGCCAGGCGGGTCGCTCGCTGCCGGAGTACCGGGCGATCCGCGAGGGCACCACGATGCTCGAGTCCTGCATGCGATCCGACCTCGTCGTGGAGATAACGCTGCAGCCGGTACGCCGTTACGGCGTCGACGCCGCGATCTTCTACTCCGACATCGTCACGCCGCTCAAGGCGGTCGGGGTCGACCTGGAGATCAAGCCCGGCGTCGGTCCGGTGATCGCGTCGCCGGTCAGGTCGCTCGAGGACCTGGCCGCGATCCGTCCGGTCGATCTGTCGGACGTGTCGTTCGTCACCGAGTCGGTCCAGGAGCTGACGTCGCAGCTCGGCGGTACGCCGCTGATCGGCTTCGCCGGCGCGCCGTTCACGGTCGCGTCGTACCTGGTCGAAGGCGGCCCGAGCAAGGACTACGCCCGGACCAAGTCCCTGATGCACAGCGACCCGAAGCTCTGGCACGCCCTGGCCGACCGCCTGGCCGACGTCGCCATCGCGTACCTCGCCGTCCAGATCGAGTCCGGCGCCTCGGCGATCCAGCTCTTCGACTCCTGGGCCGGTTCGCTGTCCCCGCGGGACTACGTGGAGTTCGTCCAGCCGCACTCCGCGAAGGTCTTCACCGCGCTCGAGCAGTACGGCGTACCGCGGCTGCACTTCGGCGTGAACACCGGTGAGCTGCTCGGCCAGATGAGCGAGGCCGGCGCCGACGTGGTCGGCGTCGACTGGCGCGTCCCGCTCGACGAGGCCGTCCGCCGCATCACCGCCGCCGGCGGCGCTGCCAAGCCGGTCCAGGGAAACCTCGACCCGGCCCTGCTGACGGCCGGCTGGGACGTCATCGAGCCCGAGATCGACCGCATCCTCGCCGAGGGCAAAGCAGCCCCCGGCCACATCTTCAACCTCGGCCACGGCGTACCGCCGACCACGGACCCCGAGGTCCTCCACCAGATCGTCAAGGCAGTCCAGGAAAAGTCAGCCCGAAGCTGAGCCAGCCCGGCTCGGCGCCCACCTCCCGCGCCGAGCCCGGCTGCAGGCCAGGCTCCGGAGCCCCCGGAGCCCCCGGAGCTCAGCTGGGCGCTGAGTCCGGGTCCTCCTTGGCCAAGTGGGCTGTGACGTCGTCGGCGAGCTTGGCGAGGAGGCGGCCGAGGTCCTGGCGGTCCTGGGTGGGCCAGTCGGCGACCACCTCGTTGAACCAGCCGACGATCGACGCCGTGTAGCGGTTCGCCGCCGCGGCGCCGTCCGCAGTCGGTTCGATCAGGCTCACCCGCCGGTCGGTCGGGTGCGGCACCCGTCGTACCAGGCCTCGCTGTTCCAGCGCCTGCGTCTGCCGGGTGACGTGCGGTCCGACGACCTGCATCCGCTCCGCGATCTCGCCGATCCGGAGCGGCTCGCCCGCCATCGCCAGTGTCAGCAGGATGGTGAGCGCCGGGCGGTCCAGGCTCAGACCGGTCGCCTCCGTCGCGCGCTGCGCGAGGCGCCCGCGGTTCATCGCGTTGCTGATCTGCGCGAGCCGGGGGAGCGCCGAGAGCGCCTCCGGAGCGGCGTCGCGGGCCGGGCGTTGGTCGCCGTCCATTTGATTACCTAACTTAGGTATGTATTCTGAGCAGTAAGTAGATACCTAAAGTACGCATCTCGGATGCGGGTTGTCAGGAGGACACACGTCATGAACCAGACAGTTGGCTCGACCCCACGCACGGTGCTCATCTCCGGCGCGAGCATCGCCGGCCCCGCGCTGGCCTACTGGCTCGACCGCTACGGCTTCGAGGTGACGGTCGTCGAGAAGGCCGACGCCGTCCGCGGCGGCGGGTACGCCGTCGACATCCGGGGGACCGCCCGCGAGGTCGTCGACCGGATGGGCCTGCTCCCGGAGCTGCGCAAGGCGCACGTCGACTCCCAGAAGGTCTCCTTCGTCGAGCCCGACGGCTCGCTCATCGCGACCATTCGCCCGGAGGCGATGACCGGCGGCGCGGAAGGACTCGACCTCGAGGTCCGCCGCGGCGACCTCGCCGACGCGCTCTACACGCCGATCCGCGACAAGGTCGAGTTCATCTTCGGCGACTCGATCGCCCAGCTCGACGACCGCGGCGACCGCGTCGACGTCGTCTTCGACAGCGGCACCAGCCGGAGCTTCGACCTGGTCATCGGCGCCGACGGCCTGCACTCGAACACGCGGCGCCTGGTCTTCGGCCCCGAGGAGGACTACCACCGGTACGTCGGCTACGCCTTCGCCGGCTTCACCCTTCCCAACGACTTCGGCCTCTCCCACGAGGGCGTCGTCTGGAACGTCCCCGGCCGCGCGGCAGTCCTGTACGCCCACGAGCCCGAGGAGCCGGTCCACGGCTTCCTCACGTTCCAGCAGGACGTCCCGCCGTACGACGCCTTCCGCGACCCCGCGGCCCAGCGCGACCTGGTCACCCAGAAGTTCCCGCACCGCGGCTGGTACATCCCCCAGCTGGTCGAGGCGATGCGCTCGTCCGAGAACCTCTTCTTCGACGTCGTCAGCCAGATCCACATGCCCGCTTGGTCCCACGGCCGAGTAGCCCTAGCCGGCGACGCAGCCCACGCCACCTCCTTCATGTCCGGCCAGGGCTCCAGCGTCTCGCTGGTAGGCGCCTACGTCCTGGCCGGCGAACTGGCCACCCAAGCCACCCACACCGAGGCCTTCACGGCGTACCACCACCGCATCCGCCACTTCGTCGAACAGAACCAGGCCCTGGTCGAGATCGGCCGCAGAGTCCTGGCCCCCACCACCCAAGAACTCCTCGACACCCGCAACCAGGCCCTCCGCGGCGCCCACGTCTCCGGCGAACAGGGCCGAGCCGCCAACACCGGCTTGGTCCTGCCGGACTACTACTGACCGCGGAGCTGCCCCGACGTCCACCACCACCGGGCCGGATGGACCACCGTCGAGATGCTCAGCCCAAGCCGCCACCACCGCGTGCTCGCCAACCGCCAACCGCCAACCGCCAACTGCTGGCGTTGGTCGCGCCGACGTCCACCACTGATCAAGGAGGTCGACTCGGGGTCGGCTGAGGAGGTTTCACGCTTGGGCCGGTGGAGTCTCGGGCGCCGGCTGGGGATTGGTCAGTGGTGGGTGTCGGTGGGGTTCGCGGAACGCGGCGGGCGGGAGGCCTGCAGCGATGACGGGGTGGTCGGGCTCTGGGCGGGCGGATGTCCACCACTCACCTTCGCGCTTGTCGTTGGCTCGGATACACCGGTCTGCGCGGAGAGCGGAGCGCGGCGGATGGCGGCGCGGGGAGTTGGTGAGTGGTGGACGTCCGCCTGCGTGGTGTGGCGGTCGGAGAGCGTGAGGCCGGGGGAGTTGGAGGGTAGGTGGGTCCGGTGGGTTTTTGAGGGTGGGTGAAGATGAGGTTGTGGATGCTCGGACGGTGGTTGTGGTTGGTGGTGGGGTCAGTGGGCTGGCGGCGGCTCGGGCGTTGGTGAGTGGGGTGAATCCGCCGCGGGTGATCGTGCTGGAGTCCTCGCCTCGGTTGGGTGGGAAGTTGGCGGGGGATGTGCTGGAAGGGGTGCCGGTCGACCTCGGGGCGGAGTCGGTGCTGGCTCGGCGGCCGGAGGGGGTTGACCTGATTCGGGCGGTCGGGCTGGGGGACGAACTGGTGCATCCGGCAACGACCTCCGCTGGGTTGTGGGTCGGGGACCGGATCCGGGCGATTCCGCCGACGGTGATGGGGGTGCCGGTGGATCCGGCCGAGACCGTCGACGTACTTGGTGAAGAGGCCGCCGCGCGGGTTGCCGAGGAGAAGGGGCTGCCGGAGCCCGCGCTGACCGAGGACGTGGCGATCGGGCGGTACGTCGCCGAGCGGATGGGCCCGGCGGTGACGAACAAGCTGATCGATCCGCTGCTGGGCGGGGTGTACGCCGGGCGTGCCGACGAGATCTCGCTCGCGGCCGCCGTACCGGAGCTGTACGCGAAGCTGAAGACCGCCCCGAGCCTGCTCGCCGCGACGGCTGAGCTGCGAGCGACCAGCCAGCGCAGGGCGACCGACGGCAAGCCGGTCTTCGCAGGCATCCGCGGGGGCATCAACCGACTCATCCAGGCGCTAGAAGCCGACCTCGCAGCACGCGGAGTCGAGATCCACCGCTCAGCACCAGTACGCCGGATCACCCGCACAGGTAGTGCAGAGCAAGTGCAGTACGAGCTGGAGGCTGGGCCTGTCCCAGCCCCGCAGTTCTTCCGCGCTGACGCGGTGATCGTCGCGACCCCCGCCTCGCCGGCGGCGCGGATGCTGGCCGACTTGGTCCCCGCGGCGGCGACCGAGCTGGCAGCCATCCAGTACGCGAGTATGGCGATCGTCACGCTCGCCGTACGCAAGCAGGACTGGGCCGCGACAGCCACCGGATCAGGCTTCCTCGTGCCCTCCGACGAGGGCCGGACGATCAAGGCCGCGACCTACTCGCACGCCAAGTGGCAGTGGTCCGCCGAGGCCGGCGGCGACCTTGCCGTACTGCGGTGCTCGGTCGGGCGCCTCGGGGAGGAGTACGTCCTGCAGCGCTCCGACGAGGAGCTCACCGCCCTCGCGACCGCCGACCTGCGCAAGGCAGTAGGCCTCGACGCGCCGGTCGTCGGAGCGCTCGTCAGCCGCTGGGGCGGCGGGCTTCCGCAGTACGCCGTGGGCCATCTCGACCGCATCGACCGAGTGGAAGCGGCCGTCGCCGACGAGCCCGGGCTGGCGGTCTGCGGGGCGGCGTACAGGGGTGTCGGGATCGCGGCCTGTGTCGCCTCGGGGGCCCAGGCGGCAACCCGGGTGCGGGCTCACCTGGACGCATTGGCGACAATGGGTTCGTGACCGACGCGAACCAGCCCGAGAGCAGCACGCCCGCGAAGCCGAAGGCCCGCGAGCTGAACAACGTGATCCGCTACACGATGTGGTCGGTCTTCAAGGTCGAGACCCCGCTCGGGGACACCGATCGCGACGAGCTGACCGCCGAGCTCAACGAGCTGGTCGGCAAGCTGGCGGCCGACGACGTGGTGATCCGCGGCTGGTACGACGTGGAGGGCTTCCGCGCGGACGCCGACTTCATGGTCTGGTGGCACGCGCCGACGTCGGACGCGCTGCAGAAGGCGTACCACGCGCTGCGCCGGTCGCGACTCGGGCGGCACCTGACGCCGATCTGGTCGCAGTACGCGCTGCACCGGCCGGCCGAGTTCAACAAGAGCCACATCCCGGCGTTCCTGGCCGACGAGGAGGCGCGCGGGTACATCTGCGTGTACCCGTTCGTCCGGTCGTACGAGTGGTACCTGCTGCCGGACGAGGAGCGTCGGCACATGCTCGCCGAGCACGGCAAGATGGCGCGCGGCTACCCCGACGTACGGGCCAACACGGTCGCGTCGTTCGCGCTCGGGGACTACGAGTGGATGCTGGCCTTCGAGGCCGACGAGCTGCACCGGATGGTCGACCTGATGCGCGACCTGCGTGCGTCGACGGCGCGGCGGCACGTGCGTGAGGAAGTCCCGTTCTACACCGGCAAGCGAACCGAGCTCGGCGAGCTGGTCGCCAACTTCGCCTGACATGGAACGCAAAGCGTTTCCCGTCCTGTACGTCGGCAGCGTGCGGCGCTCGGTCGAGTTCTACGCGCTGCTCGGCTACGAGCAGACCTACCAGTTCCCGCTCGAGGGCGACCCCCACTACGTCGGCCTCGAACGCGGCGAGTCGTCCCTCGGGTTGGCCGACACCAGTTGGCCGGAAGCCCAACTGGGCATCACCGTCGGCACGGCTCCCCGCTTCGAGCTCTTCGTGTACGTCGACAACGTCGGCGCCCAGGTGGAGATCCTCCGCGAGGCCGGCTACACGATCGTCCAGGAACCGGCCAACATGCCCTGGGGCGAACGCCAGGCCTACGCCTTCGACCCCGACGGCAACCCGGTAGCCCTCGCCACCCCGATCTGAAAAAGCCCGGCACTCCGTGGGAGTGCCGGGCCTTTCAACAGCTGATCAGGCCTCGGAGAGTGTCAGGCTGATCGAGTTGATGCAGTAGCGGAGGTCGGTGGGAGTGCCGTAGCCCTCGCCTTCGAAGACGTGGCCGAGGTGGGAGCCGCAGTTGGCGCAGCGGACCTCGACGCGCTTCATGCCCATCGCGGTGTCCTCGATGTACTCGACGCGCTCCTCGGCGAGCGGGGCGAAGAACGACGGCCAGCCGCAGTGCGAGTCGAACTTGGTCTCGCTGCGGAACAGCTCCGCGTCGCACGCCCGGCACTTGTAGACGCCGACCGTCTTGGTGTCGGTGTACTCACCGGTGTACGCCCGCTCGGTGCCGGCCTTGCGCAGCACCTGGTACTCCGCGGGGGACAGCTGCGCGCGCCACTCCTGGTCGGTCTTGTCGATCGCGTACTGCTTGGTGCCGTCGGTCACGGTGCCCGTACCTCCTCAAGGTCAAGGAGCCGGTTCCCCGGGGAAACCGGCTCCTTTTCATTATCGGCGGTCGGACAAGCGAAACCCCGTCGGGGGGCCCGGCGTCAGCACCCCGTAATCAGCGGTACCAGGACGGCAGCGGGATCACCCGCACCACCTGCGGGTCGTGGTCGGAGATCTGGTCGGGGAACTCCGCGTTCATGTGGACCACGTCGTACGCCGACGCCGGCTGCAGGTTCCGCGACATCAGGATCTGGTCGAGGATCTGGCTGTTGCCCTCGAACACGTAGCTGTACCGCTCCTTGGCGGGCAGCGTGCGCGGCAGGTCGATCAGCGACGTCTTGCCGGAGCCGACCAGGATGTCGGTGGTCTGGCTGAAGTCGAAGTCGTTCAGGTCGCCGAGCACGATCACGTTGGCGCCCCGGTCCTTGGCCAGCAGCTGGTCGACGAAGGTGCGCACCGACTGCGCCTGCTGGTGCCGCTTGGGCGCCGAGCTCTGGACAGGCGGCTGCACCCGGCCCCAGAGCGGGTCGTCGCCGCCCTTGGAGCTGAAGTGGTTGACCACCACGAACAGCGACTGGCCGAGCCAGGTGAACTCGCCGGCCAGCGGGACACGGGTGGCCTCCCAGGCCGGGTTGGCCGGGTCGATGCGACCGGGCGACGAGCTCAGGTGCGGCCGGCCGAACCGGTCGGTGGTGATCGTCGTACCAGTGGTCGAGCCGCCGCCCGCGCGGTCGACGAACTTGACCGGCCGGTCGGTGCGGTACATGAAGGCGACCCGGATGTTGCCGCCCGGCTCACCGCCCTCGTCACCGTCGACCGGGTCGATCTGGCGCCACGCGTACTTCGGGCCGCCGGCCTTCTGGATCGCCGCCGCCAGGGTGTTCAGCGTGACGTCGGCGGCCGTCGTACCGGAGTTGGTCGCGCCGTCGTTGTCCTGCACCTCCTCGAGCCCGAGGATGTCCGGCGACGCGAGGTTGTGGACGACCGCCTGGGCGAGCCCGTCGAACTTGGCGGCGCCGTCGGACGGGTCGAGGTTCTCGACGTTGAACGTCGCGACCGAGACCTGCAGCAGCGACGACGGCGTGGTCTTCTCGCGCGTCAGCGTCCCGGGGACGACGGTCGGCGTCTGCGTGACGAGGAACTTGAAGTTCCCGAACCCGTAGTCGAGGACACCGGTCACGGTCCCGGCCAGCGTGTCACCGGTCTTCGCGTCCGGGATCGGAGCCAGTACGTCGTCCAGCAGCACCCGCTCGGGGTTGCTGTCGGTCTTCTGCAGCAGGATGCCACCGCGGATGGTCCGCAGCCCGGCCCCAGCCGGTACGACGGACAGCTCGCGGAACGAACTCGTCGGCCCGGTCACCTGCGGCTTGTCGATGCCGAGCCACATGCCCTCGAGCGACTCCCAGAAGTCGAGCCCGTCGGTGGCCGGCTCGAACGTGCCGGTCGTCTCCACGTCGCCGTTGGAGTCGTCGTCGATCACGGTCGACGGCGGAACGCGCCCACCCGGGCCGACGATCGTCGCAGCCGGTACGGCGGCAGTGCCGGTCACCGTCACGGTCGGGTTGGTCAGCTCGGTGGTGGTCAGGTTGTCGCTGCCGCCCGAACCGCCCGGCCGGAACTCGGCGACGGTGCCCTGCACCGACACGGCGTCGCCGACGGCAACGGTCGGGGCCGAGCTGGTGAAGACGAACAGGCCCTCGCTGGTCGCCGGGTCGCTGTCCGGCGCGGTGTCCTGGAACCAGAACCCGTTGCCGCTCTTGGCGGTGACCACACCAGTGACATCGCCGACGAGCTTGCCGTTCAGCGGCGACAGGTGCGCCGCGCCCTGGATCTCGTGGATCTTGGCGGGGATCGGGTCCTCGGCCGGCGGCTCGGCGGTCAGCGTCTTCGGCGACGGGTTCACCTCGGCGAACTCGGTCGCGTTGTTGTCCGCGTCCTTCGTCGGGTCCTTGCGGGTCGCCGACGTCGTGTTCGACAGTCCGGGCGCCGCGGCGGTCTCGAAGTCGTTGGCGGCGCCGTACCCGACGAAGTCGACCACGCCGGCAGCCGTCGCGCAGCCCGTCCCACACGTCAACGAGGTCACCGACGAAACCAGTGCGACCTTGCCGGACGCCGCGGACATGTTCACGCTGCCGGTCGCGTCGGGCGTCGGCATCGGCTGGCCGTTGGCCCCGCCGGACGCGCCCTGCGCGAGGTAGACGCCGCCGGGCGCGATCGAGCCGGACAGCGTGATCTTGTTCGCCCAGGAGTTTCCGGCGGCGGACGCGTACTGGATCGACCAGCCGGTCAGGTCGACCGAGGCGCTGCTGTTGTTGGTCAGCTCGACGAAGTCGTTCGTGTACGACGCGCCGGAGTTGCCGCCACCGCCGTACACCTCGGTGATGACCACGGTGGACGAGGCGGCCTGGGCCGGGGCGGCCGCGATGGCGACCAGTCCGGTCAGGACGAGAGACGATGTGACCACGAGGGCGCCCAGGCGGCGCCGTGATCGGTTCTGGGCAGACATGTGGCGGATTCTCACACCAGGAACGGACCTCGCCAAGGCCCAACACGTGAACAGCTGGTACGACGCCGAACGCGAGGGTGATCATGCGCCTCGCGAATCAGTGGTCCAGGGCAATCAAACGATGGACCTCCAACGGCTCCGCCTTGCCCTTCAGGCTGATCGGCCCGAGCGACTCGGTCACCGCGTCGGGCAGCAGCGCCTTCGTCGCGGGCCCGATCGCGACGCCACCGCCGGGCGCCTTGCCCTCGATCCTGCTCGCCACGTTGACCGTGTCTCCAATGACTGTGTGCGTCCGGCCACCCTCCGTGCCCAGCAGGCTGACCGACGCGATCCCGGTGTTGATCCCGACCCGGAACCGCGGCCAGTCCGCGTGCTCGGCCCGCACCTTCTCGGCCGCCGCCTGCAACGCGAGCCCGGCCGTGGCCGCCAGGCGGGCGTGGTCCGGCTGGTCGCCGCGCTTGTTGAAGGTGACCATCAGCGCGTCCCCGATGATCCGGTCCACCTCGCCGCCGTGCCGCCCGACCACCGGCGGGACGACGACCTCGAAGTACGTGTTCAGCATCGTGGTCACCTCGTCCGGCTCGTGCTGCTCGGAGAACGTGGTGAACCCCTGCAGGTCCGCGAACAGCACCGACAGCTCGCGCCGCCCGGACACGGTTCCGGCGACGTACAGGTCGGAGAAGCGTTCCTCGAACCACTGGATCCGGACGCCGGCGACGACCAGCACGAACGCCGCGAGCAGCAGCAGGTGCCACTCCCACCACGACAGCGCCCAGTTCCGCGCGAACACCAGCGCGATCATCGCCTCGGCCAGCAGGACGAAGGCGGACACCAGCGAGAGCAGCATCAACGACGGCCGCGCGGACCACATCCGCAGGTAGCGCGCGGCGGCGACGCCGTACAGCAGGACGGTCGGTACGGCGAGCGCGGTGAGGATGCCGTCGGCAACTTCCGGTACGGCGGTGTCGTGCAACGGCGGGAGTTGGGTGACCGAGGCAACGGCCCACAACGCCATCACGAGCAGCAGCCCGAACCGGATCCGCCGTCCCCGCCGCATCCAGAGCACCGATCGCTCGCCCTCGAACCGCAGGCTCGACAGGACCGCGCAGACCGACCCGAGCGCGACCCCGACCGGCGTCGCCAGCACGAACCCGGCGTTCGGCGTACTCAGCAGCACCCCCGGCGTCGCCAACGCGTGCAACGCGAGGAACCCGGCCGCCGACAGGAACGCCAGCGACACCAGCAGCACCCGCGGATCACCACGGCGCAGCGCGGCCGAGCCCATCGCCTGAGCCAGTACGGCGCTCAGCGCCGCGGTCAGCAGCACCAGCCAGAAGTGCGACGGGTGATGCTCCCAATGCACGTCCAGCCTCGGTTCCCGCAGCAGCAGGAGGAGCGCCACGAGCGGAATCAGCAGCACCGCGGCGGTCAGCCCGACCATCGCCGCGGAGTACACGAAGCGAGGTCGCGCCGGGGGAGCGTCAACCATCGGGGCCGGCCTGCTCCGCGATCCGCAGCGCCTTCAGATGTTCGTGGACCTGCGACACGACGACCGACCCCTCGCCGACCGCCGACGCGACGCGCTTCACCGACCCGCAGCGCACGTCGCCGACCGCGAACAGCCCGGGCACCGTCGACTCGTACGGTTGCGGCGTCCGCGACGAGGTCCACAGCCCCGACGCGACCGCATCCGCACCGGCTGCGACGAAACCGTGGTCGTCCCGGCCGACCTCGGCCGGCAGCCAGCCGGTCCGCGGTTCCGCACCGATCATCACGAACAGTCCGTCGGCGGCGAGCACGTCCTCCGCGCCGGTGCCGCGGTCGCGCAAGGTGATCCGCTCCAGCCGCCCGTCGCCGCCGCCGTCGACGACCTCGCTGGACGCGCGGACGGCGATGTTGGGCGCTGCGTCGATCACGTCGATCAGGTACTGCGACATGGTCGCCGACAGATCCGGCCCGCGGACCACCAGCGTGACCTGCCGGCAGTACCGGGCCAGGTGGATCACGGCCTGCCCGGCGGAGTTGCCGCCGCCGACCACGCAGGCGTCCAGCCCGGTCAGCCCGTGCGCCTCGGAAACGCTGGCGCCGTAGTACACCCCGGCTCCGGTCAGCGCTTCGAGGGCCGGTACGCCGAGCCGCCGGTACGACACTCCGCTGGCGAGCACCACGGCCTTGGCCGTCACCTCGCCGACCCCGTCGATCTCGGCCACGAAGTCGTTGCCCCGAGCATCGAGTTTGACGACCTCACGCATCAGCGCGAAGTGCGCCCCGAACACCCACGCCTGCTGGTACCCGCGCTGGGCGAGGTCCGACCCACTGATCCCGCGCGAGAACCCGAGGTAGTTGCGGATCAACGAGCTCGTCCCGGCCTGGCCGCCGATCGCTTCCCGCTCGACGACCAGCGTGCGCAGCCCTTCGGACGACGCGTAGACCGCCGTCGCGAGCCCGGCCGGCCCACCGCCGATCACCAGCACGTCGAAGTCGCGCTGCTCGTCGTCCAGCGTCGTCGACACACCCCACGCCTCGGCGATCTCCACGTCGGTCGGGTCGTGCAGCACGGTGCCGCCGATCGCGGGCATCCACACCACGACACCGTCACCGGGATCGGGCTCGCCGATCTCGGCCAGCACGAGGTCGGCGTTCGCCGTACCGGTCGCACGGAACGCGCTCGGGATGCCGTTGCGTCCGAGCAGCGCCTGGATCGCGTGCCCACGGGCCGATCGCTCGTCGGCGACCACGACGACCTCGCGCAGGTTCGCGACCTCGTTGCGCGACCACTCCTGGACGAACTCCGCGACCGTCCGGTGGAACAGTTCGTCGTGCCCGATCCAGGGCTTCAGCACGTAGTAGTTGATGTCGCCCTTCGACATCGCGGCCAGGATCGCCTTGGCCGTGTCCCGCTCGGCCCACGCACCCCACGGGATCAGCAGCGCCCGCCGGGCATCGGGATGCGCACCCCGCGCCTTGGCCAGTACGGCGGCCCGCTCGTCGTCCGGCAGTTCGTGATCGACCAGTACGACGGCCACCCGCTGCTCGAGCTCGTGGGCCAGGTCCAGGCAGTGCAGCGCCGCGGCGGCGGTCAGCTCGCCGCGCACCCTGAAGTCGACGCCGAAACTGCGCTCCAGCTCGTTCTCGATCCGGTCCAGCCGCAACGGATCGGTGTCGACGACGAGCAGCAGGGGCCGTGCCTCGCGAAGGCTCGACCGGACGCCGGGATCCCCACCCATGGATCGACGGTAAGTCCGGCCCGGCGCCCCGGCAATGGTCAAAACGTTTGATCACCGGCCCTGTCCGCCCCAGTGGGACAGGGCCGGTGATCAAGTACAACGACCGGCCGGCTACAGCCAGGTCGCGGCTTGGTTGCTGTCGGCGATCAGTTGACGCTCACCCCGGACCAGGCGGCGGCGACGGCGGTGCGCTCCGGGCTCGAGGCGCCGTACAGGTCGGTGGCCGCGTTCAGCGTCGCGGTCCGGGCCTGGGCGTACGTCGTACCGGTCGTCATGTACGTCGTGAGTGCGCGGTACCAGATCTTGCCGAGCTTGTCCTTGCCGATGCCCTGCAGCGTGGTGCCGTTGCAGGTCGTCGAGTCGTGCGCCAGACCGCCGAACGTCTTGGGCCCGGTGCCTTCGGCGAGCAGGTACGCGAAGTGGTTCGCGACGCCCGAGGAGTAGTGCACGTCGATGTTGCCGATGCCGGAGTACCAGCAGTCCTTCGACTGGCCGTCCTTGCTCGGCTTGTCCATGAACCGCAGCGCCGGGCGGTCCTTCATGATCTCCTCGCCGATGTAGTAGTCGCCCGGGTCGGAGGCGTTGTTGGCGTAGAACTCGACCAGCGAGCCGAAGATGTCGCTGGTGGCCTCGTTCAGGCCGCCGGACTCACCGGAGTAGGTCAGGTTCGCGGTCGCGGTGGTGACGCCGTGGGACATCTCGTGCCCCGCCACGTCGAGCGAGACCAGCGGACCGGCAGCGACCCCGTCGCCGTCGCCGTACGTCATCTTCTTGCCGTCCCAGAAGGCGTTCACGTAGTTCACGCCGTAGTGGACGCGGCTCGGGACGCCCTTGCCGTCGTTGAAGATGCCGTTGCGGCCGTGGATCAGCTTGTAGTAGTCGAACGTCTTCGCCGCGCCGTAGTGCGCGTCGACGGCGGCCGAGGCGCGGTCGGTGTTGACGCCGGTGCCCCAGTGGTTGTCCGCGTCGTTGAGGCGGGTCGGGGGCGGGCAGCCCAGGCCGAACAGCTGGCACAGGATCGAGTCGGTCTTGTTGTTCGCGTCGGCCGTGTAGCCGTTGCCGCGGGCCGGGTCGGTGAGCGTGAAGCCGCCGGTCGCCGGGGTGGTGTCGATCGCCACCGTGCCGGAGTACAGGCTCTTGCCGTCGCCGCTCGCGGTGTGGATGTGCTGCTCGCTGACGAGCTTGGCGCCGGTCAGCGCGTCCACGGTCGTGGTGATGTGGCTCGGTGTCCCGTCGGCCTGGGTGCCGCCGGTCGTGACCAGGTACGCCAGGCGGGGCGCACCCTTGCGGGCCTCGATCACGAGAGACGGCTTGCCCTCGGACTTCATGCCGCCGGAGAGCGCCTTGGCGGTGGCGCCTGCGAGCGAGATCTTCGGCGTACGGTCGACGTTCGCCGACCGGGTCAGGGTCAGGCTGGCGTCCTTCCAGGCGCCGTCCTTGGCCTGGTGGACGACGACGTCGCCGCCGAGCACCTTCAGGCCGCCGATGCTGCGGTCCATCCGGACGTGGCTGGTGCCGTCGGCGTCGACGATCACGTCGCGGACCGCGAACGCGTCGGCGCCGGTCGCCTTCAGCGTGCCGAGGTTCTGGCCGATCGCGGCCTTGACCCGGGCGGCCGCGGTGGCCGGCGACGGGCCGGGTTCGGCCTGCGGGGCGCCGGTGGCGGTCCCGGTCCCCAGGCCCAGGGCGGTGGCGGTCGCGACTGCGGTGGCAGCGGCGAGCAGGGCGGATCTGTTCATCCTCGTGCTCCTTCAAGAGTGTCCCGGGGGCCTCACGCCCCAGGAACGAGGTGCAGGAACGTTACCGCTCGGTCACCTAGGGTGGCCAGAGGTTGGGAAAAGATCGGTTTTCTTGGTGGTCACGCCCACTTTTGGTCCGTGCCGGGCGGTAGCGTCGCGGCATGGCGGCGACGAAGGCAATCGAGCTCGAGGTGGCGGGACGGACGGTCCGGGTGAGCAACCCGGACAAGCCGTACTTCGCGGACCGCGGGCTGACCAAGCTGGACATCGTGAACTACTTCGTCGCGGTCGGCGACGGCATCCTCGGCGCGCTCCGGGACCGGCCGACCACGCTCGAGCGTTGGCCCGGCGGCTGGTTCGAGGGCGCGAAGCTGTCGACGCGGATGGACAACAAGGGCGACGCGTTCTACCAGAAGCGGGTCGCCAAGGGCGCGCCCGACTGGGTCGAGACGGCAACGATCAAGTTCCCGAGCGGACGGCCGGCGGACGAGGTGTGCCCGACGGAGCTGGCGGTCGTCGCGTGGGCGGCGAATCTGGGCACGCTGACGTTTCACCCTTGGCCGGTACGACGTCCTGAGCTGGACGCGCCGGACCAGCTGCGGATCGACCTGGATCCGCAGCCGGGGACGGACTTCAAGAGCGCGGTCGCTGTCGCGCCGGCGCTGCGGGAGTTGCTGGCCGAGCACGGGTTGGAAGGCTTCCCGAAGACGTCGGGTGGGCGCGGTCTGCACGTGTATGTGCCGATCGAGCCGCGGTGGGACTTCATCCAGGCGCGGCGGGCGGTGATCGCACTCGGGCGGGAGCTGTCGAAGCGCCTTCCCGACCAGGTCACGGTGAACTGGTGGAAGGAAGAGCGCGGCGAGCGGATCTTCATCGACTACAACCAGATGGCGCGGGACCGGACGATCGCCTCGGCGTACTCGGTCCGTCCGAACGCGCGGGCGAGGGTGTCGGCGCCGCTGCGGTGGGAGGAGTTGGAGGACGTCGTACCGGACGACTTCGACGTGCTCACGATGCCGGCCCGCTTCGCCGAGGTCGGCGATCTGCATGCCGCTGTCGGTGAGCAGGCCTTCTCGCTGGACTCCCTGCTGGAGCTGTCGGCGAAGCACGAGCGGGACCACGGCGAGGCAGACCTGCCGTACCCGCCGGAGTACCCGAAGATGCCCGGCGAGCCGAAGCGTGTGCAGCCCTCGAAGGACAAGGACCGCCCGAAGGACTAGCGGCACGCCCACCCGGTTGGGGGTGGGCTGCGGGGTCAGAGCGTGCGGAGGGCTCCGCCGTCGACAGGAACCATCACGCCGGTCAGGTACGACGCGGCGGGGGACAGCACGAAGGCTGCTACTCGGCCGAACTCCTCCGGGAGGCCGTAGCGGCGCAGCGGAATGGTCTTCTCGGCGGAGCGGCGGGCGGCGTCGGGGTCGCCGCCCTTGGAGTCGAGTTCGCGGACTCGGTCGGTCGCGATCTTGCCGGGGAGCAGGCCGTTGACGCGGACGCCGTTCGGGCCGAGCTCGTCGGCGAGGGTCTTGGCGACCATCGCGAGGCCGGGGCGCAGACCGTTGGAGATCGCGAGTCCGGGAATCGGCGACTTCACCGACGACGACAGCACGAACGCCAGCGACGTACCCTCAGCGCCGGCCCGAGCGACCGAGCGGGCGATCCGCAGCCCACCCAGGAACACGCTGTCGAAGGCCGCGCGCCAGTCGTCCTCGTCGGTGTCCAGCGCCGTACCGGCTCGCGGTCCACCGACGCTGATCAGCGCGCCGTGCAGTGCGCCCCACTTGGCGATCGCCGTCGCGGCCAGCCGTTCGGCGCTCTCGGGGTCGGCGTTGTCGACGGGGATGCCGACCACGTTCTCGCCGAGCTCGGCGGCGGCCCGCGCGATCGACTCCTCGTTGCGGCTGGAGATCACCAGCCGGGCGCCTTCGGCGGCCAGTACCCGCGCGGTGGCGAAACCGAGCCCGCCGCTGGCGCCGGTGACGATGTAGGTGCGATCGCGAAGTCCGAGGTCCACGGCCACCATCCTGCCGTACAACGCCAGAGCCCGCTGAGATGCACCCCGGGACAAGCCGTCATCGTCTCGAATGATGAAACCACGTCTCATCAACGTGGCACGGCAGTACGCGCTAGCGCTCGGGAGCAGACCCGGAACTGTCCGACACGCCGACAACCGTCTCCGAACGGTTGCGATCGGCAACCTCGGATTCGCCGGTGCCGTCCTCGTCGTCCTTGGTGAGGTCCTGGCGCGAGAAGTAGACCAGCCCGCCGATCGCCATCAGCGCGAAGAAGAACCACTGCAGCGCGTAGAAGAAGTGCGGCCCGTCGTCGATCTCCGGCCCGGGGAACTTCCCGAACGCCGGGTCCGCCGCGGGCTGCTGCTGATCGGTCGCGAGATACCCGTCGTACAGCTTCAGTCCGAGCACGCCCGAGTAGTCCGGCCCGTTGATCAGTCGCGCCGTCCCGTCGACCGGCGTACCGCCGCTCGTGTGGCCGCCGTGCTCACTGCGCCGCAGCCGCCCGGTCACGGTCACTTCGCCGCTCGGCACCGCCGGAATCGCCGTCGGTGCCAGCTCGGAGCTCTGCCGCGCCAGGAACCCACGATCGACCAGCAGCGCAGTCCCGTCAGTGAGGATCAGCGGCGTGACGATCTCGAATCCGGGCCGGTCGTTCACATTCCGGTACCGGACGACGATCTGCTTGCTCGCATCGAACCGCCCGGTGACCACGGCGGTCCGCCAGTCGTGCTGCGGCCCGATCACGTGGTCGGGGCCGACGATCTCGCTGATCGGCGCAGGCGCGGCGGCCAAGTTGCTCGTGGTCACATGGTTGCGGTCCTTGCGTTCGTCGAGGCGGTGCAGCTGCCATCGGCCGAGCTGCACACAGGCCCCGGCCAGAACCAGGATCACCAGCGCGGAGCCGATCCACCGCCTTGTCATCAAACGACGCACCCCACGAACTTAGGCCATGACCTGAAACACACCGTCGCCGCCTGCCGCCACGTACGCTGAGGGTGTGTATACCAAGACGCAGCAGCTCGGTCTGGCCGACAACTACGGCCGGGTGGCGACCGACCTCCGGGTCTCCCTGACCGACCGCTGCAACCTGCGCTGCACCTACTGCATGCCCGAGGAGGGCCTGGACTGGCTCGCCAAGCCCGAGCTGCTCACCGACGACGAGATTGTCCGGCTGGTCTCGATCGCCGTCACCCACCTCGGCGTCGACGAGATCCGCTTCACCGGCGGTGAGCCGCTGCTGCGCCGCGGCCTGGTCGGCATCGTCGACCGTACGACGAAGCTCGAGCCGCGCCCGCAGGTCTCGCTGACCACCAACGGCATCGGCCTGGCCCGCCAGGCGGAGGCGCTGGCCGCGGCCGGCCTCGACCGCGTGAACGTGAGCCTCGACACCGTCCGCCAGGACACCTTCCTGCAGCTCACCCGCCGCGACCGGCTCAAGGACGTGCTGGCCGGTCTGGCAGCGGCGCACGCGGCCGGTCTGGCCCCGGTGAAGGTCAACGCCGTCCTCATGCGCGGTGTGAACGACGACCAGGCGCCCGAGCTGCTGCAGTTCTGCCTGGACCACGACTACGAGCTGCGCTTCATCGAGCAGATGCCGCTCGACGCCCAGCACGGCTGGGACCGGACGACGATGATCACCGCCGACGAGATCCTCGAGAAGCTCAGCGACCGGTTCGGCCTGGAGCCGACCGACGCGGCGACCCGGGGGAGTGCGCCGGCCGAGTCCTTCACGGTGCAGGGCGGCCCGAAGACGGTCGGCATCATCGCCAGCGTCACGCGCCCGTTCTGCGGGGACTGCGACCGGGTCCGGCTGACCGCCGACGGTCAGGTCCGCGACTGCCTGTTCGCCCGGACCGAGTCGGACCTGCGGACCGCGTTGCGTGACGGCGCCTCCGACGAGGACCTCGCCGAGCGCTGGCGGACCGCGATGCGGGGCAAGCTGCCCGGCCACGGGATCGCCGATCCGGCCTTCCTCCAGCCGGTCCGTCCGATGTCCGCGATCGGTGGCTAGCGCGAGGCACTAGTACGGCGTACTAGTAGGTGCCGGTGCAAATCTGAACCGGAAATTTACTTTTTCACCCGTAACGCACCCAGGCGTTGTTCTCAGCCGGTGAAAGGCTCGACCTCGCGCAGGAAAGAGCGCGCGCCGAGGAAGTCGCTCAACGACTGCTTGTGCTCGTCACAGGCGACCCACGTCTTACGCCGGTCGGGCGTGTGGATCTTGGGGTTGTTCCACAGCAAGGCCCAGCGGGCGGGGGCGCCACAACCCCTTGCGGAGCAGACGGACGGCGGTGCTTGTTCACTCATGAGGAATTGTTCCTGATCACTCAATAATCAAAAGCCTGGGGAAAATGAAGCGACGTCGGACAGCCACGGGGGGAGCCGTCCGACGCCGCATCAAGTCCCTGAATTTCACTGGTGAACTTCAGAGCACGCGGGAGATTCTGACACGGATCCGGTGGCAGAATCCAGTCCCGGCCGAGATCACTTTTCGGTGTCGCCACGCAACTCCTGATCGGGCACGTATTCACCCTGTACGACGGGCCCCGGCTGCTGCTCCAGCTGGATCCGCGGCGGCGCCTCGTACGGGTCCGCGCCGGACACCTTCTTGCGCTGCTGCGCGTTCGCGAAGACCACCGCGACCGAGGGCAGGAACACCGCGCCGACGAGCAGGATCCACCGCCACGGCGACGGCGTCAGCACGGCCGCGATGAAACACACGACGCGCAGGGACATCATCCAGGCGTACCGCGCGATCCGGCTGTCCAGGTCCTCGGACCGACCCGGCTGAGCCGTAGTTACAGAGACGACCGTTTCGCCGTCGGTCTCACGTCGTCGGGGCATCTATTCTCCTCACCAAAGACAACGGTACGCCGCTGATTCAGGGCCGCCGCAGCCAGCTGTGAAGGGAGAGCACGATGACAGATCGCACCTACCGGGTGACCGAGCTCGTCGGCACGTCCAAGGACGGCGTCGACGCGGCGATCCAGAACGCGATCGGCCGGGCCGGCGAGACGCTGCGGCACCTGGACTGGTTCGAGGTGACCCAGATCCGCGGCCACATCGTCGACAACCAGATCGACCACTACCAGGTCGGCCTGAAGGTCGGTTTCCGCCTCGAGGACTCCTGACCGGTACGCCGTTCGGCGCCCCCGGCGACCGCCCGGTTCATGCCGGCGCCGGGGGCGGGCGATAGCGTTCGTCCGGCAGGAGTGTCCATCTAGTGAGGAGAAGTGTTCGTGGCCAGATCGGTACTCGTCACCGGGGGCAACCGGGGCATCGGCTTCGCCATCGCGACCGCGTTCAAGGAGGCCGGCGACAACGTCGCGGTCACCTACCGCAGCGGTGAGCCGCCCGAGGGCTTCTTCGGTGTGAAGTGTGACGTCACCGACACCGAGCAGGTGGACGCCGCCTTCGAGGCGATCCAGGCCGAGCAGGGCCCGGTCGAGGTCCTGGTCGCGAACGCCGGCATCACCAAGGACACCCTGCTGCTGCGGATGTCCGACGACGACTGGGACTCGGTCATCCAGACCAACCTCACCGGGTCGTTCAAGGTCGCCAAGCGCGCCGCCAAGGGCATGCTGCGGCTGCGCAAGGGCCGGATCGTCTTCATCTCCTCGGTGGTCGGCCTGCTCGGCTCGCCCGGCCAGGTGAACTACGCCGCCAGCAAGTCCGGCATGATCGGCATGGCCCGCTCGATGGCCCGTGAGCTGGGCAGCCGCGGTATCACCGCGAACGTCGTCGCCCCGGGCTTCGTCGAGACCGACATGACCGCCGTACTGCCGGAAGAGACCCAGAAGCAGTACCTGGGCCAGATCCCGCTCGGCCGGTTCGGCCTGACCACCGAGATCGCCAACGCCGTGCGCTGGATTGCGTCCGAGGAAGCCGGGTACATCACCGGCGCGGTGCTTCCGGTCGACGGCGGCATCGGCATGGGCAACTGACCACACTCACTCACCCAGTAATCCAGAAAGGGACGCCGGTGGGCATCCTCGACGGCAAGCGGATCCTGGTCGCGGGAGTCACGCTCGACTCCTCGATCGGCTTCGCCACGGCCAAGGTGGCGCAGGAACAAGGCGCCACCGTGCTGATCTCGAACTTCGGCCGCGCGCTGAGCATCACCAAACGGATCGCGAAACGCTTACCCGTCGAACCGCCGGTGCTCGAACTGGACGTCACCGACGAGGAGCACCTGGCCGCGCTGCCGGACAAGATCCGTGAGCACGTCGACGGACTGGACGGCGTCGTGCACTCGATCGCGTACGGCAACCCGGAGACGATCCTCGGCGGCAAGTTCCTGGACGGCCCGTGGGACGACGTGTCCCGCGCGGTGCACGTGTCGGCGTACAGCCTGAAGGCGCTGGCGGTGACGTGCGCGCCGCTGATGAGCCGCGGCAGCAGCGTTGTCGGGCTGACCTTCGACGCGACCGTGGCCTGGCCGGGGTACGACTGGATGGGTGTGGCCAAGGCCGCGCTCGAGTCGACCTCGCGCTACCTGGCCCGCGACTTGGGTGCCCAGGGCATCCGCTGCAACCTGGTCTCGGCCGGCCCGCTGAAGACCCTGGCCGCGAAGGCGATCCCGGGCTTCGAGAAGTTCGAGGAGCCGTGGCTGGACCGCGCCCCGCTGGGCTGGGACCCGTCCGACCTCGAGCCGACCGGCAAGACCATCGTCGGCCTGCTCAGCGACTTCTTCCCTTCCACCACCGGCGAGATCATCCACGTGGATGGCGGCTACCACGCGATGGGTGCTTGATGTGACGTCCCAGGTCGAGCTCCGCGTCTTGGACGGGGCCAACCTCTACTTCAGCCGGGCCGCGGTCAAGCTGACTCTCGATCTGTCCGCGCTGATCGACGCGCCGGCGCCGGCGGCGAAGTCGTTCGCTTCGGCCCTCGGGCTCGGGGCGACGCGGCCGGGACGGATCGGGTCGGGCTTCCGGCAGCGGTTCGCGATCCGCGTGGTCGGGCACATTGTCCGCCGGATCGCCCGCGAGGCCGGGATCGGCCGGATCGGCGTCCGCGTGCGTCCGGAGACCGACGTACGACGGTTGGTGGTCGCGTTCCCGTGGGCGCACGAGCAGCGCGCCCGCGCGCTCGGTCAGGCGATCGTCGAGGTGATCGATGCGTTCGGCACCGACGAGAGCGAGCTGAGCGCGCTCGTCACGACCGTCGGCGACCGGGTCCGCAACGAACCGCCGGGCAACCCGCCGCCGACGCTGCGGCCGAAGGTCCCGGTCGTCGCGGTGACCGGGACGAACGGCAAGACCACGACCTCGCGGATGATCGCGCACATCGGCCGCGCCGCCGGGCTGCACGTCGGCTGGTCGAGCACCGACGGCGTGTACTTCGACGGCGAACTGGTCGAGTACGGCGACTTCTCCGGTCCGAGCGGCGCCGGCCGCGTTCTGTCCCAGCCGGGGATCCAGCTCGCGGTCACCGAGACCGCTCGCGGCGGCATCCTGCGCCGCGGCATCGGCGTCGCCTCGAACGACGTCTCCGTCGTCACCAACGTCAGCGCGGACCACCTCGGGCTCGGCGGCATCGACACCGTCGACCAGCTCGCCGAGGTGAAGGCGGTGATCACCAAGATCACTCGCCCGCGCGGCTGGTGCGTGGTCAACGGCGACGATCCCCGCACGTTCGCGATGCGGCTCGACTCGCCGGCCAAATGCTGGGTGTTCTCCCGCGACCCCGACTCGCCGTCGATCCGGACGGTGCTGGAGGAGGGTGGCCGGGCGACCACCGTGCTCGACGGCTTCGTCACGGTCCTGGACAACTCCAGCGACGCCGAGGCGCTGCTCAAGGTGACCGACATCCCGATGACGCTGTCCGGCCTGTCCCACTACAACGTCGAGAACGCGCTCGCCGCGGCCTCGGCGGCGCTCGGGCTCGGGCTGCCCAAGGCGGCCGTGGTCGAGGGGCTGACCAGCTTCTCGCCGAACGAGAACAACCCCGGCCGGATGAACATGTACTCGATCCGCGACTTCACCGTGGTGATCGACCTGGCCCACAACGAGGCCGGGCTCGAGGCGCTGCTGGAGATCATGAACGGCGTACGGCGTGAAGGCGCGCGTCTGCTGCTGGCGCTCGGCTCACCGGGCGACCGGTCCGACGAGATGGTCTCGGCAATGGGCGCGATCGGTGCCCGCGGCGCCGACCGGGTGGTGATCGGGCACAAGGACAGCTACCTGCGCGGCCGGCCGCCGTCGGAGCTGGACGCGGTGTTCCGCGAGGGCACGAGCTCGGTGGGCGTCGACGACGTCCCGTCGTTCCCGACCGAACTCGACGCGGCCAAGGCGCTGGTCGCCGAAGCCGGCACTGGTGACGTCGTCGCGGTGATGTCTCTGCAGGATCGGGCGAGTCTTGACGCCTGGTTGCGGTCCGAGGGAGCTACCGTCGATACCCCGGAGATCTTGAAGAGCAAGGTCGAGCGAGCCCAGCACTGAACCCCGGCCCCGGCTGCCGGGGCTGAATTGGGGTGTCATGCGCTACCTGTGGGCCGTCCCGGCGGCTGTGATCGGCTGGTTCGTCGCGGGATTCGCGCCGAGCTACCTGATCGGACTGCCCGAAGCGACCACGCTGTTCGTCCCGGCCTCCAACGGCCGGATCGACCTGCTCGTGCTCGGCGGCTTCGCCGGGGGAGTGGCGGCCGGGTTCCTGCTCGGCCGCATCCGGTACGCCGTACCGCTGGTCCTGGTGGTTGCCTCAGGCACGTGGTGGCTCAGCGGACACACGCTGTCCGCGCGCGAACTGCTGATCACGTTGCTCGCGGCAAGTGCCGTCGGCGCCTTCTTCGGTGCCGTGGGCACCCGAAGCTCGGTGGTCGCCGCGTTCGCGCTGGCGCTGCCCCTGGCCTGGTACGCCGCCCGCCCGGCGGCGGACCTCGCCGACGACTTCCGCTGGATCTGGCAGCTCAACGGCCTGCTCGTCGCCGTCGGCCTGACGATCGTCCTGTACGTCTCCTGCTGGCGCCGCGGCTGGCGCTCGGCGTACTTCTGGCCGGTGCTGATCGCGACGTACCTGCTGTCGTTCGCGATCGTCGACGGCGTCCGGGCAGTCTCCGCCTCGGCCGGCCGCTCACCGGACGAGGTCGCCGACGCCGGGACCAAGGCCTTCTTCCAGTCCTTCGAGCCGCTGCTGACCAACTACTGGCCCTGGCTGGTGCTCGCGGTCCTCCTGGCGATCCCGATGACCGCGCTCAAGTTGCGCGCCCTGCCTCCGGCGCCGCCCCCGCTCGACCCGTACGCCGACCGCACCAACGACGCCGTCCTGTCCGACGACCTCGACTGGATCGACCAGCGTGAGCCCGAGCGTCGACTGCTCGCTCGTTATAACCGCGCCACGCCGGAAGAGGCTACTTCGGTGAATGTTCAACCATAGGGTGTGAGCACATCCCGCCCTTTGGAGGAACTTGTGAGGATTCGCCCCGCCCTGAGCGTCACCGCCCTGGCTGTGGTCGCCGCAGGCCTGTCCGTCAGTCCGGCGTCCGCCGCCCAGCAGCAGTCCAGCGCCTTCGAGTGTCAGCAGGGTCAGGCCTGCTTCTTCGAGACCACGAGCTTCAGCGGCAAGGCTGTTGCTTACAACGACGTTCCCGGCGCCTGCACGGTGCTGCCGTTCGCCCCCGGCGCGCTCTTCAACTGGTCCACCGAGGACGTGCTGCTCTACCGCACGGCCGACTGCACCGGCCCGGCGAACCTCGAGCCGGCCAACAACTTCCACAGCTACCCGAGCACCAAGTTCCTCAGCTTCCGGGCGGGCTAACCCAGCAGATCGCGCGCCAGCCAGCCGTCTTCGTGCCATCCCGGAGGGATCGCGAAGACGGCTGAGCCGATCGTCGTCGTCCACTCGTTCAGCGCGTCGGCGGCGTCCAGCCGGGCCAGCAGCGGGAGGAACTGCCCGGCCACGTCCGCCTGGTAGCTCAGGAAGATCAGCCCGCTCTCGCGCGTCGCGCCGGTGTCCAGCACGTAGTTCAGGCCCTTGCGGAAGATCCGGCGCCCGTCGTTCGTGCTGTGATGGGACAGCCGCGAGTGCGCGTTCTCCGCGATTACCAGCCGCTCGTCGGCGTCCCGCGCCTCCAGGTCGAGCTCGTCGTGCTCGGTGGTCCCGGTCACCGGCGCACCGGTCGACAGCTTCCGCCCGACCGCACGCTCCTGCTCGGACCGGGTCAGCTCGTCCCAGGTGTCGAGGTTCATCCGGATCCGCCGTACGACGAGCGTCGTGCCGCCGCGGAACCACTCCGGCCCATCGTCGGCCCACACCGTCGCGTCGAACTCCGGCGATCTGACCGCCGGGTTCCCGGTCCCGTCGACCTGGCCGAACAGATTCCGCCCGGTCACCGGCTTGCCGTCCGGACCGGTCCCGTTCCAGAAGCCGGTCTGCCGCCACACCGGCTTCGCGAACGGCGCCGCGTCCGCCACCAGCCGCCGTACGGCGTGCACGACACTGACGGGATCGTCGGCCCCGACCTGGATCAGCAGGTCGCCACCGGACCACGTCGGGAGCAGCCGGTCGTGCCGCATCACGGGCAGGTCGTCCAACCCGCGAGGCTTGTACGCCGTGAGTCCGGGACGGGTGAACACCCGCGGCCCGAACCCGACCGTCACGGTCAGCGCCGCGTTCGGGACGGCCAGCTCGGGTGCCGTGTCGCCGGGCGTCGGCCGGCCTTCGGTCAGCGCGACGATGTCCGTGCTCCACAACCGCATCAGTCGGCCGAGCGCGGCCCGGTCGGTGCTACTGAGCAGGTTCAACGCGACGAGTTCGGCGTGCTTCGGCGAGGGCGCCGCGATCGCGGGCTGGTGGTCGCCGTACGGACTGAGGTCGCGGGACGCCACGGCTGCGGCCGGCGCCGGGTCGTTGCTCAGGGCAACTGCTGTGCCGGAGACAGCGGCCCCCGCGGCGGCGGCTCCGGCGTACCCGAGGAGCTGCCGGCGCGAGGGCCGGGTGGAGGAGTCTGTCGAGGTCAAGAGGCAGGTGTCGGGGTCTGGGAGGGGTGGTAGTGCTCTTCCTCCTCGGTGAAGTTCTTCACCGGGACGGTCAGGTCGTGCGTGCTGCCGTCGGAGAACTTCAGCGTCAGCGGCACCTCGTCACCGGGCTTCAGCGGCTGCTTGAGGTCCATCAGCATCACGTGGTCGCCGCTCGGCGCGAGGTGGGCGTGCGAGCCGGCCGGTACGACGATGCCGCCGGCCTTCTCCTGCATCACCATCTTGCCGTCCTTCATCGTCATCTCGTGCAGCTGCACGGTGCCGGCCACCGGGGAAGTTGCCGAGGTCAACTTGATCTCGGCGTTGCCCGGGTTCGTCAGCGACATGAACGCCGCCGTCATCGTGGTGTCCTTGGCGCCGGCCGTGGTCCGGACCCAGGCGTCCTCGACCAGCACGCTCGGCGTACTGACCGAGGGCGCGGTGTCCGCGGCCGCGGCCTTGTCACCGGAACCGCACGAGGACACCAGGAGGGGGAGGGCAACGACAACGCAGGCCATCAGCAACTTCTTCTTCACGCACAGGCCAACGAGGGTCACCCGACCCGAGTTCCCCAACTCATTGTTGTTCTTGGTCACCTTCTTCGTCCGGGCGGACGAAGTCGGGGTCCCCGCCTTCGTCGCCGGACCGCGCGCCGGCCTGCGCCAGGTGCGACACGGACTCCAGCTCGGCGAGCACCGACTGGTGCTGGTCGACGCACAGCACGACCAGGTCACCCCGGTTGGATCGACCCAGCGCATGCCGTACGGCGTCGAGCTCTTCCAGCACCAGCTCCACCGAACGGCACCGCGCGCCGTCGGCCATCGCGGACCGGACGCCCTCGATGATCAGCTCGGCCGACTCGCCTCGCTTACGGCCACGCAGCCGCGTGTCCTCACGGACGATCAGCTGGTCGAAGTGCTGCGCCGCGACCTCGCCCAGTTCGCGCATGTCGTCGTCGCGCCGGTCGCCCGCGGTCGCGATCACACCGATCCGCGACGGCCGCCCGAGCTCCGACGACGCACCGAGGCTCTCGCCGATCCGGTCGACGAAGTCGCCGAGCATCCGCATCGCCGGGGCGTTGTGGCAGTAGTCGACGATCACGTGCCGGCCGTCGACCTCGATCTCGTTCAGCCGGCCCGGCGACAGGTAGTACGACGTACTGAACGTGCGCAGGCCCTGCCGGATGTCGTGCAGCGGCGCCCCGGCCGCGAACGCCGCGGCGGCGGCAGCCATCACGTTCTGCACGTTCATCATCGCCCGGCCGCCGAACGTTGCCGGCAGCAAGTGTGTCCAGGCCAGCTGCATCGAGCGCGGGCCGTGCCTCATGATGATCATGTCGCCCAGCTCGGACCGCTCCAGCACGACCGCGCGGCCGCCGCGACGGCAGTGGCCCTCGATGTACTCGCGCACCTCGCTGCCGGCCTCGGCCATGCTGAACCACACGACCTGCCCGGAGCACTTGCGCCGCATCTTCCGGACCAGCGGGTCGTCGGCGTTCAGTACGGCGAAGCCCGTCCGCGGCACCGCCTCGACCAGCACGGCCTTCACGTCGGCCAGCTGCTCGAGCGTGTCGACACCGCGCAGCCCGAGGTGGTCGGGCTGGATGTTCAGCACGACGGCCACGTCGTTGCGCTCGTACCCGAGGCCCTCGCGCAGGATGCCGCCGCGGGCGACCTCGAAGACCGCGAAGTCGACGCGCGGGTTCTGCAGCACCATCCGGGCCGACTTCGGGCCGGACGCGTCGGACCGGATCACCAGCCGCTCGTCGATCACGATGCCGTCGGTCGACGTCATGCCGACCTTGCGGCCCATGCCCTTGAAGACGTGGCTGATCATCCGCGAGGTGGTGGTCTTGCCGTTGGTCCCGGTCACCGCGATGATCGGGATCCGGCTGGTCGCACCGGGCGGGAACAGCATGTCGACGACCGGTTTGGCGATGTACTGCGGCTCGCCGATCGTCGGGTTGGTGTGCATCCGGAAGCCCGGCGCCGCGTTCACCTCGCAGATCGCGCCGCCGGTCTCGCGCACCGGCTGGGTGATGTCGGGACAGATGAAGTCGATGCCGGCGATGTCCAGCCCGATCATCCGGGCCGCCTCCTCGGCGATCTCGACGTTCTCCGGGTGCGCCTCGTAGGTGCGGTCGATCGAGATCCCGCCGGTGGACATGTTGCCGGTCAGCGTGAGCTTCACCGTCACGTCCTCCGGCGGTACGTCCTCCAGCTCGAAGCCCTGGCTGCGGACCAGATCGCGGGCGGCGGCGTTCACGGTGATCCGGGTCAGGATCTTCTCGTGCCCGACGCCGCGGCGCGGGTCGGCGTTGGTGATCTCGACCAGCTCGGCCACCGTGTGCACGCCGTCGCCGACCACGTGTGCGGGGACCCGCTCGGCGATGGCCTCCATCCGGCCGTTGATGATCAGGCAGCGGTAGTCGCGGCCGGTGACGAAGTTCTCGACGATCACCCAGCCGCGCCGGGACTGGTCCTGCGCGATCGGGAACGCCTCGCGGACCGCGTCCGCGTCGGCGAGGTTCAGGCAGACGCCGCGGCCGTGGTTGCCGTCGAGCGGCTTGCAGACGACCGGGTAGCCGATCTTGTTCGCGACGCTGACCGCGTCCTCGACCGTACGGATCGAGTCCGACCGGGGGACCGGCAGTCCGGCTGAGGCCAGCAGCCGCGTGGTCAGGTCCTTGTCGCTCGCGACGTCGACCGCGATCGAGCCGGTCTCCGACGTCATCGTGGCGCGGATCCGCTTCGCGTGCACGCCCTGACCGAGCTGGACCAGGCTGGCCTTGTTCAGCCGGATCCACGGGATGTCGCGCGAGGTCGCCTCGTCCACGATCGCCTGGGTCGACGGACCGAACGCGGTCCGCTCGGCCTGCTTGATGAACCGCTCGAGCTCGGTGGTGAACTCGAAGTCCGGGTCCGGCTGGACCAGGTGGTTGACGAAGCGGACGGCCAGCTCAGCGGCGGCCAGGCCGACGGCCTCGTCGGCGTACGCGTAGACGATGTTGTACCGGCCGGGGACGCCCTTGACCTGACGCGTCTTGCCGCGCCGCATGTCGTGGCCGGCCTCCTGCTGCAGCTGCAGGGCGACGTGCTCGGCGATGTGGCCGAGCCAGGTGCCCTCCTGAAGGCGCTCGATGAAGCCGCCACGGCGACCGCGCGAGCAGTGGTGCTGGTCGAGCCGCGGCAGATCGGCGAGCAGGTGCTCGGTGAAGCCGTCGATCGTGTCGGACGGCCAGTCCTCGAGCGAACCCAGGTCGACCACCAGGTGGATGGCCGGCTCGTAGCTCCAGACGTTCGGGCCACGGTAGACACGGGTCTCGATGATCTTCAGGTCGGGGCTCGGCGACCCCTGCGGGTCGGCGGGCTTGCGGCGCTGGGGGGCGGTCTCTGTCATTGCGTCGTCCCACTGTCTGCTTGCGGATCGGTGTCTGGTCGGCTGAGTTCGGCGCCCGCGCTCAGAGGCTCGGTCGCCTCCGGTCTGGACTCGGTCGCCGACGACACCCGCCGGGCCACGCGCTTGCCGGCGCGACGCTTCTGCTCGGCGTAGTACTGCGGGGAGACACCCTCGGCCGCGATGTCGCGGGTCAGCTTGCGCAGGTCCGCCTCGGCCTGCTCGATCTCGGCCAGCTCCTCGGCCGGCGGCTGCGGCCCGTACGAGAGCAGCGTGCGGGACCGCAGGTCGAACGTCGCGGTGGCCGGCAGCACGTGCAGGACGACGCCGGAGGCAAGGATCGCCTCGGACCGCTTGGCGTAGTGCGCGTTGGAGGTGATCCGGCTGCCGTCGAAGATCGTGACGGCTCCACGGCCGACCACTTCCAGGTGAGACCCCCGTACGACGGCCGCCGTGTCCTCGTCGACGCCGATCCCGAGCAGGCCGGGGGACTGGGCGACGAGCGACAGGAGCCGGCCGTACCGGTTGCGCTGGGCGAAGTGCTGGTCGACGATCGCGCCCTGGACCAGTCCGAGCCCGCCCGCGAGCTGGCTCATCCGCTGGCGCGGAGTCGCGCCGGAGCGGCCGAACGCGATCATGTGCTCGGCCAGGATGCTGGCGCCGGCCGACGTACCGCCGACTGCGGCGCCGCGGCGGTGCGCGGCCGTGACGGCCCGGCCGAACGCCGTACCGGTGACCACGCCGCTGAGCTTGAGTTGGTTGCCTCCGGTCATGAAGATGCCGGTCGCCTCGTTCAGCGGCTCGATGAACGCCGGGTCGTCGGCGTCCTCACGGTTCTCGGGGCGAACCCCGACCACACTGGCCGCGCCGAGCGCGGCGAACAGCGCGGAGTACACGTCCGTGACGTCCGGCCCGAGCGCGGACGCCGTGGGCACCACCACGATCCGGGCCTTCGGCCCACCGGCCGCCTCGACGAACTCCTGCAGCACCATCCGCTTCTTCAGCTTGTCCTCGGCTCCGCCGATCGCGAAGAGAGCACCCGGGCCGCTGCTCACCACCTGTTGAGACATAGCCGAAGAATAGGTCACGGCCCCCGCCGGAGCTTGGATCGGTCAGCGGCGCACCTGGTAGCGGAGGTGAAGCACCCGGTTGCCATGAATCACTTCGGGATCCTCCAACAGGTGCTGCGCGTCGACGGATCCGAAGTAGCGTTTACCGGAGCCGAGCACGACCGGGACGACGTCCATGCGCACCTCGTCGACGAGACCCGCGGCAAGCGCCTGGCCACCGACGTCGCCGGCGGCGACCTCGACCAGGCGGTCGCCCGCCAACTCCTGCGCCTTGGCCACGGCTGCCTCGACGCCGTCGACGAAGTGGAACGGCGCCTCGGGGTCCCAGCCCTCGGGCTGCGGCCGGTGCGTCACGACGACGACGTGATCGATCCCGGCCGGAGGCTTCCCGTCCCAGCCGTCCGTCAGGTCGAAGACGTGGCGGCCGGCGATGGTCACGCCGATCTCGTCCCAGTACGCCCGGGTGTAGTCGTAGGACACCTGCGACACCTTGACCACGTCGCTGTCGTCCAACGGGACGTCACCGCTGGTCAACCAGTCGAACAGCGGTCCGGGCTGATCGTTCTCGTCCGCGACGAAACCGTCGACCGACACCGAGGCGTACATGACCACTTTGCCCACGGGACACTCCTCTGCTCTGGGGTTGCCTCAAACTAGCGCGCCACGAGCGGCCGATCTTGTAAGAAATCAATCGGCCGGCAGCGGCCAGCCCTCCAGCGTGTGGCCGGGATGTTCGCGCAGGAACCGCTGCCGGACCTCGACGTACCGCGACGGCGTGAGCCCGGTGAACTCCCGGAACTCGTGGCCGAAGTGGGCCTGGTCGAAGTAGCCCGCGCGCCCCGCGAGGTCGCCCCAGTCGACCGGTCCGGCGGGGTCGATCGCGAACACCGTGGCGGTGAAGCGGTGGATGCGGGCCAGCCGTTTCGGCGTGATGCCGATGAGCTCCTTGAACCGCTGGGCCAGATGAGTGCTGCTGACCCCGGCCGCCTCGCTCAGGTCGCCGATCGCCAGTGTCCCCTTGGTCGCCGCGATCAGACTGCTCGTCCGGCGTACCAGCTCCAGCCCGGCGGTCTCGCGCAGCCGTCGTACCAGCTCCTCCTCGAGCAGCGTCAGCATCTCGTGCGGCCCGGTCGCCGCTGCGAGCCGGTCTTGCAGCTCGGCGATCGCGGATCGGCCCCACACCTGCTCGATCGTCACCGGCCGGTCGCACAGCGCGGACGCGGGCATCCGCAGGAACGGCGCGAGCCCCCACGGCTTGAAGTGCACGCCGACGGACCGGGTCCGGACCGGGTAGCTGAACTCGAACGCGCGGGTGGGCATGGTGACCACGCAGCCGTCGGCGTACTCGGCCAGGTCGAGGTCGGTGCCGGCGCGCATGCGGAACGGCGCCCCGAGGTTCACGATCAGCAGCGCCGACGGGCTCGGCGGCAGCGTCAGCCGGGCGTACGGCGGTGCGCCCTCCAGGTAGTAGAGGTCGTCGATCAGCCCGTCCAGCGGCGCCCGCGGGACCTTCGACACGTACTCCATGCCCACAGCATCGCCGAAGTGCGGCGTGCGGGGGAGGAGCTTCGACGGATTTGTGGCATCCTCCGCCGGGTGAAGAAACTGATGACACCGTTGCTCCTGGTCGGGGCGTTGGTCCTGGTCGCCGGGTGTGGCGGCTCCGATGATTCCGGTGCGCCGGCGGCGGCGGACAGCAAGATCACGCCGTTGAGCCAGGGCGACTTCTCGGGCAAGGTTCAGGCGGCGCTGGCGGCGAAGAAGACGTTCCAGGTGGTGACGACCACGACAGACGCTGACGGCCCGGCCACGTTCACGACGAACGTGCGGCTGGCGGGTGCGGCGGCTGATGTGCAGGGGAGCGCGCTGGAGAGCACCTTCGTTCGGGTCGGCGGCACGCTGTACGGCAAGGGCGGGCAGCTGTCGAGTGACCCGAAGAAGCCGTGGGTGATGTACGACCCGACGGGGAAGGGCGCCGGCAAGGAGACGTCGGCGATCATGGCCGGCGCGATGCTGCAGCTGCTGGGCGCTCAGCTGGACCAGTACCGCGTGGCCGTGGCCACCTCGCCGTACGCGACGGACTTCAAGAGCGCGGCCGGCGAGCCGGTCGACGGGGTTGCGACGGCGAAGTACACGATGACCGTGAACGTGCTGAAGGCGACGCAGGCGCAGGCGTTCGGGCAGTACCTGACGTCGGAGACGGCCGCCCAGTCCGGCCTGACCGAGCTGCCCATCGAGGTCACGGTGGATGCCGAGTCGCTGCCGCGGACGTTCGCGTACGAGGCCGACGGCGCGAAGGTCAGCGGGACGTTCGGCAAGTTCGGCGAGCCGGTGACGATCACCGCCCCGGCAGCGACCGAGATCGCCTGACCTCCTGTACGACGAAGCCGCGGCCGGCACCTCTGGCCGCGGCTTCGCTGCGTTCTAGTGGCCGAAGGTGAACCAGTTGACGTTCACGAAGTCCGCCGGCTGACCACTCGTGAAGGTCAGGTACACATCGTGTACGCCGGTGACGTTGGAGATGTTGGCCGGTACGGTCCGCCAGCTCTGCCAGCCGCCGGTGTTGCCGACCGCGAAGCTGCCGATGGGCGCGTTCGACCGGCTGTCCAACCGGACTTCGACCAGCCCGCTGACCCCTCCGCCGGCGCCTGACGCGACCCGCGCGACGAACTGCCTGGCCGGCGTACTGCCGAAGTCGATGGAGCCGTAGCGGGCCCAGTCACCGTTGCCGACCTGGCTGAGGTTCTGCCCGCCGCCGGAGTCGCTGGTCGTTTCGACGGCGACACCACCCTGCTGACCGAAGGCTTCGGCCTGCAAGGGCCCGTACGCGCCGCTCCCACCAGGAGGCGGCGTCGTGGGCGGTGTCGTCGGGGGAGTCGTGCCGCCGCCCTTGGTGGAGACCGCCACGTAGTCGACCACCATCGGATGGCCGGGGACGGTCTCGGCGCGCGGCGTCGGGCCGTTGAGCGCGTCGGGGAACGCGCCGCCCATCGCCACGTTCAGCAGGATGAAGTAGCCCGCGTGCGAGGTCATGCTCGCCCAGGTGTCGGCCGGCAGCTGTGCCTGGGTGACGGAGTGGAACTGCTGTCCGTCGACGTACCAGCGGAACGCGTTGGGCGTCGTACTGGTGTCCCACTCGAACCGGTACGTGTGGAACGCCGACTGGCAGCTCGACCCGGGGCAGGCGCGGCTGGCGCCGAGGCCTGTGGTCTCGTTGCACGGGCCGCCGGGGTTCACGCCGCAGTGCAGCACGGCCCAGACCGAGTTGATCCCGTTGACGTTCTCCATGATGTCGAACTCGCCGATGCCCGGCCAGTTCCAGTAGTTGCCCCGGTACGGCTGGCCGAGCGCCCAGAACGCCGGCCAGTAGCCGAGCGCCGCGTTGCCGGTGACGTTGGGCATCTGGATCCGGCCCTCGATCGCCAGAACGCCGCCGGACGGCGGCTTGAAGTTCGCGCGCTGGGTCTCGATCCGGGCCGACGTCCAGTTGCCGGCGCCGTCGCGGCGCGGGGTGATCCGCAGGTTGCCGGAGCCGTCGAGGGCCAGGTTGTCGGCGTTGCTGGTGTAGTTCTGGATCTCGCCGGTGCCCCAGTTGCCGGGGCCGCCGGGATAGCCGTGGCCGGTGTCGACGATCCAGTTCGCGCTCGACGGCAGGCTGCCGCTCGGGCCGTCGAAGTCGTCGGACCAGACCGTGGTCCAGCCGGTCGGTGGTGGGGGAACGCTGGCCTGGGCCGCGATCGTCAGCGGCACGGCGACCATCACCGGTACGACGAGTGCGCTGAGCAGGGTCCTGAGGCGGGGGCGGGACGGTGTGTTCGGGCGGGAACGCATCTTGACCTCCCTGGAGGGGTTACGCCTATGGGAGCGCTCTCATCGCCGGGAGTCAACAGCTCGTCACGATCTGGCGCGACTCAGACCCGGCCGCGCAGCACCGTCGTACTGCGCCGCACGGTCATGCCGAGCCGCTCGTACATCGCCAGCGCGCCGGTCCCCGAGTGCGTCCAGAGCGTCAGTTGGGTGCGGCCGTCATCGTGCATCGCCTGGGCCGCGGTCGCGAGCAAGGCCTTCGCGACGCCGCGGCCGCGCTGGTCCTTGCGTACGGCGACCTGCTCGACGTACCCGTCGCTGCTGTCAGGGAGATCGAGGCTGAGCGCGGCGCCGACGAGTTCGTCCCCGGCGAAGGCGACGGGCGAGAGCTGTGGCACGAAGCTCGACCGCTCGATGCCCATCCGCGCCCACTCGTCGTACTCCTTGCGGCGCGGTTGCCAGTCGTCGAACGCGTCCTCGATCACCTGGTACGCCGCGTGCTCGTCGCCCGGCTGGAACGGCCGGATCGTGATGCCGTCGGGGATCCGGACGTCCAGCTCCGTGGTCGGCATCTCCAGCAGCCAGTTCGTCGCGAGCAGTTCGTAGTCGCGCGAGCGCAGCAGTTCGAGGCCGGCCCGGTCCTGGTCGTCGACGGTCTGCGCGACCCAGTCCGTCCCGACCTCGGCGGCGCGAGCCTCGACCCAGTCGAGCAGCGCGGCGCCGATCCCGCGGCCGCGGAACGCTGGATCCACATCGACCTGGGAGCGTCGTCCTCGGTTGATCCAGGCCCAGCCGGCCAGCTGCCCGTCGTCCGCGTGCACGACGAGACTGTCGACGGTCGCGTCGAATCCCGGCCTGGTCAGCGCGGCCTCGATCCCGTCGGCGCCGGTCTCGACCACGCCGGTCGTCGCGCGTTCGGCGGCGCTGACCAGCGTGTGGATCGCCGGTACGTCGGCGGTGGTCGCGGGGCGGGCGGTGAAGTTTTCCGGCAGTGGAGGCATGGGCGCGATCCTGCCTCTCGGCGTACGGCGTGGGCAAACGGATTGGCAGGTTGTGCTACGTCACAGAGTGTTTGCGGGGAGGTCCGGATCTGTCACCATGTGAGCGATCCCCGCCTCGAGGAGTGTTCGCTGTGCGTTTCACCAAGGCCGGCGCCGTCACCGCCGTGCTGGTGCTGGGTCTGTCTGCCTGCGGTTCGACGCGGGCTGCCGGACCAGCCGCCGACGCTTCCACCGCCGGTACGCCGTCCGCTTCACCAAGCCTGTCGGTCTCCGCGACGGCGCCGAGCGACGACGGGTTGTCGCCCGCGAACCTCGCGTCGGAACTGCTCGGCCGGCTGGCCGAGAAGGGCACCTTCCGGACGGTCTCCCGTACGACGAGCGCAGGAGAGTCGGCCGTTGTCGTCACGGCCGACCTCCGGATCAGTGGTGACCACGCCGGACTGATCGCGACCGGCTTCGGCCGGAAGCTCATCAAGACCGGCGGCACGGTGTACCTGAAGGACGCGGCCCTCACCGGGGACAAAACGCGCCCGTGGTCCGAACTCGCGGCCGGCGGGCAGTCGTCCCGCTCCGGCAGGCAGTTGCTGCGCGCGGCGCAGGTCCACGCGCTGATCGGCGGCGCCGCGCACGCGACCACGTTCCAGCGCGCCGACCGCATCACCGTGAACGGCGCACCGGCCCAGGAGTACGTCGTCTCCATCGACCTGGCCCGCGCCACCGCGGCCGACGCAATGGAGGGCTACCTCACCGCCGGCACGGCCGAGTCGTTGCCCGAGGCCCTGACCGTACGGATCGCCGTCGACGCCCACTGCCTGCCGGTCCAGCTCCGTTTCACCCTCGACGACGACGCCACCGGCCGCGCGGACGTCACCGCCACCTTCAGCCGCTTCGGCCAGAAGCTGACGATCAACCCACCCGCCCCCCACAAGATCGCCACCCCAGCAACAACCTGAGCGCTGCGCATCACCCCCCCCGCCCTGGCCTCCACCCCCGCGCCGGTGCTGACTTGAGCGCTGCAGCTTGCTGCAAGCGTTTAGGTTGCCGGCTTGCTGTTGTGTCACCATCTGACCCGAGTCGGGTCGATCTGATCGGGAGCAGCAAGACCCTCACCCTGTTCACGAGGAGTCCTTGCTGTGCGTTCCGTCCTGCCCGTCCTGATCGCGGGTTCCGCCCTGGTACTGACTGCTGCCTGCGGCAACAACACCGCCCCGGCCGCGGCGCCCGCATCCACGCCGACCATCGCAGCCAGTACGTCGACGCCGACCGGTCCGCCCGAGCCGGCCGAGCTGACCAAGGCGGACTTCGGCCCGAAGGTGCTGGCGGCGTTGCGGACCGCCGGGACGTTCCGGACGACGGTGAGGGAGACCGGAGCGGCGCGTGCATCGGTCGCGGAGCTGAACGCCGACATCAGGCTCAAGGGCGCGACGACCGACGCGGCGGTGACCAGTGAGGAAGGCTTGCCGGTCACGCGCATCGGCAAGGTCCTCTACATGGAGAACGACGAACTGACCGGCAACCCGAAGAAGCCGTGGGTGAAGCTCGACCTGGCGTCGAAGGACCGGCACATCCTCGCGGCCGCGCTCGTCGTCGTACAGGACTACAACCAGGCGATGGTGCACCAGGTGCTCGGCGGAGCGGCGTACTCGACGAGCTTCAGGGCCGTGGGCTACCAGCCGATGGACGGCACGCAGGTGCGCGAGTACCAGCTGAGCATCGACGTGAAGAAGGCGACGGCGGCCCGCGCGATGGGTGTCTACCTGACCCAGGCCGACGCGAAGACCCTGCCGACGCAGCTCAGCGTCTCGGTGATGGTGGACGCGAAGAACCTGCCGCACCGGATCGTGTTCGTGCTCGCCGACACCAAGGGAGGCAACACCGCGATCCAGGCGTCGTACGAGAAGTTCGGCGCGAAGCTCCCGGTCGTCGCCCCGCCGGCCGCCAAGACCGGCAAGCTCGACCTCAGCTGAGGTTGTCGGCCGCTTCGACCTCTTCGCGGGAGATGCCGAGCAGGTAGAGGATCGTGTCCAGGTACGGCACGCTCAGGTGGGTGTCGGCGGCGGCGCGGACGACCGGCTTGGCGTTGAAGGCGACGCCGAGGCCGGCGGCGGCGAGCATGTCGAGGTCGTTGGCGCCGTCGCCGATCGCGACCGTCTGCGACAACGGCGTACGGGACGACTCGGCGAAGCGCCGCAGCGCGACCGCCTTGCCGGGCCGGTCGACGATCTCGCCGACGACCTTGCCGGTGAGCTTGCCGTCGACGATCTCCAGCTCGTTGGCCGCCGAGTAGTCGATGCCGAGGTCGGCGGCGATCTTGTCGGTGATCTGGGTGAAGCCGCCGCTGACGATCGCGAACTGGTACCCGAGCCGCTTCAACGTCCGGACCAGCGTCCGCGCCCCCGGCGCGAGCTGGATCGCGGCGTACACCTCGTCGATCGCCGAGACCGGCAGCCCCTCCAGCGTGGCAACCCGGTGGTGCAGCGACTCGGCGAACTCGAGCTCCCCGCGCATCGCCTGCTCGGTGACCGCGGCAACCTCCGCCTCGCGCCCGGCGTGCGCCGCGAGCATCTCGATCACCTCGCCCTGGATCAGGGTCGAGTCGACATCCATCACGATCAGCCGCTTGGCGCGCCGGTACAACCCACCGGCCTGTACGGCGACGTCGAGCCCCTGCCGTACCCCTTCGAGCGCGAGCACAGTCCGCAGCGCGTTGGTGTCCGCACCGGACACGGCGATCTCGACGGCCGTCACCGGGTAGCGCGCCATGCGGCTGATCCGGTCGATGTTCGCGCCGGTGTCGGCGATCCGCCCGGCGATCGCGGCGAACCCCTCGGCAGTCAGCGGCGAACCGATCACCGTCACCTGCGTACGCCCCTTGCGGCGCGGTTCGTTGTCGCCGACACCCTTCTTCACGTCGATCTCGACGTCGAGCTGCTCGGCGAGGTCCTTCAGTTCCTTCTTCAGCTGCTTGTGATCCCGCGGCGCCGACAGCAGTACGCCGAGCACCAGCCGCCCCCGCAGCACGACCTGCTCGGCGTCGATCACCTCGAGCCCTCGGCTGGCGATCGTCGACAACACCGCCGACGTCAGCCCCGGTCGGTCCGTACCGGTCAACGTGACCAGCAGGGTCGGTCGATCCAACGGCGGCGTCTCGTGCTCAAGCTGTCCAGTCATCCCAGAACAGAAACCTATCCGAGCCGAGCCAATCTGTGGACGCCCGGTCCACATACCGACGCAGCCGCAGGTCCCCTCCCGTCGTCCCCAGCGGCTGGTGGGTGCACAAAGTGCGGTTCGGGGAAGGGATATGGAGGACGAGCTACTGCGGAGCGAACGGGCCGCAGGCGGCGACCAGGGCTCGGCGGGCGGAGGCTGCCAGTTCGGTGAGGGCTCGGCGGCGGGCGTCGGCTTCGGCGCCGGTGACGGCGGCGCCGTCGTCTTCGAGGGCGGCGTCGGCGATCGCCAGGCAGCGGCGAGCCGTGGCGGCGGCCTTGACCGCGCGGGCGTCGTACCCAGGGGCGAGGTCGTCGCCCTTGCCCTGGCCGATCTTGCGGATGTCGATCAGCGCGTCCGCGATCTCCGGCTTCCAGCGCGCGATGTCCAGCGCGGCCAGCGACTCGGCGGCCTCGATCAGCGCGGCCCGCAGTCCACGGTCGGCCTCACCGAGATCCGCCGGCGGCGGGCTCTGCGCGGTCAGCACCGACCACTGCACGGCCGGCCCGACGTACGCCGGAATGAGCCCGATCCCAGCACCGGACAGTACGACGGCCTCACCGGCCTCCAGCGCGGACTCGTTGAACGACGGGGGACCGGCCAGTCCGATCGGATCACCCGGCACGGGCAGCGCGAGATACGCCTCGCGCGCACCGGCGGCGCGCAGCAGATTGAGCGCCACCGGCAACGTCGCCGGCTCAGGATGCGCCGCAAGCCCGGCAACGTGGTGCCCGACGTCCGTACCGAGGATCCGGTGCGCGGCGGTGTCGGGATCGCAGGTCCCGGCAAGCATCGCGTTGGTCCACACGGTAAAACGCACCGAGGCGGCAGTGGTCAGCACGCCCACAAGTCTCCCACCCTCACCACACACTCCCGACATCCCCGCCCTCCCACCACCCACGACAGCCGACCCGCCCACCCCGCTGACTCTTCCAAGTACCGACCCTCGATCGGTGGCTGGTACTTGTTCCAGTTCAGGCCGCCACGCCATTCGCCCACGCACCCAGCCCGTAGGGCCGTCGCAGTGGAGGGTCCTGCCGCACCCCGAGCGACGACCCCGTAGGTTTTGCCTCATGACTGCAGTGGTGGAGCTGGCCGGCATCACGATCGTTCGGGGCGAGGCGCGTCTGCTGGACGGGATCGACTGGACTGTTGACGAGACCGACCGCTGGGTGGTGATCGGCCCGAACGGTGCCGGCAAGACCACGTTGCTGCAGGTGCTCGCGGCGCAGATGCACCCGACGGCCGGCGTCGCCGGACTGCTCGGTGAGGTGCTCGGTGCCGTTGACGTGTTCGAGCTGCGACCGCGGATCGGGCTGACGAGTGCGGCGCTCGCGGACAAGCTCCCAAGGTCCGAGCGGGTCTCCGACGTCGTCGTCTCGGCGTCGTACGCCGTGATGGGCCGATGGAACGAGGAGTACGACGAGCTGGACCACCAGCGCGCGAAAGAGCTGCTGACCGAGCTCGCCATCGACCACCTCGCCGACCGCACCTTCGGCACCTTGTCCGAGGGCGAGCGGAAGCGCGTACAGATCGCCCGCGCCCTGATGACCGACCCCGAACTGATGCTCCTCGACGAGCCCGCCGCCGGTCTCGACCTGACCGGTCGCGAGCAGCTCGTCCGTTCGCTCAGCTCGATCGCGACCGCCGAGGGCGCACCGGCGATGGTCCTCGTGACGCACCACGTCGAGGAGATCCCGCCCGGCTTCACCCACGCGATGCTGCTCAAGCAGGGCCGCGTCGTCGCCGCCGGGCCGATCGACCAGGCCCTCACGTCGGAGACCCTGAGCGACACCTTCGACCTGGCCCTCACCCTCCAGCACTCGGACGGCCGCTACACCGCCCGCGCCCTCTAGCCCGTACGGCGCCCGCCCGATCCCAGGACTCTCCCGACCTGCCGCATCTCGAGCGACGGGGGTTCTCCCCATCCCCGGAGTACTGTCGAACTCAGAGCATCTCAGTCACGGCTGGGGAATCCGGGAGACTTCGGGCTGCGTCCGACGGGTGGTGGACCTGCCAGAGGTCCCGATCGCGGATAGGGTTGGCAGATGATGGATTGGCTGCGCGAAAACGTCTGGGCCGCCTGGCTCGGAATCGCCGTCGTGCTCGGCCTGGCAGAGCTGGCCACGCTCGACTTCACCCTGCTGATGCTGGCGGCCGGCGCGCTCGCCGCGACCGGTGCCGCCGCACTCTTTCCCGGCCTGCTCTGGTTGCAGATCGTCGTCGGCCTGCTGACGGCCGGCGCGATGCTCGGCGCGATCCGCCCGCTGCTGGTCCGCAAGATCCACCACGGTGTGGAGATGAAGACCGGTTCCCAGCACGTGATCGGCCGGACCGGCGTGGTGGTGAAGGAGATCCACCCCGACAGCCTCGGCTCGATCAAGCTCAGCGGCGAGCTGTGGACGGCGCGGCCGTTCGACGACCTGACCACGATCCCGCCCGGGACGCGGGTCGAGGTGATGCAGATCGACGGCGCGACCGCCGTGGTGTACCCGATCGGCCTGCCGCTCGGTCACCACGAGCACGAAGCCATCCAGCACGAAGCCGCCCAGCACGAAGCGGTCCAGCCCGAGCCCGTCCAGCACGAGCGCACTCAGCCCGACGCGCAGGCGACCGACGGCAAACCGGACTCCGACCCGCCGCGCTGAGCGCCGTCCGGAGTTGGTCCGACCGACTCCGGATCGTGAGGGAACCGGGCTGGGCAGTGGCCCGTCTGTAGGAAAGACTGTCGATCCTGTTTCGTTCGAGTGGAGGGTCACGTGGAAGCGTTCCTCATCGTGCTGGCACTGGTTGCACTACTGGTGGTCGTCACGCTGATCAAGTCCGTCCGGGTCGTGCAGCAGCAGACCGTCGGCATCGTGGAACGGTTCGGGAAGTTCAAGGTCGGGCTGCAACCCGGGCTGAACCTGCTGACCCCGTTCGTCGACAAGGTGCGGTACACGATCGACATGCGTGAGCAGGTCGTCGCGTTCCCGCCGCAGGGCGTCATCACCGAGGACAACCTGATGGTGTCGATCGACTCCGTCATCTACTTCCAGGTCAACGACCCGGTGCGGGCGACGTACGAGATCTCCAACTACATCCAGGCGATCGAGCAGCTCACGATGACCACGCTCCGAAACATCATCGGTGGCATGGACCTCGAGCAGACGCTGACCAGTCGCGAGGAGATCAACGAGAAGCTGCGGTACGTGCTGGACGAGGCGACCGGCAAGTGGGGCATCCGGGTCAACCGGGTCGAGCTCCGCTCGATCGACCCGCCGCCGTCGATCCAGGACTCGATGGAGAAGCAGATGCGCGCCGACCGCGACAAGCGCGCGGCGATCCTGACCGCCGAGGGTATGCGGCAGTCGGCCGTCCTGTCGGCCGAGGGCCAGAAGCAGTCCGCGATCCTCACCGCGCAGGGTGACCGGGAGTCCCGGATCCTGCGGGCGCAGGCCGAGCGGGAGGCGCGGATCCTGAAGGCGCAGGGTGAGGCGCAGGCCATCACCACGGTCTTCAACGCGATCCACGCCGGCAAGCCCGACCAGGGTCTGCTCGCCTACCAGTACCTGCAGATGCTGCCGTCGATCGCCCAGGGCGACTCGAACAAGCTGTGGATCATCCCCAGCGAGATCGGCAAGGCGATGGAGGGTCTCGGCAGTGCCGTCGGCCAGATCGCCGGCATCCCGCAGAAGGCCGAGGGCCCGTTCCCGGAGCCGCACGAGGTCGAGCAGGCCGCTCCGACCCAGGAGCTGACCAGTACGCCGGATGCCGCAGTGGCCGAGGCCGACAACGCGGTGCAGGAGGCGATCGAGGCCGCGCAGAAGGCCGCGGTCAGCTCCCGCTCGCAGCAGTCGGCGCCGGCTCCGTCGACCTCGCCGACGCAGGACGTCGTACCGCCGACCACTCCGCCGCCCGCGGCCCAGTAGTCGGTTTCTCCTTCCAGACCAGCGCATCCGGCCCGGCCCTCACCCTCAGGTGAGCGCCGGGCCGGTGTGTCGTTGGCGACACTGAAGGCTCAACGACCGGACACGTGAGCCGCCTGAGGTGTCAGGTGCGTACAGTTTTCCAACGATGACATGGTTCGAGGCGCTATTCGTCCTGGTGGCGGGTGTGGGCGCGGGCACGATCAACGCGGTGGTGGGCTCGGGCACGTTGCTGACCTTCCCCGCGCTGCTCGCTGTCGGGATCCCGCCGGTGCTGGCCAACGTGAGCAACAGCGTCGGCCTCTCACCCGGTACGGCGGCCGGCGCGATCGGCTACCGGCGCGAGCTCGAGGGACAGCGCGGCCGGATGATCCGGCTGGTCCCCGCCTCGCTGGTCGGTGGTGTGGTCGGGGCCGTGCTGCTGCTGACGTTGCCGGACTCCGCGTTCCACGCCGTCGTACCGGTCCTGATCCTGCTCGGCTGCGTGCTCGTCGCTTTCCAGCCGTGGCTGTCGAAGTGGATCAGCGTGCCGACGCACACCCATCGCGGTGCCTGGTGGGTGATCCCCGCGGTCTTTCTCACCGGCGTGTACGGCGGCTACTTCGGCGCCGCCCAGGGCGTGCTGCTGATGGCGATCCTCGGCCTCGGCCTGGACGCGAACCTGCAGCGGATGAACGCGCTGAAGAACGTGCTGGCCACGTTCGTCAACACCGTCGCGGCGATCCTGTTCGTGATCGTCGCGGACGTCGACTGGCTGGCCGCGGGGCTGATCGCGGTCGGTTCGACGATCGGCGGTTTCGTCGGCGCGCGCTACGGCCGCAAGCTGCCGCCGATCGCGCTGCGCTGCCTGATCGTGGTGATCGGCGTCGTCGCGATCGTCACGATGCTGTTCTGAGGCCGCTGATCAGCAGGTCGAGTCCGTAGTCGAACTGCTCGTCGCCACCGGTCGTCCGGGCCAGCTCCGGCGCGAGCTCGACCACGGTCGGGAACTCGGTCGCCGACAGCGACTCCATCGTCGTCCGCAGCCGTCGCAAACCCTCCGGGTCGCGCTGCTCGGTCGCCATCTGGATCTCCCACGAGGTTGCCCCGAGCACGTACGTGAACAGCGTCGTGTGCGTCCGCGCGGCGATCTCCTTCTCGAACCCGGCCGAGTGCAGGACGCTCAGCAGTCCCTCGGCGACCCGCGCGGTCTCGTGCCCGATCAGCGGCCGGCTCGCGAGTAGTTGCGCGAGGCAAGGATGTTGGAGCATCAGGCGGCGCAGCCCGCGGCAGACGGCGCGGACCTGGTCCGGCCAGGCGGCGCCAGCCGGTACGGCGGGGAGCAGGCCCATCAGGTGGTCGCGGACGGCGTCGTACAGCTCGTCCTTGTTGCGGAAGTAGGTGTAGATCGCCATCGGACCGACACCCAGTTCACCGGCCAGCGCGCGCAGGCTGAAGCTGTCGAGGCCACGGCCTTCCATCAGCTCCAGAGCCTTGCTGATGATCAGGTCCGGGTTGAGGGTATTCCTCGGTGTCCGTGTCGGCATCGTCACCCTTCTCTCTCGCTAACGTACACTGTACAGTACGATGTAAGGAGACCAATTCGGAAGGAAGTGTCAGGCGTGCGTGCAGTGCAGATCACCGAGTTCGGCGGCCCCGAGGTGCTGAAGGTCAGTGAGGTGGACGCGCCGACCGCCGGCGACGGCCAGGTCCTGATCACCGTCGACCGGGCCGGCATCAACTACGCCGACACCCACCAGGTCGAGAACAGCTACCTCACCAAGGCGAAGCTCCCGCTGGTCCCCGGCGGCGAAGTTGTCGGCCGTACGGCGGAAGGCCGCCGCGTGGTCGCGCTCGTCGGCACCGGCGGGTACGCCGAGCAGGCGGTCGCCGCGAGCCAGTCCGTCTTCGACGTACCGGAAGGTGTGAGCGACGGTGACGCGCTCGCGCTCGTGGTCCAGGGCGCCAGCGCGTGGCACCTGCTGAGGACGTCGACCAACCTGCAGCCGGGCGAGTCCGTGCTGATCCACGCCGGCGCCGGGGGAGTGGGGTCGCTCGCGATCCAGCTCGCCAAGCTGTGGGGCGCCGGCCGCGTGATCGCGACCGCGTCCTCGGACGAGAAGCGCAAGCAGACCCTGGACCTCGGCGCGGATGTCGCGATCGACGGGACCCCCGACGGTCTGAAGGACCGGATCATCGAGGCGAACGGCGGCAAGCCGGTCGACGTCGTACTCGAAATGGTCGGCGGCCAGACCTTCGACGAGTCGTTCGAGGCGCTGGCGCCGTTCGGCCGGCTGGTCACCTTCGGTGCCGCGTCGGGTGAGGCCGCGAAGGCGCTCGCTCCCGGCCGGCTGATGAAGGGCTCCCGGACCGTGGCCGGCTTCTGGCTGGTCGACTGCTTCCGGCGGCCCGGGATGCTCGCCGACTCCCTGCAGGACCTGTTCGAGCTGGTCGCCGCCGGCAAGCTCCGCCCGATTGTCGGCGGCGAGTACGCGCTGTCCGAGGCCGCGAAGGCTCACGAGGACATGCGCGCCCGCCGTACCGTCGGAAAGCTCCTGCTCGACCCCACCCGCTGAACCCCTCTCTCACCAAGGAGAACACCCGCATGACCATCGCAGTCGAGAAGGTTCTGTACACCGCCCGCGCCACCGCTCAGGGCGGCCGCGACGGGCACACCGCCACCGACGACGGCAAGCTGGACGTCACCGTCGCGCCGCCGAAGGAGATGGGTGGCAACGGCGAAGGCACCAACCCGGAGCAGCTGTTCGCGGCCGGTTTCGCGTCCTGCTTCCACAGCGCGCTGAAGCTCGTCGTCCGCAAGGCCCGACTGGACAGCGAAGGCTCGACCGTCACCGCCGAGGTCGGCATCGGCCCGATCAACGGTGGCGCCGGCTACGGCCTCGAGGTCGCGCTAGTCGTCAGCCTGCCCGGGATCGAGCGTTCGGTCGCCGAGGAGCTGGTCGCGAAGGCGCACGAGGTCTGCCCGTACTCCAACGCCACCCGCGGCAACATCAAGGTCGACCTCAAGGTCGCCTGAGCCTCACCTCAGCCGCCGGTTGGTCAGAATACTGATCACCCGGGGGCTTCGCCGTTCCCGGCCGAGCGAGCGTGACCAACTGCTGTTTCGAGGCTGACGGTCAGGAAACTGGCGGCCGAACGATCAGGAAAGTGATCGTCAGTGCATGCGCTCGAGCGCGTCGAGCAGCAGCCGCTGGGTCTCACCGACCGGGGCCGCGGCGATGCTCAGCGCGTCCATGATCGCGGCGTACTCGTCGAGATCCTCGACCTTGTCGAGGTAGAGGGCACTGGCCGCGTGCTCGATGTAGACCACGTCCGGCAGGTCGCCCTCGGGGAAGCGCAGAATGCTGAACGCTCCGCCGGCACTCGGGTAGCCGACGCTGCTGAACGGCATCACCTGGAGGGTGAGGTTCGGCAGCTTGGTCATCTTGATCAGGTGCTCGATCTGCTCGCACATCGCCTCGCGGCCGCCGACCGGGCGGTGCAGGACGGCCTCGTCGATGACCACCCAGAGCTTGACCGGGTTGGCGCGGGTGAGGATCTGCTGGCGGGTGACGCGGAGGGCGACCCGCTGGTCGATCTCCTCCTGCGGCAGGTAGGCCTTGCCGAACTGGACGACGGCGCGGGCGTAGTTCTCGGTCTGCAGCAGGCCCGGGACGAACAGCACCTCGTAAGTGCGGATCAGTTTGGCGGCGACCTCGAGGCCGACGTAGTTGGAGAACCAGGCCGGCATCACGTCGCCGTACCGGGACCACCAGCCGGGGTTGTTCGCCGCCCGGGCCAGCTCCATCAGGCGTTCTTTCTCGCGCTCGTCGGTCAGCCCGTACAGCTTGAGCAGGTCGGCGACGTCGCGTTCCTTGAAGCCCACCCGGCCGAGCTCCATCCGGCTCACCTTGGACTCCGACGAGCGGATCTGCCAGCCCGCGTCCGCCCGGCTGATCTGCGCCGACTCGCGCATCCGGCGCAGGTGCCCGCCCAGCATGATCCGAAGGGCGGTCGGCCCGCCGTCGTCCCCGCCTGTCACGGTCACGACCTCATCACGCCTTCCCCAGCCTCCCTGCAGTCCCCTGTCCAGGGCAGGCAGCAGCTGCCTCTCACCCAAGACGCCCCCCGATGCTATCGCTCCCGAGCCGATCTGGCGCGGACTTCTTTCAGCCAGCCGCCCGTTGACCGAGCAGGAACCTCAGGCGGAGGGCGTCGCCAGGGCGAGGACTGTGGCGGTGGGGAGTTTGGCGAGGTCGGCGCCGTCGACGAGGAGTTTGGAGGCTCGGATGCCGCTGCCGATGACGACCAGGCCGGCGTGGGCCACCGACTCGTCGACGAGGACGGGCCAGTCGGTGGGGATGCCGATGGGGGTGATGCCGCCGTACTCCATGCCGGTGGAGGTGACCGCGTCGTCCTGGGCGGCGAAGGAGATCTTGCGGACGCCGAGGTGCTTGCGGACGACGCCGTTGACGTCGGCGCGGTCGGTGGCCAGGACCATCACCGCGGCGTACGTCGACTCGCCGGCGCGCTTGCCGTGCACGATCACGCAGTTCGCCGACGCGGCCATCGGTACGTCGTACTCGGCGCAGAACGCCGCGGTGTCCGCGAGGGACGGGTCGATCGCGACCGCCCACGCGGGCAGGTCGCCCAGCGCGTCGCGCACCGGCGCGGCGAGCAGTTCCGGTACGTCGGCCGCTGGCTGCCAGTCGAGCTTGCCGAGCTGCGGAATCGCCACTACGACGCCACCCCTTCCAGCAGGTCGGCGTACTCGGGGTGCTTCTCGAAGTACTGGATGTAGTACGGGCAGGCCGGCCGCACCTTGATCCCCGCCGCCCGCGCGTCCTCGAGCGACTTGCGGGCGACCTGGCCGGCGACGCCGCGGCCCTGGAACTCCGGCATCGTCTCGGTGTGCAGGAAGGTGATGTGCTCGCTGGTACGCCGGTAGGTGGCGATTCCCATCAGCGCTCCGGAGGCGTCGCGCGCCTCGTACCGGTGGTGCTCGGGGGCATCTGCGACGGTCACGTCGTCGTTGTCCATGCCGCCACTGTAGTCAGCCCGGCCGCTCCGACGGGAGCGATGCCCGCAGTCCGGAACCATCAGTGACGGATGAAAGGCCGACGCCTGGGTACCCGGTCAAACGGACAAATTCAAACCGGCCAGGAGGAGAGGCGGGGCATGAGCGAACACGCGTTGAAGGAGGGCAAGGCGATACCCAGCCTGGTGCCCGCCCGGATGGACCGGTTGCCGTGGACCCGCTTCCACTGGATGATCGTCGTCGGTCTCGGAGTCTCCTGGATCCTGGACGGGCTGGAGATCCAGCTGGTCTCCCTGGTCGGCAACGTGCTGAAAGAAGGCGCGACCCTCGGGCTGACCACCGCCGAGGTCGGACTGCTGGCCTCGATCTACCTCGCCGGCGAAGTCGTCGGCGCACTCTTCTTCGGCCGCCTGACCGACCGCTGGGGCCGCCGGAACCTGTTCATCATCACGCTCGTGGTCTACCTGGTCGCCTCCGGCGCGGCCGGCCTGAGCTGGGACTTCTGGTCGATCGCGCTCTGCCGGTTCGTGGCCGGGATGGGCATCGGCGGTGAGTACGCCGCGATCAACTCCGCGATCGACGAGCTGATCCCGTCGAAGTACCGCGGCCGCGTCGACATCGGCGTCAACGGCACCTACTGGGGTGGCGCGCTGATCGGGTCGGCGGTCGGTCTGGTCTTCCTGAACGACGACATCGTGCCGATCGAGTGGGGCTGGCGGCTGTGCTTCCTGATCGGGCCGGTGATGGGCCTGATGATCATCTACCTGCGCCGGCACATCCCGGAGAGCCCGCGCTGGCTGATGACGCACGGCCGGGTCGAGGAGGCCGAGCGGACCGTCGACCAGATCGAGGAGACGGTACGGCGCCAGGGCGGCGAGCTGCGCGAGGTCCGCGACGACGAGGCGATCAACCTGGTCGACTACCCGCCGGTGACGTACCGCGAGATCGCCCGCGTGATGCTGCGCGACTACCGCAGCCGATCGTTCCTCGGCTTCTCGATGATGGTCACGCAGGCCTTTCTGTACAACGCGATCTTCTTCACCTACGCGCTGGTGCTGAAGGCGTACTTCGGGCTGAACGACTCCAGCATCGCGCTGTACTTCTTCCCGTTCGCGATCGGCAACCTGGCCGGCCCGCTGCTGCTCGGCCACCTGTTCGACACGATCGGCCGGCGCAAGATGATCCTGTCGACGTACTCGATCTCGGCGGTCGTGCTGTTCATCACCGCGCTGCTGTTCAACGCGGGGTCGCTGAACGCGATGTCGCTGACCGCGCTCTGGTGCGTGGTGTTCTTCTTCGCCTCGGCGGGTGCGTCGTCGGCGTACCTGACGGTGAGCGAGATCTTCCCGATCGAGCTGCGCGGCCAGGCGATCTCGTTCTTCTTCGCGATCTCGCAGCTGACCGGTGGTGTGGTGGCGCCGTTCCTGTTCGCGTCGCTGATCGGTGAGGGCGACAACCCGGCGCGCGGCCCGTTGACGGTCGGCTACATCATCGGCGCCGCGGTGATGCTGATCGGTGGTCTGATCGCGTGGTTCTTCGGCGTCGACGCCGAGGGCCAGTCGCTGGAGAACGTCGCGACACCGCTGTCGGCCGCCGGCCGGGCCTCGGGAACCCGCTTCCAGGGCACGGCACCCCGGCTGCCGAGCACCGACGCGCAGGGGCGCCGGATCACGCCGGTCCTGCCGCCGGACGAGCAGGGCGAACAGCCCGCCGCCGACGCCACCGATCGGGACGACGGAGGGGACCGCACCTAATATCGCGGGTGTGAACTCGCTGCTGATCGCCGGTACGACCTCCGACGCGGGCAAGACGACCGTGGTGACGGGGTTGTGCCGGTGGTTGGCGCGTCAGGGCGTGCGCGTCGCGCCGTACAAGGCGCAGAACATGTCGAACAACTCGATGGTCTGCGCGGACGGCGCCGAGATCGGCCGCGCGCAGTGGATCCAGGCCGTGTCCGCCGGCGCCGAGCCCGAGGCCGCGATGAACCCGGTGCTGCTCAAGCCGGGCAGCGACCGCCGCAGCCACGTCGTGCTGATGGGAGAGCCCTGGGGCGAGCTCACCGCGCGCGGCTTCCTCACCGAGCGCGCGGAGCTCGCGAAGGCGGCCTTCGCGGCGTACGACGATCTGGCGAGCCGGTACGACGTGGTGATCAGCGAGGGCGCCGGCAGCCCGACCGAGATCAACCTGCGCCAGTCCGACTACGTGAACATGGGTCTTGCCCAGCACACGAAGGCGCCCGTTGTGGTGGTCGGCGACATCGACCGTGGCGGGCTGTTCGCCTCGATGTTCGGCACGGTCGCGCTGCTCTCGGCCGAGGACCAGCGGTTGATCAGCGGGTTCGTGGTCAACAAGTTCCGCGGCGACGTCTCGCTGCTCCAGCCGGGCATCGACATGCTGACGAATGTGACCGACCGGCCGACGTACGGCGTGCTGCCGTGGCTGCCCGAACTCTGGCTCGACTCCGAGGACGCGCTCGACATCCCCGCGCGCCGGACCGACCACGATCCCGACGTCCTGTCGATCGCGGTCGTGCGCTTCCCGCGGATCAGCAACTTCACCGATCTCGACGCGCTCGCGGTCGAGCCGACGACGAGCGTGTTCTTCACCGCGAGCCCGGCCGAGGTTCGCGATGCCGACCTCGTGGTCCTGCCCGGATCGCGCGCGACGACGTCCGACCTCGCCTGGCTGCGCGAGACCGGCCTGGCCGACGCTGTGCAGGCGCGAGTCGCCGCCGGGCGTCCGGTTCTCGGCATCTGCGGCGGCTACCAGTTGCTCGGCGGCGCGATCGACGACCCGTACGGCGTGGAGGGCGGCGGCCGGCACACCGGGCTCGGATTGTTGCCGGTGGCCACTGAGTTCGCCCGGGCCAAGGTGCTCGCGCGGCCGGCGCCCACGGCGTACGAGATCCATCACGGGGTGGTCGAGGTGACCGGCGACGCCGACGAGTTCCCCGGCGGCTGCCGGAGTGGAGTCGTCTGGGGAACGATCTGGCACGGGCTGCTGGACGACGACGCCGCGCGGCACGCGTTCCTCGCCGAGATCGCTTCCCTTGCGGGCAAGCGGGCGCCTGACGGGTCCGTCTCGTTCGCGGGGCTGCGCGAGGATCGGCTCAACCGGCTGGCCGACGCGATCGACGAGCACCTCGACACGGACGCCTTGCTCACGCTGATCGAGAAAGGCGCACCGAGCGGCCTGCGGTTCGTCCCTCCCGGTGCGCCCTGAATTGTCGGCGCTGTGGGTTAGCGTCCGGGCATGGACCTCAAGCCCGTGCTGCACGACTACCTGCGACACACCCGGGCGCTGATGCTCGCCAAGCTCGACGGGCTCAGCGAGTACGACATGCGCCGCCCACTCGTGCCCTCGGGGACGAACCTGCTCGGCCTGGTCAAGCACCTGATCGGCATCGAGCAGGTCTACCTCGGCATCAGCGTCGGCCGCCCGCCGGAGAACCGGCTCCCGTGGGAGGAGGACGGTTCGGTCTGGGACGGCGCGGACATGTGGGCGCTGCCGTCGGAGTCGAGTGAGTACCTGATCGGCCTTTATCAGCAGGCCTGTGAGCACAGCGATGCGTCGCTGGCGGCGCTCGACCTGGACACCGCGGCCGAGGTCCCGCACTGGCCGGAGGAGCACCGCAGTACTACGTTCGGCGCGCTGCTGGTCCGCGTCGTCGACGAGACCGCCCATCACGCGGGCCATGCCGACATCGTCCGCGAGCTCATCGACGGCAAGGGCGGCCAGGACGCCGACGCGCTGGACGCGGCGGGCTGGTCGGCGTACTACGTCAAGCTCCAGCAGGCGGCCGAGACGTTCCGCTGACCGGAGCCGCCGATCGCGAGGCGCCGACCCGAGCGCCAATCCCGATCCCGATCCGCTGACCGCGGACCGTTCGGCGGCTTCGCGCGCGTCGGCTGAGAGGATGGCCGGGTGAGTGACGACGTCTTCGAGCGGGAGCGTGGGCGGATGTTCGGCATCGCCTACCGGATGCTGGGCACGGTGACCGACGCCGAGGAAGTGCTGCAGGACGCGTGGTTGCGTTGGCAGGGCGTCGATCACGCGACGGTCGCGAATCCGACCGGCTTCCTGGTGAAGACCGTCACGAACCTCTGCCTCAACCAGCTCACCTCGGCCCGCGCCCGGCGCGAGACCTACCTCGGCGAGTGGCTGCCCGAGCCGGTCCTGACCAGTCGTCCCGGTCCGCTCGACGTGGTCGCCGAGCGGGAAGAGGTCTCGTACGCGCTGCTCACCGTGCTCGAACGCCTCACCCCGCCCGAGCGTGCGGCGTACGTACTGCGGGAAGCCTTCGGCTACTCCCACCGCGAGGTCGCCGAACTGATCGGCACCACCGAGGTGAACGCCCGCCAGCTCCACGCCCGGGCCCGCAAGCACGTCGCCGCCGAGGACACCCGCACCCAGCCGGTCGACCCCAAGCACTGGCAGAAGCTCGTCAACCGCTTCCTCGCCGCCGCCCACCAAGGCGACCTGGAAGGCCTGACCGAACTCCTGGCCGCCGACGTGGTCTCGCGCTCGGACGGCGGCGGCAAGGTCAACGCCGCGCGCAACCCGATCACCGGCGCGGAGCGCGTCGCCCGGTACCTGCTCGGTTCGCTGACGAAGTTCGGCGCCGACGTCGAGTTCACCTTCGCCGAGGCCAACGGCGAACCGGTCATGCTCGCCACCGACCCGACCGGCGTCCGCGCCGTCTGCTTCATCACCTTCACCGACGACCGGATCAGCACCCTCGACCTCGCGATGAACCCCGACAAGCTCCGGACGGTCGAGCAGCAGCTGACTGTTACTTGACGACTGTGACAGTGGGACTGTCACAATGGGGTCATGGGTCCACTGAGCGGGGTCAAGGTCGTCGAGCTGGCGGGGATCGGGCCGGCGCCGTTCGGGTGCATGCTGCTGGCCGAGCTGGGCGCGGACGTCCTCAGGGTCGAGCGGCCCGGCGGTGGGCTCGCGATGGGACCGCCGGAGTACGAGCTGGTGAATCGCGGGCGGCGCAGCGTCGCGCTGGATCTGAAGAAACCTGAGGCAGTCGCTGCGGTGCTGCAGTTGGTCGCGAAAGCTGACGTGCTCGTCGAGGGCTTCAGGCCTGGGGTCGCCGAGCGGTTGGGACTGGGTCCTGAGGACTGCTCGGCGGTCAATCAGCGGCTGGTCTACGGCCGGATGACTGGCTGGGGTCAGTACGGTCCGCTGGCGCAGTCGGCGGGACATGACATCGACTACCTCGGGCTCTCCGGCGCATTGCACGCGATCGGACGTGCGGATGGTCCGCCGCAGGTGCCGGCGAATCTGCTGGGCGACTTCGCCGGGGGATCGCTCTACCTCGTGATCGGCGTATTGGCTGCGCTGACCGAAGCGCGGACCAGCGGCCAGGGCCAAGTCGTCGACGCGGCGATCGTCGACGGCTCGGCGCATCTGACCACGATGCTGCTAGGTGCGTTGGCGAGCGGCGTATGGAAGCAAGAACGCGGTACCAACCTGCTCGACACCGGCGCGCCGTTCTACGACGTGTACGAGACGTCGGACGGCAAGCACATGGGCGTCGGCGCGATCGAGCCCAAGTTCTACGACGAGCTGATCAAGCTCCTCGGCATCACCCCGCCCGACCGGTACGACGTGACGACCTGGCCCGAGCTGCGCGAGCAGCTGACCGGCGCGTTCGCCCAGAAGAGCCAGGCCGAGTGGACCGAGATCTTCGACGGCACCGACGCGTGCGTTGCGCCCGTGCTCCCGCTGGCCGGCGAGCATCCGCATCTCGAGGCGCGCGGCGTTTTCGTCGAGCACCACGGCGTACGCCAGGCGGCTCCGGCCCCGAGGTTCTCCCGTACGCCGACCAGCCTCGGCGAGCCGCCGACCCGACCGGGGCAGCACACCCGTGAAGCCCTCACCGAGTGGGGTGTCGACGACGTGGACGAGCTGCTGCGCACAGGCGCCGCCGTACAGAACTGACCCCGAGGAGACCGCCCATGGAACGTCACCTGTTCGACGCCGACCACGACGCCTTCCGCGAGACCGCGCGCGCCTTCTGCGACAAGGAGATCGTGCCGCACCACGACGCCTGGGAGGAGGCCGGCATCGTCCCGCGCGAGGTGTGGACGGCGGCCGGCAGCGCGGGCCTGCTCGGGTTCATGATCCCCGAGCAGTACGGCGGGGGAGGCGTGCGCGACTTCCGCTTCAACGCGGTGCTGATCGAGGAGCTGACCCGCGCGCGGGCCAGCGGAGTCGGGTTCAGCATCCACACCGACATCAACTCGGCGTACCTGCTGGACTATGCGACCGACGAGCAGAAAGCGCGCTGGCTGCCGAAGTTCTGCAGCGGCGAGACGATCACCGCGATCGCGATGACCGAGCCTGGTGCGGGCAGCGACCTGCAGGGCATCCGTACGACGGCCATCCGCGACGGCGACGAGTACGTGATCAACGGGCAGAAGACTTTCATCTCCAACGGCATCCTGGCCGATCTCGTGGTCGTGGTCGCGAAGACCGATCCCGACGCCGGCTACCAGGGCATCTCGCTGCTCGTGGTCGAGCGCGGTACACCCGGCTTCGAGCGCGGCCGGAACCTGGACAAGATCGGCCTCAAGGCGCAGGACACCGCCGAGCTGTTCTTCGACGACGTCCGCGTCCCGGCGACGAACCTGCTCGGCCAGGAAGGCCAGGGCTTCGTCCACCTGATGGAGAAGCTGCCGCAGGAACGCCTCACGATCGCGGTCGTCGCCGCGGCCGCCTGCGAGAACATCCTCGAGTCGACCCTGGCGTACGTGAAGGAACGGACCGCGTTCGGCCGCCCGATCGGCTCGTTCCAGAACAGCCGCTTCGTTCTGGCCGAGCTGGCCACCGAGACCCAGATCGCCCGGGTCTTCGTTGACCGCTGCATCGAGGAGCTGAACGCCGGGACGCTGAGCGTCAGCGAGGCCGCGATGGCGAAGTGGTGGACCACCGAGCTGCAGAAGAAGGTCGTCGACCGCTGCCTGCAGCTGTACGGCGGCTACGGCTTCATGACCGAGTACCCGATCGCCAAGGCCTACCTGGACACCCGGATCCAGACCATCTACGGCGGCACCACCGAGATCATGAAGGAGATCATCGGCCGCACCCTGGGAATCTGACGACCAGGGAGTTGCCCAGGGTCTTTCCGCGTCCTGTCGTGTCAGACTGCTCCAGAGACGGTCTGATCCAGGGAGGTCGCGCTGATGGGAATCGTGTCGCCGGGGTTCACCGGGCGGCGGCGGAGCGGAACGGAACTGCCTCCGGGGCAGTACCTGACGCGGGACTTCCCGGTGCTGTCGGCCGGGCCGACGCCGCACGTGCTGCCCGAGCACTGGGAGTTCAGCATCGCCACCGAGTCCGGTGAGGTGCACAAGTGGGACTGGCAGGCGTTCCTGAAGCTGCCGGCCGAGGAGATCACGCGCGACATTCACTGCGTGACGCGCTGGTCGAAGCTGGAGTCGGAGTGGAAGGGCGTCTCGCTGGACACCCTGTTCGCCGACGTCGAGACCAGCGCGGACTACGTGATGGCGCACAGCTACGGCGGCTACACCACGAACCTGCCGCTGGACGACCTGCTCGACGGTCAGGCCTGGATCGCGTACGAGTTCGAGGGTGATCCGCTCGGCGCCGAGCACGGTGGCCCGGCCCGGTTGCTGGTGCCGCACCTGTACTTCTGGAAGAGCGCCAAGTGGGTCCGCGGCCTGGTGCTGTCCGACACCGACGACCTCGGGTTCTGGGAGACCGCGGGCTACCACGAGTACGGAGACCCATGGAAAGAACAGCGGTACGCCGGCGACTGACCTGGCAGGCCGGCACCGTCACGGAGATTCGCGAAGAGACCGCGACCGCCCGGACGATCGTGCTCGACCTGCCGGACTGGCCCGGGCACCTGGCCGGGCAGCACCTGGACGTCCGGCTCACCGCGCCGGACGGTTACCGCGCGTCGCGCTCGTACTCGATCGCCTCGGCGTGGACCGGTTCGACGGTCGAGCTGACCGTCGAAGTGGTCCCCGACGGTGAGGTCTCGCCGTACCTGGTGGAGGTCCTCAAGGTCGGCGACCCGCTGGAGGTGCGCGGACCGGTCGGCGGCTGGTTCGTGTGGCGCCCGGAGACGACCGGCTCGATCCAGTTGATCGGCGGCGGCTCCGGCGTCGTACCGCTGATCGCGATGCTGCGCGAGCACGCGCACGCTTCCAGTACGGCGCCCGCCCGGCTGCTCTACTCCGTACGGCGTCCGACGTCGGTGATCTACGCGGCGGACCTGAAGAAGCTGGCCATGTCCGACGACGTGGACCTGACCTTCGTCTACACCCGGGAGGCGCCGCCCGGCGAACCCCGGGTCGGCCGCGTCGACGCGGAGCTGCTCGCGGCGAAGTCGTTCGCCCCGGCCGACGACCTGACCACCTACGTCTGCGGCCCGACCCCGTTCGTCGAGGCGGTGGCCGACCTGCTGGTCGCCGCCGGCCACGACCCGGCCCGGGTCCGTACCGAACGTTTCGGACCGACTGGAGGACCGCGATGACCGCGGATGTCCCGACCTACCTGGACGGCAACGCGGCGGCGGGCGCGCTCAGCGAGGTGTTCGCCGTCGACCTCACCGCCGCGATCGGCCGCTGCGCCGGCTGCGGCCACACCGGCGTCTTCGCCGAGGTGCGCCTCTACACCGACGCGCCCGGCCTGGTCGCGCGCTGCCCAGGGTGCGAGGACGTGCTGATGCGCGTCGTCACGACCCCGACCGAGACCTACCTGGATCTGCGCGGCCTCACGTACCTGCGGGTGAGCAACAGCTAGGGCCGGCGCCGACGCCGTACCGTGTCGCGCTGGGTCTCGCCGACCGCGCGTTCGTACGCGAGCACGAGCCCCTGGATCGTGACCGGCTTGAAGCGCTCGACGAGTTGCTGGATGTACTCCGGCGGGCCGCCCGAGTCGCGGTAGTGCGGCCAGACCTTGGTGCGGAACACTTCGGTCAGCTCCTCGGCGACCGCCCGACCGTGGTCGGTGAAGATCCGCCCGGCCGCCAGCACGGCGTCCACTGGCAGATCGAGGTCGAGCAGTTCGACCCCGAGGCTGAGGTGTGCGGTCGCGACCTGGAACACGTCCTCGTCCGGCGTCGGCTCGACCACGCCGAGCGCGATCAGCATCTCGATGTCGTCGTCGTTCAGCTCCCGGCCGGTACGCCGTACGAGCGCCGGCCGGTCGAGCGTCTCGGGCAGGTCGCGCATCCACGGCGTCAGCAGCGTGCGGTGCAGGGCGATGTCCTGCGGCGACGCGTCGTCCGGGATCCGTTCGAGATAGCCCTCGATCGCCGACAGCGTGAAGCCGTGCGCCTGCAGTTCGCGGACCAGGTCGAGGCGGGCGATGTGCTCGGAACCGTAGTACCCGACGCGGCCGCGGCGGACCGGGGGAGGGATCAGTCCGCGGCCGGCGTAGAAGCGCAGCGTGCGAACTGTCATCCCGACCCGGGCCGACAGTTCGTCGACGGTGAGCGTCGCCTCGTCCGTACCGACCTCCGAGCTCGCTTCCGCCATGGTGCAGATCATAATCGCCCCGACTTGACGACTGTGACACCATCGCTGTCACAATCAGAACCGTCCACTCCAGACGACGGGACCCCCCATGACCGAAGCATTCCTGTACGACGCGATCAGGACTCCCCGTGGCAAGGGCAAGCCGACCGGCGCCCTGCACGAGGTGAAGCCGATCCAGCTGATCACCGGCCTGCTCACCGAGCTGCGCGCCCGGCACCCCGACCTGGACCCGGTCGCGATCGACGACGTCGTGCTGGGCGTGGTCACGCCGATCGGCGACCAGGGCATGGACATCGCCCGGACCGCCGTACTGGCCGCGGGGTACCCGGAGACCACCGGCGGCGTGCAGCTCAACCGCTTCTGCGCGTCCGGTCTGGAGGCGGTCAACCAGGCAGCGCAGCGAGTCCGCTCGGGTTGGGAGGACTTCATCCTGGCCGGTGGCGTCGAGTCGATGTCGCGCGTGCCGATGGCTTCCGACGGTGGCGCCTGGGCGATGGATCCGGAGACCGCGCTCGAGACCAACTTCATCCCGCAGGGCATCAGCGCCGACCTGATCGCGACGATCGACGGCTTCTCCCGGACCGACGTCGACACGTACGCCGCCGAGTCGCACGCCCGCGCCGCGAAGGCCTGGGCGAACGGCTACTTCACCCGTTCGGTCGTCCCGGTCGACGACCGCAACGGCCTGCGGATCCTCGACCACGACCAGCTCGTCCGGCCCGGTACGACGGTCGAGACGCTGGCCGGCCTGCCGCCGTCGTTCGCCGCGATCGGTGAGCACGGCGGGTTCGACGCGGTCGCACTGGAGAAGTACGTCAAGGTCGAGCGGATCGAGCACGTGCACCACGCCGGGAACTCGTCAGGCATCGTCGACGGCGCCGCTTTGGTGGCCATCGGCAACGAAAAGGCCGGCGAGGCGCTCGGCCAGGCACCGCGGGGCCGGGTGGTCGCGGCCGCGGTCAGCGGTGCCGACCCAACCATCATGCTGACCGGCCCGGCGCCCGCCGCCCGCAAGGCGCTGGCCAAGGCCGGCCTCGACGTGAGCGACATCGACCTGTTCGAGATGAACGAGGCGTTCGCCGCCGCGGTCCTGCACTTCATGGCCGACCTCGGCGTACCGCACGAGAAGGTGAACGTGAACGGCGGCGCGATCGCCCTCGGGCACCCGCTCGGCGCGACCGGCGCGATGCTGATCGGAACCCTGCTGGACGAGCTGGAGCGGCGCGAGCTCCGCTACGGTCTGGCCACCCTGTGCGTCGGCGGCGGGATGGGCGTCGCGACCATCATCGAGAGGCTGGCGGCATGATCTCCTGGCAGAGCGACAACGGGATCGTCACGCTGACGATGGACGACCCGGACGCGTCGGCGAACACGATGAACGACGCCTACGTGACCGCGATGGCCGCGACGGTCGAGCGCTTGCAAGCTTCGGCCGACGAACTCAAGGGTGTGGTGATCACCAGCGCGAAGAAGACGTTCTTCGCGGGCGGCAACCTGCAGCTGATCTCGCAGGCGCAGCCGGAGGACGCCGCGCAGGTGTTCGAGACGGTCGAGGAGGTCAAGCGTCAGCTCCGCGCGCTGGAGACGCTCGGCGTCCCGGTCGTTGCCGCGATCAACGGCTCGGCGCTCGGCGGCGGGCTGGAGATCGCGCTCGCTTGCCACCACCGGATCGTTGCCGATGACAACCGGATCGAGCTCGGCGTACCCGAGGTGACCCTGGGTCTGCTGCCCGGTGGCGGCGGCGTGACCCGCACGGTCCGGATGCTCGGCCTGCAGGACGCGTTGATGAAGGTGCTGCTGCAGGGCCAGCGGATGAAGCCCGCGCACGCGCAGTCGGTCGGCATCGTCGACGAGGTGGTCCCCGCCGACGAGCTGCTGTCCAGCGCAACGGCCTGGATCGAGTCGTACGACGGTGACGCCAAGCAGCCCTGGGACCGCGACGGTTACAAGATCCCGGGCGGTACGCCGTCCTCGCCGAAGCTGGCCGCGTTCCTTCCGGCCTTCCCGGCGAACCTGCGCAAGCAGCTCAAAGGCGCGCCGTACCCGGCGCCGCGCGCGATCATGAGCGCGGCGGTCGAGGGCGCCCAGGTCGACTTCGCGACCGCGTCCCGGATCGAGTCGCGCTACTTCGTCTCGCTGGCGACCGGGCAGATCGCGAAGAACATGATCAACGCGTTCTTCTTCGAGCTGCAGGCGATCAACGCGGGCGCGTCGCGGCCTGACGGCGTACCGGCGTACGGCGCGCGCAAGGTCGGTGTGCTCGGTGCGGGGATGATGGGCGCCGGGATCGCCTACTCCTGCGCGAAGGTGGGCATCGAGGTCGTGCTCAAGGACGTCACGCTCGAGGCGGCCGAGAAGGGCAAGCAGTACTCCGAGAAGCTGCTCGCGAAGCAGCTCAAGAAGGGCCGGACCACGGCGGAGAAGACGGAAGCGTTCCTCAGCCTGATCACGCCGACCGCCGACCCGAACGACCTGGCCGGGTGCGACCTGGTGATCGAGGCGGTGTTCGAGAGCGAGGAACTGAAGCAGAAGGTCTTCGCCGAGATCGCCGGCGTGGTCGAGCCGGACGCGCTGCTCTGCTCGAACACGTCGACCCTGCCGATCACCTCGCTGGCCGACGGGATCGACCGGCCGGACGACTTCATCGGCATGCACTTCTTCTCGCCGGTCGACCGGATGCCGCTGGTCGAGCTGATCGTGGGGGAGAAGACCTCGGACCGCGCGCTGGCGAAGGCGTACGACGTGGTCCGCCAGATCAAGAAGACGCCGATCGTGGTCAACGACAGTCGCGGCTTCTTCACCTCGCGGGTCTTCGGCACGCTGGTGATGGAAGGCGCGGCGATGGTTGCCGAGGGCGTCGACCCGGTGACGATCGAGCGGGCCGCGACCCAGATGGGCTTCCCGGCGCCGCCGTTGGCGATGCTGGACGAGGTCACGTTGACGCTGCCGCAGAAGATCCGCGACGCAGCGCGGGCCGCCGGCGACAGTGCGGGCGCGTTCGACGAGCACCCGGGGATGGCCGTCGCGGACCGGCTCGTGACCGAGTTCGACCGCAAGGGCAAGGCGGCCGGGGCCGGCTTCTACGAGTACCCGGCGGACGGGCCGAAGCACCTGTGGCCCGGGCTGTGGGAGCACTTCGGGGACGGCAGTGCCGACGTACCGCTGATCGATCTGCAGGAACGTCTCGCCTTCGCGATGTCGCTGGAGACCGTCAAGTGTCTCGACGAGGGTGTGCTGCGCTCGGTGGCCGACGCGAACATCGGCTCGATCTTCGGCATCGGCTTCCCACCCCTGTACGGCGGTGCGCTGCAGTACATCAACCAGTACGCCGGCGGCCTGCCCGGCTTCGTTGCCCGCGCGCGCGAGTTGGCGACGGCGTACGGGCCGCGCTTCGAGCCGTCGTCGCTCCTGGTAGGCCTGGCCACGAAGGGTGAACGCTTCGTCTGAGAGCCTCTCCGGTCTTGCGCCGGAGAGCGTTTTCGGCCATTGTCGGAACACTTCTCCAACGATTCACCTGACCGCAGTCCCAGGTGGGTCGTTGGGTTCCGGACGCCTGCACTCGGAGGTGGAGTCGATGGCCGCTCGTCGCCCGAACACCGGTCTGACCCGACGTGATCTGCTCATGCGGACCGGCGGACTGGCCGCCCTCGCCGCGTTCACAGCCGCCTGTGGTGGGAACACCGGGCGACCAGCGGACAGCGGGGGAGGTGGCAGCAAGGCGGCGCTCGCGCAGTGGTACCACCAGTACGGCGAGACCGGGGCGCGGGAGGCGGCGCTCAAGTACGCCAAGGCCTACGGCGACGCCGCCGTCACCGTGCAGTGGACCCCCGGCGACTACGGGGCGAAGCTGTCGTCAGGCCTGCTGTCCAGCAAGGGCCCGGACGTCTTCGAGAGCCAGCTGAACATCGCGATGGTGAAGAGCAACCAGATCGTCGCGCTCGACGATCTGCTGGAGGGCGTGAAGGACGACTTCAGCGAGGAGGACCTGGCCACCAACACGGTCGACGGCAAGGTCTACGGGATCCGGATGATCGTCGACCCGCAGGTGATCTACTACCGCAAGTCGCTGTTCGAGAAGGCCGGGATCCAGCCGCCGAAGACCATCGACGACCTGATCGCGGCGTCCAAGGAGCTCACCACCGACAAGGTCAAGGGCATCTTCGTCGGCAACGACGGCGGCGTCGCGCTCGGCGGTCCGGCGCTCTGGTCGTCCGGCGGTGCCTATCTCACCAAGGACAACAAGCCCGGCTTCACCGACGGACGCGCGGCGCAGGCCTTCGGCAAGCTGCACGAGCTGTACGCGAGCAAGTCGACGTTGCTCGGCGCACCGACCGACTGGACCGACCCGAGCGCGATCATCCAGGGCCTGGTCGCGATGCAGTGGATCGGGATGTGGGCGCTGCCGGCCATGCAGAAGGCGTTCGGCGACGACCTCGGCGTGTTCGCGTTCCCGGCGCTTGACGCGCAGGGCACACCGGCGGTCTACTCGGGCGGCTGGACCCAGTTCGTGTCGGCCAAGAGCGCGAACGTCGACGCGGCGAAGAAGTTCGTCAAGTGGCTGTGGATCGACCAGGCGGAGTACCAGGAGGACTGGTGCCTGAACTACGGCTTCCACATCCCGCCGCGCAAGAGCCTGGCCGCGAAGGCCGCCAAGCTGCAGGACGGCGCGGCCGCGGAGACGGTGAAGCTGAACGAGCAGTACGGCAAGACCGACAACCCGGCCTGGACACCGAAGATGGCAACGGCGTTCGGCGACATGCTCACGAACGTCATCCGCAAGGGCGCCGACCCAGCGGCGGAGATCGGTAAGGCGGAGAAGACCGTCGGGACGGAACTGTCCCGGCTGTTCGGATGAGTCCCCGCACCACCACGAAGGGGATCCGCGGCAACACCCTGTGGTTCTGGGTGTTCGTCGGCCCCTTCGTGGTCGGCCTGCTGATCTTCAGCTACCTGCCGATCCTGTGGAGCCTGGTCCTCAGCTTCTTCGAGGCGCGCAACACGGTCACCCCGACCGAGTTCGTGGGCCTGCGCAACTACGTCGACATGCTGACCGACGCCAACTTCCTGAACAGCCTGGGCACGTTCTCGGTCTTCGCCCTGTTCATCGTGCCGCTCACGTTCGTGCTCTCGCTCGCGCTGGCGCTGCTGGTCAACCAGGTCAAGATCGCCCGAGCCTTCTTCCGTTCGGTCTTCTTCCTGCCCACGGCCTGCTCGTACGTCGTGGCGTCGCTGATCTGGAAGCTCTCGATCTTCAACGGCGTCCGCTTCGGCCTCGCCAACACCGTGCTCGGCTGGTTCGGCGTCGACCAGATCGCCTGGCTGTCGACCGTCGACCCGCCCTGGTTCTGGATCCCGATCGTCACCGTCCGGCTCTGGTTGCAGCTCGGCTTCTACATGATCCTGTTCATCGCCGGGCTGCAGCGGATCTCGCCCGCGCTGTACGAGGCGGCGTACGTCGACGGCGCGAAGCCCGGGTGGCAGATCTTCCGCCACATCACGCTGCCGCAGCTGCGGGCGACGGCGGTCGCCGTACTGATCCTGAACCTGATCGCGGCGTACCAGGCCTTCGACGAGTTCTACAACCTGCTCGGCAACGTCAACTTCGCGCGGCCGCCGCTGATCTACCTGTACGGGATCTCGCTCGGCACGATCCAGGACCTGGGCCACGGCAGTGCCGGCGCGCTGATCCTGGCGGCGATCATCATGATCGTCACGCTGCTGCAGAACAAGATCTTCGGCTTCGGGAAGGCGAACGACTGATGGCCGCCGCGGAACGCACGTCCGGTACGCCGGAGCCGATCGGCTACTCGCGCAGCGGCATCGGCCGGATCACGCTGGTGCTGCGCTGGATCGCCCTGGCGATCGCGGTGATCCTGTTCCTGCTGCCGTTCTACCTGATCCTGCGCAACGCGCTGTCGACCGAGGCCGACATCACCGCGCCCGAGTGGACGCTGTTCCCCAAGGATCTGCAGTGGGGCAACATCTCGGAGCTGTTCAACGACGAGAGCGTGCCGATCGCGCGCGCCCTGTGGAACTCCGCGGTCGTCGGCGTTCTCGGGACAGCGGGACAGTTGCTGCTGGCATCGATGGCCGGCTACGGCCTGGCCAGGATCCCGTACAAGCACGCCGACAAGGTCTTCTACGCCGTGGTGGCGACGCTGATGATCCCCGGCGCGGTGACCTTCATCCCGAGCTTCATCGTGGTCTCGTCACTGGGCTGGGTCAGCTCGTTGCGCGGCCTGATCATCCCGACGCTGTTCAGCGGGTTCGCCGCGTTCCTGTTCCGGCAGTACTTCCTGAACTTCCCGCGCGAGCTCGAGGAAGCGGCGCGCGTCGACGGCGCCGGGCACTTCGGGACGTTCTGGCGGATCGTCGTACCGAACTCCCTGCCGTTCTTCGCCGCGCTGGCCGCGATCACCTTCATCGGCAACTGGAACTCGTTCCTCTGGCCGCTGGTGATCGGCCAGGACTCGTCGTCGTGGACGATCCAGGTCGCGCTCTCGACCTTCGTCACCGCCCAGACGATCAACATCCACCAGCTCTTCATGGCGGTCGCGGTCTCGATCCTGCCCCTGGTGCTGATCTTCGCGTTCCTGCAGCGCTACCTGATCCAGGGCGTCACCCAGTCGGGCATCAAAGACTGACGGCAGTACGGCGGGGAGCCGGCCTCCCCGCCGTACCGACTGCTACTCGGGGTTGGCGTAGACCGGGGTCGCGATCGCGCGGGCCAGGGTGTGGAACGCCAGGTTGAAGCTGACCACCGCGGCGCTCGCCTCGTCGTCGACGTCCAGCTTCTCGACGTCGAGGGCGTGCACGACGAAGTAGTAGCGGTGCGCCGGGTCGCCGGCGGGCGGGGCCGCGCCGCCGAAGTTCTTCGTGCTGTAGTCGTTGCGGACGTGGAACGCGCCGTTGTCCAGCCGCGGCGTCGTCCCGGCACCGGCCGGCAGCTCGGTCACGTCGGCGGGCAGGTTGACCAGGATCCAGTGCCAGAACCCCGACGGGGTCGGCGCGTCCGGGTCGTAGCAGGTCACCACGAAGCCCTTGGTCTCCGCCGGGAACCCGCTCCAGCTGAGCTGCGGCGACGTGTTGCCACCGGCAAACACCTGCGCGTCGTCGAGCGTCTCGCCCGCGGCGAAGTCGGTACTGCTGAGCGTGAACGAGCCCACCGTGGGCAGCTTCTCGTACGGGTCCTGCGCGACCGGCCGTTCGAGCGACATCTGATGATCCTCCCGGGATCTCGCGTGTGGTGATTCCGACATTACTGGCCCCGTCCCACGGACTCCGGCCGGGGCGCGGCGGCAGAGATGCGAAGATCAGGGTTGGCCGCGTCCAGACGGCCGACGACGACGATGGAGGAACGCGGTGGACGAGATCCTGGCCCGGATCGAGCCGGCGGACGAGTCAGCAATGGCCGCCGCCACGCAGCGTCAGCAACTGCTGACCAAACCAGCAGGCTCACTCGGCGTACTGGAAGACCTCTCGATCCGCGTGGCGGGGATGACAGGGCCGGACGGCGCGCGGGCCTCAGGGCGCGGCGAAGCCGCAGCCCTCGGGGGCGCGGCTACCTCCTCAACCCCCACCGGATCTGGGCGCGGCGAAGCCGCAGCCCTCGGGGGCGTCGGCTCCTCCTCCACCCCCTCAGGTGTGCCGGCCGTTCCGGCTCCCGCCGTTGTGACTGTTTTTGCGGCTGACCATGGGGTGCACGCGCAGGGTGTCTCGCCCTGGCCGCAGGAAGTGACCGCCGCGATGCTGGCGAACTTCGCCGCCGGTGGTGCCGCGGTGAACGCCTTCGCGACCAACAACCGGGTCGACGTACGGGTGGTCGATGTCGGCGTCGCATCCGACGTGGACGAGCTGGACATCGTGCACGCCAAGGTCCGTCCCGGCACCCGCGACCTGTCCGTCGGCCCCGCGCTGACCGACGACGAGGTGCTGGCCGCCGTCTCCGTCGGCTTCGAGCTCGCGGACAAGCTCGTCCTCGACGGCTACCGCTGCCTGCTCACCGGCGACATGGGCATCGCCAACACAACGGCCTCCGCCGCGCTCATCGCCACGTTCACCGGCGCGACCGCCGACCAGGTCACCGGCCGCGGCACCGGCATCGACGACGCCACGCTCGCCCACAAGACCCGCATCGTCGAAGCCGCCCTCGTTCTCCACGAGGTCCCCGCCACCGAACCCCTGAAGGCCCTGGCGGCGTACGGCGGCCTCGAGCACGCCGCCCTCACCGGCTACATCCTCGGCGCGGCCGCGAACAAGGTCCCCGTCATCCTCGACGGCGTCATCGCCGGCGCAGCGGCGTTGGTCGCCCAGGCCCTGCACCCGTCATCCATCGACTACTGCGTAGCCGGCCACCGCTCAGCCGAGCCAGGCCACGCCGTAGCCCTCAAGTCCCTGGGCCTCCAGCCCCTGGTAGACCTCGACCTCCGCCTAGGCGAAGGAACAGGCGCCGTACTGGCCTACCCCATCCTGACCTGCGCAGTCCGAGCCCTAGCCGAAATGGCCACCTTCGAATCAGCGGGAATCGCCTCCGGCGACGAGGGCGCTGAGGCCGGCTCTGCCTCCACCGCACCCGGCGACCGCGCGAGCGCAGCGCCGGACGCGACCGGCGAGGAGACCTTCGCCAACTCCACGAACGCGACCGGCGAGGAGACCTTCGCCGACTCCACGAACGCGACCCACCTGGGAGGCGACGCGTGACCGAGCCCGCTCCGTACCTGTCCGGTCTCGTCCTCACCGATCGCCGCGTGGTGGTCGTCGGCGGCGGGGGAGTGGCCCAGCGCCGCCTCCCGCGCCTGCTCGAGACCGGCGCCCAGATCGACGTCATCTCACCCGCGATCACCCCCACCATCGAGGGCCTGCTCACCAACCCCGACCTCCGCTGGGTCGAGCGCGGCTACACCGCCGGGGACCTGGAGGGCGCCTGGTACGTCGTCGTCGCCACCGACGACCCCGCCGTCAACGACCAGGTCTCGGCCGAGGCCGAGGAGCGCCGCATCTTCTGCGTCCGCTCCGACGACCGCTCCCGCGCCACCGCGTGGACCCCGGCGTCAGGCCAGCACGACCACGTCACCATCGGCGTACTGGGAGCAGGCGACCACCGCCGCTCGGCCGCCGTACGCGACGCAATCCTCGAAGAGCTCCGCACCGGATCCCTCGGCGCCCGCGACTCGCTCGACAAACAACCCGGCGTCTACCTAGTAGGCGGCGGCCCAGGCGACCCCGACCTGATCACCGTCCGCGGCCGCCGGCTCCTCGCCGAAGCCGACGTGGTGGTCGCCGACCGCCTGGCCCCGCAGCAGCTCCTCGACGAGCTCCACCCCGAGGTCGAACTCATCGACGCCGCCAAACTCCCGCGCGGCCGCTCGGCCCAGCAGGAGGAGATCAACCGGATCCTCGTCGACCGCGCCCAGGCCGGCAAGCTCGTCGTACGGCTGAAGGGCGGCGACCCGTACGTCTTCGGCCGCGGCTTCGAGGAAGCCATCGCCTGCGCCGAGGCCGGTGTCACGTGGACGGTAGTCCCCGGCATCACCAGCTCGATCTCGGTCCCCGCAGTCGCGGGAATCCCGGTCACCCACCGCGGCGTCACCCACGAGTTCACCGTCGTCTCCGGCCACATCCCGCCGGACCACCCCGACTCCCTGATCAACTGGCAAGCCCTAGCGCAACTCTCCGGCACGCTGGTCCTCCTGATGGCCGTCGAGAACCTCCCCAAAATCACCGCCACCCTCCTGACCCACGGCCGCCCCGCCACCACCCCCGCCGCGGTGATCGCCGACGGCACCCTCCCGTCCCAGGAAATGGTCACCGCCGACCTAGCCACCATCGCCACCACAGCCCAGTCCGCCGGCATCGGCGCCCCAGCGATCGTCGTCATCGGCAACGTAATAGAGGTGTCCAAGCAGGTCCGCGGATGACGCACACCCCAGTACGCCGCCAGACGCATAGGCCGGAGCCGGCCGCCAGCCGAGCTGTCGCCCCGCACGGCGTCGGTCGGGTTGCCGGCCGGCGCGGCGCCGGTCGCCGGCTGGGACTTCGCGCACGCCGTCACGGCGTACTCGTCGAAGGCGCCCAAGTAGTGGTGTTCGAGTGATCATCGAGGTCGATCAGGCCGACGACCCACGCCTTTCCGACTACGTGCAGTTGCGCGAGGTCAACCTGCGGCGTCTGCTCGAGGAGGAGCACGGGCTCTTCATCGCCGAGGGCGACAAGGTCATCCGCCGAGCAGCCGAAGCCGGCTACGAGCCCCGCTCGTTCCTCCTCGCACCCCGCTGGCTGGAGACCTTGGCCGACGTACTGGAGAAGTGGCCCGAGGCACCGGTCTACCTCGTCACCGAGGAACTGGCCGAGCAGGTCACCGGCTTCCACGTCCACCGCGGCGCGCTCGCGTCGTACAAGCGCCAACCCCCGGCCGACCTGGACACCCTCCTGAACACGGCGGCCAACAGCCAGCCGGGCAGCGCCGCGACCGCCAGCACCAGCCGGATCGCGATCTTCGACGACATCGTCGACCACACCAACGTAGGCGCCGGCTTCCGCGCCGCCGCCGCGATGGGCGTCGATGCAGTCCTGGTGACCCCAACCTGCGCCGACCCGCTGTACCGCCGCTCGGTCAAGGTCTCGATGGGCACCGTCTTCCAGGTCCCATGGACCCGCCTGACGTCCTGGCCCGGCGACCTGGCCAAGCTCACGGCCCACGGTTACACCACCGCGGCCTTCGCCCTCACCGACGACTCGATCACCCTCGACGCCCTCACCGCCCGCCACGACGAGAAGCTGGCGTTGATCTTCGGCACCGAAGGCCACGGCCTCAAGCCCCACGTCCTAGCCGAGTCCGACCTCACCGTCCGCATCCCCATGTCCGGCGGCGTCGATTCCCTCAACGTAGCCTCCTCAGCCGCAGTAGCCTTCTACGCCACCCGAGTCACCCCGCAGCCCTAGCCGCCGCCCGCGCAGCCGGCGCCCTCGGGCTACCCCACCCGGGGCGCCCCTCAGCCGAAGGCGACGGTCGTGTGGCCGGGGGCTTCAGGCGACGATGGTGTGGCCTGCGGCTTCGAGGGTTGCTATGGCTTGGTCGAGGGAGGCGGCTGCGACGAGGACCAGGTCGGCCTGGTACGTCGAGGAGGCGAAGACCGACAGCCCTGCGTCTGCGAGCGGCTGGACGATCGCGGCCAGCATGCCTGGCTGGTCGAGGTCGTGGGCAGCGTGGTTGTAGAAGGCACGCCACGGCTCAGCTGAGCTGCCGTCAGCCAGCTCGGCGAGGACTGTGGTGCCCTCTGGCGTCCTCGACATTGCCCACCAATCGCCGCTCGGGATCTCCGGTGCTGCACCGGAATGGTGCTCGATGCTGAAGGTCGGCCGGAGGAGGGTCAGAGTCTGCGCTGGCATGAGCTCATTCTCCATCGACCACGGGCGGGCTCGTGTCGGCGGCCACCGGCAGGATGGAGTCGGCGACTACGGGCAGGATTGCGTCGGCTGCCTCGGCGGTGGTTGGGTCGAGCCCGTCGGGGTCGAGGGTGCTGATGACCACGGCGTACCGGTTGCCGATCAGCGAGTTGAGGATGGCGCCGGCCGAGTTCCAGGTCAGGGTCATGCCGCCCATCTGCAGGGTGCTCCGGTTGCGTTGCAGGTGGGCGTTCTGGGCGCAGACCAGGGTGCGGCCGCGGCGGTCCTCGAGGGTGCGGATGTCCAGCAGGTTCTGGGCCATGGTGACGTCGCGTACGGCGAGGAGCCCGGAGATGCGGGTGGTTTCGTCGGTCTGCTGGGCAGCCTGTCGGTGGTAGCGAAGCAGACCGAGGGCCGCGGTGCAGTGGGTGCGGGCTCGGTACCAGGCGGCGTGCGAGGTCGCGGCGATCAGCTCGGGTGCGCGGGTGTAAAGCGTGGTGAGCAGATCGTCGGCGATCGCTCGCAGGCGAACGGCCTCCGCGCTGGCGCCGATCGACATCGCCGAATTGAGGATCGCCTCCTGGCGACTCCACCGCTCATCGGGGCCGAGCAGACCAGCGAGATCGATGTGGTCTCCCAGATCGGCGAGGTCGAGATTCAGGTAGTCGAGGGCGTGTTCCAAGTACAAGCGCGGACTGGGCGCGCTGGTGCTTTCGGTCGGTGCATCGAAGCCGTGAAACGACAAGCGTTCGTCAGCCGGCAGACCCTGGTTGTACTCGCGCATCCAACCAACCAGTTGGCGGTTTGCTTCCACGTCGCCGAAGCCGTGGGAGAACCCGTCGCTCATCACCGCTTCGAGCGTCCCAACCCCATCCCGCACGAAGTCGTCAACCGCCAGCGCAGCAACGCGATCCGTCTCCAGAGCGATCGACCGAAAGCCCAGCTGCACAAGGGACCCAAACAGCTCGTTGCGGATCGGCCCGAAGGACGCATCCTGCGTGGGATGCGCCGGTTCACCAACAGCCAGCAGCTCACACGGCCCGGTCGCAAGCTCTCGAATGTCCTGTCTCATACGGCTCAATCATATTATTGAAGTGCTATGTAGAAGCTTTCATAAGAGTCCCAGCGGCGAACGACCGCAAAGTCTCAAACCGTCGATCGACCTGGGCCGATCGCTGGATAGCCTCCACCGCATGGGTGAGCTCGAGGCCTGGGTGACGGTCCGGCTCAGCGCACCCGCCGGCCTCAATGAAGCCCTGCTCAAGCGCGGCGCCGAGCTGGGCGACACGTACGACGTACTGGCGATGCCCCTGCCGGCCCACCTCAAGACGCCCGAGATTCCAGGACTCGAGCTGCGCTGGGCGACCACCTTCGAGGTCGTGCGGGACGTCAACGCCGTCGGGACCGTGATGTTCGGCGGGACCAGGGCGTCCGACGACGTCCTCACCCAGCGAGCGGCGGAGGAGCAGGAGAAGTTCGCCGCGGGAAGAGGAAGTGGGCTGGCCGCGTACCTCGACGGCGCGCCGGTTGCCATCGGAGCCATCGAGGTCGCTGATGGCGCGGCCCGGCTGTGGGGCTCCGGAGTGCTGGAATCGCACCGCGGCAAGGGGATCTACAGGGCGATGGTTGCCCAGCGCCTGGCGTACGCCGAGGAGCGCGCCGCCACAATGGCACTGTCGCAAGGAATCATCAGCACCAGCTCCCCGATCCTGCAGCGGCTCGGATTCGTTGCCTACGGCCAAGAACGCGCCTACCGGCTCCCGCTCACCGACTAAGCGGCGGAGTGCTCGCGCGGACGACCGGGTACGCCGGGACAATGCGCCGGGTTAGCTCGCTGTCCGCGGTTGTAGCGCGATAGATCGCTTCCTCGGCGACCGCGTTCAGCGCGACATGCACAGTCGTCAGCTTCGGTACGACGTCGCGCAGCGTGCTGATGTCGTCGAACCCGGCGACACCGATGTCCTCAGGGATTCGCAGCCCGCGCTCGCGCAGCCCGTCGAGGGCACCGAGCGCCATGTCGTCCGTGATCGCGAACACCAGTTGGAGATCGCGCAGTTCGTCGTCGGTCAGCGACAGCACGAAGTCGCGCGCACCGACCCAGCTGAAGTCGAGGTGTTCGACCCGCGGATCACTGACGCCGGAGTCACGCAGGCCCTCGACGAACCCCTCGACCCGTTGCTGCATCGACAGCAGGGGAGTGGCGATCCCGAGGACCAGGCAGCGGCGGTACCCGAGCCCGGCCAGCTCGCGCGCCAGCGACCGCGCACCTTCGTGGTTGTCGAAGTCGACCGTCTCGAACGGGAGATCGTTGCGGCTGATCAGTACGACGCGCCCGCCAGTCTCCTCGTACCGGCGCAGCTCGTCGACGAGCTCCTGCTCCGACGGCGGGTCGACGTACCCCGTCCCGGCGAGGATGATCGCGCGCGGTTGCTGGCCGCGCAGCTCGCGGACCAGGTCGAGCTCGCGCTCGGCGTGCCGCTCGGTGACGGCGATCGACACGTGCAGGCCGATCGCCTCAGCCTGCTTCATGATCTCGGCCGCCATCGCGGAGAAGTACGGGTCGGAAATCAGGCTGATCACCAGCGCGATCGTGCGCGAGGTGCCGCGGGCCATCGCCTGGGCCGGGAGGTTCGGGGTGTAGCCGAGCTGACGAGCCGCGGCGAGGACGCGTTCGCGATAGCTCTCGGCGACCTTGCGGGCGCTGCCGTTGAGCACCCGGGACGCCGTCGGCTGCGACACTCCGGCGTACCGCGCCACGTCGTCGAGCGTGACCGGGCGCTTGGACCCTGGGCCGCTCTGCATCGATGGCACCCGGGCAGCTTATCGACGAAAAGTGCTGGACGGGCGTGATGGGATTGGCCACATGCGGAAAGTCGTTCTGATCACCGGCATGCAGGCCGCGGGCAAGTCCACCATCGCGCCGCTGCTCGCGTCGCGCCTCGGCCCACCGGCCGCGACCCTCGACGGCGACGTCTTCCACAACGGCGTCGTCGCCGGCGCTGTCGGGATGACGCCCGATCCTTTGCCTGAAGCCGTTCGCCAGCTGGACCTCCGGTACGCCGCGACCGCCAAGATCGCCCAGCACTACGCCGACGCCGGCTTCGACTTCACCTGCTCCGACATCATCCTCGGCCCCGACATCGAACGCTGGTTCGCCGCGTTGCACGACGTCGAGCCCCACCTGGTCGTCCTCGTCCCGTCCGTCGACTCCATCGTCGAACGCGAACTGGGCCGCGGCTCCACGTCGTACCGGGACTGGCAGCCCGAAGGCGGCACCCTCGCCGACGCCGTCCGAGCCCTCCAGCAAGACCTCGCCATCACGCCCAAGCGAGGCCTCTGGCTCGACACCACCCACCAGACCCCGGCCGAAACCATCGAAGCCATCCTGGAGAACGACCTCAAGTCCTCGCGCTGGTAGCCGTCACACCAAGGGGTCGACACGCATCGGCTCGGGATGCACCCGCACCCACCCGGGCCGCACGGCCTCGATCTCCGTGGCGAACGCCGGATCGTGGCGATCCAGCCCAACGACCAGGAACCCGGTCTCCGAGTCCGGCCAGGTGACGCTGATCTGCCCATGCCCGGGACCCTCGGCCCGCATCGCCCGCACCTGCTTGCGCAGCCGCTCGATCTCCGCCGGCTCAGGCATCCAGCGACGCACCCGCAGGTGTTCCGGCCGGGAGAGCGTGGCCGCGAGCTCGTCGCGCGTGCGTCGTACGGCGGAGTGGTCGTGGAGCAGGACGACCAGGAGGACGTGGCCCGCGTTCGAGTCGTACGCGTCGTGGTCGACGAGCGCCTCGGCGCCGAGGGCGGGGTGCTGGGCGATCCAGCGCTCGATGACCGGGAGGTCGAGGTCGATCGTCGCCTGCTCGTAGGCCGACAGTTCGCGCATCTGTCCACGGTACGGGGTCGCGCGTTGACGGGGAGGGGTGGTGATTCTAAAGTCGAAGACAATCGTCTTTAGAAGGAGATCCATGAGCAGCTTTGTCATCGTCGGGGCCAGTCTGGCGGGCGCGAAGGCGGCCGAGACCTTGCGGGCCGAAGGGTTCGACGGGCGCGTCGTCCTGATCGGTGACGAGCGGGAGCGGCCGTACGAGCGCCCGGGGCTGTCGAAGGGGTACCTGCTCGGGAAGGACGAGCGGGACAAGTCCTTCGTGCACGACGAGGGCTGGTACGGCGAGCACAACGTCGAGCTGGTGCTCGGGGACCGGGTGACGGGACTGGATCGCGCCGCTCACGAGGTGTCCCTCGAGAGTGGCGAGCGGATCTCGTACAGCAAGCTGCTGCTCGCGACAGGAGTCTCGCCGCGGCGCCTGAAGGTCGACGGGGTCAAGCTCGACGGGATCCACTACCTGCGCCGGATCGGGCACTCGGACAAGCTGCGCGAGGCCATTCGCGCCGGCGGACGTGTCGTGGTCGTCGGCGCTGGTTGGATCGGGCTGGAGACTGCGGCCGCTGCGCGCGAGTACGGCTGCGACGTGACGGTCATCGAGCCGCAGGAGACGCCGCTTGCCGCCGCGCTCGGCGGTGAGATGGGTGCGTTCTTCGCGTCGCTCCACCTGCGCCACGGCGTCGACCTCCGGCTCGGGCAGTCCGTGTCCGGGTTCCGCGGGACCGACAAGGTCGAGGCCGTGCTCACCGAGGACGGCAGCGAGTACGCCGCCGACGTCGTCGTGATCGGCATCGGTGCCCGTCCGAACACCGAGCTCGCCGAGCAGGCCGGCCTGACGGTCGACAACGGGATTGTCGTTGACGCGTCTTTCCACACCGATGATCCCGACGTGTACGCCGTCGGTGACGTCGCGAACATCCAGAACCCCTTCTACGGCGAGCGTCTGCGCGTCGAGCACTGGGACAACGCACTGAACGGCGGCCCCGCCGCGGCGAAGTCGATGCTCGGCCAGGAGGTCAGCTACGACCACCTGCCGTACTTCTTCACCGACCAGTACGACGTGGGCATGGAGTACTCCGGCTGGATCGGCGGCGGCTACGACCAGCTCGTCACCCGCGGCGACGTCGAGAAGCAGGAGTTCCATGCGTTCTGGCTCTCTGGCGGTCGCGTCGTCGCCGGCATGCACATCAACCGGTGGGACGACGGCATCAAGCCGACCCAGGAGCTGATCCGCTCCAAGCAGCAGGTCGACCCCGAGCGCTTGGCCGACCCGGGGACGCCGCTGTCCGACGTACAGGCTTAGATACCGGACCGTTGCCCTCGTTGCTGAGGGCAACAGTTCACCGCTCGATGTCGTGCCAGTCCCCGTCGAACGGCTCCCGCAGTACTTGCACCCACCCAGGCCGAATCCCCTCCAGCTCCGCCGCGAACACCGGATCCCACCGATCCAGACTCACCTCGACCACCGGACTCGACTCGCTCGTCACACTGAAGGTCACCCGCGCAATCCCCGGCCCTTCCGCGTTCCGCAGCTGCATCACGGTCTGCTGCACCCGCCGCTTCTCGTCCGAGTCCCCGGTCCACTCCCACACCCGAAGCCGTTCCGGCGCACGCATCGCCGCGGCGAGCTCCTGCTCGGTACGCCGTACGGCATCACGATCCCGCAGATAAACCACAATCCGCGTCGACCCGTTCCCCGACAGAAACCCCAAGCAGTCCAGCACAACCTCAGCCCCCAACCCCGGCCGCGCCGCCACCCAAGCAATAACCACCGGCAGATCAACCCCAACCACCCGAGCCTCATACGGCGGCAGTTGCCGCATCACGAGGGCCCACCAAACGATTGCTCGTACGGCGGAAGCCCGCGCGACGCCAGCTCCCACACCCGCCGGCTCAGCACTTCGAGCTCGGGCAGGTCGAGCGTTGCCTGTTCGTACGGTGGTAGGGCGCGCATGGCGTCACCTCACGGGGAACCGGGGGTCTGCGTCGATAGTCTCACCGGCATGCGGTGGAGTCTCGGGGATTTCCGGTCACCTGTGCGGATGGTCGGGTGTCTGGCGGCGGCGGTGGTCGTGCTGAGCATCGGCGCGAACGCTGTGGTCGAGTTGGCTCGGCTGGACGGGCGGGGAGTGCGGGTGACGGCGACCGTGCTCGACGGGCCGTCGGCGGGGGTGCGGGCGCAGGGGTCGTTCACGGCGCGGTACGTCACCGCGTCGGGGGAGCAGATCACCACCGAGATCAGTCGGTACGACGTCGCGCCGAAGGCCGGTGACCAGGTAGAGGTCGTCTACGACCCGGGCGACCCGAAGGTCGCCAAGACCGTGGACGCGTGGGAGTCGCCATGGCTGCCGGGGATCGCGTACGGCGGCGGGGCCGCCGTACTGGTATTGATCGCCCTGCGCCGGCAAAGGGCTACTCGCTGACCGGCTGGCCCTCGTGCTCTTCGGGGTTGAGCATGGGGGAGATCGGCCAGTCGCTCGGGTAGTCGCCGGCGAGCTCCTCGGCCTCGGCGAACAGGCGGCGCTTGTACTTGCGGGAGAGGCGGTCGCCGAAGACCATGCCCTGGGTGTGGTCGGTCTCGTGCTGGAGGCAGCGCGCGAGCAGGCCGTCGCCCTCGTACGTGACGGGCTCGCCGTGCTGGTCGACGCCGCTGACCCGCGCGAAGTCGGGGCGCGCGCACTTGGTGAACGCGCCGGGCAGCGACAGGCAGCCCTCCTCGCCCTCGTCGAGCTGGCGGTCCTTGCCCTCGGGCAGGTCGATCGTCGGGTTGCAGACGACGCCCTGGTGGCGGTTGCCGTCCTTGTCCGGGCAGTCGAAGACGAACAGCTGCAGGTCGACGCCGACCTGGTTCGCGGCCAGCCCGACGCCCTCGGCCGCGTTCATCGTCGCGACCATGTCGGCGACCAGCTTCTGCAGGTCGTCGCCGAAGTCGGTCACGGGCTGGTTCAGCCGGTGCATGACGTCCTCGCCCCACCGCGTGATGGGCAGCACCGAACCGTTCGTAGGCAGCGTAGACATGCGGGAAATCCTAGCGAAGCACCGGCCGAGCCGAACGCCCGCCTAGGGTGTGCGCGTGGATCCCAAACTGACGCTGCACAACTACCTGCGCTCGGTGCGCGAGGCGATGCTGTGGAAGCTCGAAGGACTCTCCGAGTACGACGTACGCCGGCCGCTCACGCCGACCGGCACGAACCTGCTCGGCCTGGTCAAGCACCTGACGATCGTCGAGGCCGGGTACTTCGGTGACACGTTCGGGCGGCCGTTCCCGCAGCACCTGCCGTGGTGGGACGACGACGCCGAGCCGGAGGCCGACATGTGGGCCACCGAGGACGAGTCCCGCGACCACCTCACCGACCTCTACCGCCAGGTCACCGCGCACTCCGACGCCACGATCGACGCCTTGGAGCTGGACTCGATCGGCACCGTCCCGTGGTGGCGCGAGGGCGAGGTCACGCTGCACCAGATCCTGGTCCACGTCGTCGCCGAGACGAACCGCCACACCGGCCACGCCGACATCGTCCGCGAGACGATCGACAGCGCCGTCGGCCTCCGCGCGAGCAACCCGAACATCGAGGACCGCGACCACACCTGGTGGAAGAACCACCAGACAAGACTCCAGCAAGCCGCCGAAGCCTTCCGCTGAACACCTGTGCCCGTGCTCGAAGGAGAGCACGGGCACAGGTAACAAAGGTCAGGCCTTGGCGTTGACCTCGTCGCGCCAGGCGAGCCAGTCGCGGACCAGGCCGAGGTCGTAGTCCGGGCCGGAGGTGTGGATGGTGAACAGCCGGCTGCCGACGTCGTACAGCGCCTTGGCGGCCTCTTCCGGCTTCTTGTCGCCGACGGCGACCGAGCGCTCGATCTCGCCCGGGTTGCGGCCGATCGTCGCGCAGTGCGCGTCGAGTACGGCGTGCTTGTGCGCCATCGTCTCGGCGTCGCCGAAGCCGTGCCAGATGGTCGCGTGCTGGGCGACGAGCTTCAGCGTCTTCTTCTCACCGCCACCGCCGATCAGGACCGGGATGTCGCGGGTCGGCTTGGGGTTCAGCTTGGCCCAGCGCTGCTCGATCCGCGGCAGGGCCTCGCCGAGCGCGTCGAGCCGTCCGCCCGCCGTACCGAACTCGTAGCCGTACTGGTCGTAGTCCTTCTCGAACCAGCCCGACCCGATGCCGAAGATCAGCCGGCCGTTGCTGATGTGGTCGACGGTGCGCGCCATGTCGGCGAGCAGGTCGGGGTTGCGGTAGGAGTTGCAGGTCACGAGCGCGCCGAACTCGATCCGCTCGGTCGCCTCGGCCCACGCGGCGAGCATCGTCCAGGCCTCGAAGTGCAGGCCCTCGGGCTCACCGGACAGCGGGTAGAAATGGTCCCAGTTGAAGACTACGTCGACGCCGAGCTCCTCGACCTTGGCGACGGTCCGCCGGATGTCGTCGTACTGGGCGTGCTGGGGCTGGATCTGAACACCGATGCGAACCGGGAAGCTCGCATAGGGGCGATCGGTGGACTCAGTCGATGTCATGCCGAGAATTCTAACGGTCGTATCGGAGGACCCCTCCGGTACCCGGGACACCGTGACCCGCCGACTGCTCGGCGCGACCGACCCGCGATAGTTGCCGACCATGGACCTCCACGGACGTGTCGACCCGCCGTACATCGCCGACGAGATGGAGACGCTGCTCGGGTTCCTCGACTTCCAGCGGGGCACGTTCCTGTGGAAGTGCGAGGGGCTGACGCCGGAGCAGCTGGGGACGGCGGTCCTGAAGCCGTCGCCGCTGACGTTGCACGGGATGGTCCGGCACCTGACGGAGGACGAGCTCGGGTGGCTCGTCGGCCCGTTCACGGAGGGCCCGACGCCTTATCCGTACGGGTCCGAAGCGGTGCCTGGTGCCGCGTGGTCCGACCTGGACCCGGCCAAGTACGAAGAGGATGTCCAGCGCTACAAGGACTCCATCGACCAGGCCCGTACAGCGATCGCCGGGCTGCCGGGCGACCACGTCTGCGTCGACGAAGGAACGTCGTACAGCCTGCGCTGGATCGTCACGCACATGATCGAGGAGTACGCGCGGCACAACGGGCACGCCGATCTCCTCCGCGAACACCTGGACGGCGCGACGGGGGAGTAGCGGTCAGGCGGACTCCTGCGCGTCCAGGACCGTCGACGCGTGCTTGGCGGCCCAGTCGCCCAGCGCCTCGATGGGGACGAGCAGGTCGCGCCCGGCCTCGGTGAGCGAGTACTCGACCCGCGGCGGCGCTTCGGCGTACCGACGGCGTTCGACGACGCCGTTGTGCTCGAGGCGGCGCAGCGTGTCGGTGAGCACCTTCTGGCTGATGCCGCCGATCTTGCGGCGCAGGTCGCCGGGCCGGGCCGGGCCTTTGGACAGCGAGTAGATGACCACCATCGGCCAGGTCCCGCTGATCAGGTCGGCGGCGATCCGGGCCTGGCAGTCCGCGTAGAACTTCGTCACCGGTCCAGTGTGCACCCGGCAAAAGGCACCAGGAGGTGTGTTTCGTCCCGGCTAGCGTCACGGCCTCCAACACCTCAGGAGGAGTGAGCATGCGGATCGGGATCCTCGGCAACGGATTGATGGCGGAAGCGCTCGGTGGTCAGTGGGCGAAGGCGGGCCACGAGATCTTCGTCGGCGGGAGGTCGGTCGAGCGGGCACGGAAGGCCGCCGACCAGATCGGCTCAGAGGGCGGCACACAGCGGGAGGCAGTGCGGGCCGGCACCTTGCAGGAAGCCGCGGAGTTCGGCGAGGTCGTGCTGCTCGCCGTACCGGCTGAGGCGGCGGTCGCCACCGTCCAAGCACTCGACCTCGGCAACAGCACCCTGATCGACTGCACGAACGCGATCACCCACCCGGGCATCATGCTCGCCGTCGACGCGATGGCCGAGGCGATCAGCGAGTACGCCGGCCAAGCGCGCGTCGTGAAGGCATTCAATCTTGCGGCCGACTCCGTCTGGCGTCGCGCCCCGCTGCCCGGTCAGCCGCTCGGCGTACCGATCTGTGGCGACGACCGAGAGGCCCTCGACCAGGTCGCCCACCTGGTCCGCGACCTGGGCTGCGAGCCGGTGAACGCGGGCGGTCTCGAGCGTGCCCGGTTGCTGGAGGCAACGGCCGCGTTCGCGATCGGGATCTGGTTCGGCGGCGGGGACACGCGTGGACTGTTCCCACCGAAGGACCAAGCCTTCTAGGCTCAGGCCATGAAGTCGCGCATCGAGCCGGTCCGCTGGACGCCCCCGCCCGTACCGCCGACCCGGCAGGCCGCGCCGATCACCGTCGAGGTCGTGGCCGTACCGGGCGACGGCCCCGAGGACACGCTGATCGACGAGGACGGCAGCGTCCTGACCGGCCTGCGCGACGGCCGCATCCTGCGCGTCAGCGCGGACGGGCTCACGATCACCACGCTGGCCGACACCGGCGGGCGCCCGCTCGGTCTGGAGTGGCTGGCCGACGGCAAGGTTCTCATCTGCGACGCGAACCGCGGCCTGCTGACGATGGACCGCGACGGCCGCGTGACCACGCTGCTCGGTGAGATCGACGGCCAGCCGATGCGCTTCTGCAACAACGCGGACGTCACCGACGACGGCACGATCTACTTCACCAACTCGTCGACCCGGTTCGGCGTGCACGAGTGGATGGCCGACCTGCTCGAGCACTCGGCGACCGGCAGCGTCTACCGGCTCCGTCCGGACGGCGAGCTGACGCAGCTGGCGACCGGCCGTCCGTTCCCGAACGGCGTCGCGCTGAGCGGTGACCAGCGGACGCTGTTCTTCGCCGAGACCGCCGGCTACGGACTCTTCAAGCTCGACCTCACCACCGACGACGCCGTACCGGAACTCGTCGCGCCGATCCCGGGCCTGCCGGACAACATCTCCCGCGGCTCCGACGGCCTGATCTGGGTCGCGATCGGTTCACCGCGCAACACCGTGCTCGACACGTTGCTGCCGAAGGCGCCGGTCTTCCGCAAGCTCGTCTGGAACCTGCCCGACGCGCTCAAGCCGAAGCCCGCCGACATCATCGAGATCCAGGCGTACGACGACGCCGGCCACCTCGTGCACGACCTACGTGGCACGCATCCGCAGTTCCACATGCCCACCGGCGTCCGCGAGCGCGACGGCAAGGTCTGGATCAGCAGCCTCGGTACGACGACGATCGCGCACTTCCCGACCCCGACCCACTGAGTCGCCCCCTGATCGTTTGATGGGTTAACCCCGCACCTGCACTGTTGGCCCACCGAAATCCGGTGGGCCAAGGGGCAACTTGATGGGTTAACCCACCAAATGCGGTCGTCAGCCGATCTGCCAGGAGCGCTTCGACAACCCGTACCAGAACCCGTCGATCACCGTCTCCGCCGTACCGAGCGACTCCTCGGCCGCGCCCAGCGACACGAACAGCGGCGCGAAGTGCTCGGTCCGCGGGTGGGCGATCCCGGCCGCCGGCGCCTTGTGCAGGAAGTCGATCAGCGAGTCGACATCTTGCGCGGCGAGCGCCCGCCGAGCCCAGTCGTCGAACTCCACCGACCACCCAGGCGCCGGAGCTCCAGGGGAACCCGCCAGGTTCACCGCGCGCAGGTTGTGCGTCGTGAACCCGCTACCCACGATCAGCACGCCCTGGTCGCGCAGCGGCGCCAGCTTCCGCCCGATCGCGAACAGCGCCGCGGGATCCAGCGTCGGCATCGACACCTGCAGGACCGGGATGTCCGCGTCCGGGTACATCTCCTTCAGCGGCACGTAGGCGCCGTGATCGAGCCCGCGCGACGGATCGTCGTACACGGGAGTGCCCGGCACCTGCAGCAGCTTCCGCACCTGCGCGGCGAGCTCGGGAGCGCCTGGCGCGGCGTACTGGACCTGGTAGTAGCGGTCCGGGAAGCCCCAGAAGTCGTACAGCAGCGGCACGGTCTCGGTCGCGGCGAGCGTGAGCGTGAGCGGCGCCGCTTCCCAGTGCGCCGACACGATCAGGATCGCGGTCGGCCGCTCGATGCCCGCGGACACCGCCGCCAGCTCGGACGTCCACTCGTGGTCGTCGGCCAGCGGCGGTGCGCCATGGCTCAGGTACAGCACGGGGCTCTTCATGGGGGTCCACCTCTCGGAAGTCGTACCACTCCCAATGTAGTTGAACCCTCAATCTATTCCCAGCTCAGCCCTTCGGAGGCGGTACGACGTCGCGTGGCTGCGTCGGCTCCGGCACCCGGGTGCCGTCCTCGTCGCCGTTGCCGGTGACGACCAGCGAGAAGTCGTCGCCGTGCGCCGAGACACCCTCGATCACCGCGTTCTCGACCGCCTCGGTCCCGATCTCGCGCCGGAGCATCAACGGGTCGGTGCGCAGGTCCTTGGCCAGCGCGACCGCCAGCCCGACCATCACCAGCGCGAACGGCAACGCCGCGACGATCGTCAGGTTCTGCAAACCCTGCAACGCTTCGGCCCCACCGCCGCCGGCCAACAGCATCACCGCCGCGACCGCACCGGTCAGCACACCCCAGAAGACCACCAGCGGCTTCTTCGGCGTGATCGCTCCGCGCTCGGACAGCGTGCCCATCACGATCGAGGCGGCGTCGGCCCCGGAGACGAAGAAGATCGCGACCAGGAGGACCACCACGATCGTCGCGACCGACGCGAGCGGGAACGTGTCCAGCAACCCGAACAGCTGGCCCTCCGGCGTCGACTGCCCGGCGATGTCCGTGCCGTTGCGCTGGGCGTTGATCGCGGCACCACCGAACACGCAGAACCAGACCAGGCTCACCAGCGACGGCACCAGCAGGACGCCGGTGACGAACTGCCGGATCGTCCGGCCGCGGCTGATCCGGGCGATGAACATGCCGACGAACGGCGTCCACGAGATCCACCAGGCCCAGTAGAAGACGGTCCAGCCGGACAGCCACTTGGCCATCGCGTCGCCGCCGCTGGCCTCGGTCCGCGCCGCCATGTCGGCCAGGTCGCGGAAGTAGTCGCCGATGGCCGTCGGCACCAGGTTGAGGATCAGGACGGTCGGTCCGACCACGAACACGAAGACGGCCAGGACGACGGCCAGCACCATGTTGATGTTGGACAGCCATTGGATGCCCTTGGCAACACCGGAGACCGCCGACGCGACGAAGGCCGCGGTCAGGATCGCGATGATCGCGACCAGGACGCCGTTGCCGGCCTTGTCCATCCAGCCGAGGATCTGGACGCCGGAGCCGATCTGCAACGCGCCGAGGCCCAGCGAAGCGGCCGACCCGAACAGCGTCGCGAAGATCGCGAGGCTGTCGATCACCTTGCCGATCGGCCCTTCGGTACGACGGCCGAGCAGCGGCGCGAACGCCGAGCTGATCAGCTGCGAGCGGCCGCGCCGGAAGGTGCCGTAGGCAATCGCGATGCCGACGACGGCGTAGATCGCCCACGGGTGCAGGGTCCAGTGGAACAACGTCGTCGCCATCGCCGTCTCGAGCGCCTGCGACGAGCCGGCTTCGACGGTCCCCGGCGGGGGAGCGGTGAAGTGCGACAGCGGCTCGCTGACGCCGTAGAACATCAGGCCGATGCCCATCCCGGCGCTGAACATCATCGCGACCCAGGAGACGGTCTTGAACTCGGGCTGCTCGTCGTCGGCGCCGAGCGGGATCCGCCCGTACCGGCCGGCGGCCAGCCAGATCACGAAGACCACGAATCCCGAGGCCAGCAGGACGAACAGCCAGCCGGTGTTGTGCTCGACCCAGGTCAGCGCGCTGTCGGACGCCGTACCGAGACCGCCGGAGTCGGCGAATCCCCAGGCCACGAAGGCCAGGGCGATGACCGCGGTGACGCCGAAGACGATTCGGTCCAGCCCTGAGCCGCGACTTCGGCTGCCAGGTGGTGGTGGGGTGGCAAGTGCAGGGTGCTCGTTCTCGTGATCGGGGGACAGGTGCTGCTGATCCTCGATGTCGATCGCCACGGCTGCTACACGCCTCGCTTCGGCGCGCCTCCTGTTCAAGGGTGTCGGGGGGACTGCCTTACGACCGTGTCGAAGATCGTGGAGAAATGCAACTATCGTGTGGGCCCGGCCACATGTCGATCGTGCGGACTAGTGTGCGAGGCATGCGATTCGGAATCACGATCCTGCCCGAGTACCGCTGGAGCGAGGCCGCGCCGAAGTGGCGCGCGGCCGAGGAGCTCGGCTTCGACCACGCCTGGACCTACGACCACCTGACCTGGGGCGGCCTGCAGGACTCACCGTGGTACGGAACGACGCCGACACTGACCGCCGCCGCCCTCGTCACGTCGACGGTCAAGCTCGGCACCTTCGTCACCTCGCCGAACTTCCGTCACCCGCTCGCGCTGACCCGCGAGATCCTCGCCCTGGATGACATCTCCGACGGCCGCTTCCTGTGCGGCATCGGTGCCGGCGGCGGGATCGACACGACCATCCTCGGCGGTCCGGACCTCACGCCGCGGCAGAAGGTCGACCGGCTGACCGAGTTCACCGAGCTGCTCGACAAGCTGCTGACCACGGACGGTGTCGACCACCACGGCGAGTACTACGAGACCCGCAACGGCCGCACGCTGCCTGGTTGCGTCCAGCAACCACGCGTCCCGTTCGTGATGGCCGCGAACGGTCCGCGCTCGCTCCGCCTGGCGGTCAAGTACGGCGCCGGCTGGGTGACCACCGGCGGCAAGGGTGACGACCTGGACAGCTGGTGGGGCTCGGTCGCCGACCTCAGCCACCGGATGGACGACGTACTGGAAGGCCGTTCCTTCGACCGCTACCTGTCGCTGGACTCGACCGTCTACGCCCTGTCCAGCGCCGACGCGTTCGAGGACGCCGTCACCCGCGCCGCGAAGCTCGGCTTCACCGACGTGATCACCCACTGGCCCCGCCCCGAAGGCATCTACGCCGGCACCGAGGCGGTCCTGGAGCAGGTCGCCACCGAGGTCATGCCCCGCCTGCGCTAGCCCTTCCCGTTCTTGCTCGTACGACGGACGTACGCCGGCAGGATGTACCAGAACGCGAGGAACCAGACCAGGACGATCGCCACGACGACGATCGCGACCGTGCGGCTGAGGACGACGTCGAGGGCGAGCAGGACACCGCCGCACATCGCGGCGATCAGGAAGACCAGGCCGGCGCTGGCCAGGTGGTGCGCGATCGGGACGAGCCGGTCGCGCAGCCGCTGCTGGAACAGGATCCGGTGGAACGAGACCGGGGCGAGGAACAGCGCGACGGCCAGCGCGGCGGCGACCAGCGTGCCGGCGTAGACGTCGTGGGTGAAGGCGTCCGCGTCCTGGAACCGGTCCTGGAAGGCGATGCCGAGCAGGAAGGCGAACAGGATCTGCGTACCGGTCTGGGCCAGCCGCAGCTCCTGGAGCAGCTCGTTCCAGTGCCGGTCGAGCTGCTCGCCCTTGTCCTCGTCGTCACGGCTGTAGCTGGCGGCGCGGTCCTGCTCGGTCATCGGTCTCCTCAGGGGGCTGCTGTGGCCGAACTGGTACCCCGATTCAATCCCACCGCAATCGCGCGCGGAACAGCTCGGGGAACAGCGAACGGGCCGCCCACCGAAGTGGACGGCCCGCTCGTTTGCCGTGCTGAAGAGCTGATCAGATCCGGGGATCAGATCGGACGGATGTTCTCCGCCTGCAGGCCCTTCTGGCCCTGGGTGATCTCGAACTCGACGCGCTGGTTCTCGTCCAGCGAGCGGAAGCCCGAGGTCTGGATGGCCGAGTAGTGCGCGAACACGTCCGCGCCACCGTCATCCGGGGTGATGAAGCCGAAGCCCTTGTCAGCGTTGAACCACTTGACAGTACCGACAGCCATTTGTGTCTATCTCCTTGATGGCTTGTAACAAACCGCGACCCACACCTCATGGGCCACGTGTCGCCGAAAGGCCCCAGATAGACAGAACCGGCCATGCAGCACAGCGAAAGTCAATGGGAGTCCAAAACTGCAACGCGATAACTGTAGCCGATCTGGAGCCTCGTGGAAGGGGTGACCACGAACACGTGTCGCGTAAAGTTGCCGCCCGCCACGTTCTGTGACCGGGTCCTGACGGGCCTCACCGGCGGTCGCCGCGTCGTCCCGGAACCGCCGCAGGACAACGAAACCCCCGGCGACCTGCTGAAACGTCGCGGCACCTGCCGCTGTGAGCGTTTCCAGTCCGGGACAAGGTAGGACACCGATTCCTGTACGCCGGGTGATGGCGTTGGCGGTGGCGCCGAATTCGTCGGCGTGTCGCGCGAAGGTGGACAGAACCGGCCAGGTCCGGAAAGGTTTGGGCAGACCACGACCCGGGGAGTATTCGGTGTTTCTCAAAGTCAGCCGCAGTGGTGGATTCGCCGGATTGAAGACCAGTGGCGAACTGGACACCTCCGGTGAGCCCGACGCCGAGGTGCTCGAGGCGGTCGCCGTACGGCTGACCGAGCAACCGCCGGGCACCGGGCGTCCGCAGCCCGACCGGTACGTCTACCGGCTGGAGCTCACCGCCGGCGAGCGGGTGGCCGCGGTGGTCGTCGCCGAGCAGGATCTGGACCAGGACGCCGCCTGGTTGCTCGAACGGGTCCTCACGCAGGAGTAGGGCCCCCAGAACGAGCAGGGCCCCAGAGAGCGCGCTCTCCGGGGCCCTGGTCTCGCGTACCTACCGCCAGGCGATCTCAGGCGCGCGGTAGAAGTTCACGCTGAGCGCGTCCCAGCGCGAGCCCTGACCGGCCAGCCGGTCGGAGTACGTCGTCCAGTCCAGCGCGGAGGCCGGCGACCAGCCCAGCTCGGCGATGCCCGGCAGCCGAGGGAACGCCATGTACTCGAGCTTGTCCACGTCGTCCAGCGTCTCGGTCCACAACGGCGCCTCGACGCCGGCGATCGCGCTCTCCGGCAGGTTCGGGATCAGCGTCGACGGGTTCCAGTCGTACGACTTCTGGACGCTGACCAGACCGGCCCAGTCCTGCCCGATCGGCGTGCTCTCGTCGTACTTCATGTCCATGTACGCCCGGTTCGCCGGCGACATGACGACCTTCGCGCCCTGCGCCGCGGCCTTGCGGGCCAGCTCACGGGACCGGCTGTCGTCGGTGCCCCAGTACTGCGCGATGCTGCCCGGCGGGAGCGGCGTCTCGGCGATCTCCTGCCAGCCCATAACCTTCTTGCCCTGCTGGGTGACCAGCGCGGACGCCTTCGGGACGAAGGTCAGGTAGTCCGAGTGCGGCGTCGAGTGCGCCTCGTCGCCGCCCAGGTGCAGCACGCTGCCCGGGTTCTGCTCGGCGACCTCGCGGAACACGTCGTCCAGGAAGTCGTACGTGATGTCCTTACCGACGCACAGCGAGCTGAAGCCGACCTCGGTGCCGGTGTAGAGCGGGGGAGCGACGCCGTCGCAGTTCAGTTCGGCGTACGACGCCAGTGCCGCGTTGGTGTGACCAGGAGTGTCGATCTCGGGGATGACCTCCATGAAGTGGTCGGTCGCGTACTGGACCAGCGCGGCGTACTCCGCCTTGGTGTAGGAGCCGCCGGGCGTCCCGGTGGTCTCCAGGCTCCCGCCGTACGTCGTGAGCCGCGGCCAGCTGTCCACCTGGATCCGCCAGCCCTGGTCGTCGGACAGGTGCAGGTGCAGCTTGTTGAGCTTGTAGAGCGACGCCAGGTCGATGTAGCGCTTCACCTCCGCGACGGAGAAGAAGTGGCGGGACACGTCGAGCATGGCGCCGCGGTAGCCGTACCGGGGCGAGTCGGAGATCGCAGTACCGCTGATGCGCCACGGTCCGGCCTGACGGGTCTTCGACTCCGCCTTGGCGGGCAGCAGCTGCCGCAGTGTGGTCACACCGCGGAACAGGCCCTCCGGCGTAGCCGCTACGACGCTCAGGGTCGAGCGGTCCGCGCGCAGCTGGTAGCCCTCCGCGCCGAGCGAGGCAGGGCCGTTGGTGGAGAGCTTCACATCGACCAGGCCGGGGACGGCCGGGATGATCGGGAGCGGGTAGCCGGTCGAGCGGCGCAGCTGGCTGGTGAGCCCGTCGGCGACCTTCCTGGCCGCGCGGCTCTCCTTGGCGCTCGTCTCGAGGCCGACGAGGGACCAGGGCTGCAGGGCGAAGCTCTGGCCGGGCAGTGCCTGCTGGTTGGAGGGCTTGGGGATCAGCGAGGGCGCAGTGCTCGCAGCGGGCTGCGGCTGGCCCGTCGGCTCGGCTGAAGCGGGCGAGGTGGCTAGGAGTGGGGTCGCCAGCAGGGCGGCTGCGGCGAGTCCGGCCAGGGTGACCTGACGTCTGGGGCGGGCGAGTCGTGTCATGACCGGAAGTGTTCGTCCGCTCACAGCGGGAGTCAAGACTTTCCGACAACTCCCTGCGTTAGTAGTGGTGAGCCACGGCCAGCGCGCGGGGGACGTAGGCCGCGCCGAACATCACCACGTGGGTCAGCAGCGGGTGCAAGCGGTGCAGGTCGACGCGCTCGCGCCAGCCGTCGGCCAGCGGGTGCGCCTCGTCGTACGCGCGCAGGACGCGCTCGACCTGTGGCATGCCGAACAGCTCGAGCATGGCCAGGTCGGTCTCCCGGTGACCGCCGTGCGCGGCCGGGTCGATCAGGTGGACGCCGTCGGCGCACCAGACGACGTTGCCGGACCACAGGTCGCCGTGCACGCGGCTGGGCCGTTCCGTCGGGTCGTCGTACGCGCCTGCTTCCAGCTTGTGGCAGAGGCGTTCGAAGACCTTCAGGTGGGCGCTGTCGATCGTGCCGGCGTCGTACGCCGTCCGCAGGTACGGCCGGAGGCGCAGGTTGGCGTAGAACGCGCCCCACGTGTCCAGCGGGTCGAGGCTGTGCGGCAGCTCGATCGTGCCGATGAAACCGTCGGTGTCCCAGCCGTCCGGCGGTACGCCGTACCAGCGGGCGCCGGCAGCGTGCGTGACGGCCAGGAGCCGGCCGAACTCGTCGGCGGCCGCACCGGTCGGCGGGACGGTGTCCAGGTGTGGTGTGGTCATGCTGGTCGCGGTGACCTCGAGCGGCGGCGCGACCGGGACTCCGCCGGGCACGGCCAGCCAGCGCAGTCCGGCGGCCTCGACCTCGAAGAACCCCGGCGGGGCGTCATGCCGGTGCTTCACGAACGCGGCGGGCGGCCTGGTCATGGGCGCACTCTGCCAGGTCCGCGGGCGCCGGATCACCCTGACGTGGAAACCATGCGTGTCGGAAGGTGCGCGATGGGCCGGTGACCTGTCATGGTGTTCCGGGCCTTCTGACCAGGACGGGCCCAACTCCTGACAAGGAAGCTGGAGGACAGATGACGCAGGTGGCAGAGCAGCCGGGCAGTACCGCCGGGCGGCTCGGCTCGGTGGTGCTGGACTGCCCGGACCCACTCGAGCTCGCCCGGTTCTACTCGACGCTGTTCGGTCTGGAGATCGACGAGCACGGTGACGACGACTGGCGCAGCCTCAGCGGCCCCGGTTCGACGCTCGGCTTCTCGTCGCTCGCCTTCCGGCGCTCGGAAGACTACGTACCGGCCACCTGGCCGGGCACCGACGCCCTCGAGCTTCACCTCGACCTGATCGTCGAGGACCTGTCCAGCGGCCACGCGGCCGTCGTCGCCCTGGGCGCCGAGCCCCTGGACCCGGTCGACGCCCCGCCCGCCGAGAACGCCCGCGGCTGGCGCGTCTACGCCGACCCGGCCGGCCACCCGTTCCGGATCTGCCTGGAGTGACCTCGTACTGAGTTGTCGAACTGGCCGGTGTCCCGTGACGGGACACCGGCCTTTCGATGTTCTAGGCCCAGTCCGCGCTGCCGGCGAACGGGTAGTCGCGGCCTTCGACGTACGACGGACGTGGCTGGTAGGCGTTGACGCCGGGGGAGCCCTGCAGGTGGAACGCGCTCGGGTACGGGACCTCCGGATCGGTGATCCGGGTCGAGGTCGGGATGTAGCGGATCGTCAAACCGCAGCGCCGGTCCGGCGAGGTGTTGGCGTTGCTGCCGTGCACGATGTTCGGGTGGTGCACCTCGACGTCGCCGGGCGCGAGCACCATGTCGACCGCCCGCGACTCGTCCACCGCGACCGCGATCTCCTGGCCGAGAACGCTCTCCACGCTGGTGTTCTCGCGCATCGCCAGCACCGGCTCGCGATGGCTGCCGGGGATCAGGCGGACGCACCCGTTCCGCGGCGTCGAGTGGTCGACCGCGAGCCACAGCGTCACGACGCTCATCGGGTCCAACGGCCAGAACGCGGCGTCCTGGTGCCAGAGCACGGGTTGTCCCGAGTACGGCGGCTTGGAGATGTAGTGCGACGCGAACAGCGCGAGGTCAGGCCCGACGAACTGTTCGGCGATCGCCAGCAACCGCGGATCGCTCACCAGCCGCACCCAGAACGGGTCGTCCCGCAGGAACACATGCCCCAGCTGCTCCGGGCGCACCTCGGGATGCCGAGCCTGCAACCAGTCGACATGCCCGTTCACTTCCTTGATCAGCTCAGGATCGAGCACGTCCCGGAACACGACGTACCCGTCCCGCTCGTACGCCGCGAGCTCGCTTGCTGTGGAAGTCATCCCAGGCTCCTTCGAGTTTGTCCTGCGTCGATCGTCGACCGCCCCGGCTGGTCGGCGCTAGCAACGGACTGACGTGAACTTGTACTCTCGTGACATGCCCCAGGCGTTGCGTTTCGAGCGGTGGGCACTCGGCCGCCCGTACCACGCCGCCCGGGTCCGGTTCGCCGCACGCGCCCGGGACTCCGAGCTGCACACGCACGCGGACTTCCACGAGCTGATGGGTGTGGTGTCGGGCCGCGGCGAGCACCTGATGCCGACCGGGACACAGCCGCTGGCCGCCGGCGACGTCGTACTGGTTCGGCCGCACGACCGGCACGCGATCCGCGGTGGTGCGCCGGACGGGCTGGAGTTCGTCAACATCGCGTTCCCGAGCTCGGCGTGGCAGGGTTTCCTCAACCTGACCAGGACCAATCCCGGCAGCAGCTGGGACGCCGCGCGGCAGCCGATCACCTTCCGGCCCGCCGATCCCGCGGCGGCGATCGAGACCTTCGAGACCGCGCTCTCCCGCTTCCAGGCCGAGCCCGCGCAGTACGACCTGCTGCGTTTCTGGATCGACCTGCTCCCGCTCGTCTCGCCCGACGAGCTCACCACCTCGGCCGGCCGCCCGATCCCCGCCTGGCTCGGCGAGGCCTGTACGGCGATGCGCGCCGAGGACAACCTCCGCGGCGGAGTCCCACGCCTGCAAGAGTTGGCCGGCGTCAGTGCGGCCCACCTGTCGCGCTCTCTCCGGACCGCCTACGGGATGACGCCTACCGAGTACGTCACCGACCTCCGTCTCGAGCATGCCGCGTCGTTGCTAGCAGCAACCACACTGCCGGTCGCGACCATCGCCACCCGCTGCGGTTTCAGCAGCCAGTCCTACTTCACCCGCCGCTTCACCGCAGCTCACCACCTCTCCCCGAGAACCTTCCGCCACCAGTCCCAACGCGCGTTCGTGCCGTGACGTTTACGGTGGGGCGATGGGCCTGTTCGAGGGTTTCGACGAGTTCACGGTGACCACCTCGGCCACCACGATCCACGGGCGCCGTGGGGGAGTGGGGCCACCGCTCCTGCTGCTGCACGGGATTCCGCAGACGCACCTGATGTGGCATCGCATCGCACCGCGGTTGGCTGAGCGGTTCACCGTGGTGGCGACCGACCTTCGCGGGTACGGCGGCAGCGGTACGCCGGAGAGCGCTCCCGACCATTCGCCGTACAGCATGCGGACGCTCGCGATCGACCAGGTCGAGGTGATGAGCGCGCTCGGCTTCGACGACTTCGCGGTGGTCGGCCACGACCGGGGTGCGCGGTGCGCTTACCGGATGGCTCTTGATCATCCCGATCGGATCACCAAGCTCGCCGTGCTGGACGTCGTTCCCACGGGCGACGCGTTCGAGCGTGCTGGCAAGGAGTTCGCCGTCGGCTACTGGGTCTGGTCGTTCCTGGGCGCGCCCGAGCCGATCCCCGAGCAGCTGATCGCGGCGGCTCCCGACGTACTGGTCGAGCACATGCTCGACACGTGGTCGAAGGACCGGACGACGTTTCCGGCCGACGTACGGGCTGCCTACGTGGAGCAGTTCCGGGATCCGGCGCGGGTGCATGCGATCTGCGAGGAGTACCGCGCGGCGGCGACGCTGGACTGCGAGCACGACGCGGCCGATCGCGGGACGCGGAAGATCGCGTGCCCGGTCCTCGCGCTGTGGGATCCGGCCGGTGCGGTCGGCAGCTGGTACGACCCGTTGGCGATCTGGCGCGGCTGGGCGGACGACGTCCGGGGCTACCCGGTCGACGGCGGCCATTTCTTGGCCGAGGAGGCGCCTGACGAGACCGCCGAGCGGTTGATCGAGTTCCTGGCCGGGGGTCCATCGATCGGTTGATGTTGCGGGCTCCGCGGGACGGGAGCCTCGACGTATGACAGTGATCGAGGTCGAGAAGCTCAGGAAGAACTACCGGTCGAAGCCCGCGGTCGACGGGATCTCGTTGCGCGTCGAGCGCGGCCAGATCGTCGGGATCGCGGGCGCCAACGGAGCCGGCAAGACGACGCTGGTCGAGTGCCTGTCCGGGCTGCGGCGGCGCGACGGCGGCGAGTTGCGCGTGCTGGGGATGGATCCGTGGACCGAGCGGCGCCGGTTGCAGCAGCGGATCGGCGTACAGCTGCAGGAGTCCGCGCTGCCGGACGCGTTGAAGGTGGGCGAGGCCTTTCGTCTGTACGCCGCCCTGTACGACGGCGGCGACTGGCGAACGGTGATGGCGGACTGGGACCTGGCGGACAAGCAGCGGGTCAGGTTCGGGAGCTTGTCGGGTGGGTGGAAGCAGCGGCTGTTCGTGGCGCTCGCGCTGGTCGGCGATCCGGAGATCGTGTTCCTCGACGAGCTGACCACGGGGCTCGATCCGGTCGCCCGGCGTACGACGTGGACGATGCTGAAGAAGCTGAGGGAACGCGGGCTGACCGTCGTACTGGTGACGCACTTCATGGACGAGGCCGAGGCGTTGTGCGACCAGGTGATCGTCGTCGGGAACGGCCGCGTGATCGCCGCCGGCAGCCCGGCCGAACTGGTCGCGGAGACCGCGACGGACTCGCTGGAGAGTGCGTACTTGGCGCTGTCCGGAACGGACCTGTCGTGAAAGGCTTGCTGCAGGTCGTCGCCGTCGAGCTCCGGCTGATCGTCCGCGACCCGTCCTCGGCGTTCTTCGCGCTCGCGTTCCCCGCGGTGCTGCTCTGGGTCAAGATGCGCAGCTCGGACTCGCTGCCCGGCGGCGTCCGCGACATCGACGCGAACGTGCCGATGCTCAGCGTCTTCGTGATCGGCCTGGCCGCGTTCGTCGTCCTGCCGAGCACGATCGCGCAGTACCGCGAACGCGGCATCCTCAAGCGGCTCCGCGCAACGCCGGCCGCGCCCGGGCTGCTGCTCGGCGCGCAGTGGATCGCCCACCTCCTGCTGGCAGCAGCCGGTACGGCGGTACTGATCGCGATCGGCGCCCTCGCCTTCGACCTCGCCGCACCGGCGAACGTCGCGAAGGTCCTGCTGGCGTGGCTGCTCGGCGCGAGCAGCCTCGGCGGGATCGGCCTGCTGATCGGCGCGCTGGTCCCGAACAACCGCAGCGCGACGCTGCTCGGCCTCGGACTGTTCTTCCCGATGGTGTTCGTGTCCGGCGCGATGATCCCGCGCGAGCTGACGTCGGGCGCGCTGCGCACGATCGGCGACTGGACCCCGATGGCGCCGGTGGTCGAGACGATCCGCGCCGCCTGGTCCGGACAACCACTGTCCGCCCTTACCCTGATCGTCATGGCGGCCATCACCGTAACCACGACCGCCCTCGCGGCCCGCGTCTTCCGCGCATGAACACCCCGGTCTGGGAGCGAGCCCTCCCGAGTCTCCCGTACCTCTTCCTGCTCCTGCCCGCGACCTTCGCGCTGCTCGACGACTGGCGACCTTCGGTCTTCCTCGTCAGTCTGCTGACCCTCGCCTGGATGGCAGTCCTCTACCGCACAAGCCACCGCCTCCTGCTCAAGGTCGTCTACCTCGTCGGCATGCTCGCGCTCCTCGCGTTCCTCGTCCACGCCGACTCGCTCTTCTCCGTCACGGGCGTCGGTCTCTTCCTCCAGGTCTTCACCCTCCTCCCCGGCAAGCTCGCGTACGCCGGTGTCGCCGCGACCTCCGCCGTACTGGTCCTCGCCCGGCCGAGGTCGGGCGAGGGCGTCGGTGACCTGATCGTCTCGTTCCTGATCGCCGTACTGATCGCCTCCGCGACCGGGCTGCTCTTCACCGCGATCGCCACCCAGTCCGAGCAACGCCGCCAACTCATCGCCGAGCTCCGCCGTACCACCACCGAACTCGCGGCCCTCGGCGAACAGAACGCGGAGCTGCAAGCGCGGCTCCTCACCAGCGCCCGCGAGGCCGGCGTACTGGGCGAACGCCAGCGGATGGCGCGCGAGATCCACGACACGATCGCCCAGGGCCTGACCGGCATCGTCACCCAGACCGAGGCCGCCGAAGACGACCCGGCAACGAGCCACGCTCGGCTGTCGACCATCGGCGGACTCGCCCGCGAAAGCCTCGCCGAAGCCAGACGGTCGATCCACGCCCTGCGCCCAGGTCCCTTGCAGGACAGCGATTTCGCTGCCGCGTTGGAGAAGCTCGTCGCCGACTGGGCGACAGCCGGGGGAGTGCCGGCCACGCTCACTGTGACGGGCGAACCCGTTGCCCTGCACACCGAAGTCGAGTCGACGCTGATCCGCGTGGCCCAGGAAGCCCTCACCAACATCACCAAGCACGCGAACGCGACGAAGGTGGTCGTCACGGTGTCGTACCTGGACGACGTGGTCGCCCTCGACCTCCACGACAACGGCAAGGGCTTCAGAACTGCAACCATGCAAGGCGGTGGGGCCGGGGAGGGGGCGGCGCCGGTGGGCGGCTTTGGCTTGGTGGTGATGCGGCAGCGGGTCGCTCGATTGGCCGGCACCTTGGTCGTCGAGTCCGGAGCTGACCGCGGTACGGCGATCTCCGCGACCGTCCCTGCCATTCGAGCGGCCACCGAATGATCCGGCTGATCATCGTCGACGACCACCCGATCGTCCGCGACGGACTGCGCGGCATCTTCGCCAGCGACCCCGCGTTCGACGTCGTTGGTGAAGCCGGCGACGGCGCCGAAGCGCTCACGATCGCTGCCCAGCACCGACCGGACGTCGTACTGCTCGATCTCCGCATGCCCGGTCTGAGCGGCGCCGACCTGATCCGCGCCCTCCGCGCCCAGCAGCCGACCGTCCGCATCCTCGTCCTCACCACCTTCGACGACGACACCGAGATCCACGCGGCGATCGACGAGGGCGCGACCGGCTACCTGCTCAAGGACACCCCGCGCGCCGAACTCCGCCGCGCCGTCGAAGCAACAGCTCGCGGAGAGAGCGTGCTCTCGCCGACGGTCGCCCACGCGTTGACCCAGCGCTCCACCACCCCCGAGCATCAGAAGCTCAGCCCCCGCGAGCTGGAAGTTCTGACCCTGGTCGCCCGCGGCACCACCAACCGCGAGATCGCCACCCGCCTGTTCATCACCGAGGCGACGGTCAAGACCCACCTCATCCACCTGTACGCCAAGCTCGAGGCCAAGGACCGGGCCGCTGCGGTGGCGATCGCCTTCCAGCGTGGTCTGCTGTCGCACTGAAGTTCCGGAACCGCGCTCAGGGAACGTTCCCTTGACAGGCAAGCGGAGCGGGGCCACTCTCTCAGAGAGCGCTCTCTCACCCGCCCTGTTCACCGTCTGATTGGTCTCGCCCATGTCCTTCAGCACGCGCTCTCCGGCGCCCTCACGCCGGTCCCCGGCGTTCCTTCGTCGCTCTCTGGCCCTCGCGTCCGCAGGCCTCCTGCTGGCCACCGCGCTCGTCGTCTCTGGTGAGGCCGACGCGGCGGTCGACCAGCAGGACGCAGCCTGCGGTACGGCGAACATCGCCCAGGGCCGCCCGGCCACCGCCTCGTCCACCGAGAACGGCGGCGTCCCGGCCGCGGCCGCCGTCGACGGCAACCCGGGTACCCGCTGGGGGAGCGCGTTCTCCGATCCCCAGTGGCTGCAGATCGACCTCGGGTCCAGCAAGCCGATCTGCCAGGTCGCGCTGACCTGGGAGACGGCGTACGGCAAGGCCTTCCGGATCGAGGCCTCCGACAACGCCGCCAACTGGACGCAGCTCTACGCGACGACGACCAGCACCGGCGGCACCCAGACCCTCGACGTCAACGGCACCGGCCGCTACCTGCGGATCACCGGCACCCAGCGCGCGACCGGGTACGGCTACTCGCTGTGGGAGGTCGCCGTCCGCACCACCGACGGAGGCACCGGTCCTGTGATCCCGCCGACCGATCCGCGCAACCCCGACTTCGGCCCGAACGTCTCGGTCTTCAGCCCCAGCACTCCGCAGGCCGAGATGCAGAACAAGCTGAACCAGATCGCGGCCGAGATGCACACCAACCAGTTCGGCACCCAGCGGTACGCCGCACTGTGGAAGCCCGGCACCTACAACGCCGACGTCAACCTCGGCTTCTACACCCAGGCCGCCGGCCTCGGCCTGTCCCCGGACGACGTCAACCTCAACGGCCACGTCCGCGTCGAGGCCGACTGGCTCCAGCAGGGCGACAACCCGAACAACAAGGGCAACGCGACCCAGAACTTCTGGCGCTCCGCCGAGAACCTGGCCGTCACCACCCCGCCGGGCCAGATCGAGCGGTGGGCGGTGTCGCAGGCGGCGCCGTACCGGCGGATGCACCTGAAGGGCGCACCGGAGATCCAGCTCTGGAACGGCGGTGACGGCTGGGCCAGCGGCGGTCTGTTCGCCGACACCAAGATCGACGGCCGCGTGGTCTCCGGATCGCAGCAGCAGTGGCTGTCGCGCAACTCCGAGTTCGGCAACGGCTGGGCCGGCTCGGTCTGGAACATGGTCTTCGTCGGCGTCAACGGCGCGCCGCCGCAGAACTTCCCGAACCCGTCGCACACGGTGGTCGGCCAGACGCCGCAGATCCGGGAGAAGCCGTTCCTGTACTTCGGTGCTGACGGCAACTACAACGTGTTCGTCCCGGCCCTGCGCAACAACGCCTCCGGCACCAGCTGGTCCAACGGTCCGGCCGCCGGTACGTCGATCAGCCTCGCCGACTTCTACGTCGCCAAGCCCGGCGTCTCCGCCGCGACGATCAACGCCGCGCTCGACCAGGGCAAGCACCTGCTGCTCACGCCCGGCATCTACCACCTCAACGACAGCATCAAGGTCAACCGCGCCAACACCGTCGTACTGGGCCTCGGTCTGGCCACGCTCATCCCGGACACCGGTCAGGCGGCGGTCAGCGTCGCGGACGTCGACGGCGTGAAGCTGGCCGGCTTCCTGGTCGACGCCGGTCCGGTCAACTCGCCGGTCCTGATCCAGGTCGGCCCGGCCGGCTCGAACGCGAACCACGCCGCCAACCCGACCTCGCTGCACGACGTCTACGCCCGGATCGGCGGCGCGCACGTCGGCAGGGCCACGGTCAGCGTGCAGGTGAACAGCAGCAACGTGATCGGCGACCACCTCTGGCTGTGGCGCGGTGACCACGGCGACGGCATCGGCTGGGACGTCAACACGGCGGCCAACGGACTCGTCGTCAACGGCAACAACGTGACGATGTACGGCCTGTTCGTCGAGCACTACCAGCAGTACGAGGTGCTCTGGAACGGCAACAACGGCCGCACGTACTTCTTCCAGAACGAGTTCCCGTACGACGTGCCGAACCAGGCCGGCTGGAGCAGCGGCGGCGGGACCCAGGGCTGGGCGGCGTACAAGGTCGCGAACGGCGTCAGCAACCACGAGGCGTGGGGCGTCGGCAGCTACTCGTTCTTCAACACCAACCCGTCGATCGTCGCCTCCCGATCCTTCGAGGTCCCCGACACTCCCGGCGTCCGGTTCCACGGCCTGGTGTCGGTCTCGCTCGGCGGTGTCGGCACGATCAGCAACGTCATCAACAACACCGGCGGTACGGCGAACGCGGCCACGCAGCAGCGCTACGTGACGAACTACCCGTAACCCCCAGCAGGTGGGCCCCCGGTAGCTGATACTGGGGGCCCACCGACCTAGGGGAGACCGCAGTGAAGACCGGATACGCGCCCGTCAACGGCCTCGAGATGTACTACGAGATCCACGGCGAGGGCGGCACGCCGCTGCTCCTGCTGCACGGTGGGCTGTTCAACATCGACCTGCAGTTCGGCGAGCTGCTCCCGAAGCTCGCCGAGACCCGGCAGGTCATTGCCGCCGACTTCCAGGCCCACGGCCGGACCAACGACATCGACCGGCTGCTGACCTGCCCGAACCTCGCCTCGGACGTGATCGGCCTGCTCGAGCACCTCGGTCTCGAGCAGGTCGACGTGTTCGGCTTCAGCGTCGGCTCCGGGGTCGCGCAGAACCTGGTGATCAACCACCCGCAGCTGATCCGCAAGGCGATCCTGTCGTCGGCGTCGTTCCAGCACGAGGGCAACCGGCCCGAGAGCGCCGCGGTCGGCGAGATGAAGGTCGAGATGATCGCCGGCACGCCGATGGAGTCCGACTACCTGGCCAAGTCGCCGCACCCGGACCTCGAGCACCTGCAGGCCCTGCTCGACAAGCTCGGCACCTTCAACCAGGGCGTGCCGGAGTGGACCGACGAGCAGATCAAGTCGATCAGCGTCCCGACCCTGCTCACCGTCGGCGACAACGACGGCCTCACGCTCCAGCACGCGGTCAAGGTCTACCAGCTGCTCGGCGGCGACGTGAACGCCGACTTCGTCGGCCTGCCGGTCAACCAGCTCGCGGTGATCCCCGGCAGCACCCACTTCCTCGGCCTGGCCCGCACCGAGCTGTTCCGCGAGCTCGTCACCGGCTTCCTCGACGCCCCGGAGCCGGCTAAGCCGTAGCCAGCGCCTTCCGGATCCGCTTGTCGGACACCGGGTACGGCGTACCGATGGTCTGTGCGAACAGGCTGATCCGGAGCTCCTCCAGCATCCAGCGCACGTCGAGGAGCTCCGGGCTCGGATACTTCCCGGCCGGTACGGCGCGCAACCGCGCCTGGTACTCCTCGGTCAGCAGCTGCACGATCGCCATCCCGGACCGGTCCCGCATCGCGTTCGCCGCGACCTTGTCGAGGCGCTGCTCGATCCCGCGCAGGTAGCGGATCAGGTCGGGCAGTCGCTGCGCGCCGGTCTCGGTGATGAACCCGCGATGCACCAGCCCCTCCAGCTGACCCCGTACGTCGGACAACGCGGCCAGTAGCGCGGGGCTCGACGACCGCGAGATCTGCTTGTCGACGGTCCGCGCATGCCCGAGCACCTGCTCGACCTGCTGCAGGATCGTCAGCACGGTGTCGGCCAGGTCGGACCGTACGGCGTCGCGCAGGATCGAGAACGCGGTCAGGTTCCAGGCCGGGCCACCGGCCGCCGTCATCAGCTGGTCGATCGCCGCGGAGATCGCGTCGTCGAGCAGATCACCGACGCTGCGGTGCGGCCCGGCCAGCAGCGTCATCTTCTGCTGGTTGGTCAGGTTCTTCTGTACGACGTCGACCACCGACGGCATCGTCAGCAGGAGCAGCTTGCGCGTCCCGGCCCACATCGCGGCTGCCTGGTCGCGCTCGGTCTCCTGCAGCCGTACGGCGACGGTCTTGCCCTCGTCGACCAGCGCCGGGTAGCCGGCGATGGTGAGTCCGGCGCGGTGCTCGGAGAAGCTGCGCGGCAAGTCACCGATCGTCCAGTCGGTCAGCCCGCCCCGCTCCAGCCCGCTCACGGCCTTCGACGCGACCTTCGAGATCGCGGCCGTCGTCTTCGGCTTCAGCCGTTCCTTCAACCGGGCCAGGTCCTTGCTCTCGGCCACGGTCTTGCCCTGGTCGTCGACCACCCGGAACGTCATCCGCAGGTGCTCGGGCACGCGCGTCCAGTCCCAGTCGGACTCGTCGATCACGACGTCGCGCAGGTTGCGCAGCTCGCGGGCGAGCGCGTCGGTGAGCGGACCGGACGCCGGGTCGAGGTGGGGGAGCACCTGCCGGGCATGGTCTGGAGCCGGCACGATGTTGCGCCTGATGGCCTTGGGCAACGACTTGATCAGTGTCGTGACCAGCTCCTCGCGGAAGCCCGGCACACTCCACTCGAACCCGTCGGCGGTCACCTGGTTGAGCACCAGCAGCGGCAGGTGCACGGTGACGCCGTCCGCGTCGGTGCCGGGCTCGAAGGCGTAGGTCAGGTCGAAGGTCATCCCGTTCTGCGACCAGGTGAGCGGGAACTCCTCTTCGCGCACCTCGGCGCCCTCACGGACCACCAGCGACCGCTCGAAGTCGAGCAGGTCGGCGTCGCGTTGCCGGGCCTTCTTCCACCACGTGTCGAAGTGCCGACCGGTGACGACCTCGGGGCCGAGACGCTCGTCGTAGAAGGCGAACAGCGTCTCGTCGTCGACCCGCAGGTCGCGGCGCCGGGTGCGTTCCTCGAGCTCCTCGACCTCTTCGAGCAGCTTGCGGTTGGCGTGGAAGAACTTGTGGTGGGTGTCCCAGTCGCCCTCGACCAGCGCGTTGCGGATGAACAGCTCGCGCGACACCTCGGGATCGACCGAGCCGTAGTTGATCTTGCGGCGGGCAACGATCGGTACGCCGTACAGGGTGACCTTCTCGTACGCCATCACGGCGCCGGCCTTGCGCTCCCAGTGCGGCTCGGAGTAGCTGCGCTTGATCAGGTGCTGGGCGATGTCCTCGGCCCACTCGGGCTCGATCTTCGCGTTGACGCGGGCCCACAGGCGCGACGTCTCGACGAGCTCGGCGGCCATCACGAACTGCGGCGGCTTCTTGAACAGGCCTGAACCCGGGAAGATCGCGAACTTGGTGCCGCGGGCCCCCAAGTACTGGTGCTGGTTGGCCGGGTCCTTCATGCCCAGGTGCGACAGCAGGCCGGACATCAGCGAGACGTGCACGCTCTGCGGGTCGGCGGGCTCGCCGGAGTTGAGCGTGACGCCGATCTGGGACGCGACCTGGCGCAGCTGGGCGAAGATGTCCTGCCACTCGCGGACGCGCAGGTAGTTGAGGTACTCGCTGCGGCACATCCGGCGGAACTGGTTGCCGGACAGTTCCTTCTGCTGCTTCTTGAGGTAGCCCCAGAGGTTGAGGTACCCGAGGAAGTCGCTGTTCGGGTCGCGGAACCGCGCGTGCGACTGGGTGGCCTGCGCCTCGGCGTCGGTCGGCCGCTCGCGCGGGTCCTGGATCGACAGCGCGGCCGCGATCACCATCACCTCGCGCACACAGGAGTGCTTGTCCGCCTCGACGATCATCCGGGCCAGCCGCGGGTCGAGCGGGATCTGCGCGAGCTGTTTGCCGATCGGGGTGAGCCGGCGATGGCGCTCGCTGGCCTTCGCGGACTCGACCGCGCCGAGCTCGGTGAGCAGTTGCAGGCCGTCGGTGATGCTGCGTTTGTCCGGCTCGTCGATGAACGGGAACGCCGCGATGTCGCCGAGGCCGATCGACGTCATCTGCAGGATCACCGAGGCGAGGTTGGTGCGCAGGATCTCGGGCTCGGTGAACTCCGGCCGGCCCTCGAAGTGCTCCTCGGAGTACAGGCGGATGGCGATACCGTCGCTGGTGCGGCCCGAGCGGCCCTTGCGCTGGTTCGCGCTGGCCTGCGAGATCGCCTCGATCGGCAGGTGCTGGACCTTGGTGCGGTGGCTGTAGCGCGAGATGCGCGCCGTACCGGGGTCGATCACGTACTTGATGCCCGGCACGGTCAGCGAGGTCTCGGCGACGTTGGTCGCGAGCACGATCCGGCGGCTGCTGCTGTGCGGCTGGAAGACGCGGTGCTGCTCGGCGTTCGAGAGTCGCGCGTACAGCGGGAGGACCTCGACCGACGAGCCAGGGCGGCCGCGGTTCTGGGCGAACTTGTCGTTCAGCGCGTCGGCGGTGTCGCGGATCTCGCGCTCGCCGCTGAGGAAGACCAGGATGTCGCCCGGCGCCTCGACCGACAGCTCGTCGACCGCGTCCAGGATCGCCTGGGTCTGGTCGCGGTCGATCGTGCTCGGGTCCTCGGGGTCGTTGACCGGGCGGTACCGGACCTCGACCGGGTAGGTGCGGCCGGAGACCTCGACGATCGGTGCGGGCTTGCCGCTGGCATCGGCGAAGTGCTCGGCGAACCGCTCGGGGTCGATGGTCGCCGAGGTGATGATCACCTTGAGGTCGGGGCGGCGGGGGAGCAGTTGGCGCAGGTAGCCGAGGATGAAGTCGATGTTGAGGCTGCGCTCGTGCGCCTCGTCGATGATGAGCGTGTCGTACCGGCTCAGGTCGCGGTCACGCTGCAGCTCGTTGAGCAAGATGCCGTCGGTCATCAGTTTGACCAGGGAGCGCTCGCTCACCTTGTCGGTGAAGCGCACGGCGTACCCGATGGTGTCGCCCAGCTCGGTCCCGAGCTCTTCTGCGATCCGCTCCGCGACGGTTCTGGCCGCAAGCCGTCGCGGCTGGGTGTGGCCGATGAGTCCCTGGACGCCGCGACCCAGCTCGAGGCAGATCTTCGGAATCTGCGTGGTCTTGCCGGACCCGGTCTCACCCGCGATCACGACGACCTGATGATCCCGGATCGCCGCGCCGATCTCGTCCTTCAGCTGACTGACCGGCAGCTCTTCGGGATACGTGATCTCCGGTACGGCGGCCCGCCGCTGCTCCACCCGCCGCTCAGCCTGCTCGAACGCCCCGAGCATTCCTTGCAGCGCCTGAGCGCGCTTGGCCGGCTCGCGCGTCGTCCGCACCCGCTCCAGCCGACGCCCCAGCTGCTCCCGGTCGTAGACCGTCAGCTGTTCAAGCCGAGGCAGCAGCTCAGCAACGCTCGGCCCACCCTCGTCAACCTCTGAAGTATCTGTGGTGGGTCGATCAGACGCCGGTTTACCCCCACGACGGCGCGGGCGCCGTCGGCGAGCGGGGTCCTGGACGGGACCGGTGGCAGGAGAAGGACTGGAGGACTCGGTCCGGGCATCAGGCATGGCGTGCACCAGTTTAGATGCCCCACTCCAATCACTCACCCCGATTACCCATCGATCAGGAATCGAGAAGCACCGGGCGGCCCCGCGAACCTAGCGTTGCCCTCATGAACCTGACAATCCACTGGACCTTCCTCCCGCACACCGACGCCGACGCCTCGCTGGCCTTCTACCGCGACGTCCTCGGCTTCGAAGTCCGCAAGGACGTCGGCGCGAACCGCATGCGCTGGATCACCGTCGGCCCCGCCAACCAGCCGCAGACCTCCGTCGTACTGAACCCGCCGGAGGCCGCCGACCTCACCGACGACGAGCGCAAGCTTCTCGACCAGCTGATCGAGAAGGGCAACTACATGCTGGTCTTCGCCACCGACGACCTCGACAAGACCTACGAGCAGCTCCGCGCCGCCGGCGCCAACGTCGTCCAGGAGCTCGAAGACCACCCGTACGGCGTCCGCGACTGCGCCTTCCGCGACCCGGCCGGCAACATCGTCCGCATCCAGCAGGCCGACTGACAGCCCAAGCCGGCTCCCGCCCACGCCGCGGCGGCCTGCTCACTCAGCGCGACTCCGAAGTCGCCGAGCTGTTGTCCAGCCCGCCCCACCTCCGCTCTACTGAGCAGCGGGGGAAGGGGCGGACATGGCCACAGACGATGCAGCCGGCAAGGACGCGGCGACCGGCAGCAGTCCAGCAGGCGGGCAGGACGGAACGAGCGCGGGGGACCGGTTCGAGCGCACGTTGGTCCGCGCCGCCGCCGTGGTGCTCGGCGTCGGCCTGCTTGCGGCGGTGCTCTACGCCGTTCCGAACAGCGCGGGCCGCGCGACCACGATCATCGGTGCCGCACTCGCAACCGCCGGTGCGGCCGCCGCGTTCGGCGGCGTTCTCGGATTTCTCTTCGGGATCCCGAAGACGCTGCAGTCCCAGCAGCTCGACGGCCAACGGGTCCGCTACCTGGCGAACACCAACCTGGAGGAGATCTCCGACTGGCTCACGAAGATCATCGTCGGTGTCGGTCTGATCCAGATCGCGACCCTGCCATCGGCGCTCCGGCGCCTCGGTGCGTGGCTGGGCCCGCTCTTCGGCGGTGAGCCTCACAGTCCCGCCTTCGCGATCGTGTACGCCGCCTACTGTGCGGTGAGCGCGTTCCTGCTGCTCTACCTGTGGACCCGCTCGCGCCTGCGCGGCGTACTGCAGGCAGCTGACGCCGACCTGACCCAGAAGATCAAGGGCGTGCTGACCCAGCGCGAGGACGCCAACGCGTACGCGCTCTCCCTGGTGGAACGCCAGCTGACCGGCCAGAACCCGCCCTCTCAGCAGGAGCTCGACGAGGCGATCGCCGGTGCGACCCCGGAGTGGCTGGTGCAGATCTTCCGCCGCGCCGAGGATCAGCGCGGCAAGAGCTGGCGCGACGACCCGGCGACGATGGAGCGCACGATCCCCGTCTTCCGCGCGCTCATCGCGCACGACAAGGACGGGCGCTTCTTCCGCCACTTCGCCGCCCTCGGCTACGCGCTGAAGGACGCGGACCCACCTCAGTACGCCGAGGCGGAGCGGGCGCTCACCCGGGCGATCGCGATCCGCGGTACGCAGCCGCTGACCGGCGGGACCGTGCTGATGGAATGGAACCGCGCGGTCTGCCGAATCATGCTCGATCCCGGGTACGTCGCCGGTCGGAAATCCGACGGGGAGTCCTTCGAGCGGATCTCCGCGGATCTCCTGCTGGCCGCCCAGCACCTGCCCCAGGACTTCTTTCCGAGTGCGCCGGCCGGCGGGCAGGACGTGGGGTCGGAGACCGTCGGCCGTTGGATTCAGCTGAACGACGTGCAGCTGACCGTCTCCCGCTAGTCGCGCGGGCTGGTGACCTTCACCGCGAGTACCGGGACTGGCGACTCCAGCAGGACTCGTTGGGCGGTGCTGCCGAGGATCAGTTTGCCGACCGGGCTGCGGCGCCTCAGGCCCAGGACGATCAGCGCGACGTCGTCCGCGGCGGCGGCCTTCAGGAGTTCGGCGGCGACGTCGCCGGTGCCGACGGCCTGCTGGATGGTGACCTCGACGCCGGCCTCGCGGAGCTTGGCCTCGGCGGCGGCGAGCTCCTCGGCGTTGGCGTAGCGGTTGTCGATGTAGGCGTCGCCGCGGCTGGTGTTCAGCAGCAGGACGCCGGCCCCGCGCAGCTCGGCTTCGGCGGCGGCCGCGGTCAGCGCGGCCTCTCCTTCGGGGGTGGGCACGTAGCCGACGAGGATCTTCACGAGGTCACTCTCCCATCACTCGGTCCCACTGGTGCCCACCCCTCAACCAGGAGTCTCGAATCAGTCGTCCTCGCCGAAGGTCAGACGGTCTCGGGTGGGTTGCGTGCCGCGGATGCGGGCGACCAGGCGCGGCAGGTACGGAACGAACAGCGCGAGCACGGTCAGGATGATGATGATCAGGCTGAGCGGCCGGGTGAAGAACACGCTGCCGTCGCCGTTGGAGATCACCAGGGCCCGCCGGAACTGCTCCTCCATCGTCGGGCCGAGGATGACACCGAGGATCACCGGCGCGATCGGGAAGTCGAGCTTGCGCATGAAGAAGCCGACCACGCCGATCAGCAGCGCCATCAGCACCTCGTAGCCCGAGCCGGACAGCGAGTAGACGCCGAGGCAGGCGAAGACCAGGATCCCGGCGTACAGCAACGGCCGGGGGACCTTCAGGACCTGGACCCAGATCTGGATCAGCGGCAGGTTCATGATCAGCAGGATCAGGTTGCCGATGTAGAGCGACGCGATCAGCGTCCAGACCAGCGTGCCCTGGTCCTCGAACAGCTGCGGCCCGGGCTGCACGTTGAAGATCTGGAACGCCGCGAGCATCACCGCGGCGGTCGCCGAGGTCGGCAGGCCGAGCGTCAGCAGCGGCACCAGTACGCCGGAGAACGACGCGTTGTTGGCCGCCTCGGGCCCGGCGACGCCCTCGATCGCGCCGTCGCCGAACTCGTCGGGGTGCTTGCGCCCGGCCTTCTTCGCCCGGCGCTTCTCGATCGTGTACGACAGGAATGTCGGCACCTCGGCGCCGCCGGAGGGGATCGCGCCGAACGGGAAGCCCAGCGCCGTACCGCGCAACCACGGCGCCCACGAGCGCTTCCAGTCGGACTTGTTCAGGTAGCCGGTCCGCAGCCGGCCCTTCTCGAGCACCGCCGGGCGGTCCGGCGTACTGCGCAACTTCGACGCGACGTGCAGCGTCTCGCCGATCGCGAACAGTCCGACGATCACGATCACCACGTCGACGCCGTCGAGCAGCCGGAGCGTGCCGAACGTGTACCGCTGCGCGCCGGACAGACTGTCGAGCCCGATCAGCCCGATGAACAACCCGACCGTCAGCGACAGCAGCCCGCGGACGAGCGAGTGCCCGACCAGCGCGGTCACCGCGACCATCGCCAGCAGCGTGATCGCGAAGTAGTCGGTCGCCTGGAACTGGCTGGCCAGGTTGCCGATCGGTTTGGCCACGAACGTCAGCAGCACGGTCGAGATCGTGCCGGCCACGAACGACCCGATCGCGGCGGTCGCCAGCGCGGCTCGCGCGCGCCCCTTGAGCGCCATCTTGTGGCCCTCGATCGCGGTCGCGACCGACGCGGACTCGCCGGGAGTGTTGATCAGGATCGACGTGGTCGAGCCGCCGTACATCGCGCCGTAGTAGATCCCGGCGAACATGATGAACGCGCCGATCGGGTCGGAGAAGTTGAACGTGATCGGCAGCAGCAGCGCGATGGTCAGCGCCGGGCCGATGCCGGGCAGGATGCCGACGAGCATGCCGAGCGTCACGCCGAGCACGGCCCAGAGCAGGTTCATCGGGTCGAGCACGGTGCCGAAGCCGTGCATCAGGTCGCCGAAGACGGCAAGTGAGATCACAGGCCGAGCACCCCTTCCGGCAGCGAGATGTCGAGGAACTGCGTGAACGCGATGTAGACGAGCACGGCCAGTACGACGGCCACGACGATGTCGCGCACGAGCTGGCGACTGCCGAGCACGCGGGCCGCGCCCCAGAACAGCAGCGCGGTCGAGAGCATGTAGCCCAGCGGTACGACGAGGAACGCGTACAGCACGAGCAACGCCGACAACGCGACCGGCTCGAACCAGCTCCGATCAGCGATACCGCCACCGGCTTCGGTGTCGGCCGGGGCTTTCGTCGTACGGGGAGAGCGCAGACCTTCGATCAGGTAGCCGATGCTCAGCAGCAGCCAGGCCGCGGTGACGAGCAACGGGAAGAACCGCGGACCCTGCGGATCAAGGCCTTTCGGGCTGCGAATGTCGAAGACGCCCACCAGGAACGTCGCGCTCAGCACCACCAGGACAACAGCGGCGATGATCCGGACCAACCGGGAGGCCTCGACCTCGACATCAGAAGCCCGCACCTCTTCCACTTGCTCACTCACGAGGGATCCCTTCCTTCGACGACGAAAACTGTCGGTTCCGACTGGTTGGGTGTTCGATGTGTCTCGGTTTCGGATGGACCCAGCCCCCGCGCAGGAGGCTGCATTGCTGGAGCAGTGCGGTCAGGCCCGGTATGTGTGGAATCTGGCGCTCGAGCAGTGGTCGATGTGGACCCGCGACCGGGGTGCGACGCCTGGCTACGTCGAGCAGGCACGGCAGTTGACCGAGGCGCGGGCGGATGTCGGTTGGCTGCGGGCCGGGTCGCAGACGGTGCAGCAGCAGGCCCTCCGAGACTTCGACCAGGCCGTCCGAAACTTTTACGCAGCCACCCACCGGCGGCCGACTTGGCGCAAAGCCGGGGTGCACGAGGGGTTCCGAATCGTCGGCGGCCAAGCATCCCGGGTGGTGCAGATCAATCGGAAGTGGGCCAAGGTCAATGTGCCCAAGGTCGGCTGGGTGCGGTTCCGGCTGTCCCGTGTGGTGCCGAGTGCGAAGTCCTACCGGATCACTCGCGACAGGGCAGGTCGCTGGCACCTCGCGTTCGCCGTCGTCCCCGACCCGATCCCCGCACCTGGTACGGACGAAGCCGTCGGGGTCGACCTCGGGGTCACCGTGTCGGCAGCCTTGTCGACTGGAGAACTGTTGTCCTGTCCCGGTCTGTCGGCCACCGAACTGGCACGGCTCAAGCAACTGCAGCGCGGCCTTGCCCGCTGCCGACGTGGATCGAAGCGGCGCCTGCGGAAGAAGACTGCGATCGCGAAGGTGCATGCGCGGGCCCGTGACCGACGCAAGGACTGGGTGGAGAAGACCAGCACCGATCTCTCCCGCCGCTTCGATGTCATTCGGGTGGAGGACCTGCGCATCGCTCAGTTGACCAGACGCCCGACGCCGATTGCTGACCCTCTTCAACCAGGCGCCTACCTCCCGAACGGTCGCCGCGCGAAGGCCGGACTGAACCGAGGAGTTCTGTCCAACGCCTGGGGACTGCTCGTGCGACGCCTGGAGCAGAAGGCTGCGGGCAGGTTCGAGAAGATCAACCCGGCGTACACGTCCCAGACCTGCAGCGTTTGTGGGCACCGCGCACCTGAAAGCCGCGAGAGTCAAGCGGTGTTCCGGTGCGTCGCCTGTGGACATCGGGCGCATGCGGATGTGAACGCGGCCATCAACATCGCGGCCGGACGGGCCGTCAGCGCACGCCGAGAGATGCCCGGAAGGGCCTCGCCGAAGCGTGAACCTCAACTCGCTACCTCCACGTAGTTGTTGAAATCCCCGTCCACTGGACAGGGAGGACGTCAAACGATGCCCAGCTCCTTCAGCAGTCCCTCGACCCGGGTGGTTTCGTCGGCGATGAACTTCTTCGCCTCGTCGCCGGTCTGGAAGAAGTCGGTCCAGCCCTGCTTCTTGCGGATCTCGTCCCACTCGGGCGAGCTGTTGACCTTGGTGACGAACTCGATCAGCCGTTGGCGGTCGGCCTCCGGGATGTCCGGCGGGGCGACGATCGCGCGCCAGTTCAGGACCTCGGTGTCGTAGCCCTCGGACTTCAGCGTCGGCAGCTGCTTGCCGTCGACCGTCATCGGCTCGGTGCCGGTGGTCGCGAGCACACGCATCTTGCCGGCGGTGATCTGTTCCTCGAACTCGCTCAGCCCGGAGATGCCGACCGTGACGTCGCCGGACAGGATCGCGGCGGTCGCCTCGCCGCCGCCGGAGTAGCTGATGTACTTCACCTTCGACGGGTCCGCGCCGGCGGTCTTCACCAGGACCCCCGCGGCGATGTGGTCGGTGCCGCCGATCGTGCCGCCGCCCCAGCTGACCGACGCCGGGTCGGCCTGGTACTTCTCGACCAGGTCCTTCAGCGACTTCAGCGGCGAGTCGGCCTTCACCACGAACACCTCCTGCTCGGCGGTGATCGTGGCGATCGGCGTCGTGTCGGAGATGGTGATCTTCGACTGGTTCAGGGTCAGCGCGCCGACCATCACCAGCCCGGTGATCATCAGCGTGTGCGGGTCCTTGCGGTTCTTGGTGACCAGCTTGGAGATGCCGACGGCACCGCCGGCGCCGGTCACGTTCACCACCGAGGTGGACCGGCCGGGCAGGAAGTCGTCTTCCTGTACGACGTGCTGGAACTGGCGGGCGGTCAGGTCCCAGCCGCCGCCAGGGGCGGCCGGCACCATGATCTCGACGTTGCGGGACGGGAAGTCACCCGCCACGCTGCCGCCTTCCAGGGCTGCGCAGCCGGTCGTCGCGAGGAAACTCAGCGACAACCCACCGGCGACGAAGGCCCTGCGGGTTACGGGGCGCGACATGGGGGTACCTCCTCAGGCACGCGGGGGGAGGGTGGCCTGGATCACTGGCGACCGTAGCAGCATTCCACCAGGAGGTACAGAGATTCCGTTCTGCGGACCAGCGGGTTATCTTCGACAGCAGAAGTAACCAGCGAAAGGGACGGCATGACGGCGTACGGCGAACCGAACCCGCAAGCACCAGCCGGCGAGCGCGGCCGCGTGGCCGACGCCGGGGTCGGCGGGGAGCGGGAGCTGGCCGGCGTACGGAGTGTGCACCGGGCCCTGGACCTGCTGGAACGGTTCGACGACGAGCACCCGACCTGGACGCTGGCCGAGCTGACGACGGCGAGCAAGTTGCCCAAGACAACGGTGTTGCGGCTGGTGACGACGCTGGAGCAGCGCGGCCTGGTGGCCGCGATCGGCCCGGGGCGGTACGCGATCGGGCCGGGCTTCCTGCGCTGGTCGCGGTTGAGCAGTGCGTCGATGGAGATCCCGCCGGCCGTCCGGTCCGCGATGGGCAAGCTGGCCGCCGACACAGGGGAGACGGCCAACCTGTACATCCGGGTCGGGCGGACCCGCGTCTGCCTCGCGCAGGCGCAGGGGACATTGAGCGTTCGGCACTCGATCGCAGTCGGTTCGGCGCTGCCGCTGTGGGGCGGCGCCGCGTCGAAGGTGCTGTTGAGTGATCCGCCGGTCCTCGCGGCTGATCCGTCGGTGATCGACGACGTCGCCGGTGAGTCGCCGTACGGGAGTGACTTCCCGAAGAAGCTCCGCGCGGTCGCCGCGGCAACCGGCGAACGCGGGTTCGCGATCACCCACGGAGAGCGCGAGCTCGGCGCCTCCGGGGTCTCTGCTCCCGTTGTCCGCTCCGACGGCCGAGTGGTCGCGGCGGTTGGCATCGGCGGCCCGACGACCCGGTTCAACGAGGAACGCCTTCCGGCGTACGTTCAGGCCGTACGGCGGTGTGCAAGAACCATCAGCTCCACCGGCTGGAGCGGTTTCAGTGCTTCCTGACAGCTCGGCTGCCGACCTGTTGGACGGCGTACGGGTGCTGGATCTGACGAACGTGTTGGCCGGGCCGTTCGCCGGGTACCAGCTGGGCCTGATGGGCGCCGACGTGGTGAAGATCGAGGTCCCGGGCAGCGGCGATCTCGCGCGCAACCTCGGCGGCGATCCCGAGCTGAGCGCCCGTGGCCTCGGGATCTCGTTCCTCGCGCAGAACAGCGGGAAGCGCTCTCTCACGCTGGATCTCAAGGCGCCCGCCGGACGCGAGGTCTTCGAGCGGCTGGTCCGCGAGGCCGACGTACTGCTGGAGAACTTCCGCCCCGGCGTCCTCGAACGGCTCGGCTTCGGCTGGGACGTGCTGCACGGGCTGAACGACGGGCTCGTCTACTGCGCGGTCTCCGGCTTCGGGCAGACCGGGCCGATGCGCGGGCGTCCGGCGTACGACCAGATCATCCAGGGGCTGTCAGGGATGATGAGCGTCACCGGTACGCCGGAGAGTGCGCCGACGCGGACCGGGTTCCCGATCGCGGACACGCTCGGCGGGTACGCGGCGGCGTTCGCGATCTCGGCCGCGCTGGTGAAGCGCTCCCGCACTGGGACCGGCAGCTTCCTCGACGTGTCGATGCTGGAGACCGCCGTCGCCGCGATGGGCTGGGTCGTCTCCGACTACCTCGTCGCCGGCCGCGAACCACGGGCCATGGGCAACGAAAACGCGACCTCCGCGCCCTCCGGGACCTTCGCGACCGCCGATGGTGCGCTCAACATCGCCGCCAACAAGCAGGAGCAGTACGTCGAACTGTGCACGGTCCTCGGGCGGCCGGAGCTGATCACCGACTCCCGTTTCGCAACCCGCGAGGCGCGCAAGCAGCACCGCACCGAGCTGACTGATGAGCTCGAGATCACCCTCAGAGAGCGCTCCGCCGCCGAGTGGGACTCGCTGCTGGAAACCACCGGCGTACCGGTCGCGCGCGTCTTGACCGTTCCGCAAGCGCTCGCCCTGGACCAGGTCGCCCAACGTGATCTGCTCCATGAGGTCTCCATGCCGAACGACGGAGAGCGCTCACTGCGCGTTCTCGGGAGCAGCGTGCATGTCGACGGACAGCCGGTCGGCCCGACCGGGCGGCCGCCGCAGTTGGGTGAGCACGTGGACGACGTACTGACCGAGATCGGCTACACCGCGGAGGAGATCGCGGACCTGCGAGCACAAGGAGTCGTATGAGTGAGTCGGTAGGGGACTGGTGGTCGACCGCGATCACCGACATCCAGCCGGGTGTCATCCGCTTGCGCGGGTACGCCGTCGAGGAGCTGATCGGCGCGGTCAGCTACCCGCAGATGGTCTGGCTAATGACCCGCGGCGAACTCCCGACGGACGCCGAGGCCAAGCTCCTCGAACTCACCCTCGTCGCCGCCGTCGACCACGGTCCGCAGGCCCCGTCGATCGCCGCGACCCGGATGGCAACGTCCTGTGGCCTCGAACTCAACAACGCGATGGCCACCGGCGTGAACCTGCTCGGCGACATCCACGGCGGCGCCGGCCAGCAATGCCTCGAAGTCCTCCTCCAACTCCGCAACTCCGGCAAGCCCCCCGAGGACGCCGCTCGCGAGTTGGTTGCCGACTACAAGGACCGCAAGACCTTCATTCCCGGCTTCGGCCACCGCTGGCACCCGCGCGACCCCCGCCGCGACCCACTCATCACCGCGCTCCAGCAGGCTGTGGACGCCGGCACAGTCACCGGCGAGTACCTGACCCTCGTCCTGGCCCTGGAGCAAGTCCTTGCCGAAGGCACCAAACCCGTCCCGATGAACGTCGACGGCGCCACCGCCGCCATCTACGCCGAACTAGGCTTCGCCCCCGAGCTCGCCCGCGGCCTGTTCGTCCTCTCCCGATCAGTCGGCCTCCTGGCTCACGCGTGGGAACAACAGCAAGAACCCACCCGCATCAAAGGCCCACTCCCCAAGGGCATCAACCCGACGTACACGGGGCCGGCCCCTCGCCCGATCCCCACTGATCGACAGAGCTGACCGCCCACCCGCTCCACGCTCGCCTGCTGCTGCGCTGACCCGGCCGGCTACCGCTAGCCCAGGTCGCGCTTGAGGACCTTGCCGGTGGCCGTGCGGGGGAGCTCGTCGACCACGACGATCTCGCGGGGTGCCTTGTAGCGCGCGAGACTCGCTCGCACGTGGTCGATGAGTTCGTCGGGCGTCACCTCACCTGCGAGTACGACGTACGCGACCAGCCGTTGACCGAAGTCCTCGTCCGGTACGCCGATCACCGCGGCGTCGCGGACCGACGGGTGGGTGAGCAGGCAGTCCTCGACCTCGCCCGGGTACACGTTCTCGCCGCCGGAGACGATCATGTCGTCCTCGCGGCCGTCGACGAACAGCCGGCCGCGGTCGTCGAGGTGCCCGAGGTCGCCGGTGCTCATCCGGCCGTCGACGACGGTCTTGCTGCTGCCGTCGGAGTACCCGCCGAACACCAGCCCGCCGCCGGCGAAGATCCGGCCGGTCTCGCCGGTGCGCACCGGACGGTCGTCGGGCCCGAGGATCCGGACCGAGCTGCCCAGGCACGGGCGCCCGACCGTGCCTGGCGCGGCGAGCAGATCGGCGGACGACGCGATCGTCGCGATGCCGATCTCGCTCGACCCGTACGCATCGCACAGCACCGGCCCGAACTGCGCGATGAAGCGCTCGGCCAGCGAGGGTGGGAGTGCGGACGCACCGGAGATCACCGCGCGCAGCGACGTCACGTCGTACTGGGCCAGCTCGTCGGGAGGGAGTTCGAGCAGGCGTTGCAGCATCACCGGTACGGCGACGATCGAGCCTGCGCGCGTCGACTCGATCGAGGCGAGCGTCGCGGCGGCGTCGTACCGGCGGGTGAGGACGAGCGGTGAGCCGAGGAAGAGCGCGAGCATCGAGTTCAGCAGGCCGAGTCCGTGGAACAGCGGCGGGCAGATCAGCATCGGCTCGCCGGCGCGCAGTCCGAAGCGCTGCAGGGCCGACGCGGTCAAGCCCGCCAGGCCGAGTGCCGTCGGTGCGCGGGGTGCGGCCTTCGGCGTACCGGTTGTTCCTGAGGTGAGGATCGTGATGTGCCCAGGGCGATCAGGCGCCGGCGGATCCGGCGCGCCGGCCGAGGCCAGGTCGTCGAGGCCGCTGCCTTCCTCCCGCCAGCCGAGCACAGCCGGTACGTCGGTGTCGACAACGAACTCCTCGTCGTGCACGAGCAGGTCCGGCCGATGCTTCTCCAGTACGCCGGCGACCTGCGGCGCGGCGAACTCGGTGTTCACGAACAACACGTCAGCACCCAGCCGCGATGCTGCCAAGGTCGCCGCCAGAAAGTACCGATGGTTCCGGCAAAGCACCGCAACCTTGCCCCCAGCAACAATCCCGTACTCGGCATGCATCCCGGCCGCGATCGCCGCGACCCACCCGTCCAGCTCGCGATAACTCAACCGCCCCCGTTCGTCGATCACCCCCGCCCGCTCCGGAAACCGAATCGCCGCAACAGCCCCGAGCGCAGCCATCGACTGCCCCCACCGCCGCAACGCCCGCTCAATCCCCGGCAGATGCAAAGGCCCCGCCGCCCGCCAAACCCCCGACCGAGCCAGTGCAACCGATACCCCACCCACTTCAACCGCTCCCCGAACAAGCCAATCCGGAGCCCGCAACGGCCCAACCGGCCGCACCGGCGGCCTCACAGCGCACACCCCCGCGCCGCCTCCAGGCGGATCGCACCCGCAAGCAACCCGGTACGGGAAGGGGGAGGGAGGAGGAGCCAGGCCGCCCCGGCCGCAGCGCTTCGCGCGCGGGAGCCCGCCCCGGCCGCAGCGCTTCGCGCGCGGGAGCCTGCCTCCGCGGCTCGCCGGGCCGGCATCACAGCTGCGTGCGCGCCGATCTCGTGCATCGCCGCCATCCAAGCCGGCCCTCCGACTGGGTTGCGGGGGAGGCGGTACCCGGCCGCCCCGGCCGCAGCGCTTCGCGCGCGGGAGCCTGTCCCGGCCGCGGCGCTTCGCGCGCGGGAGCCTGCCTCCGCGGCTCGCCGGGCCGGCATCACAGCTGCGTGCGCGCCGAGCTCGTGCATCGCCGCCATCCAAGCCGGCCCTCCGACTGGGTTGCGGGGGAGGCGGTACCCGGCCGCCCCGGCCGCGGCGCTTCGCGCGCGGGGGCCCACCTCCGCGGCTCGCCGCGCCGGCATCACAGCTGCCTGCGCGCCGAGCTCGTGCATCGCCGCTATCCAAGCCGGCCCTCCGGCCGGGTCGAGGGGGAGGCGGTGCCGGGCCGCCCCGGCCGTGGTGCTTCGCGTGCGGGGGCCTGCCTCCGTGGCTCGCCGGGCCGGCATCGCAGCTGTCTGCGCGCCGATCTCGTGCATCGCCGCCATCCAAGCCGGCCCTCCGACCGGGTCGAGGGGGAGGCGGTGCGGGGCCGCCCCGGCCGCGGCGCTTCGCGCGCGGTGGCCGGCGTCCGCGGCCCGGCGGATCGCCATCAGCTCCGCCTCGGTACTGGGTCTGCGCATCGCCAGCGCCGGATCTGCTCCTGTGCCGACACCGCACATCGTCGTCAGTGGCACCAGCCCCTCAGTCGGTGGTCGGGAGGGCGGGGGAGCGAGGAGCCGCCCCGCACCGGCCGCGGCGCTTTGCGCGCGGGAGCCCGGTGTCGCGCCGCGAGTCGGAGTGGTGGGGGAAGGGAGTGAGGGGAGGGGCCGGGGCGCCCCGGCCGCGGCGCTTCGCGCGCGGGGAGCTGGTGGCGCGGTCGGCCGGATCGCCGTCGAGCCCGCCTGTAGGTGTCGCCCGCACGTCGCCCTCGTCGGCGCGGCCGCCGCGGCTCGCCTGATCAGCGTCGGGCCCGCTCCCGTGTCGTGCCGGATCGCCTTCACGGCGTGGGCTTTCTCGCGTTGGTTCGGCGGAAGTACTGCTCGAAGAGGCGGTCGGTCGGTACGCGGAGGAGGTTGCCGAGGGCATCGGCTGGGCGTACGAAAGGTGGCGTGATGTTGTGGGGGCGGTCGGCGACTGCTCGGCAGACCTGGTCGGCGGCCTGCTCAGGGCTGAGCCCGGGGAGGCTGTTCAGGAGGGGTGTGGGCTCGCTCATTCTGGTGTGGACCAGGCCCATGTAGACCGTGGACGTCGTGACCCCGTCGTGGCGGAGTTCCTGGGAGATGCAGCGGAGCCAGACGTCGAAGGCGCTCTTGGAGGCCAGGTACGCCGACCAACGCGCCATGGGGGGAGTTCGTACGCCGGCGGTCGACACGTTGACGATGTGGCCGGCGCCTCGTTCTCGCATGGACGGGAGGAGCTCGAGGACCAGCTTGGCGGGGCCTAGGTAGTTGACCGAGTTGGTGCGCTCGATGTCGTGAAAGCGTTGGTACGAGTCCGCGATCGAGCGCCGGATGGACTTGCCTGCATTGCTGACCAGGACGTCGACGTGTCCGTGGTCGCGCAGTACGTCGGCCACCAGTTGCTCGATCGCCGCGGGGTCGGCCAGGTTGGTCGGGTAGGAGAACGCCTGGCCGCCCGAAGCCCGGATGTCGGAGGCGACCACGTCGAGCTGCTCGGCTGTGCGCGCGACCAGCAGCACGACAGCGCCCGCCGAGGCCAGCCGGCGAGCGGTCGCCTCGCCGATGCCGTACGACGAACCGGTGACCAGCACGACCTTGCCCCGGACCGCCGAAACCAGCCGGGCGTCCGGGATCCCGCTCCGGCCGTTGATCAACGCGACGAGCAGCGGCCATCCGGGCGGGCGTTTGTCCATGCGATCGATATTACTGTCAGGTAGCTTCCAGTGACACCCTCCGCAACCACTCGCGCACGTGCGCGGCGAACAGCACAGGCTGCTCGAACTGCAGGTTGTGCCCCGCCGCATCCAGTACGACGTAGGAAGCGCGCGGGTAGTGCGGCAGCAGCGCCCACTGGTCCACGTACCCGGTCGACGAGTCCTGCCGTCCGCACAGGATCAGCGTCGGCCGCTCGTACGCCGGTCCGCTCTCCGGAGAAGCAGTCAGCGTCCAGTTCTTGCGAATCCGCGCCATCGCGTCGACGTCCGCGGCGTCGAGGCCCGGCACCACGTCGGTCAGGAAGGCCTGCAGCGTCTCCGGTGTCTGGACAACGGTCATCTCCAGATAGTCCTCCGGCGGGTCGACCAGACCAGGCGTCGACTCCAGCACGACATGCGGAGGCACAGTCCGCTCAGCGTGCTCGACCGCCACCCCGATCGGACAGATCAGCCCAAGCCCCAGCACCTGCTCCGGCCGCCGCGCGGCCACAGCGCGCGCGAGATACCCGCCGTACGACTCACCAACCAGCAGGAACGGCTCGCCGTCCAGCACCGAGTCGACAAACGCAAGCAGCGCATCCAACACCCCGTCCGTGCTGTCGATCGCCCCGCCAGGACTGCGACCCATCCCCGGCAGGTCCGGATAGATCCGCCGATAGCCCGGCAGGTCGGCGAAGACCGGCTCGAGGCAGCCGGTCATCAAGCGGTGGTCAGGAGTCCAGCCGTGGACCGCCAGGACAGGGATGCCCTCGCCGTGGCTGACGTGGTGGAGAGTCATATCGGTAGTTCTAACAGGGCCCGCCGACATAGTGTCGGGGCATGAGTCGTCGACAGTTGCATCAGTCAGCTCCGGATGCGGGAGTGCTCAGGAAGCGGTTGGAGCGGGCGCAGCAAGTTGCCGCGGGGACCGGCCTGGTGATCGCGCCGGGCTCCGACCTGCGGTACCTGATCGGCCAGGGCGGCGGCTCGTTCGAGCGCCTGACCGCACTGGTCGTACCGGCTGAAGGCCAGCCGGCGCTCGTCGTACCGAAGCTGGAAGCACCTGGGTACGCCGACGTGCCGCTGGCCGAGCTGGGTGTGGACGTGCTGACCTGGGTGGACGGCGACGACCCGTACGCGCTGGTCGGTGACCGGCTGGGTAAGCCGGACCAGGTAGCGGTCAGCGACTTCGCGATCGCCCTGCAGGTACTCGCGCTGCGGCACGCGATGCCGGCGGCTGAGCAGGTGCTCGCCGGGCCGATCGTGCGCGAGCTGCGGATGCGTAAGGACGCTGCTGAGATCGCCGAGCTGCGGGCGGCCGGTGCTGCGATCGACCGGGTCCACGCGCGGGTCCCGGACTTCCTCCGGGCCGGGCGGACCGAGGCCGACGTCGGCGCGGACATCACCAAGGCGATCGTCGAGGAGGGCCACGCCCACGCCGACTTCGTGATCGTCGGCAGCGGCCCGAACGGCGCGAGTCCGCACCACGACGTGTCGGACCGTGTGATCGAGGCCGGCGACGTGGTGGTCGTCGACATCGGCGGACCGCTGCCGTCGGGCTTCAACTCCGACTCCACGCGCACCTACGCGGTCGGTGAGCCGCGCGATGCGGACGTGCGCGCGACGTACGCCGTACTGCAGGAAGCGCAGCAGGCGGCCGTCGACGCTGTCCGGCCTGGTGTGACTGCCGAGTCGATCGATGCTGCAGCTCGTGAGGTCATCGCGGCGGCCGGCTTCGGCGACTACTTCATTCACCGGACCGGGCACGGGATCGGTCTGGATGTGCACGAGGAGCCGTACATCGTCGCGGGCAACCAGCTGGTGCTGGAGCCGGGCATGGCCTTCAGCGTCGAGCCCGGCATCTACCAGGCGGGCCGCTGGGGCGCACGGACCGAGGACATCGTCATCGTCACCGACGACGGCGTGGAGTCGGTCAACCAGCGCCCGCACAACCTCCTGGTCGTCTAAGCCGCCCGGAACGTCTTCCGGTACGCCAGCGGCGACACCCCGAGCGAGTTCCGCAGGTGATGCCGCAGCGAAGCCGACGTACCGAGCCCTGCCTCCTCAGCGATCCGGTCCACCGACAGGTCCGTCGTCTCCAGCAGGTGACAGGTATGCCGGATGCGCTGCTGCAGCAGCCAGGTGCCGGGGGACTGGCCGGTCTCGGCCTTGAAGCGCCGGCTGAACGTCCGCACACTCATTCGCGCGTACGACGCCATGGCGGCCAGGCTGATCTCCTGGTCGAGCCGCTCCAGCGCCCACGCCCTGGTTGGCCCGGTCCCGTCGCTGCCCTCGTCCGGGACCGCGCGCTCGATGTACTGCGACTGACCACCATCACGCCATGGCGGTACGACGCAGTGCCGGGCCGCGCGGTTGGCCACCTCGCTGCCGAAGTCGCTGCGGACCAGGTGCAGGCACAGGTCGACCCCGGCACCCAGCCCGGCCGACGTGAGCACGTCGCCGTCGTCGATGAACAGCAGGTCCTCGTCGAGTTTCACCTGGGGGTAGAGCGCCCTGAACATCTCGGCGCGGATCCAGTGCGTCGTCGCGGGCCGGCCGTCGAGCAGTCCGGCTGCGGCCAGCACGAACGCGCCGGTGCAGATCGAGGCGATCCGGGTCCCGGGACGGATCAGCGCGAGCGCCTCGGTGACGTCGTCCGGCAGTGTGCCCAGATGGCGCGGCTCGGGCAGGTAGGTACCCGGGATGATCACGGTGTCGGCCTCGGCCAGCGCCTCGGCGCCGTAGTCGGGCACGATCGTGAACCCGGCCGACGCCCGGACAGGCTCGGCGCGGACGCCGCAGACCCGGACGTCGTACAGCGGTGTGCCGTCGGCGCGCGTGGCGTTGCCGAAGATGGTCGGCGGGATGGTCAGGTCGAAGCCGACCACCGGGTCCAGGGCGAGTACGACGATCCGATGAGGCGTGGCCATGGCCACATCTTGACACATGGTGGCGGTCAGGCCACTGGTTTGGCGGGATCGAGGTGCTCATACTCGGCTGAGTGACCGAGATCCTGGAGAAGAAGACGTTCCGGCTGCACCGCGCCTGGCCGGTCGCCGCTGTCGGTTTTGTCACGCTGATCGGGGCCGCCGGCTTCCGGTCGGTGCCGAGCGTGCTGATCGACCCGCTGCACGAGGAGTTCGGCTGGTCGCACGCGACGATCTCGGCCGCGGTCTCGGTCAACCTGCTGCTCTACGGCCTGATCTCACCGTTCGCGGCCGCGCTGATGGACCGGCTCGGGCTGCGCAAGGTGGTCAGCGGCGCTCTGGTGCTGATCGCGCTCGGCAGCGGGCTGACCATCTTCATGGACAAGTCCTGGCAGCTGCTGCTGTGCTGGGGGCTGCTGGTCGGCGTCGGGACCGGGTCGATGTCGATGACGTTCGTCGCGACGATCACCGGGCGCTGGTTCGTGGAGCGGCGTGGGCTGGTCACCGGCATCCTGACTGCTGCCGGTGCGACTGGGCAGCTAGTGTTCCTGCCGCTCATTGCAATGCTGGCGACGTCGTACGGGTGGCGGATCCCTGCACTGGTCGCGGCCGGCGCGGCGCTGGCCGTCGTACCGCTGGTGCTGCTGTTCCTGCGGGACTACCCGAGTGATGTGGGGCTACGCGCGTACGGCGCTCCGGAGGGCAGCCTGGCTGGGCAGCGGGTGACGACGACCGGCAGCAGTGCGTTGCGGGCGCTGACTGCGCTGCGGGATGCGTCGAAGCGACCGGCGTTCTGGATGCTGGCGGGTGGGTTCGCGATCTGTGGCGCGTCGACGAACGGGCTGATCGGTACGCACTTCGTGACTGCCGCGCACGACCACGGGATGCCGGTGACGACCGCCGCGTCGCTGCTGGCGTTGGTCGGGGTTTTCGACGTCGGCGGGACGATCATCTCGGGCTGGCTGACGGACCGGTGGGACCCGCGGTACCTGCTGATCGCGTACTACTCGCTGCGTGGGCTGTCGCTGCTGGTGCTGCCGTCGCTGCTCGGGCCGACCGCGCAGCCGAGTGTGTGGGTGTTCATCATCTTCTACGGGCTTGACTGGGTGGCGACCGTGCCACCGACCGTCGCGCTGTGCCGGGAGTGGTTCGGTGTGGACGGGCCGATCGTGTTCGGCTGGGTGTTCGCGTCGCACCAGGTGGGCGCCGCGTTGGCGGCGACCGGTGCGGGAGCGATCCGGGATGTACAGGGGAGCTACAACCTGGCCTGGTACCTGGCCGGCGGGTTGTGTGCTGCTGCCGCGCTGATGTCCGCGAGCATTGGGCGGCGCCTGGTGGTCCCGACCTGATCGGTTAGCCTCGACTTTAGTTGAGGTTGGACCGGAGGGAGCGGGTTGTGGACATCGAGCCGGGCGAGCTGACCGTAGGACAGCTGTCGGACCGCAGCGGCGTCGCTGTGTCCGCGCTGCACTTCTACGAACGCCAGAACCTCATCCTCAGCCGCCGTACGTCGGGCAACCAGCGCCGCTACAAGCGCGACACCCTGCGGCGGGTCGCGCTGATCCGGATCGCCCAGCGCGTCGGCATCCCGCTCGCGGAGGTCGCGGCGATCCTCGCGCTCCTGCCCGACAACCGCACCCCGACCCGCCAGGACTGGGAACACATCTCCGAGTGCTGGCAGGCCGAGCTGGATCGCCGGATCCTGCAGCTGGAACAACTCCGCGACGACTTCAAGGACTGCGTGGGGTGCGGGTGTCTCTCGCTGGACCGGTGTGGTTTGGCCAACCCGTACGACGTACTGGCGTCCAACGGGCCGGGGCCGCAACGCTTGGTCGACCCCCAGGGCAACCCGCGCCACCCCGAGGCGTCCTGCGCCAACAACACGTGTGAAGCAACTGCCTAGCAGGCGACCCCGACACCTCCAGGCAACCGCCTAACCGGACTCGACCCCGCCAAGTCCAACAAGTACCGACCACCCGTCGGGGGTTGGTACTTGTTGGGGTTGGTGGGTTGAGGTAGTGGAGGCAGCCAGGCGGGGTGGTCAGCCGGCCTTGGCGAGCAGGGCTTGCTGGGTTTCGGCTACTTCGGCGGCGACTGCTGATTCGTCGATCGTGACCACGGTGTTGCGTTCTACTACTGGCTTGCCGTTCACCAGCAGGAGTTCGAGCGGCGGAGGTGCGCCCAGCACCAGCGCCGCCACCGGATCGGCGATGCCGGCGTGGGGGAGTGTGTCCAGCCGCCAGAGCGCCAGATCGGCGAGCTTGCCGGTTTCGATGGAGCCGATCTCGTTCTCTCGGCCCAACAGACGGGCTCCTCCCAACGTCGCCATCTCCAGTGCCGCTCGGACACTGAGCGCCTCCGGCCCGCCACGGGCTCGGGCGAAGAGGACGGCATGGCGTACCTCCTCCAGCAGACTCCCCGCTTCGTTGCTCGCGGCACCATCTACACCCAGGCCAACCGGCGCCCCCGCAGCACGGAGGTCGGCGACCCGGGCGATGCCTACGCCGAGGCGAGCGTTGGAGCTGGGGCAGTGGGCCACGCCCGTACCGGTCTGGCCCAGCTGCTTGATCTCCGTGTCGGTGAAGTGGATGCCGTGGGCGAACCAGACATCCGGCCCGATCCAGCCCACCTGCTCGGCGTACTCGGACGGCGAACACCCAAAATGCTCGGCGCACCAGTCGGACTCGTCGGTGGTTTCGGCGAGGTGCGTGTGCAGCCGGACCCCACGTCGACGAGCCAGCTCGGCCGCCTCCCTCAGGAGGTCAGTTGTGACGCTGAACGGCGAGCACGGTGCAACAGCGATCTGCAGCATCGACCCCGGCGACGGGTCGTGCCACCGATCGATCGCAGCCTCGGTCGCCGCGAGGATCTCATCCCGATCCTGTACGACGGAGTCAGGCGGCAATCCGCCGTCCTTCTCGCTCAGATCCATCGACCCCCGCGCCGGGTGGAACCGCAGTCCCACCTCGGCAGCGGCCCGGATCTCGGCGGCCAGCAGATCACCACCGTCCCGCGGGAACACGTAGTGGTGATCAGCCGCCGTCGTGCACCCGGTCAACGCGAGCTGCGCCAACGCACCCTGCGCGGCAACGTGCACCGACTGCTCGTCGATCCCCGCCCACGCCGGATACAGCGTCGTCAGCCAACGGAACAGCCCGGCGTCCGGCACGAGCCCGCGCGTCACCCACTGGTACAGGTGCTGATGCGTGTTGACGAACCCGGGCGTGAGCAGGCAACCCCGCCCGTCCACCACCCGAGCGTCGTCGTACGCCGGCGCAGGACCAGAGCCGACGGCAACTATTTGATTGCCGTCAACAACAACATGTCCGATGAACTCGCGTCGGGCAGCGTCGAGAGTGACCACTGTCGCTCCATCGACAACTGTTCTCATCCGCAATCCTCAGCAGAAGCCGGGCACGGCGTGCCAGGCACTGCCCGCGTCGCTGGCGTCGTCCCGGACGACCGTCGCCTCGATCAACCCGTACGGGCGGTCCGCCGCGATGAACACCTCACCCGGGTTCTCCACCTCGAACGGCGACAGGTCGACCAGGAAGTGGTGCTTGTTCGGCGCCGAGAACTTGATCTCCGCGACCTCCGGGTGCCGCTCCAGCACGACGGAGCCCATCCCGTACAGCGTCTGCTGCAACGCGAAGCTGTGGATCCGCGCGAACTGCTCGAGCAGCAGCCCCTTGATCTCGTCGTACGACTTGTCCCAATCGACCTCGGTGTGGTCGTAGCGCCACCGGGCGACCAGCGACGTCGCGAGGATCCGGTCGTCGGTCTCCGGCAGCGTCGTGTACTTGTCCTTCCGGAACCCGTGGAACTCCGACCCGGTCGACTTCAGCACGGTCAGGTCGTGGATCCCGGAGACCACGTGAGCGCGCCGCTCGGCGCCGCGGCCCTCGACGTTGACGATCGTCGACCGAATGCCGCTGCCGGCCCGGACGAACGAGTGGTCGTGCTCCTGGCCGTCGACCAGGATCCGTTCCCACGGGTACTCCTCGATCGCGACCCGCGCGCCGTCCGCGGCCGGAGTGGCCTCGAGGAAGTGGTCGCCGAGCGTCAGCGCGAAGTCCTCGATCGCGCCGACGCCCTTCTCCTTGGCGAACGCGAACGCGGTGTTCTTCTGCGTGTCGGTCGGCAGCACCTCGGCCTGGTTGCCGGTGATGTGCGCGTCCTCGAACCGGCCGCGCAGCGCGGACGAGACGTTGAGGTCGCGGATCTGGTGGCGCGGGGTGTCACGGTAGATGCGTACGACGCGGCTCTCGGCCTTGCCGTACTGGTTGGCTCCCAGGTGGATCGCCATCGGGTCAGCTCCCTCGATAGGTGGAAAAGGCGAACGGGCTGAGCAGCAGGGGGACGTGGTGGTGCCGCTCGTCGGTGATCGTGAAGGTCACGGTGACCTCGGGAAAGAAGATCTCCTGGCCGGACGCGGCCGCGTAGGCGGCGACGTCGAACCAGAGCTGGTACGTGCCGGGCGCGAGCCCGTGCGGGGTCAGGTCGTTGACGCGGCCGTCGTCGTTCGTCCGGCCGGAGCCGAGCTCGACGACCAGGTCGGCGGCTCGGTCGCCCGGCCGCTCGGTGCCGATCCGTGACAACCGGACCGGTACGCCGCTGGCAGGTTTGCCGAGGGCTGTGTCGAGAACGTGAGTGCTGACAGTGCTCATACCGGCACCTCCTGGTCGACGACCTTCGTCAGCCGCAGTACGGCGATCTTGCGCAGCTCGTCCCGTACGACGGTCCGCTCGGTCACGTCGTCGTTGCCCAGCCGCTCCCGTAGCGAGGCCAGCATCTCCGCGGCCGACAGCCCGGTCGCGCAGATCAGGAACACCCGGCCGAACCGCTCCTCGTACGAACGGTTGCCCTCAGCAAGCGCATCCCGAGCGTCGTCGCCGACCCCGGACTGCTCGTCGCGCGACCACGACGCCTCGGTGCCGCTGCCGGAGGCCCGGTCGCCGATCCGCGGGTGCGCGGCCAGCGCCTTCTCGACCTCGGTGTCGTCGAACGTGCTCGCGGTCCGGTCCGCGACCTCGGTCAGCGCCGCGAGGTCGTCGTACGGACGGCCGGCGAGCACGCTGTCGACCCAGCGGTCGACGTCGCAGCAGGCCGAGAGCATCGGTCTCAGTCGTTCGGCCGGTACGGCGTTGAAGGCGCGCAGGTCCATCAGTTCTCCCCAGTGGTGAGCAGCTCGCCGTCGATCCAGACAGCGCGGACGTCGGCCGGTGTGCCGAGCGTGAAGATCCGGGCCAGCACTTCCTCGGCGTCGGCCGCGTGGGTGATGCCGACCGCCAGCGGCGAGCTGTCGGCGGGCCGCAGCAGCTGCGCGTCGAAACGCTTGCCGACGCTCAGGTCGCCGACCTCGTCCAGTCCCAGCGCCTCGGCTCCGGCGGCCGTCGACAGGTGCAGCAGGTGCGCCGAGGTCAGCGGGTGACCGTTGTCGCCGAGGAGCTGCTGGCAGAAGTACGCCTGCAGGCCTTCCTTCAGGAGCGAGAACCCGGTGCCCGCGCCGACGTCCGATCCGAGTGCGACGCGGACGCCGTGGTCGAGGTGCCGGCCGATCGGGAACAGCCCGCTGCCGAGCGCCGCGTTGCTCGTCGGGCAGTGCGCGACTGTGGCGCCGCTCGTTCCGAGCAGCTTCAGCTCGACGTCGGTCGGGTGGACGTTATGAGCGAAGACGCTGCGCCGTCCGACCAGGCCGTGCTTGTCGTACGTGCTCAGATAATCGCTGCCGCCGAACAGCTCCGCGACGGTGGCGATCTCGGCGTCGTTCTCGTTCAGGTGCGAGGTGAACCACGCGTCCGGTACATCGTTCATGACGTCGTTACAGGCTGCGAGCAGCTCGTCGGTGCAGGACAGCGAGAAGCGCGGCGTCACGGCATAACGGTTGCGGCCGACGCCGTGCCAGCGGTTGGCCAGGGCAACGGACTCGGTGTGCGCGCGGTCCGGCGTCGTGAGCAGGTCGGGGCGCAGGAGCCGGTCGCTGACGACCAGGCCGCTCGTGACGCGCAGACCGACGCGGGAAGCGGCGGAGAAGAGCGTGTCCATCGCGTCGACGTAATGGGCGCCGAAGACCAGCGCGCTCGTCGTACCGGCGGCCGCGAGACCGCGGACGAACTCGTCGGCGACGCTGCCGGCGTACGCCGGGTCGGCCATGCGGGCTTCCTCGGGCAGCGCGTACTTGTCGAGCCACTCCATCAGCGGCATGCCCATCCCGCCGACGGCGCGGATCTGCGGGAAGTGCACGTGCGTGTCGACGAACCCCGGCAGTACCAGCCCGCCGGTCAGGTCGACGACCTGCTCGGCCGGGTGTGCGCGGCGCAGCTCCTGGTAGGGGCCGCGGGCACGGATCACGCCGTTCTCCACGAGCAGTGCGGCGTCCGTGGCGACCCGCAGGGTGCCGCCGGTGAAGGGGTTCTCAGGGGTGTCGAGGAACGTGCCTCGGAAGAGCGTCATGCTGTTGCCTCACGATGGGCCGGCGCGGGGTTGCGCTCGGCAATGAACTGTTGGAGCAGCCAGGCCGCCACGCTGACGGCGATGGTGGCCGGCTCCTTGCCGGGCAGGTCCGGCAGACCGATCGGGGTGGTGATCTTGGCGATCGCCTCGGGCGGGTTGCCGTCCTCGGCGAGCTTGCGCTGGAACCGCGACCACTTGGCGCTGGAGCCGATCAGGCCGATCGTCGCCAGCTGTCCGTTGCGCAGCGCCGCGTCGCAGAGCGCGGCGTCCTCCGCGTGGTCGTGGGTCATGACTAACGCGTGGGTGCCGGGCGGCAGCTCGCCGACGACGAGCTCGGGGAGTACGGGAACCTGGTGGATGTGGACGCCCGCGACGGCGTCGTCGAGGACGGCGAGCCGCTCTGGGGTCAGTTGGTCGGGCCGGGAGTCGATCAGGTGCAGCTCGAGATCGTGCCGCGCGAGGATCCGCGCGAGCTCGAGCCCGACGTGACCGAGCCCGAAGATCGCCACGGACGGCACTACGGCGAGTGGCTCCAGCAGGAGCTTCATCTCCCCGCCGCAGCACTGCACGGCCTGCTGGTACGGCGCTTTGTCGGAGAGCTTGAACTCCAGCACCTCGGGCGCGGTCACTTGCTCGGCGATCATCGCGCGAGCCCGGTCGACCGCAACCATCTCCAGATTGCCGCCACCAACCGTCGCCCACACGTGGTCGGAGCTGACAACCATCTTGGCACCGGCCTCACGGGGCGAGTGCCCCCGCACAGACACCACCGTCACCAAGACACCGGGAAGCCTTTGTTCCCGCAACCTTTGGATTGCCCGTACCCACTCCATGTCAGACACCACTCAAACTCAAGGCAGGCTGTAGTGAACGAGCCTTCTCTAATGCCCAGAAGACGGCTTCCGGAGTTGCGGGCGAGGGCAGATCGACGCTTGTGCCCACCGGCCCGAAAGCTGCGGCGGCTTGGCGGAGGGCCTCTCGGACTGAGAAGGCCAGCATCAGTGGCGGTTCGCCGACTGCTTTGGAGCCGTAGACGGCGCCGTCTTCGTGGGCCTTCTCCAGCAGATGCACGTTGAAGACCTGTGGCATCTCCGAGAAGCTCGGGAGCTTGTACGTGCTCGCGGCCTGCGTCGCGAGGCGCCCGCGGTTCGGGCCGTCGCTCTCGTCCCAGCGGAGGTCCTCCAGCGTGAGCCAGCCGGCGCCCTGGACGAACCCGCCCTCGATCTGGCCGATGTCGATCAGCGGGCTGAGGCTGTCGCCGACGTCGTGGACGATGTCGACCTGGCGGAGCGTGTAGCTGCCGGTGAACCCGTCGACCTCGACCTCAGAGGCGGCGACGCCGTACGCGAAGTACTTGAACGGCTCGCCGTGCATCGCGTTGGCGTCCCAGTGCAGCCCTTCGGTCCGGTAGAAGCCGGCCGCCCAGAGCTGCACGCGCTGGAAGTACGCCGCGTTGACGATCTCGTTCCACGGCACCCCCTCGCCGTACAGCCCACGCACGACACCGTCGACGAACCGTACGTCGTGCGCCCCGATCCCGAGGCGTCCACCGGCGACCTGCGCCAGCCGCTCGCGGATCTGCTCGCACGCGTTCTTGATCGCCGCACCGTTGAGATCAGCGCCCGAGCTGGCGGCAGTCGCCGACGTGTTCGGCACCTTGTCGGTCCGCGTCGGCGCGAGCCGCACCCGCTCCAGCGGTACGCCGAGCGTCGTGGCCGCGACCTGCAGCATCTTCGTGTGCAGGCCCTGGCCCATCTCGGTGCCGCCGTGGTTGATCAGCACCGAGCCGTCCTTGTAGACGTGCACCAGCGCGCCGGCCTGGTTGAACGCGGTCAGGTTGAACGAGATCCCGAACTTCACCGGCGTCGCCGCGACCGCGCGCTTGCGATTCGGGTGCGTCGCGTTGAACCGCGCGATCTCCTCCTGCCGGCGCGCGATCTCACCGTTGCGCAGCACCTCGCTCCAGCAGGCCTCGAGCCGCTCCGCGTGCCGAACCGGTTGCCCGTACGGCGTGGTGTGGCCCGGCTGGTACAGGTTGCGCCGCCGCAGCTCCATCGCGTCGTACCCGAGCAACGGCGCGCAGCGCCCGAGCAGGTCCTCGATGACGAGCATCCCCTGCGGACCGCCGAACCCGCGGAACGCGGTCTGCGAGGTCTTGTTCGTCTTGGCGATCTGTCCGTCCACGCGCACGTTCGGGATCCAGTACGAGTTGTCGATGTGGCACATCGCGCGGGCGAGCACGGGCTCGGACAGGTCGAGACTCCAGCCACCATCAGCGGTGAGCGTCGCGTCGAGCGCGACGATCCGACCCTCGTCGTCGAACCCGGCGCGCCACTGGCTGTGGAAGCCGTGCCGCTTGCCGGACATCGTCACGTCCTGCGTGCGGTTGAGCCGCAACCGAACGGGGCGTCCCGTCAGCGTCGCACCGAGTGCGGCGATCGCGGCGAACCCGTGCGGCTGCATCTCCTTGCCGCCGAAGCCGCCGCCCATCCGCAAGCACTGCACGGTCACCGCGTGGCTGGCGACGCCGAGCACGTGCGCGACGATCTCCTGCGTCTCCGACGGGTGCTGCGTGCTGCTCTGGACGAAGATCTGACCGCCTTCGTCGACCAGCGCGAGCGCGCAGTGGGTCTCCAGGTAGAAGTGCTCCTGCCCGGCGAACTCGAACTCGCCCTGGAACACGTGCGCCGCGCTGTCCAAGGCCGCCTCGACGTCACCGTGCTCGAGGTGCCGGCCGGTGCCCTGGAAGTTGCCCGCGGCAATGGCTTCCTGGACGGTGATCAGCGACGGCAGTTCGTCGTACTCGACCTCGACGGCGGCTGCGCCGAGGCGCGCGGCCTCCAGCGTCTCGCCGAGCACCCAGCAGATCGCGTGGCCGTGGAACATCACCTCGGTGTCGGGGAAGAGCGGCTCGTCGTGCTTCACGCCGGCGTCGTTGACGCCGGGGACGTCCTCCGAGGTCAGGACGCGCACGACACCTGGTACGTCGTACGCCGGCTTGACCCGCAGGTCGACGATCCGGGCGTGCGCGTGGGGCGACTGGACCGGGTACGCGTGCAGGATGTCGCGCGTCCGGACGACGAGGTCGTCGGTGTAGAGGGCCTCGCCGGTGACGTGCAACGCGGCGCTCTCGTGCGGCAGCGGTACGCCGACCACTGCCTGGGCAGGGCGCTCGGACAACTGGCTCATGCGCTGACCCCCTCGACGTCGAGCTGTTGGGCGTGGAAGCGGAGGAGCGACTGGCCGAGCATCGCCGACCGGTACGACGCGCTCGCGCGGTGGTCGTCCATCGGGGTGCCTTCGGTCGCCATCACCGCGGCCGCTTCGCGGACCGTGCGTTCGGTCCACGGGCGGCCGATGAGTGCTTGCTCGGTTGCTGTCGCGCGCAGCGGGGTGGCGGCGACGCCGCCGAGTCCGATGCGGGCCTCGCGCACGATCCCGTCGATCACGTCGAGGGCGTAACCGACGGCCACGCTGGAGATGTCGTCGAAGCGGCGCTTCGCGATCTTGTGGAACGCGGTCAGCGGAGCGAGCGGGCGCGGGACGAGGATCGCGCGGATCAGCTCGTCCGGGGCCTTGAGTGTCTGCCGGTAGCCCGTGAAGTAGTCGGCCAGGGCAACGACCCGCTCGCCGCGACGGGACGCCAGGACGAGCTGGGCGTCGAGCGCGAGCAGCGCCGGCGGGGTGTCGCCGATCGGCGAACCGGTCCCGAGGTTGCCGCCGATGGTCGCGCCGTTGCGGATCAGCCGCGACGCGAACTGCGGGAACATCTGCTCGAGCAGCGGTACCCGTCCGGCGAGCATCCGCTCGATCTCGGTCAGCGTGAGCGCGGCGCCGATCCGGACCTGGTCCTCGTCGACGGAGAACTCCCGCAGCTCACTCAGCCGATCCACAGCAACCACCAGGGGCGACCGCACACCGCGCAGGTTCACCTCGACCCCCGCATCGGTCGACCCGGCAACGAGCTTGGCTTCGGGGCTCTCGGCAAGGATGTCCAGTACATCGCTCAACCGCGCGGGCCGAACGAACTCGGAATCCCCCGAGACCAGCCGAGTCACCGCCGCCGGGGGAGGGGCGGTCGCCTGGCGAGCAGCCAGCGTGTCGTCGCTCGCAGGATCCCCGAGCGCGTACGCCGCGTCGCGGATGGGCCGGTAGCCAGTGCAGCGACACAGGTTCCCGCTCAAGGCATGCAGATCGAATCCATTGGCGCCGTGCTCACCATCGCCTGCACACGCCGTACGAGTGGGTCGGTAGTACTCCGCGGCCATGCTGCAGACGAAGCCTGGGGTGCAGAAGCCGCACTGGGAGCCGCCTCGGACTGCCATTTCCTGCTGGACCGGGTGGAGCTCCGAGCTCGTGCCGAGGCCCTCCGACGTGATGACCTCCTGGCCGTCGAGTGCGGCGACCGGGACGAGGCAGGCGTTGATCGCGGTCCACTCGGTCGGGCTGTCGATGCCCGGCCGGGCGACGAGGACCGAGCACGCGCCGCACTCGCCCTCGGCGCAGCCTTCCTTCGCGCCGGTCAGCCCGCGGTCGCGGAGCCAGTCCAGGGTGGTGGTGTGGACCCCGGCGCCGTCCAGCGAGACGTCGGCGCCGTTGACCTTGATGTTCGTGCTCATCGGTTGCTGCTCCAGCGGGTCCTTGCACTGTGGATGGGGTTGGCGTCGCTCAGGAAGTCGTCGAAGCGGTAGCCGGCGATCTTCGCGATCTCCAGCAGCGCGGCGGCGTGCTCCTGGTTCTCGCAGTTGCCGAGCCGGTCGCGACCCTGCTCGACGATCCGGGCGAACGAGTCGGCGTCGCGCACCGAGATCACCAGCGGGAAGCCGAAGCGCTCGCGGTACTGCTCGGTGATCGCCGCCAGCTCGTCCCGCTCGGGCTCGGCCAGGAAGGTCAGCCCACGCGTCGCCTGGTCCCGCAGCGACGCCTCGCCGCTCAGTCCGTCGGCGACGAACTGCGACCCGAGCTGCGGGTAGGACTCGATCAGCTCACGCTGCTCCTCGACCGACCCGGAGAACAGCGCCTCCTGGAACGACCGCCGCAGCGCGTGGGTGTCGGTGAACGGCCGCATCTCCCAGGCGCGCTCGACCATCCACCGCGGTCCCTGGAACAGACCGGCGAAGGTCTCGACGAACTCCTCCTGCGTCATCTTGTTCACCTGGTCCAGCCGTACGGCGCTGGCGCCCGGCTGACCGGCGACGGCCGGACCGAAGTCCTTGCCGACGTGGTGGAACAGCAGGTTCAGCAGGATCGCGGTCAGGCTGCCGAGCGTGATGCCGCTGCCGAAGATGATCTCGGCCCAGTCCGGCACGGCCTGGGCGACCTGCGGCTGCGCGGTCACGTACATGGCCAGTCCGACGCTGGTCGCGACGATCACCACGTTGCGGTGGTCGTGGAAGTCGACCTTGGTCAGGGTCTGGAAGCCGACGACGGCCACGGTGGCGAACATCGCCAGGGCGGCACCGCCGAGCACCGGGTGCGGGATGCCGGCCACGATCGCGCCGGCCTTCGGCAGCAGGCCGAGGACGATCATGATGGCGCCGGCCGCGGCGACCACCCAGCGGCTCTTCACCCGGGTCAGCCGAACCAGCCCGACGTTCTCAGCGAAGCAGGTGTAGGGGAACGAGTTGAAGATGCCGCCGATCGTGGTGGCCAGGCCGTCGGCCCGCAGCGCCCGGGCGATGTCCTCGCGGCCGATCCGCTTCTCGACGATCTCGCCGGTGGCGAAGACGTCACCGGTCGTCTCGACCGCGGTGATCAGCATGACGACGACCATCGAGATGATCGCGGCGACCGAGAACTGCGGCCAGCCGAAGTAGAAGGGTGTGGTCACTCCGACCCAGCCGGAGTCCGCGACGGCGCCGAAGTGGGCGTCCCCGAACGCCCAGGCGACCAGCGTGCCGACGACCAGACCGACCAGTACGGCGACCGTCGCCATGAAGCCCTTGAACACCCGCTGGATCAGCACGATCAGTCCGAGCGTGCCCAGCGCGTACGCGAGGTTCTTGCCGCTGGTCGGGTCCGAGGTCGGCCCGGCGCCGCCGGTGGCGTCCCCCGCCGCGACCGGCAGCAGCGCGAGGCCGATGATCGTGATCACCGAGCCGGTGACGACCGGCGGGAAGAAGCGGATCAGCCGGCTGAAGAACGGTGCGATGAAGAACGTCGCCAGGCCGGCGACCAGGACGGCGCCGTAGATGACGAGCAGTCCGTCGGTGCCGCCCCCAGCGGCCATGCCGATCGCGATCATCGGCGACACGGCGGTGAACGTCACGCCCTGCAGCAGCGGCAGCCGGACGCCGACCTTCCAGAAGCCGACCGACTGGATGATCGAGGCGATGCCGCAGGTGAACAGGTCGGCGTTGATCAGGTGCACCAGCTGCTCGGTGCTCAGGCCGATCGAGTTCGCCAGCAGGATCGGGACGATCACCGCGCCGGCGTAGAAGGCCAGGACGTGCTGGGTGCCGTAGATCGCGAGTCGTCCGGGCGACATGACCTCGTCGACGGGATGACGGGCGGTGTGGCGTCGGGGGCGCAGGGCTGCCTTCATCGAACACCCTCCAAGGGGTCGGCGGCGGGGATTGTGACCTGCACGACAGCTTGCGTTCACCGCGTGGTCCCCGGCTAGCGAGGAACCTCCGAAGTTCGCCCGTCGCGACGTCCCGGTTCTGTGCGATCACCCAAAGGGCGCGCGTCAGAGCGACTTGAGCGCCAGGAACACGTCGATCTTGTCCTCGAGCTGGGACAGATCGCGATCGGTCAGTTGCTCTACGCGTTCGATCCGGTACCGGACCGTGTTGACGTGCAGGTGCATCGCCTCGGCCGTCCGGGCCCACGAGCCCGAGCAGGCGAGGAACTCGCGTAACGTGGCGAGCAGGTCGCCGCCGGTCTTGCGGTCGTTCTCGAGCACCGGGCCGAGCACACGATGCGTGTACGTACGCCGTACGTCGTCAGGCACTGTGGCGAGCAGGAGCACGTGGGACGCGACCTGGTCCGAGGTCACCACCGACACCGGCGTGATGCCGGCGCGGGCGACGCGGTGGGCGAACCGCGCTTCCTCCAGGGCGCCGGCCAGCGCGTCGACCGACGTTTCTCCACTGATGCCGACGGCAATCCTCGACCGGGCAAGTCCAGGCGCGAGCCGGCCGAACGCGCGGCGCAGGAGCAGTGGCAAATCAGGGGCCCAAGGCAACAAGCCGATCAGCAGGCCGTCCCTGCCGGGTGCGACGGTGGCCGGTCCGATCGTGCCGGCCACATCCTCGAACACCGTGACCGCCACCTCGGCGGCTCCAGCGTCCCGCGGGGCCTGGTCGGCGGGTTGGGGAGTGTGCAGCTCGGCGACGACGACCACCATCGGCCGGTCGGGTTGGGCGCCTGCTTGCCGGAGTCGGGTGGTGACCTCGGGCAACGGGCCGCCGGACTCGACCAGGCTCAACGCGTCGGCCATCAACGGTCGCAGGGCGAGGCGGCCTTCGTCTCGTCGTACGCGGTCGAGGGCGGCGATCGCGCACAGCTCGTGCACGGTCTCGACCTGGTCGCGCGGCCACTGCGAGTGGTCGCCCTCGATCACGAGCAGCCAGGCGGTCAACCGGTTGCCGAGGCCCGACCCAACCGGGAACACGCTGTACGCCGCGTCGCCGGCGTCCGCGACGGCCGGTGTCCGGTCGGCCGTGAGGAAGCGGCGAGTGACCGCGTCGAGCGTCAGGTCGTCGAGCGGCTCAGGACCCGGTACGACGTGCCGCCCGGTCGGCGTGATCACCCGGCAGGTGTGGCCGATGTCGGCGGAGATCTGGGCGGCGAGCTCGTCGAGGCTGCGGCCGGACGCGATCGCCGACAGCAGTTGGCGCTGGCGGACCAGGCTCGCGGACAGCCGGGCGCCGCTGTCGGTCGCGGCCGCGACGTACTCGGTGACGTCCGCGAACGCGACCTCGGTCGGCACCTCGACCAGCGTGACCTGGTGGCGGCGGCAGGCCTCGACCAGGTCCTCGGGGATCGTGCCGAACAGGGCCTTGCCGGCCAGGATCGTGGTCGCGCCTCGATCGGACACCGAGGCGACGAAGGTCTCGCTGTCGGTCGGACCGCGGCGCCAGACCAGACCGGTCAGGACCAGTTCGCCGCCGCTGAGGTAGTTGCCGGGTTCAAGCAAGTCGGTGGTGACGAGCCGGCCGATCGGGCGGTCGGCAGCGTCCTGCGCCTGGTGCAGCAGACGTAGGCCGAGCTCCGGCGCGTCGAACAGTTCGGACAGCAGCACGTGGTCACCTCCCGCCCCTTTGGAGAAACCTACAGCGCCCGGGGCGCTTGACGCTGCCGGTGCGGGCAACTTATCTTCATTTCGCAGAACAGAAACAATATTCCACAATGCGGAAAACGAGGGCTGATGATGCTGCGTTACACGGTGAACTGCTCGATCCTGTTCACCGAGCTCCCGCTGCTCGAACGGCCGGCCGCCGCGCGGACGGCCGGGTTCGACGCGGTCGAGTTCTGGTGGCCGTTCGCCGAGGCCGTGCCGGCCGACGCCGAGATCGACGCCTTCGTCCGGGCGATCGACAACGCCGGGGTCCAGCTGACCGGGCTCAACTTCTTCGCCGGCGACATGCCCGGCGGCGACCGCGGCCTGGTGTCCTGGCCGAAGCGGTCGGGGGAGTTCCGGGACAACATCGACGTCACCGTGGGCATCGGTGAACGACTCGGCTGCGGCGCGTTCAACGCGCTGTACGGCAACCGGGTCGAGAGCGCTCAGCCTGCCGAGCAGGACGAGATCGCGGTCGAGAACCTCGGGCTCGCGGCTCAGGCGGCCGGGCGCATCGGCGCCGTCGTACTGGTCGAACCGGTGAGTGGTGCCGAGCGGTATCCGCTGCTGACCGCCGCGGACGCGCTGGCCGTGATCGACCGCGTGCAAGCGGCGTACGACGTACCGAACCTCGGGCTGCTCGCGGATCTGTACCACCTCGCGGTCAACGGCGACGACGTCGACCAGGTGATTGCCCGGCACATCGACCGGATCGCGCACGTGCAGATCGCCGACTCGCCCGGGCGCAACGAACCCGGGACCGGCACGCTCCCGCTGCAGGCGCAGCTGAGCGCCCTCGAAGCCGGTGGCTACACCGGCCTGGTCGGGCTGGAGTACAAGCCCTCGACCACCACTCTCAAGAGCTTCGACTGGAGAATCTGATGACGAACATCGCCTTCATCGGCCTCGGCATTATGGGCAGCCCGATGGCCGTGCACCTCGCGAACGCCGGGCACAGGGTCGCCGGTTACAACCTCGACATGGACCGCGCCAAGCCGCTGGTCGAGGCCGGTGGACTCGCTGCAAGTTCGATCGCGGACGCCGTCAAGGACGCGGACGTAGTCTGCGTGATGGTCCCGGACTCGCCGGACGTCGAGCTGGTGCTCGCCGGACCGGACGGGGTCTTCCAGAACGCGCCGACCGGTGCCCTGGTCATCGACTTCTCCAGCATCCGGCCGGATGTCACCATCGACCTCGCGGCCCAGGCTCGCGCGAACGGATTTCGGTTGCTCGACGCACCGGTTTCCGGTGGTCAGGCCGGCGCGGAGAACGCCGCGCTGTCGATCATGGTCGGCGGTGAGGCGGAGGACTTCCAGACCGCGAAGCCGCTGTTCGACCGGGTCGGCAAGACGATCGTGCACGTCGGCGGGAACGGCGCCGGCCAGACCGTGAAGGCCGCGAACCAGCTGATCGTTGCCGCCAACATCCAGGCGTTGTCGGAGGCGGTGATCTTCCTCGAGGCGTACGGCGTCGACACGAAGGCGGCGCTCGAGGTGCTGGGTGGAGGGCTGGCCGGTTCGGCGGTGCTGAACCAGAAGAAGGAGAACATGCTCTCGCGGTCGTTCGAGCCGGGCTTCCGGATCGACCTGCACCACAAGGACATGGGCATCGTCACCGCGGCTGCCCGCGAGGCCGGCGTCGTCGTACCGCTGGGTGCTCTGGTCGCTCAGCTCGTCGCCTCGGCTCGCGCCAACGGTGACGGTGGCCTCGACCACTCGGCGCTGCTGCGTGGCGTGGAGCGGCTGTCCGGCAAGGAGCTCAGCTGATGGCCAGGATGCGCGCGGTCGACGCCGCGGTCCTGATCCTGGAGAAGGAGGGATCGACGCAGGCGTTCGGGCTGCCGGGTGCCGCGATCAATCCGTTCTACAGCGCGATGCGCAAGCACGGCGGCATCAAGCACGTGCTGGCCCGCCACGTCGAAGCTGCCTCGCACATGGCCGAGGGTTATACCCGCGCGACCGCCGGCAACATCGGTGTCTGCATCGGTACGTCGGGGCCGGCCGGGACCGACATGATCACCGGGCTGTACTCCGCGTCCGCCGACTCGATCCCGATCCTGTGCATCACCGGTCAGGCGCCGGTGGCGAAGCTGCACAAGGAGGACTTCCAGGCCGTCGACATCGCGTCGATCGCCAAGCCGGTGTCCAAGTGGGCCGTGACGGTGATGGAAGCCGCGCAGGTTCCGGGGACGTTCCAGAAGGCGTTCTGGTTGATGCGCGAGGGCCGGCCTGGGCCGGTGCTGGTCGATCTGCCGGTCGACGTCCAGCTGGCCGAGATCGACTTCGACATCGACACGTACGAGCCGCTGCCGGTGACTCGTCCCGCCGCGTCGCGGGCGCAGGCGGAGAAGGCGCTGGAGATGCTCAACGCTTCCGAGCGGCCGCTGATCGTGTCGGGTGGTGGCGTGATCAACGCGGATGCGTCCTCGTTGCTCGTCGAGTTTGCCGAGCTGGTCGGCGTTCCCGTCGTACCGACGTTGATGGGGTGGGGGACGATTCCGGACGACCACCCGCTGGCCGCTGGGATGGTCGGGCTGCAGACGTCGCACCGGTACGGGAACGCGACGATGCTGGCCTCGGACTTCGTGCTGGGGATCGGGAACCGGTGGGCGAACCGGCACACCGGCTCGATCTCGACATACACCGCGGGCCGGAAGTTCGTGCACGTGGACATCGAGCCGACGCAGATCGGTCGGGTGCTGGCGCCGGACTACTCGATCGTGTCGGATGCTCGGGCTGCTCTCGCCGTGTTCGTGGAGGTCGCTCGGGAGTGGGCGGCCGCTGGTCGGTTGGTTGATCGGTCTTCTTGGGTCGCCGAGTGTGCGGATCGTCGTACGTCGTTGCAGCGGAAGACGCACTTCGACAACGTGCCGATCAAGCCGCAGCGCGTGTACGAGGAGATGAACCGGGCGTTCGGGCCGGACACTCGTTATGTTTCGACGATCGGTCTGTCGCAGATCCAGGCGGCGCAGATGCTGCACGTTTACAAGCCTCGGCACTGGATCAATGCTGGTCAGGCCGGGCCGTTGGGGTGGACCGTGCCGGCGACGTTGGGGGTCGCGGTCGCGGATCCCGAGTCGACGGTGGTCGCGCTGTCGGGGGACTACGACTTCCAGTTCCTGATCGAGGAGCTGGCCGTCGGGGCGCAGTTCCAGATTCCTTACATCCACGTGGTGGTGAACAACTCGTACCTCGGGTTGATCCGGCAGGCGCAGCGTGGGCTGGAGATGGACTACTGCGTGCAGCTGTCGTTCGACAACATCAACAGTCCTGAGGTCGGTGGGTACGGCGTCGACCATCTGAAGGTTGCCGAGGGCCTGGGCTGCAAGGCGCTGCGAGTGACCGCGCCGGACGAGATCCTGCCGGCGCTGGAACAGGCCAAGAAGCTGATGGTCGAGTTCCGGGTCCCGGTGGTCGTCGAGGTCATCCTCGAGCGCGTCACGAACGTTGCGATGGGCACCGAGATCGACGGGGTCGTCGAGTTCGAAGAGCTTGCCGAGCGGCCCGAGGACGCGCCGACCGCGATCGCCGCGCTCAGCTGATGCGCGTGCTGGTTGCCTCGGACAAGTTCAAGGGGACGCTGACCAGCGCCGAGGTCGCCGCCGCAGTTGCCGAAGGCGTACGCCGAGTTCGCCCGGACACCGTCGTCGACACAGTCCTGATCGCCGACGGCGGCGACGGCACGCTGGCCGCCGCCGTCGCGGCGGGGTTCGAGCTGATCCCGGTCACGGCGTGTGGGCCTACGGGCGAGCCGGTCCCGTCCGGCTACGCCCGCCGCGGCGCGACGGCGGTCGTCGAGCTGGCGGATGTCTCCGGCCTCATCCGCCTCCCCGGCGGCACCCTCGCCCCGATGACCGCCACCACCCGAGGCACCGGCGAGCTGATCGCCGCGGCGGTAGCTGCCGGCTGCACTCGAGTAATCCTAGGAATAGGCGGCAGCGCCAGCACCGACGGCGGAGCAGGCCTCCTCCGGGCGCTAGGTGCCCGGTTGCTCGACGCGACGGGAGCCGAGGTACCCGAGGGCGGAGAGGCGTTGGCTGAGGTAGTGACGGTGGAGTTGGAGTCGCTCCGCAAGCAGCTGGACGGTGTTGAAGTGGTTGTTGCCTGCGACGTGGACAACCCGCTGACGGGTCCGACAGGCGCCGCTGCGACGTACGGCCCACAGAAGGGCACAGGGCCTGAGCAGATCGACGTACTGGACAGAGCTCTTGGGCACTGGGCTGAGCTTGTTGCTCCAGATCTTCGGGACACGCCCGGCGCCGGGGCAGCTGGTGGGGTCGGGTTTGCGGCGCTCGCTGTGCTGGGGGCTGAGCTTGTGCCTGGGATTGAGTTGGTGCTTGAGCTGGTCGGCTTCCGGGAGCGGCTGGTTGGGGTTGAGCTGGTGGTGACGGGGGAGGGCGCCCTGGACGAGCAGACCCTCCACGGGAAGGCTGTTGCTGGAGTTGCTTCGGCAGCAAAGGCGGCGGGGGTTCCGGTGGTGGTTGTTTGTGGGAGTAGTCGTCTGGACGATGGGCAGTTGCGGGCGGCGGGGATCGACGCGGCGTACGCGTTGACGGATCTGGAGCCTGACGTTCGGCGGTGCATCGTCAATCCGGTGCCGCTGTTGCGAGAGCTTGGGGAACGGATCGGCCTACGATGAGATCGACCGAGAGGGGCGTCGCATGACCTCGCTGGACCTTGTCATCCGGGCTCGCAGGGTCGTCACGCCTGCGGGGGAGCAGTCGCTGGCTGTCGGCGTCGCGGGTGGGCGGATCGCGGTTGTTGCGCCGTACGAGACCGAGCTGAGTGCCGCCCAAGAAGTTGAGCTGGACGACGACGAAGTGCTGATGCCAGGCGTTGTCGACACCCACGTGCACGTCAACGACCCCGGCCGGACCGAGTGGGAAGGTTTCACCAGCGCGACCAAGGCGGCCGCCGCGGGAGGTGTGACGACGATCGTCGACATGCCGCTCAACAGCATTCCGCCGACCTGTGACGTTGCGGCGCTGGAGCTGAAGCGGAAGACGGCCGAGCGGCAGGCGTACGTCGACGTCGGGTTCTGGGGCGGCGCGATTCCCGGCAACCTCGCCGACCTGCGCCCACTCCACGAGGCCGGCGTGTTCGGGTTCAAATGCTTCCTACTGCACTCGGGTGTCGACGAGTTCCCGCCGCTCGATCCCGCCGAGCTCGAGGCCGCGATGCGCGAGCTCGCGACCTTCGACGGTCTGCTGATCGTCCACGCCGAGGACGCGCACCTGATCCAGGCAGCGCCGAGCGGCGCGCAGTACGACGACTTCTTGCACTCGCGTCCCCGCTCAGCCGAGAACGCGGCGGTCGCCGGAGTGATCGCGCTGGCTCGCCGTACGGGCTGCCGGGTGCACATCCTCCACGTCTCCAGCGCCGAAGTCCTCCCGCTGCTGGCCGAAGCCAGAGGCGACGGCGTCAGGATCACCGCGGAGACCTGCCCGCACTACCTGACCTTCTCCTCCGAGGAGATCCCGCCCGGCGCCACGCCGTACAAGTGCTGCCCGCCGATCCGCGAAGCCGCCAACCGCGAGCTGCTCTGGCAGGGCCTGCGCGACGGCCTGATCGACCTGGTCGTCTCGGACCACTCGCCGTCGACGATCGACCTCAAGCACCTCGATACCGGCGACTTCGGTACGGCGTGGGGCGGCATCGCCTCGCTCCAGGTCGCGCTCCCGGCGGTCTGGACGCAGGCGCGCCGCCGCGGCTTCGCGCTCACCGACATCGCCCGCTGGATGAGCCAAGCGCCTGCCGCGCAGGCGGGTCTCACTGAGAAGGGCCGGATCGAGCCCGGCTACGACGCGGACTTCTGCGTCTTCGCCCCCGACGACGCCTTCGTCGTCAACGCGAACACCCTGCAGCACAAGAACGCCGTCACCCCGTACGCCGGATGGCCGCTCGCCGGCGTCGTCCGCCGTACTTGGTTGCGCGGCGCACCTGTCGACATCGACGCCGACCCCACGGGCCGGTTGCTGAATAGAGGAGACCACCGATGAACCAGCCGCGCTACTACTCGCCGGCCGGCGGACACCCCGCGCAGACCGAGCTGACCACCGACCGCGCGGTGTTCACCGAGGCGTACGCCGTGCTGCCGCGCGGCACGATGCGCGACATCGTCACCAGCCAGCTGCCGTTCTGGGACCACACCCGGCTGTGGGTGCTGGCGCGACCGCTGTCGGGGTTCGCCGAGACGTTCTCGCAGTACATCGTGGAGGTCTCGCCTGGTGGGGGCAGTGATCGCCCGGAGACCGATCCTGGCGCGGAGGCCGTGATCTTCGTTGTCGAGGGCAACGTGATCCTCACCGCCGAGGGGGAGAAGCACGAGCTGGCACCCGGCGGGTACGCGTTCCTCCCGCCCGGCACGGACTGGACGCTGCGCAACACCAGCGACCAGGTCGCCCGCTTTCACCTGCTGCGCAAGGCGTACGAACGGATCGACGGCATCGACGTACCGCCGGTGTTCGTCACGAACGAGGTCGAGGTCGAGGGCATCGAAATGCCCGGCACCGAGGGCCGCTGGAAGACCCAGCGCTTCGTCGACCCGACGGACGTCCGGCACGACATGCACGTCAACATCGTCACCTTCGAACCCGGTGGCGTGATCCCGTTCCCCGAGACGCACGTGATGGAACACGGCATCTACGTCCTCGAAGGCAAGGCCGTCTACCTGCTCAACAAGGACTGGGTCGAGGTGCAAGAAGGCGACTTCCTCTGGCTCCGAGCCTTCTGCCCGCAGGCCTGTTACGCCGGCGGCCCAACCCGCTTCCGCTACCTGATCTACAAGGACGTCAACCGCCACCCCCAACTCCCACGCCACTTCGCCTGACAACGAGCGGAGGGTTGGGAGCCGCCGGAGGCTCGCGGAGCGCGCGCCCTCCAGCACCCGCGCCTAGCGCGGGCTGTCCGGCCAGCGCTCCGGCCGATCCTCACCCCACGCGTCGGGCGGCGTCCCCGCCCGGCGCAGGGCCAGGTCGTCAGCCACCGCCTGCAAGCCGATCTCACGGCGCTCCACGTCGATGCTTGCGGCATCCAGTCCAGGCCGGAGTACAAGCTCGCCGTTCGCCTCCACGAACGCCGTGGCGAACGCGGCGTAGACCGGCGGCTCACCGGCCCGCTGCCGGAGGTTGTCCACCACGTGCGCCAGGTGCCGCGGATGAGCTTCTCCGGCCTCGACCCCTGCCCGAAGGAACGGAACGCAGCTCGCCTGGAACCGCAGGTTGTCCGGCGTACCGATGGCCGGCACTCCGGAGCCCGCGTGCTGCAGCAGCAACCACGCGGCGTCGACGCCGTCCTCGCCGACGGCGGATTTCCCGGGCCAGCCGTGCTCGTCCACGACGGCTTGCAACCACCGGACGTTGTCGTGGACAACAGCGAGCACCCGGCGTACAGGCGCTGGCGCAGTCTCGACAGGCGTCCACTCCAGCAGGGCGTACGGCCAAGGGGAGTCCGACGAGCCCTCGAAAGTCGCCTGCCAGGTGTCTGCTTCCGCGAGGAACGCGCCGACGGCGGCTGAGTCGGCGTCGGCACGCGACAGCAGCTCCGCGCGCAGCTTCTCGTCCATCGCGGCAGCCTAAGGCAACGCGCTCTCGACGAACTGTCGGAAGGCCTTCGGTGCGGAGAACATCGGCATGTGGTCGGCGGCGGGAAGCACCACCAGCTGGGCGTACGGCGCCTGAGCTGCCAGGCGCCGGGCCCAGAGTTGGCTGCCCTGGAAGTCGCGTTCGCCGACCAGGATCGATACGGGGACTGTGACCTCGGCGAAGCGGGTCTTGATCGGTGGGTCGAGCTCGGTGCCGCGGTAGGTGTCCATCGTCATCACCCGCGAGTTCGCGATTTGGAGGCCGACCAACAGGCGGCGGTCGGCGACGTCTACCGCGGGGCACCACGCGGCGACGTCGAGGGCGGCGGCGGCCGGGATGCCGTCGGCGGCGAGGACCTTCGCGTGCTGCTCGAAGTGGGCGCGCATCGTCGCCCGGGCGGCTGACTCCTCCGGGCTGGGGTCCGGGAAGTCGGCGAACGATCCCGCTACGACGCACGCGCGGGTGACGCGCTCAGGGTGACGGTGCGCGTAGCCGAGGGCGCGGCGGCCGCCCTCCGACGAGCCGATCAGGACGGCAGCAGAGACGCCAGCGGCGTCCAGTACGGCGGTGAGGTCGTCCAACTCGCCGTACGGCCCGTACGCCGGAGCCGACAACCCGGTGTCGCGGTAGTCCCACGTCGTCACGCGCGCCCGCTCGGCCAGCCACTCGACCGTCGAGTCCCACATCCGCAGGTCGGCGAGGCCGCCGTTGAGCAGGACGACGTCCGGCCCCTCGCCGTGCTGCTCGTAGTACAGGTATCCACCGGGGACGTCGACGAAGTCCTTGATCTGCTCAGTCATGGCCCAAGCCTCGGGCCCGGCCGGGGGAGCGTGCATCGGGAATTCTCCCTATCTGCTGCGCGAGCACCTCGGCGCCGGTGCGGGCCATGACGCCGCGGCGCCCGTGACGGCCCGTCGGCTCATGGGCGTTTAAGGTGATGCTTGTGCCTGATCACTCTCGGAGACCGCGTGTGCTCGACGTCCTCGGCGTTGAGGGGGCCTGGGAGGTGCCGGACGCCTGGATCGACGGCGTGCGGGCGCGGCTTCGCGGGTGGAGCGACGAGGCTGACGCGCTCAGGCCGGGAGTGTTTCCGGAGTTCGTGGACGGTACGCCGGCCGCCGTCTGGTTCGCGCACCAGGTCGCGCCGTTGCTGGCGGGCTGGGTTCCGGTCCTGCGTGGCGAGTACGCCGACTTCGGCGCCGTACTGACGCGGGAGTTCTACCGGCCGCAGGCGCGGATCAGTGGCGACGGGTACGTCGTACGCGTCGGCGCGACCGACTGGCCGCTGCAGGTCGTGTCGGGGACGCGCGGGTTCCCCGAGGAGACGCGGGTGCAGGCGCTGCGGCTGTCGCGGGACGTGGTGAGCCTGTTCGTCGACGCGCCTCCGATGGCGGCGCGGGCGCGGGCGTTGACGACCGCGTTCGACCGGGTGCTCGGGGATCGCGAGGCGACCCGGATGCACGCGGCGGCGGACTACGAGACGATCGCGCAGTTCTGGCGGACCACCGTACTGAGTGACGCGGAGCGGGCGGTGCTGCCCGAGCTGGGAGGGCCGGCGGCGGCGTTGCAGTACTCGCTCGACGCGCTGCGGGACGCCCACGGGAAGTTGTCGGCAGTGATCGCGGACGACGACACGCGGGAGTTCGCGCAGCTGTTGGCGCGGATGATCCGGGCGATCGGGCTGCGCGGCCAGCCGGCGGCGGTCGGGCAGGTTCTCGGCGTCGCCGGATGGGACGTCGAGTACGCGATCGCGGACCTGGAGAAGAAGGGCTTCGACCCACAGCGCTGGCTGAAGCGGAACACGGCGTGGCTCGGGCGCGCGGTCGCCGACGGCCAGGAGGGCCTGGCGCGGACCTGGGCGGCCGCTGCGACGCGGGTGTCGGTGCACCTGGCCGGCGTACTGGAGCGTGGGGCGTGGCCGGAGCCGGAGGTGCCGGACCTGGGCGCGTTCTTCCGGCTGCTGGAGCGTCCGGCGGCGGTGGACGAGTCGATCAAGCTGGTCTGGGGCGAGAAGAAGGCCGAGGCCGCCGTACCAACGCCCGAGCCGAAGCCTGCAGAGCCGAAGTCTGCAGAGCCGAAAGCCGCTGAGCCCAAGCCCGTCCAGCCCAAGCCCGTCGAGCCCAAGCCCGTCGAGCCGAAAGCGGAAGAGCTGAAGCCCGTCGAGCCCAAGGCCGAGAATCTGATCCTCCCCGAGCCGATTCCCGCCAACGCCGGCGCGATGGCCGAGCTCGACGCGCTCGTCGGGCTGGAGTCGGTCAAGGACTCGGTCCGCCGGATGGTCGCCGAGATCAAGACCAACCTGCGCCGCCAGGAGTTCGGCCTGCCCGCGCAGGAGCGCGCCCGGCACATGGTGTTCGTCGGCAAGCCCGGTACGGCGAAGACGACGATCGCTCGGTTGCTGGCCCGGATCTACAAGGAGCTCGGCGTCCTCGAGAGCGGCCATGTCGTCGAGGTCGACCGCTCCGACCTGGTCGGGCCGACGGTCGGTACGACGGCGCCGATGACCGCGGCCAAGTTCCGCGAGGCGCTCGGCGGGGTGCTGTTCGTCGACGAGGCGTACACGCTCGTCCCTGAGGGGCAGCCGGGCGACTTCGGCCTCGAGGCCGTCGCCACGATCCTGAAGATGATGGAGGACCACCGCGACAAGTGCGTGGTGATCGTCGCCGGGTACCACCGCGAGATGCAGCGCTTCATGGAGTCCAACACGGGTCTGCAGTCGCGGTTCCCGAAGCTGCTGTCGTTCGCCGAGTACGACACCAACCAGCTGGTCGCGATCTTCGAGCTGCAGGCCCGCCAGCAGGGCATGGCCTACACGCAGGAGGTCCTGGACCGGGTCCGCAAGGTGATCCCGCCCGCGCCGCGAGGCCACAACTTCGGCAACGGCCGCTTCATCCGCAACCTGCTCGAGGAAGCGATCTCCAACCAGGCGACCCGCCTGGCCCGCCGCGACCCCGACACCCTGACCGAGCGCGACCTGCGCGAACTCCTGCCGGAGGACGTCAAACCGGCCGCGTCGATGCGCGCCGAGGACTACCTCCTGCAGAAGCCCGGAACCTGACCGGTCGGCCGGCGTACTGCGGTCAGATCCCCGGGACTCGCTCGCCCTCGCGCACCGGGCCCGGGGGAGTGCCCTTGCCGAACGGCTCGCCGCCGAGTGCCTCGCGACCGTGCGGCATCTGCCAGTTCACGAGCTCGGGACCCTTCGGGACGATCTGGTTCGGGTTGATCGAGGTGTGCACGAGGTAGTAGTGCTGCTTGATCTGCTCGAAGTCGATCGTGTCGCCGAAGCCCGGCGTCTGGAAGAGATCGCGCGCGTACGCCCACAGCACCGGCAGTTCGCTGAGCTTGTTGCGGTTGCACTTGAAGTGCCCGTGGTACACCGGATCGAAGCGGACCAGCGTCGTGAACAGCCGGATGTCGGCCTCGGTGATCGAGTCGCCGACCAGGTACCGACGGTCGATCAGCCGGTCCGACAGCCAGTCCAGCGCCGCGAAGAGCTTGTCGTACGCCGTCTCGTACGCCTGCTGCGAGCCGGCGAACCCGCACTCGTACACCGCGTTGTTGACGTCGGTGTAGATGCGCTCGGCAACTTCGTCGATCTCGTCCCGTAACGTCTCCGGGTACAGGTCGGGCGCGCCGTCGCGGTGGTACGCCGTCCACTCCGTCGACAGGTCGAGCGTCATCGGCGCGAAGTCGTTGGTGACCACGGCACCGGTCGTCTCGTCGACGATCGCGGGCACGGTGATGCCCTTCGGGTAGTGCGGGTCGCGCTTGAGGTAGGCGTCCTGCAGCCGCGGGATCTTCAGGACCGGGTCGACCCCGCCCGGATCGAGGTCGAACGTCCAGCTCCGCTCGTCGTGCGTCGGGCCGCAGAAGCCGATCGACAGCACGTCCTCGAGCCCGAGCAGCCGCCGGACGATGATCGCGCGGTTCGCCCACGGGCAGGCCCGCGCGACCACGAGCCGGTAGCGGCCCGGCTCCACTGCGAAGCCGTCGCGGCCGTCCGCGGTGATGCGCGTGGCGATGTAGTCGGTGTCACGGTCGAACTCGTCGTTGGAGGGCACCCTCTCAGAGTTACCCACCAACGACGAGTTCACTCGGTCAGGCGGTGAGGCGCAGGTAATCCACGTTGAAACCGCCGGTCTCGCAGAACACCGTCAGGTCCTGCTCACCCGCCGGCAGCGTGATCTGAGCGGTCACCGACTGGTACGTCGCCCAGCCGCCGGTGTCCGGGATCGACACCTTGGCGAGCACGGCCCCGGTCGAGTCCCGCAGGGAAACGGCGTCAGGGGCAACAGCCCCGGTCCCGTTCGCCGCCCGGAACTCGACCTGGTACGTCGCCGCCTGCGGCACGTCGAGCCGGTACTGCAGCCAGTTCCCCGCCGCCGTCCAGCCGACGTTCTTGCCGCCGCTGGCCGACGGGTTGGTCTCGACGAAGTTCGCGCCGCCGTCGGTCCAGCCGTGTTGCGCGACGTACGCCTCGGCCTCGACCTTCTCGCCGATCGGCGTGCCCTTGGCGTTGACCGTGATGTGCAGCGTCACTTCGTCGTACGCCGCACCGTCGGTGACGCGGATCTTGACGTCCTGCTTCCCGGCCGTTGTCGGACGCAACGTCACCAGGCCGCTGCGCGCGTCGAGGCTGACGCCGGCGGGCAGGTCCTTGGCGTAGTACGCGAGCCGGTCGCGGTCCCGATCGGTCGCGGACAGCTGGACCTCGGTGGTCGCGTACTGGTCGGCGACGACCTCCGGCACGTCCTTCAGCACGGGCGCGCGGTTGTGATGCGCTGAGGGCACGTCGCCCTTCCAGCGGTACGTCGCGAACGAGTTCGCGGGCACGGTCGCCGTGAAGGACTTCCCCGCGAGCAGGACCTTGACCGTCGTCGGGGTCGCGTTGGAGTTGCCCAGGATCGCGACGAAGCCGTCGCCGCGGTCCTTGTAGACGACGTTGCTGACACCGTTGCTCGTGGCACTGGACTCGACCCGCGTGTGCTCCGGCCCGAGGTACTTGGCGAACTGGCCCATCGCGTAGAGCTCGTCCCGCACCGTGAACGTGCGAGCGGTGGTGTCGACCTTGACCAGGCGGTTCGGCCACTTGGTTGTCCGGCCGACCTCCTCCCAGTCGATGTTGTTGTCGCGGGCCGGCGTCCAGTGCAGCGTGCCGCCGTCCTGGTCGGTGGTCTGCGCCCACATCACGTACGACGACGCGTCCAGCCGGAAGTAGTTCAGGATCGTGGCCGGGTTGAGGTCGCTGGTCTCGGTCATGTGCACCGGCTTGCCGGTCTGCTCGTACGCGTCCCGCATCACCGTGGGATCACCCCAGTACGGGTGGAACGCGATCGCGTCGCTGGCCTGCTTGGTCTTCGGGTCGTCGAAGATCCGGTAGTAGTTCTTGGTCTCGGTGCTGTTCGGGTCGCGCCAGTCGAAGAAGTTGAAGTCGTGCACGTAGAGCTCGGTGCCGAGCCCCGCGCGACGGACCTCGCGCTTGATCGCGACCGCGAGCTTCTGCTGCTGCTCGACGCTGATGTCCATCGCGGGGTAGACCACGTCGATGCCCGGCTCGTTCAGCAGGGTCAGCGCGTCGACCTTCACGCCGTACTTCGCGTAGGCCTGGATGTACTTGACGTAGTACTTGGCGAACACGTCGATGCAGTCGTCGCGCAGCTTGCCGACCTGGTAGTACGACGTGGTGCTGCCGGGCTTGAGCGCGACCTCGCCGGTGAACCGGTTGTTGGTCTTCATCCAGGCCGGCGCGCTCCACGCCGAGGCGAAGAACGTCGCCCGCGGGTTGTAGCGCTGGATCAGCTTGATCGTGTCGATGATGTGCGCGTCGACGTCGCGCTTGATCGAGAAGTGCTTGAGGCCGAAGTCCTCGCTGACACCGGCGGGCAGTTCGTCGTACGACCAGAACGGGAGGTGCTCGATCAGGTCCGGGCTGCCGATGGTCAGCCGGAAGCGGTCGAAGCCGGCGCCCTTCTTCGGGTCGACCAGCAGGCGGATCGCACGGTCGCGCTCGGCAGGGGTCAGCTTCCACAGGTTCGAGACGCTGGTCTCGTCGAGCGAGAAGCCGATGCCGGTGTACTTCTGCCGCAGGGTGCTCGGGTCGACGACGACGGTCGCGTCGGCGGCCCCGCCCTCGTCGCGCGTCACGTGCGTGGTCGGCAGCGGCTGCCAGGCGTGCTCGGGGCCGCTGGAGTAGGTGCCGGTGACGGCGGCGCCACGGTCGGGCCGGCCGGCGGTCGCCGGCAGCCCAGCGGCGGCCAGCACACTGCCGGTCGCCAGCGCGACGACAACCGCCGCGGAGATGGAACGCCTCACGAAACCTCCTGAAACTGGGGCGGAAAGCGCTTGCATCCCGGACGCTACCGGCGGCAGGCGCATTCCACACCCCCTCTGCGGTTCCGGAACTTAGCGGCAGCACCCGACAAGCCGACCTTGTGCACCGCCCAGCCACGTTTCGCCGTGAGCTCTGGCGGAGCGGTGCTCAAAGTCGAGATCTCGCCGCCGCCCCTGGGGTCGACCTTGTGCACCGCTCAGCCACGGTTCGCCGTGAATGGCGGCGGAGCGGTGCTCAAGGTCGTGTGATTCAGGGGCGGCCGTAGGACTCGAGGAGGCGGAGCCAAATTTCACTGATCGTCGGGAAGGCCGGTACGGCGTGCCAGAGGCGGTCCAGGGGGACCTCGGCGACGATCGCGATGGTTGCTGCGTGCAACAGTTCGCCGACGTCGGGGCCGGCCAGGGTGAGACCGAGGAGGACCTTGCGCTGCTCGTCGACGACCATGCGGGCGCGGCCGGCGTACTGGTCGGCGTGGAGCTTGGAGCCGGAGACCTGACCGAGGTCGTAGTCGACGGTCCGGATCTCGTAGCCCTGCTCGATGGCGGCGGCCGCGGTGAGGCCGACCGACGCGATCTCGGGGTCGGCGAAGACGACCTGCGGTACGGCGCGGTGGTCGGCCGTCGCCACATGCGTTCCCCACGCTCCGTCGGAGACCGCCCTACCCTGGGCGCGCGCCGCGATGACGTCACCGGCTGCGCGGGCCTGGTACTTGCCCTGGTGGGTGACGAGCGCCCGCCGCGTCACGTCGCCGACGGCGTACAGCCAGTCGAAACCACGGACCAGCATCGTGTCGTCGACGTCGATCCAGCTGCCCGGTTCGAGCCCGACGACATCGAGGCCGATGTCGCCGGTCCGCGGGCGGCGCCCGGTCGCGGCCAGCACCTCGTCGGCCTCGATCACGGTCCCGTCCGCGGTCTCGATCGTCACCCCGACCGCCGTATCTCCGCCGTCCGCGGTGCGATCCCCGCCGTCCACCGCGTGACCTCCGCCATCCGCGGAGCGATCTCCGCCACTCGCCGCCTGGCTTCCGCCGTTCGCTGTACGGCGAACGCGCGTGACCGCGGCGCCGAGCAGCACTCGGACGCCCTGCGATGTGAGCGACTCGGCCAGCAGCTCACCCACGAACGGCTCCGAGCTCGTGAGCAGACCGCGCTCGGCGATCAGCGTGACCTCTGCGCCGAACCCGGCGTACGCCGTCGCCATCTCGACGCCGACGACCCCGCCGCCGATGATCGCGAGCCGGCCCGGGACCTCCTTGGCGCTGGTCGCCTCGCGGCTCGTCCACGGCTCCGCCGCGCGCAGCCCCTCGATGTCCGGCACGAACGCGTCGGACCCCGTCGAGATCGCGACCGCGTGCCGAGCCGTCAGGACCCGCTCGGTCCCGTCGGCCGCGGTGACCGTGACCTCGCGGACCGCGCTGATTCTGCCGTGGCCGCGGACGAGCGCGATCCCGGCCTGGTCGACCCAGACGCTCTGGCCGGCGTCCGACCAGTGGTCGACGAAGTCGCTGCGCCGTTCGAGGATCTCCGGTACGTCGAGCCTCCCGGCCTCAACGCCACGCACGGCCGCGGCGGCGCGCTGCGCCAGGACCGGTCGCAGCAGCGCCTTCGACGGTTCGCAGGCCCAGTACGAGCACTCACCGCCGACGAGCTCCACCTCGACGAGTGCGACGGTCAGGCCGCCCTGGACCGCCCGGTCGGCGACGTTCTCACCGACCGGGCCACTGCCGACGACGATGACGTCGTACTCGTTGGTCACCGGATCAGCGCCCCGGCGCCCGGTTCACGATCTCCTGCAGGAACCAGCCGTTGCCGTCCGGGTCCTCGAACGACAGCCACGACCCGTAGTCGCGGCGGTCGGCGTCCGGGCCGTCCACGCGGTTCGCCGTACCGGCGTGGTGGAAGACGCCGTCGGCGTCGTGCCACACCTCGGAGACGTCGATGCCGAGCCCGAGCAGGTGCTCGCGGGCCGCGACGACGTCCTTGACCGTGAGCTGCAGGCCCTGCAGCGAGCCGGGCTCACCGTTCGTGACGCCGGTGCCGAAGATGATCGAGCACTCCGAACCCGGCGGCGTGAACTGCACGACCCGGAAGCCGTCGCCGACCGAGAAGTCGGCGTCCTCGCGCCACTGCAGCTGCTGGTAGAACGCCTTGGCCTTGTCGACGTCCGCGACCGGTACCACCACGACCTCGAGCTTGAAGTCCACCGCTTGATCTCCTGTCGATGCTGGACCCGCACGCGCGCGCCCAGGGTCGACGGTGGCACGGCGGTGTTGACGTCTTGTGCTCGTCCTGTGCACGCCGTCTTTCAAGGAAGCAGACCGTCCGGGAAGGCCGTTACGGTCGTGATCATGGAGATGATGACGGGCGAGCAGATCGCCGCCGCGCAGCTGACCGACTGGCGCAAACTGGGACAGGGCATCCACGCCCGCTACGTGATCGACGACTTCGGCGCCGGCGCTCGGTTCGTGGCCGCCATTGCCGAGGCCGGTACGGCGTTCGGCCACCAGCCGCGGGTGACGCTGGGCAACACGTTCGTGGATCTCAAGCTGATCAGCGAGGACGCGGTGTACGCCGTCGACGGCGTCGAGCACGTGGTCGACTACACGACGCGTAAGGACCTCGACTTCGCGCAGCAGATCACCGACCTCGCGGCTGCGCAGGGCCTGAAGGCCGACCCCGCCGGGATCACCACGATCGAGCTGGCGCTCGACACGGCGAACGCGGCGAAGCTCGCGCCGATGTGGGCCGCCCTGCTCACCGGCGACACCGACGCCGTCGGCCGCGGGAGCGTCTCGTCCGACGTCCGCGACGCGACCGGGCGGGTCCCGATCCTGTGGTTCCAGGACACCGACGAGCACGAGACGCCGCGGCAGCGGTTCCACCTCGACGTCTGGGTTGCTGCCGAGTACGCCGAGCAGCGCATCGCCGCAGCCGTCGCCGCCGGCGGCGTCATCGTCGACGACAGCGAGGCTCCGTCGTACGTCGTACTAGCCGATGCCGACGGCAACAAAGCCTGCGTCTGCACGGACTCCCTCGGCGTCAGCCGGTAGCGCCGCGCAGGTAGCTGCCCGTTACTGCAACAAGCTGCAGAACAAGGGGTTTGCAGCAACGTGCAGTGCCCTAGGCCTATGCCGACAGGGGCGCGGTTCATAGCTTCGAGCTGTTCACTTTCCAGCTCGAGGAGAATGTATGAAGAACCTTCGCAAGGTCGCGTCGCTGTTGGCAGTGGCGCCGCTGGCGATCACGGGACTGGTCGCGTCGACCGGCGCCGCCTCAGCCGCTGTAGTGGTGCCGCCGGGCAAGGCCGGTCACACCTGCAGCGGCTACAAGTACGCGGATTCCCTCCACCAGCGCTACTGGCAGACCTGCGCGTGGGCCGACCACCAGTACGTCTGGTTCACGGTCAACTTCGGCAACTCCAGCGACGTCAGCTGGAATCCGTCCTCGACGGTGTGGAGCTACATCAAGGCGACAAGGCCCGGCGCGTGCGTCAAGGCGCACGAGGAGTTCTTCGAGGTCAAGTCGCACGACACCGCCGGCACCGAGCGGATCAAGTGCGTCCTCACCCGGGTGCCCGGGGCGTACGCCTCGGTCGGGAAGGTCTCGTACACCAGCAGCACCGGCTACGTCGAGCAGCACAGCCCAACCTTGCAGGTTCAGTAGTCGGCCAGGAGTTCTGACGCCGGCGAACGACGGGAAGCCGTCGTGATGGTCGCGGTGGTGATGACGGCGGCGGTGACGGCCACCGTCAGCCAGCCCGAGGTGTGGTTCACGCCTGGGCCTACGGCGGTGGCGATTCCCACGCCGAGGGCGACCATCACGGCGGTGCCGAGTTGGGCGGCGGTGTTGAGGAGGCCGGCGGCGGACGCCTGTTCGTCCGCCGGGACGTCGGTGCCCAGCGTGTACGCGGCGACCGCGCCGAGGCCGTTGCCGAGTCCGCTGAGGACGAGTGCGACGACCATCGTCGGGATCTCCGGAGCGAGGACGACGCCCAGTGCGCCGAGGCCGATCAGGGTCAGCCCGACGACGAGGATCCGGCGCGCGCCGCGTTTCACCAGGCGGGCGGCGAGCGTGGCGCCGAGCACGACGGCGAAGCTGAACGGCAGGATCATCAGCCCGGCCGCTCCTGGGCTCAGGCCGCGGGCGTCCTGGAACCACAGCGTCGTGACCACGATGAACGTGCTGGTGGTCGCCGTGATCCCGAAGGACCCGATCACCCCACCGGCCGTGCCGGGCCGCCGCCAGATGCCGGGCGGGATCAGCGGACTCCTCGTCGACCGTTCCCGCAGGACCAGGACCGGAACCAGAGCAATCGCCAGTACGGCGAGCAGCCCCGCCGCAAGCCAGGAACTCCCCACCGCGTTGGCGGCAGCGACGACTGCGCTGACGGACAGCACCTGGAGCACCACCGACCGGGCGTTCAGCGGCGTCGGCGTACGAGTCTCTGCCGAACGAACCAGCCAAACGATCGCCAGAGCCAGTACGGCGGTCGCCGCGAGGTTCGCCCAGAAGATCACCCGCCACCCGATGCTCCCGGTGACCAGTCCGCCGATCAGCAGGCCCGACGCGCCGGCCAACCCACCGGTCGCGTTCCATGCCGCCAACGCCCGATTGCGTGATCGGCCCGGTTCGGTCGCCCCGATCAGCAGGACCAGGGCGTTCGGGATGCTGATCGCCGCGGCAACGCCCTGCAGGAGACGACCGGCGACGAGCCAACTGACGGCCGGCGCGACAGCGCACAGGATCGATCCGAGCGCGAACACGGCGAGCCCGGCCAGCAGCACCCGGCGAGGACCTCGCGCGTCGCCGAGTCGGGGCACCGAGCAGCAACAGCCCGCCGAAGCCCACGGCGTACGCCGGAACGAGAAGGCCGGCCTGCGTCGGCGAGCCCTGCAGGTCGGCCAGCATCCGCGGCAGCGCGGCGACGACGACAGTGACGCCCATGACGTCGACGAACTGCACCCCGCAGATGACGGCTGTCCGCGCTCGTTCCCGGTTCATCCTTCGACACTAGATAACGCTTTTTGATCGGTAAAGCATTAGCGTGTCGCGCTAGACTGCGACGATGGACGACGTGCCGAGCTGGACCTGGCTGGAGGGCTGGCCCGCGCTCGACTTCGTCAACACGGTGATCCGCCGGGGCTGGACCGAGCTGGAGCTGATCCGGTCGCCGGTCGATCTGGACTCCTGGCTGGACGCCGCCGCGTTGCCCGCGCCGCGCCCGGCGAAGGTGACCGCGCGCGATGTCGCGGACTTCCTCGCCGTACGGGATCCGGCCCTGCGGCTGCTGCGGGCAGCGAGTGGGCACGGCGAGTGGGAGGCGGCCGATGCTGCCGTACTGAACGAAGCGCTGGCGGCGGCGCCGGAGGTGCTGGCTCTCGGAGATGCCCCGGGGGTGGCCGAGGCGAGGCCGGTCGGGTCGCCTCGGCCGTTCACGTTGCTGCTGGCGCGGCTGGCCGGTGAGGTGCGGGACGTACTGGTCGCGGGACCGAGCGAACTGGCGTTGTGCGATGCGCCGGGCTGCGGGCAGCTCTTCTTCCAGCGACGTCGCAACCAGGCGTGGTGCGGTACGCCGTGTGGCAACCGGGCGCGGGTCGCCCGGCACCACGGCAAGGACCGCACCGAAAGCTGACGCGTCTTCGGGCGAGATCAACGCCTATGCTGCGTGTCGACCAGGTGGCCGACGTGATCGATGTCGGACGCGGCGCCATGGACTCGCTGGGGGATCAGCCGCTAGCCCGCGCGACCGCTCCGTGGGGTCAGGCGGCGGCTCCGGTGGGCTGGAGGCGGTCGCGGAGGCCGGCCAGGATCCGGGTCAGCAGGCGGGAGACCTGCATCTGGCTGATGCCGAGGCGTTCGCCGATGTCGGCCTGTTTCCAGTTCTCGACGAAGCGGAGCTCGAGGATCTCGCGGTCACGGGGGTCGAGGCCGGCGATCAGCGGCGACAGCATCTCGGTGGCCTCGAACTGGTGCAGCTGCGGGTCCTCCGTGGCGGCGATGACGTCGGCGAGCACGAGGTCGTTGTCGGTGTGCCCGGCCGGACGGTCGAGCGACAGCACGGTGAAGCAGCCTCTGGCGCCCTCGGCCTGGCGGACCTCGCTGACCTCGACGCCGATCGCGGCGGCGACCTCGTCGAGAGTCGGTTCGCGGCCGAGCTCCTGCTCCAGCTCGGGCAGTACGCCGGCGATCCGGCCCTGCAGCTCCTGCAGGCGGCGCGGGATGCGGACGGTCCAGCTGCAGTCGCGGAAGTAGCGCTTCACCTCGCCGCGGATCGTCGGTACGGCGTACCCGATGAACGGGACGCCGTCGTCGAGCCGGTAGCCGCGGACGGCCTTCATCAGGCCGAGGCAGGCGACCTGTTCGAGGTCGTCCTCCTCGACACCCCGCCCGCGGAACCGCTGCGCGATGCCGCGGGCGATCTCGAGATTGAGCTCGACGACCTCTTCGAGCAGCCGCTGCCGCTCGGCGTCGTCAGTGGACCGGGCGCGGGCTTCCAGCAGTTCCCGGGTGGCCGCCTCGCGCAGCGCGCGGTCGTCGGCCGTGGTGCAGTGGGTGGGTACGACGGTGTGCATGAACGTGACCTCGCGACGGATTCGTCACGGCGCGGCCACTTCTCCGGACCGCGGTCATTTAGCACCCGCACTCGTACCCAGCCCTCAAACGCTCGACCGCAGCGTCACCCGGTCACCGGGGTGCGTGGCCCCGATGACCGACACCTGAGTAGTCAATCATCAGCTGAACGTCAGGACGCGCGTAGGTGCTTGCGCTGCTCGAGTTCGTCTTCCTCGACCAGGACCAGCATCGGCTGGTTCGGGTCGCAGAGCATGGTGACGGTGAAGCGCAGCGTCGTCTCGTCGTTGGCGTTGCCGTCGGAGTAGTGGATGACGTCGCCACCGGGCTCCCAGAACGCCTCGCCCGCCTTCAGGACGCGCGCCGGCTCACCCTCCAGCTCGAAGCGCATCTCGCCCTCGATCACGTACCCGAACGCCGGGCCGCCCGGGTGGCGGTGCGGGGGAGCACCCGGGTCACCGGGCGGGTACTCGATGACGACGGTCATCGCGTGCGCGCCGGTCGGGATCACCGGCGGTTCGACTTCCTGCAGGACGGTCAGCGCGGTCTGCCAAGACATGGGAGTACCTCCAAGAGAAGGGGGACGGATCAGGAGTTGGAGCGCAACCATTCGCCGTACGGTGTCGCGCCGAGTGTGGCGTCGTCGCCGGGGACGAGGGCGAACTCGGTGGGGGAGATGCCGAAGTAGACGGCCTTCGGGTCCGTCACGACCTCGCGCGGGTCGTTGCCAGCGGCAAGTACGTCGCGGAAGAAGTCGTCCATCCGGAAGCGCTCCGGGCCGGCCACGTTCACCGTGCCGTTCAGCGGCTCGCCGACGGCGGTCCGGCCGACCGCCGCGGCCACGTCGGCCCCGGCCATCGGCTGGAAGTAGACGTGCTTGAGGTGCACCGTCGCGCCGTCGGTGGACGCGTCGGCGATGCTCGGGACGAACTCGAAGAACTGGGTCGCGCGGACGATCGAGTACGGGACCGCGGAGCTCTCGATCAGCTTCTCCTGCGCGAGCTTGGCCCGGAAGTAGCCGCTCTCCACGAGCTGCTCGGTCCCGACCACCGACAGCGCGACGTGGTGCCGGACGCCGGCCGCCTCCTCGGCCGCGAGCACGTTGCGGGTGGAGGTCTCGAAGAACTCCATCACCGCGTCGTCCTCCCAGACCGGCGCGTTCGACACGTCGACCACGACGTCGGCGCCGGTCAGTGCCTCGGCCAGGCCTTCGCCGGTCAGGGTGTTGACGCCGGTGCTCGGCGCCGCCGCGACCGCCTCGTGGCCGTGCTCGCCGAGCTTCGCGACGATCTTCGAGCCGATCAGACCAGTACCGCCGATGACGACGACCTTCATCGTGACGCCTTCCTGTTCGCCGGCGGCACCCGTTGCCGTCCGGTCACCAGCTAAGACAGGGCAGCTCCAGCCCCTGTGACAGCACCGGCGAAAAGGAACAAGAAGTTAGTTGCCTAGGGCGTCATTCCACGAGCTTGCCCTCGCTGGAGACCTCACGCATCAGCGCGCTCAGCTCGGCCGGGATCGCCGGGATCTCCTCCTGCTCGACCTGACCGCGGCCCGACCACACGAGGTTGACCTGCAGCTTCTCGTCCAGCTCGGGGTAGTCCGACCGGTTGTGGCAGCCGCGCGTCTCCCGTCGTACCAGCGCTGCTTCCAGCGTGGCCCGCGAGGCCAGCGCGGACGCCTTGAGGTCGAAGGCGTGCGCGAGGTCCTGGAAGCCCGCGATGTCCGGGTGCACGCCGAGGTCGGCCATCCGGTCCTCGACCTCCGACAGCTCGTCGAGGCCGGCGGTCAGCCCTTCCTCATCCCGTACGACGCCCGCCCGCGTGGTCATCGTGTTCCGCAACGCGCGCTGCAGGGCACGGACGTTCTCCTCGCCGTCGCTCGCGAGCAGCCCGTCGACCTCCGCACGAGCTTCAGCGACGACCGAAGCCGACCGCTCCTGCCGCTGAAGGCCGGTCGAGTAGCGGGCCGCGTCCTCGGCCACGATCCGGCCGAAGACCATCAGCTCGATCAGCGAGTTGCCGCCGAGCCGGTTCGCGCCGTGCAGACCGCTGGCCGCCTCGCCGATCGCGTACAGCCCGTCGACCCCGGTCCCGTGGTCCTCGGGCCGGACCCACACGCCACCCATCGAGTAGTGCGCCGTCGGCGCGATCTCGATCGGCTGCTTGGTGATGTCGAGCATCTGCAGCTCGAGCAGCGTCTGGTAGACCCGCGGCAGCCGCCGCATGATCGTCTCCCGCGGGAGGTGCGAGACGTCGAGCCAGACGCCGCCGTGCTCCGTCCCGCGGCCTTCCTTGATCTCCGTGTACGCCGCCAGCGCGACGCGGTCCCGCGTGGACAGCTCCATCCGCTCCGCGTCGTACCGGGCCATGAACCGCTCCCCGGAAGCGTTGCGCAGTTGGCCGCCTTCGCCGCGAGCGGCCTCGGAGACCAGCGTGCCGGCCGCGTTCTCCGGCTCGATCAGGCCGGACGGGTGGAACTGGACCAGCTCGGGGTCGCGGATCCGGCCACCGGCCTCGACGGCGAGCCGGAACGAGTCGCCGGTGTTCTCGTCGCGGCGCGACGAGGTGTGCCGCCAGATCCGGGTGTGCCCGCCGGCGGCCAGGATGACCGCGTCGGCGCGGATCAGGTAGCGCTTGCCGGTCACCTGGTCGAAGCCGTACGCACCGAAGACGCGGTTGTCCTTGGTCAGGATCCGCGTCACGTACACGGTGTCGAGGATCGGCACGTTCAGCTGGACCGCGCGGTTGACCAGCGTCCGCTGGATCTCGAGTCCGGTGTAGTCACCGGCGAACGCCGTACGGCGGTAGGTGTGTGCGCCGAAGAACCGCTGCGAGATCCGACCGTCGGCCTCGCGGGCGAACGGCATTCCGTAGCGCTCCAGGTCCTCGATTCCGCGGGCGGCCTGCTCGGTGACGATCTGGACGGTGACCGGGTTCGCCAGCAGGTAGCTCTCGCGCAGGGTGTCGGCCGCGTGCTGCTGCCAGGTGTCCTCGGGGTCCATCGTGGCGAGCGCCGCGTTGATGCCGCCGGCCGCCAGCGAGGTGTGCGCGTCCGAGCGCGAGCGTTTGCCCAGCGCCAGCACGTCGATGCCCTGCTCGGCGAGTTCGATGGCAGCGCGCAGGCCACCTCCACCGGTCCCGATCACCAGGACGGAGGTGGAGATCTGCTGCTCGGTGACGGTCACGGTGACGCTCCTCTTGGTGGTCAGAGATGGTGCCTACTGACAAGAGGACCGCGTACGACGGCCGAATGTGACCTCTTGTGAGCGATGTCGCAGATGCAACCGGAGCAGCGGGATGGCCGGTACTCAACGCAGAAGACACCGCCACCCGAGGAGCTCACGTGCAGCGAAGACCCATCTCCGTGCTGGTCACGACCGGATTGGCCGCCGGTCTGCTGACCGTCCCACCTGGTACGGCGGCAGCCCAGCCGCCCGCCACCGGACCGGCTCCGGGGACGACCGTGACACTGATCACCGGCGACCGCGTCGAGGTCACTCCGGGTGCGGCGCCGAAGGTGACGCCTGCCCCGGACCGCCGGTCGATGCGCTTCCGGATCACCACCGACAGCGGCCGGGTCCGGGTGATCCCGCTGGACGCCGTCGGCCCGCTCGCCGCGGGCAAGCTCGATCCGCGCCTGTTCGACGTGACCGCACTGATCGAGGCCGGGTACGACGACGCGCGCCGGCCGCAGCTGCCGTTGATCGTGCAGCCCGCGGCGTCGGCCAAGTCAGCCCCGGTCAACCTGGCCGCGACGAGCGGGCGCCGGGAGCTCCCGAGCATCAACGCGTTCTCCGTCCTGGAGTCGAAGCGGGACGCGGTCGCGTTCTGGAGGTCCGTGCAGAACGACGGCACGCTGCGCTCCGACGTCGGCAAGATCTGGCTGAACGGCGTCCGCCGGCCGACCCTCGACAAGAGCGTGCCGCAGATCGGTGCACCGGCGGCCTGGGCGGACGGGCTGACCGGGCGAGGTGTCACGGTGGCGGTGGTCGACACCGGCGTCGACGCCCAGCACCCGGATCTGGCGGGCCGGGTCGCCGCGGCCAGGACGTTCCTCGACGTACCGGCCGGTGACCAGGTCGGCCACGGCACGCACGTCGCCTCGACGATCACCGGGACCGGCGCGGCGTCCGGTGGCGCCTACCGTGGGGTCGCACCGGACGTGCGGCTGGTCGACGCCAAGGTGTGTGACCTGGAAGGTTGCCCGGAGGACGCCATCCTGGCCGGCCTGGAGTGGGCCGCGGCCGAGCAGCGGGCCGGCGTGGTCAACGTCAGCCTCGGTGGACCCGACGCACCGGGCGACGATCTCCTGGAGCAGGCGGTCAACACGCTCTCGGCGCGGCACGGCACGCTGTTCGTGGTTGCTGCTGGCAACAGTGGGCAGGCCGGTGCCGGGACGATCGACTCCCCGGGCAGCGCGGCGTCGGCGCTGACCGTCGGTGCCGTGGACAAGCAGGACGGCCTGGCGGATTTCAGCGGTCGTGGGCCGACTTCCGGCGACGCGACCGTCAAGCCTGACCTGACAGCGCCCGGCGTGGACATCGTCGCGGCGAAGGCGGCGGGCACCGACATCGGGTCGCCGGTCGGCGAGCAGTACACCACCCTGTCCGGTACGTCGATGGCGACGCCGCACGTCGCCGGTGCCGCGGCGATCGTGCGTCAGCAGCATCCTGACTGGACCGGCGACCAGGTGAAGGCGGCGCTGATGGCCTCGGCGAAGCCCGCGGCGGGCGTGGGAGCGTTCGGTCAGGGTGCCGGGCGGGTCGACGTCGCCCGCGCGATCAAGCAGCAGGTGGTGACCACGCCGACGAGCCTGAGCTTCGGACTGGCGACGTGGCCGCACGAGGACGATCCCGTGCAGACCAGGACCATCACGTACCGCAACTCCGGCAGTACGCCGGTGAGTCTGCAACTCGACGTACGGGTCGCCGACCTGCCGGTTGGCCTCTTCACGGTGTCGCCCGGTTCGCTCGTCGTACCGGCCGGAGGAACGGCGGACGCGACCGTCACGGCGAACACCCGGCCCGCGACCGTGCCGATCGGCCAGTTCAGCGGGCAACTCGTCGCCAGTGCGGCCGGTACGACGGTGAGCGTTCCGCTCGGCGTGGAGAAGGAGACGGAGAAATACGACGTCCGGTCGACCACCATCGCCCGCGACGGCAAGGCTCCCGCCGAGCACATCACCTTCTTCGACCGGGTCGGCGACTGCGGCAGCGACCTCGCCTGTGGCGGCTACCTGTACGGCGCCGGGACCGGAACCGGCGCTCTCCGGCTGCCGCCGGGGGAGTACACGGTCGCGGACTTCAGCACGGTGACCGGAACCGACTGGACCCTGTTGATGCACCCATCGCTGACGCTGGGCAAGGACACGTCGCTCACCCTGGATGCCCGGCGGGCGAAGCCGATCGAGATGTCGGTGCCGAAGGCAACGGCCCGGTTGATGGAGCAGAGCATCGTCGTGGCGCGGGACATGCATCGCGGCCCGGGCTCGGACCTGGTCTACCTCCAGCCGGGCGATGCCGAGAACCCGGTCTTCAGCGCGGGCCTCGGGCCGGCCGCACCCGCGGCCGACGTGGTCAGCGTCGCCTACGGCCGGTTCGCCGAACCGGGGCCGGCCGGCGACTTCGCGAACAGCCCGTACGAGTACAACGTCGCCGGGTACCGGCTCGGCCAGGTGCTGGACGGTCTTCGGCTGCAGCCGCGGCAACGGGACTTCGCGACGGTACGGGCGAACTACGCGACCCACACCGACCTGCCGCAACGAGCCGTCACCCTGCACGCGCCCCGCCCGGCTGGAGCGGTTCTCGACTACTCCCTGCCGCCGTCCGACGCGCGGGAACTCACTGCCGCGTTGCCCTTCCAGCGGACCGAGTACTTCCTGGCCGCGGGACTGACCTGGTCGTCGACCCTGGTCGCCAAGGCTGCCGACGGCTCGACCTTCGGGCCGTGGTTCTACGACGCGGAACGCTCGGCGTACCAGGCGGGCCGGACCTACCCGCGGCAGTGGAACAAGGGGGTCTTCGGGCCGCGCCTGACCTTGCGCCCGATGATGCCGAACGGACTGGGCGACGGGGCGCGGAGGGTCGGGGACCGGCTGGTCCTCGGGCTCAGCCTGCGCTCGGACAGCAATCCGCTGCACATGAACAACGCCAAACTCCCGATGGGGTCGGCCAAGCTCTACCGCGACGGTGAGCTGGTCGGGGACTGGCCCAACGCGCCCTATCTCAGTGTCGACGTGCCGCCCAGCGCGGCGTCGTACCGGCTGGAGACGCGGGTCGAGGCGCCCTGGAGTCAACGGTCGACCAGGATCGACACCGCCTGGACGTTCCGGTCGGCGCAGGTCGACGGGGAGGCCGCGCTGCCCTTCATGGCGGTGCACTTCACTCCGGAACTGGACGACCACAACCGGGCCCGGGCCGGATCCGGCTTCGCCGTCCCGATCTCGGTCCAGCGTCAGCCGGGCGCCCCGGCGGTCCGGGTGAAGCGCCTGACCGTCGAGGTGTCGATCGACGACGGGAAGACCTGGCGGCCTGCGAAGGTGGACCGGGTCCGCGAGGGATGGCGCGCCGAGGTGACCAACCCGAAGGGCGCCGCGATGTCGCTGCGTGCCGTCGCGGAGGACGTCGACGGCAACAAGGTGGAGCAGACCGTCCTGCGTGGCTACCTGGTGCGGAAGTGAGGGCGGCGCGTGCAACCCGGCGCGGGGGTTGGCCGGTAGTCACCAGTGAGGCACCCCACGACCGCGACCCGAAGGAGATGCGTGGCCACCGACCGCGACCAGGAGTTCTCGAGGTACGTCGCCGCCCACCGCGGGCGGATGGTACGGATCGCGCGGCTGCTCACCACCGGCGACGCGCACTGGGCCGAGGACCTGGTGCAGACCGCGCTCACGAAGCTCTACCTGAAGTGGCACCGGGTCAGCCCGGAGCTCGGCCCGGACCGGTACGCCGACAAGATCCTGGTCAACGTGTTCCTGGACGAGAAGGCCCGGTTCTGGCGGCACCGGGAGACGCTGACCGACGAACCGGCCGAGGCCGGACCGGTTCCGGCCGGCGGTGCGGAGGACCGGCTGGTCATGCGCGCGGCGCTCGGCCGGCTGCCGAAGCGGCAGCGGGCGGTCGTGGTGCTGCGGTTCTTCTGCGACCTGGAGGTGGCCGTCGTGGCTGAGTTGATGGGGTGCAGCCAAGGCACCGTGAAGAGCCAGACCGCGCGGGGACTCGACAAGCTCCGCGACCTGATCGTCGACCCTGTGGACAACCTGGAGAACGTGCGATGACCGATCTGAAGAGACTGCTCGACGAGGTGGCCGGCCCGGAGCCGGTGGTCGGCGACGACGAGGTCGCGGCCGACCTCGGGCGGGCCAAGTTGGCCGCCCGGCGCCGGCGACTGGGAGGAGCCGGCCTGCTCGGTGCCGGGACTCTGGTGGCCGTGGCGGCTCTCGCGGTGCCGCTGGTACTCGCGCCCGGTGATGCACCGGCCGACGCCGGTGATTCACCGGTCGCGTCCGCTCCGGCCGAGCCGCCGGTGAAGACGGTGACCGCGGGCGATGTGCTGCTCGTCGCGGCGGCGGCCGAGGAGCGAGGTGAAGCGGCCGACGGCAAGTACTTCCGGGTCCGGACGACCTGGACCCGGGACCTTCCCGTCGGGAGCACCAAGGCGCCGTACAAGATCCGTGAGACCTTCGTGCAGGAGATGTGGACGGGCCGCACGGGTGGCTCGTCGTACCGGGGTATGCGGTCGCTCGGCGCGAAGCCCGCGACCGCGGCCGACGAGGCGGTCTGGCGGCAGGCAGGTTCTCCGACCAGCTGGAACCTGGGCAAGACCGACACGGTCGTGCCCAGGGATCTGATCATCACCGCCGTGCCCGGCAAGGGTGAGCTGATCGAGTTGCACGGTTCGGCCGACCGGTACGACGCCTTGGGTGCCGAGGGCGTGCCGCTGGCGGAGATCCTGGCACTGCCGTCGACTCCGGCCGGGCTGCGGGCGCGGTTGCTGCAGGACAAGGCCGACCGGGCACCGGCGGCCGACGACACGTCGTACCTGGTCAGCATGTCGACGGCTCTGCTGGAGACGACCCCGGCGCTTCCGAAGGTGCGAGGGGCGGCGCTGCGGCTGCTGTCCGGGCTGCCCGGAGCCGTGGTCGAGGAGAACGTCCCGGACACACTCGGACGCAAGGGGACGGCGGTCAGCTTCTCGTTCCCGGGCCGGCAGACGAACATCAGGTTGCTGATCGAGCCGCACAGCGGGCGGCTGCTGAGCAGCGAGCGCATCGGCGGTAAGAGCGGCCGGACCGTGGTGCTGGCGTCGGGCTGGACCGATGCCAAGCCAGTTGCTCCGACGGCGGCGCTGAAGTGAGCTGAGCCGTCACCTGCCGCCCGGCACCGCAACGGTGTCGAGCGGCGGGTACGGCGACTCGGCCAGACCGAGGTCGCGCCACACGAACCGCGGGACGCCGGCCAGGAACTCGCGCAGGAACCGCGAGCTGTGCGCGATCGACGGCTGGCTGTGGTCGCCGGGGGCGAACCAGACCCAGTCCTCGACGATCCGGAACGGCGCCGGGGAGGTCGCCATCAGGTACTCCATCTGGCGCGGGTGGATCACGTCGTACGCGAACTTGGTGTTCGGCGACTTCACCTTGAACTGGTCGTTGAACTGCTCGCTCTCGAAGCTGATCCCGCGCCCGAACGAGCGGCCGGCGACGGTCAGCTCGGGCATCCGGACCGGCAGCTGGAACCCAAGGATCGCCTCGCTGTGGTTCTCGGTCACGGTCCGGGTCGTGGTCCGGCCCTCGCTGTCGGTGGAGGTCTCGGTCCGGGTGGTCTGCCAGTGGTGGGTGAACGCGACGAACGGCGGGCCGTCGCCGTCGCGGCCGCGGATCACGTTCTCGGTGCGGTGGCTGTGACCGGAGCGGGAGGTCGGGGTGACCTGCAGCAGGCTGTCGTCGACGCCGATCCAGTACCAGTCCGGGTGGTGGTAGAACGAGAAGCGCGGCGGCAGTTCCGGCTGGATCCGGTGGTCGATCGGCGTCGCGTCGATCGCGTCGGCGACGGCGGCGAGCTGGTCCAGCCAGGGACCGAGCTGATCGACGTCCTTGCGCGGCGGGTCGAGCACGGTCAGCTGGTCGGAGTCGATGCTGAGGTTGAGCCCCGGCATTCCGCCCGCCAGCCCGTTGAGCTGGTTGCACACCTGCGGGGTGAGCACTTCAGCGGCGTACGCCGGGTCGAGCCCACCGATCTGCCAGCCGGGTCCGAGGGCTCCCGGGGACGGCATCTTCGCCGCCTCCACGCCGTACCGGGGACGGGCCTCGCCGCCCATCACCCAGAGCTCGGGCAGGCGGCGGGACAGCGTGACCATGCCGACCCAGCCCTTCCAGTGCTCGGACTTGTACTCGATCACCTGGAACGGGCGGCCGGAGGTGGTGTGACCGGTGATCTGGTCGTCGGGGTCACGCCGGAAGCCGAGGCCGAACGGCGGGTTGTCGAGCCGCGCGACGGTGCTGTAGTCCGGGCTGTTCACGAAGGTCCAGCCGCGTTCGCGCAGCGACTTGATGTACTGCTGCCGCCGTACGAGCGCGACGATGCCCCAGACGATTCCGGCCGCGACCACAACGCCGATGAACAGGACGACTGTTAGTACCAAGCCCGACATGACTACCTCCCCGAGTACGACCTTGCAGCCGGACGATAGCTCGGGATCAGGCCAGCCGATGCTCGTCGAGCCAGGTCGTCGCTCTGCGTTTCGAGGCGCGCGAGAGCCAGGCGTCCTGGATCACCTCGGCCAGTTCCTGCCGGGACAGGCCGCCGAGCTGACTGCCGCGGACCAGGACGGACAGGTGCCCGTCGAAGTGCGGGGTGGTGAAGAACGGACCGTCCTCGTCGGCGACCAGGGCGAGCTTGTCCTCCTCCGCCGGAACCCAGATCACGATCACGTCGTCGTACCGTTCGCCGGTCTCCGGGTCGAACGCGTCCGGCCGCGGCGTTCGGAAGAACACGAACGACTTCCCGCCGACCTGGTAGACCGGGTTGCCCGACCCGCCCTGCTCGACCGTGACGTGCGGCATCGCGAGCGCGATCTCGTGCACGTCGGCAACCTTCGCTCTGCGCCCCGGCATCTGGTCAGTTTAGATGTCAAAACGAGTTCGGCGGCTCCGACCAAGGGGTGTCAGCAGGAACTCATCGGAGGGAAACGATCATGGGCAAGGTTCGGGTTCACAATTTCACGATCACGCTGGACGGGTTCGGCGCGGGCACGAACCAGCGGTTGGAGGAGCCGTTCGGGGACGGCGTCGACCACCTGCACGACTGGATGGACCCGCTGTTCGACGGGACCGCGACCGGGCTGGACGCCGAGGTCGGGCTGGATGCCGAGTCGTTCGGGGCGACGATCATGGGGCGCAACATGTTCGGGCCGGTGCGTGGCGAGTGGCCGGACGAGTCGTGGACCGGCTGGTGGGGCGCCAACCCGCCGTACCACCACGATGTGTGGGTGTTCACCCACCACCCGCGGGCGGACGTGCGGATGGAGGGTGGCACGACCTTCCACTTCACCGACGAGCCGATCGAGGTCGTGCTCGACAAGGCGCGCGCCGCGGCGGGGGAGAAGGACGTCATCGTCGCGGGCGGTGCGGCGACGGTCCGGCAGTACCTGCGGGCGGGGCTGATCGACCAGCTCGACATCGCCGTCGCGCCGATCCTGGCCGGTGCCGGCGAGCCGCTGTTCGCCGGCCTCGGAGACGCGTTGAAGCAGTACGAGGTCGTGCAGCAGATCAGCTCGCCGGCGGTTACCCATGTTCGGCTCGTGCGACGCTAGCGGCACAGCTCCTTGTCGAGGAGCGCGTTGACGGCGGCTTTGTGGTTGCCCGCTCCCCAGGTGACCGAGACGGTGACGCTGCGGTGGTTGTCCGGCGCGACGAAGGTCCAGGTCGAGTAGCCCGGCGCGTCACCGTCCTTGCCCCAGGCCGTGCCGCACGGCAGGGCACGGCTGATGATGCCCAGTCCGTACTTGGATTCGTGCGCGGTGGTCTTCAGCTCCTGCATGAGGCCGGCGGGGAGCAGCTCGCCGCCCAGCAGGGCCTGGAAGAAGCGGTTCAGGTCGCGGGTGGTGGAGATCATCTCCCCGGCCGCGTTCAGGATCGACGGGTTGACCTCGGTGATGTCGACCAGCCCGCGCTCGAGCGGCAGGTAGCCGCGCGCGTGCGGTCCGAGGATGAACGGGTTCGTCCCGGGGAGCGACGTGCTCTTCAGCTGCAGCGGCTGGATGATCCGGTGCTTGATCTCGTCGCCGTACGAGTGGCCGGTGACCTTCTCGACGATCAGGCCGAGGACCAGGTAGCCGGTGTTGTTGTAGACGACCTTGGAGCCGGGCTCGAAGTCCACCGGGAACGCCGTCGCACGGGCGACGAGCTCCTCGGTGGTCCACGTCTTCCAGCGGATCTGCAGGAACTCCTCCGACCGCGGTGACGGCATGGTCGCGAGCACCTCGTGCAGCCCGCTGCTGTGGTTGAGCAGCTGCCGGACCGTGATCCGGTCGTCGTGGACGACGCCCGGCAGCACGCGTTCGACCTTGTCGTCGAGGTTCAGCCGGCCTTCGTCGACGAGTTGCAGTACGACGGTCGCCAGGAACGTCTTGGTCTCGCTACCGATCCGGAACCGCGCGTTCTGCGGCACCGGCCAGTTCGTGCCGGCGATGGCAGTCCCGCTCGATGCGCGGACGGGCCGGCCGTCGCCGCTGATTTCGGCTGTCGCGCTCGTGGCGCCCGCGGCGACGACGGCGTCGACCTCTTGCTGCAGTTCGGTGGTGGGTAGCGGCGTCGCCATCAGCGCGGTGCTCAGGACCGCGGTCCCCAGGGTCATCATCATGAGCACCACCCTGCCGCCGCCCACCGGTCGCGGGTAACCGGGAAAGACCTGAACCGGCCCTCGGGGTAACCCCCGCTATCCCAGGGCTGCGGGCAACGGATCGGCGTGCACGATCTGCAACCGGCTGACCGCGCGCGTCAGTACGACGTACAGGCGCTGCAGCCCGCGCGGCTCGGCCGCGACGATCCGCGCCGGCTCGGCGACGACCACCGCGTCGAACTCGAGCCCCTTCGCAAGCGTTGCCGGGACGCAGACCAGGCGGGTCGTGTCCATCGCGTCCTCGACCGTACCGAGCAGCGCGGCCTGCAGACCGGCCTCGGCCAGTACGTCGCGCAGCTGCTCGACCTGGTCGTCCGCCGCGATCAGCGCGACCGACCCGACGCCGGCCAGTGCCTCCTGGCATGCCTCCACGATCGTTGCCGCGAAGGTTTGCTTGTCAGTGGCAACGACTTTGAGGGCCTCGGCAACGGTTCGGATCCCGCTCGGCGTGCCGAGCGTCGGCGCGATGGTCGGCAGCAGCTGCGCCGCGAAGTTGATGATCTGCTCGGGCACCCGGAAGCCGCGGTCGAGCTCGGCGACGATGCCGTCCTCCTTGCCGAGATGAGCGAGGACCTGGTCCCACGGACCCGCGGCCCACGCGGTCGTTGCCTGGGCGAGATCGCCGAGCACCGTCGCCGAGCCGGTCCGGCAGCGTCGTCCGAGCGCGCGCAGCTGCATCGCGGACAGATCTTGCGCCTCGTCCAGCACGAGGTGCCCGAGCGAACCGGCGTGCCGCTCGATCAGGTCGTCGAGCTCGTCCAGCAGCACGGTGTCGGCGCTCGACCACTTCGCCGACTTGGCCGAGCGCGGGGGCTTCGGCCAGAGCAGTGCTGTCCGCTCCTCCTCGGTCAGCTCAGGCGCTTGCGCTGCGAGGAACTCCGCGTCGGAGAACAACTTCCATAGAACCTGCTCGGGCGTCACCTTCGGCCACACCGCGTCGACGAGCTGCTTCACCGGCTTCGACCGGGCGACGGCGTTCTGGACGCGGTCGTCGGGCGACTCGCCCCGGCGTTCCATCAGGACCAGTACGGCGTGCGCGATGCGCTGCGCGAGTGCGTTCCGGCCTGGGGTGTAGCGGGTCGATCCGTGCAGGGCGGTGACGATGTCGACCAGCTCGTAGTCGTGCACGCGGTAGCGCTGGGATCCCTTGCTGTACAGGATTCCTTCGGCCGGCGTACCGACGGAGGTCCAGAGCGCGCGGAGCAGGATCTCGGCCATCCGGGCATCGCCCTTGAGGCGTGCGGCCTCCGAGCTGTCGACGGCGAGCACGGGCTGGGTGATCAGTTCCTCGATGGTGATCTGCCGGACGTTCACCTCGCCGAGCGCGGGCAGGACCTTGCGGATGTAGGACAGGAACGAGCGGTTCGGCCCGACGATCACGACGCCGCCGCGGCTCAGCCGCTCGCGCTCGGTGTAGAGCAGGTACGCGACGCGGTGCAGGCCGACGGCGGTCTTGCCCGTACCGGGTGCGCCCTGGACACAGACGCTCGGCTGCAGGGGAGCGCGGACGAGGTCGTCCTGCTCGGGCTGGATCGTGGCGACGATGTCGCGCATCGGGCCGGTGCGCGGGCGCTCGATCTCGGCGCGCAGGAACCTGTCGGCCTGGTCGAGCTCCTCGGCGCCGACCATCGGCTCGTCCTCGAAGCCGGTCAGCTCGGCGGTGTCGGAGAACCCGTACCGGCGCCGCAGCAGGACCTGCTGCCGATCGCTGCGGGTCGCCCGGTAGAACGGGACCGAGACGCGCGCCCGCCAGTCGATCACCATCGGTACGCCGGTGCCGTCGTGCACGTGCCGGCGGCCGATGTAGAACCGGTCGAGGTCCTCGATCGCGCCCTGCTCGTAGTCGAGCCGGCCGAAGAACAGCGGGACGTCGGGCAGGTCGAGCAGCGCCAGGGTCCGCTGCTGGTGGGCGCGCTGGTTGGCCTCGTTGGTGAAGCGCTCGTCGTTGTCCTCGCCGCCGATCACCGGGATCTCCCGGACGGTGACGTCGTGGTGCATCCGGCGCAGTGCGGCCCGGGACTCGGTGAGGTAGTCGCGCTCTTGGTCGAGCTCGGAGTTCTGCTGGGGTTCGGCCATCGGTGTGAGACCTCTCGTGCTGTCGTGGTGGAGGGAAACGAACGACGGTGTCGGCGGCGATCTTCGAGATCCCGCCCCGGAGTACGTCCGGTTCGTTTCGACCCTTCACGCAGTGCAGACAAGCCACCCGAAAAGACAGACCGGCGACGCTAGCAGGTGGTGAGGTCGATCACCACTCGATTTCCCGGTGAGGCCCAGGTCACTCCGGCGGGCTGTCACGCGCCCCGGGCGGTCGGTGTCTCGTGAGCAACACCGACAGAGGAGACGATGATGGAAGCACGGTTCAACCTGTTCGAGAGCCCGACGGCGGCGAAGGTCGCGAAGCGGCTGTACTCGGTGGCGGGGATCTTCGAGCAGTCGACGCTGCCGAAGACCCTGCTGGAGATCGTCGAGCTGCGCGCCAGCCAGATCAACGGGTGCGCGTTCTGCGTGGACATGCACACCAAGGAGGCGACCGCCGCGGGCGAGTCGCAGCAGCGCCTCCACCTGGTCGCCGTCTGGCGTGAGGCCACGGTCTTCACCGAGGCGGAGCGGGCCGCTCTCGCACTGGCCGAGGAAGGCACCCGGCTGGCCGACGCCTCCGAAGGAGTCAGCGACGAGACCTGGGACGCCGTCCGCAAGCACTTCACCGACGACGAGGTCGGCGCACTGGTCTGCCTGGTCGCCCTGATCAACGCCGCCAACCGGATGAACGTGATCGTCCGCAACCCCGGCGGCTCGTACGACCCCGCCATGGTCGCCGCGTTCGCCAACTAGCCGGATCCACGGGCAAGTCCGCTTCGCCTACTGGCCGCATCCACCTACAAGTGGGCGCGGCTCCTGGAAGTCGCGCGGACTTGCAGGTCAGCGGCGGCGACGGGCCGCGTCCTCGCGGGCCAGCAGGAGGTAGGCGCTGGCGGTCCACGTGTACGCCCGGTCGCGCAGGCCCTCGCCGGTCAGCGCGTCGAAGTTCTCCGCGAAGCCGGACTGCTCGCACAGCCGGCGGAAGCGGGTGCTCGCTTCGTCGGCCAGATCGCCCTGGCCGACGGAGCGCAGCCCGTCGTCGAGCAGCACGCTCGGCGGCGCCCAGATCGGCCCGCGCCAGTAGCCGTCAGCGGTGTAGTCGTCGGAGCGCGGGTCCTCCGACGCGAGCCCCCAGTCGGTCAGATGCCGGCGGATCTTCGCGACGAGCTGCTCGACGACCTCGGCCGGCAGTCGGCGCCCGAGCATGATCGGCAGCGCGGTGACCAGGCTGGTCGTCTTGCTCGCCGTACGACTCAAGGCACCCCGCGCGACGAAGCCTTCCCCGTCGTACAGCTCGGTGAGCAGCGCCGCGACGATCTCGTCGGCCGTGGCACTCCAGTACGCCGCATCGTCGGCCCGCCCGAGCTCGTCGGCCAGTGCGGTGAGCGCGTCCAGTTGCAGGACGAGCACGGTCGCCAGGTCCGGAGACTCGATCACCGGTTCGTGATCGAAGATCGTCGCGTTGTCCCACCCGCTGTCGAACCCGTGCTGGTAGTGCGGCAACGCATGCCCAGGGACGCGCCGCCGATCCAGCCAGAACTTCGTCCAGGCCGCCAGGCGCTCGTACACCTCGGGATCGGCCTTCCCGGACAACTTCCGCCAGGCCCACCCGTGAATCGGCGGCTTGACGAAGTTGTAGACGATCCCCGAATGCCCGACGACATCCGGCAGCGCGCCACTCGCCTCCTGATGATCGAACGGCATCAGGAACTGATCGAGCGCGAGCTCAGGCTCACCCGGCGCCAGCGCGAGCGCGTTGAACGCGTGGTCCCAGCTCCACACCCGATCCATCCAGTGCTTCGACATCAACGCGGCCTCGCGCGTGACGAACCCGTCGGCCCGCACGATGCTCGCCCACAGCACGTACGCAGCGGCCTCGGCCGCCGGGTACTCGTCGGTCCGCCACCCGGCGACACGCTCGACGAACTCCCCGAACTCAGTCCGCACCTCGGCGACCACCTGATCGAACTCCGCCGTCCGCTCGTACGGCGGTCGCGCGGTCCCGAACTCCTCGACGACCGCCTCCCAGCCGCCCTCGCCGTCCAGCCGAACACTCCGCCCAGGCCCAGTCGTGGCCTCCCCGCGCAGCATCGTGATCCGGTACCTCCGCCCGGAGGCGTGGCTCGCAAACACCGGGCTCAGGTCGGTCGGATCGACGAACAGGTGCGCCTCGTCGTCGCCGCTCAACTCCAGCACCAGCCCCTGTCCCCGGAACCTCACCGTGTCGACCGTTTCGAACACCGCCTCGATCCGCCCATCCGCGGCCTCCCACCGCAGCACCTCCGGCGTCCCCACGACCTCACTCGGCGCGGACGGCTTCAACGCGAGTACGCCCACGTGTTTGGTCTGGTGTGTGACGAGATGGACGTCCTCCGCCACCACGCCGTACGCGACGACAGGGGAGAGGGCGAGCCAGGAGCCGCGCCGGCTGAAGGGGATCTCGCGAAGGTCGAAGTCCATGCGCCAGATCCTATTGGATATGCGATGCCTCCCACGAGGCGAGGATCCGCAGTCCGTCGTACGACGGCGAGCCGGGCTCGGCCGTCAGCACCATCAGCCGCTGCCCACTCCCGTCCGGACTGGCCCACACATCGCAGTCGAGCGTGAGGTCGCCGACGACCGCGTGGTGGTAGTGCTTGGTCCCGTACGCCGCCGAGTTGACCCGCTGCTCGGCCCACCAGACGCGGAACTCGGCGTCCGAGACCGACAGCTCACCGACCAGTTGCGCGAGCGCCGGATCGTCCGGGGCGGCCGCGGCCTCCATCCGCAGCGCGGCGACGGCATCGCGGGCGTCGTGTTGCCAGTCGACGTGCATCGCCCGGACCGCGGGATCGGTGAAGAGCAACCGGATGTAGTTGCGATGGGCAACAGGAAGCTGCCCGAAGTCGGTGAAGAGCGCGGCGGCCGTGCGGTTCCAGGCGACGATGTCCATCCGGTGGCCGAGGGCAACGGCCGGGGTCTCCCCGAGTTGGTCGAGCAACCGCCGGATCGCCGGGCGGACCTTCTGCACCGGGCGACGACGGCGCGGGCGGGAGTCGGTCTTGCCGGCGACGGCGTACAGGTAGGTCTGCTCGTCGTCGGTCAGGCGCAGGGCGCGGACGAGCGTGGCGAGCACGGTCGCTGAAGCTTGCACGCGGCCCTGCTCGAGGCGGGTGTAGTAGTCGACGCTGATCGCCGCGAGCTGCGCGACCTCCTCGCGCCGCAGTCCCGCGACCCTGCGCTGACCGGTGTCCGGCAGTCCGACCTCGTACGGCGACAACGCGGCCCGTCGCGCTTTGAGGAAGGCACCCAGTTCGTCGGTCATGGCTCCATTGTCGGCCGGGGCGAGCGGTGGTGGGAGGGAAGGATCCTTCCCGGGCAGAAAGCCGACTCTTTTGCGGTGGTTGCCGCGGGGAGAGCGTGGTGCCATGAGCAAGCACACAGTGAGTTTCCCCAGCAACGGCATCACGATTGCCGGTCACCTCTACCTTCCGGAGCAGGCGAAGCCGGGCCCGGCGATCGTGGTCGGGCATCCTGGCAGCGGCGTGAAGGAGCAGGCGTCCGGCCTGTACGCCGGGAAGCTGGCCGAGGCCGGCTTCGTCGCGCTCGCCTTCGACGCGGCGTACCAGGGTGAGAGCGGCGGCTCGCCGCGTGGGCTGGAGGATCCGGCCCAGCGCATCGAGGACTTCAAGGCGGCCGTGTCCTACCTGACCACCCGGCCGGAAGTCGATCCCGAACGGATCGGGGTTCTCGGGATCTGCGCCTCCGGCGGCTACGTCTTGAACGCCGCCGCGGGCGACCACCGCATCAAGGCCGTCGCCACGGTCAGCGCCGCCGACGTAGCCCGTCAGTTCCGGCTCGGCGCCGACGGCACGCAGGACCCGGCCGTCTTCCAGAGCCTGCTCGACGCGGCCGCGGCAGCCCGTACGGCGGAAGCCCGCGGAGAGGCAGTCGAACCGCTGAACCTCTTCCCGGTCACGGCCGACGACGCCCGCGCTCTTGGCGGCGAGCACGGCCTCGAGGGGTTTGAGTACTACCGCACGCCGCGGGGTGAACACCCTCGGTCGGCCGGAACCATGCCTTGGCCGAGCGTCGACCGCATGGCCACCTTCGACGCCTTCACCGCCGTACCGCTGATCCGCCAGCCGCTGCTGATGGTGGTCGGCTCCCGCGCTGTCACCACCTGGATGACCCTCGACGCCTTCCAACGCGCAACCAGCCCGAAGCGCGTCCACTGGATCGAAGGCGCCTCCCACGTCGACCTCTACGACAAGCCCGAGTACGTCGACCCGGCCGTCGAGGACCTGGCCGCGTTTTACACCGCATCCGTCGCTCGCTAGCGCCGACGACCACCACCCACCAACGGTCGCCCTTTCCCGCCTCCACGCTCACCCGAGGCCGGATCTCGATCCCCAGCACCCCTTGGACGGTGGTGGGCGTTGATCGGCAGGCGGCAGGCGGCAGGCGGCAGGCGGTGTTGTCGGAGATCGACCGCCACCACTGATCAACGGTTGCCCCGGCCCGGCCTTCACGCTCAGCCCGGGCCGGAACCGGGCGTTCGGTGCGCTTGATCAGTGGTGGGTGTCGGCCGGGGGCGACTGGTCAGTGGTGGGTGCTTAGCTGATCGTCCACGGGCGGAGCTTTTCGGGGTTGCGGATGGCCCAGATGTTGCTGACTCGGTTGTGTTCGACGTGGAGGGCCATGACGACGACTGTGGTGCCGTCGAGCTGGGCGATGATGCCGGGGCGGCCGTTGACCTGGCGTTCGAGGATGGTGAAACCGGGGGCCAGGGACGAGATGCCGACGAGCATCTGGGCGATCTGGGCGGCGCCGGTGACGGGGTCCAGGTGGGCGGTGACCACGCCGCCGCCGTCGGCTACGGCCAGGGCGTTGGGGTCCAGTACGCCGATCAGGGCGTTCACGTCGTTGGCGGACCAGGCCTGCTGGAAGGCGCGGACCACGTCGGCGTGTTCGGGCGCGGGGCGGACGGGTGCACGGGAACCGGTCAGGCGGCGGCGGGCGGACGAGGCGAGTTGGCGGCAGGCGGCCGGCGTACGGCCGACGATCTCGGCGACCTCGGGGAACGGGTAGCGGAACACGTCGTGCAGGACGAACGCGACCCGCTCGGCCGGCGTCATCGACTCCAGCACGACGAGGAAGGCCATGTTGACCGACTCGTCCAGGGTCACCCGGTCGGCGGGATCGCTGGGCGTGCTCGCTCGGCCTCCGAGCCAGTCGGTGTCGTCCGGGAGCGGTTCGGGGATCCACTCGCCGACGTACCGCTCCCTTCGCGCACGGGCCGAACCGAGGACGTCGAGACAGATGCGGCTCGCGACCGTGGTCAGCCAGGCGCCAGGGGTGTCGATCGCCTCGCGCTGCGCCGCGGTCTGCGCGTACCAGCGCGCGTAGGTCTCCTGGACGACGTCCTCGGCGTCCGCGAGTGAACCGAGCATCCGGTACGCCAGGTTGATCAACTGCCGCCGCTCGTCGATCACCCGGCTGAGGCTGTCGTCCTCGGTCATCCGTCGCTCCCGCCGCTCGCTGGTCCTGCCTGTCATCCGGTACGACGACACAGCCTCCCGAACTGTCAGGCCTCACACTCCGTGCGGCTGCTTCGTCGTACCGGACGAACAGCAGACGAGTGAGGAGAGGACGACCGATGAGGGACTTCGAGGCTATCGCCGACCGGGTCGAGATCGAGGCTCTGCGGGGTGAGTTCACCGACGCGGGGATGCAGCGGGACTACGCGCGGCTGGCGGACCTGTTCACCGAGGACGGGGTCTGGCGGATCGGGCACATCGACCTCGAGTTCGCCGGGCGGGAGACGATCCGGGACGGGATCGCGCGGCTGCAGAAGCTGTGGGAGTACTTCGTCCAGACCGCCCACCTCGGCTCACTGGAGATCGACGGCGACACGGCGACCGGACGGGCCTACGTGACGGAGTTCGGCCGCCTGTACGACGGGCGCTCGAACTTCAACTGCTCGATCTACCACGACCGGTACCGGCGGACGCCCGACGGCTGGAAGTTCGCCGAGCGTTCGTACGAGATGAGGTATCAGGACCCGACCCCGTTGCCCGGCGAGGGCAACTCCCCGGAGGCTTGAGATGAACGACTACACGCTCGACGCGCGGCTCGGCTTCACCGTCCGGCAGGTGTTCGGGAAGGTCCACGGCACCTTCGAGAAGGTCGAAGGGAGTCTGTCCGTCGACGGCGACGATCCGGCGAGCGCGAGCGTCGAGCTGACGTTCCGGACCGGCAGCATCGAGACCGCCAACTCGCGGCGGGACGATCACCTGCGCCGGAGCTTCCTGGCGACGGCCGAGCATCCGCTGGCCACGTTCGTGTCGACGGAGGTGGTGCGGCTCGACGGTAGCGCCTTGCGGGTGACCGGGGTGCTGACGATTCGCGGTGTCGCGAAGTCGGTCGCCTTCGAGCTGCGGAAGGGCGAGGGGCTGACCTTCCAGGGCGAGCTCAGGCTCGACCGCCGCGACTGGCAGGTGAAGTGGAACGGGCTCGCCGAGGGATGGGGACTGCTGCTCGGGTACGACGTGGAGGTGCGGCTCGAGGTCGCCGCCGTCCGGCGGATCTCAGGTCCAGTCGGGGCCGGCTTCGAGGCGGAGGTGCAGTAGCTGCTTGAGCGGCATCGACTCGCCGTCGCGGGCGCCCAGGCCGACCGTGAGCGGCGGGTCGGACGGCTCGATCTGAAGGCCGGACAGGCGGGCCTTCAGGCTCGGGCGGACGCCGAGCAGATAGAAGTTGCCGTCGGCATCGACTGCGAGAGAGCGGTTGCGCTTCAGGTACCAGCCGACGAGGTTGGTCCGGTAGCTGGCGCCTGAGCCGACGACCTGGGCGCGCAACGGCTCAGGCTCGATCCCGGCGGCCTTCGCCTGCTGCACGAACTCGACGAGCAGGTCGTGGGCCTTGGCGGTCTCCTGCGCGCGCCGACGGTCCAGTGCCGCCGCCTGCTCGGCGGCCGCATCCCGCCGCCGATCACGCCAACTGGTTTCGCTCTCCACCTGGTCAGCTTAAAGGGGTGGCTTGGGCGAGGAGGCCGTCGACCAGTGCGGCTAGGCCCTGGGGGAAGGTGTTCGACTGGGCGATCTCGCCCCACTGGGGGGCGATGGCGGTCAGGTGGGGGAGTTGCGCGTTCCCCAGGCCGTTGAACGGGCTGTTCTCGGCGGGCGGGAAGTCGCCGTCGGGGTGGCGGCGGGCGGTGCGGGCGCGGACCAGGATCTCGCCGACGGTGAAGTACCAGATGTTGCGGAAGATCAGGACGCCCTGCGCCGGGGTGCAGCCGTGGTCGGCGGCGCCGGCCAGGATCGTCTCGACGAACCAGAGGGCCGGGTCGCCGATCCGGGCGACGAAGCCGTCGGTGGTGAGGACCTCGGCGGCCCAGGGCCAGGCGGCGAACGCGTCGTGGATGAGCAGGCCGACGGCGACGATCCGGTCGCGCGGTTCCGCGGGCAGGTCAGGGCGCGGGAGCTGTGCGGCGTACTCGGTGAGCAGGAGGAGCAGCAGGTCCTCCTTGTCCCGGACGTGGTGGTACAGCGTCGTCGCGCCGATGCCGAGCTCGCCCGCCAGGCCGCGGATCGTCAGCTTCTCCCAGCCGTCCCGGTCGATCACCCGGCGGGCCGCGGCGAGGATCTCGGCGCGTGAGGTGACAGGTGGCCGGCCGGTCTGGCCGCTGCTGACGCTGGATCTGGGCACGCCCCCATCATGCTGTCCGGCGCGGCCCGATCCCAGCACCGGGGTGCGTGGTGTCGTCATAATCGCTAGTTTAGGAACATGGTCCACAAGAGAACCGGTGCGGCTGACGGCGCCGGGGGCGTGGCACCGTCAGCCGCTCACGGGATCAGTAGGTAGCCGGTCGGTACCCCGTCCAGCCCTGCCCGATGTCCTGGCCGGTGTTGAACCCGCCGTCGCCCTTGCCGGTCCAGCGGAACAGGTGACCGTCGCTCTTCCGTACGGCGACCAGGTCGGCCTTGCTGTCCCCGTTCACGTCCATCGCGTTGAACGCGCCGAAGCCGTTCCAGCCACCACCGACGTCGATCTTCACCGCGAACGCGCCGGAGCCGCCGCCCTTCCAGAAGAACAGGTTGCCGCTGGCATCGGCACCCCACAGGTCGCCGTCCCCGTCACCGTCGGCGTCCGCACCGGCGATCGTGCCGAAGCCGGCCCAGCCTTCACCGATCCGGATCCGCTGCCCGAAGGCGCCCGGACCGGCGCCCGGGTACCAGTAGAGGATCCCGCCGTCGCGGCCGACGATGTCGGCCTTGTTGTCCTTGTTGATGTCGACAACGGCAAGACCTTCGAGCGAGTTCCAGCCGACGCCCTCGGCGGCGAGCTTGGAGAAGCCGCCGTTGCCGTTGTTCAGCCAGTAGTTCAGCGAGCCGTCGGTCGCGGTCGCGTAGATGTCGGCGTACCCGTCGGCGTTGCTGTCGCCGACCCCGATCCGGTTGTACGACGACGACCAGCCCGGCCCGATCTCGCTCGAGCCGCCGAAGGTGCCGTTCGCGTTCCCGGGGTAGAGCTTCATCGTGTTGGTCGGGTCGACGGCCAGCAGGTCGTCGTACTTGTCGCCGTTGACACTCTCGGCCGCGCGATTGGTGACACCACCGCCACAGTTGTAGCTCGTGTAGAGCGGGCCGTTGTAGTCGAAGCTGTACGTGACGAACTCACCGTGCAGCTCGATGTGCTGCTCGTTGCCGTTGTAGACCTGCGCGTAGTGCAGGTGCGGCCCGCTCGCGTTGCCCACGGCACCGACCCGGCCGATGAACTGGCCCTGGGCGACCTGGGTGCCGCTGGCAACGTCACGGGAGCTGAGGTGCCGGTACTCCGACTTCCAGCCGCCGCCGTGGTCGATCGTGATGACGCCGGCCGCGCCCTGGGTGGCGACACCGGCCGCACTCGCGACGACCGGCTTGCCGAGGTCGTCGTCACCCGCGCCCCAGTTGAAGTCCAGCGGGAAGTAGTTGTCGCCACCGTGCCCGGTGTACGTCGCGCCGTTCCACTTCTCGCCGCACGGGAACGGCAGCTCGAAGTTGGGCTTGGCGTCCACCTGCGCCGACGAAGCCGGCGCGGTGACCGCCGTACCGGCGACGGTGAGCAGGGTGATGGCCAGTCCGGCCAGGGATCTCTTGAGCAGCTTGCTGTTCATGGTCAGGCTCCTCAGTAGGTGGCGGGACGGTAGTTGGTCCAGCCCTGGCCGACGTCCTGGCCGGTGTTGAGCGCGCCGGTGCCCTTGCCGGTCCACCGGAACAGGTGGCCGTCGCTGGTCCGTACGGCGACCAGGTCGGCCTTGCCGTCGCCGTTGACGTCCATGGCGTTCATCGGGCCGAAGCCGGCCCAGCCGCCGCCGACGTCGACGCGGGTGGAGAAGGTGCCGTTGCCGGCGCCGCGGTAGTAGAAGAGGTTGCCGGAGGCATCGGTGGCCCAGAGGTCGCCGTCCCCGTCGCCGTCGGCGTCACCACCGGCGAACTCCATGTTCGCCCAGCCCTCGCCGATCCGGGCCCGCTGGCCGAACGCGCCGTTGCCCTTGCCGGGGTACCAGTAGAGGATCCCGCCGTCGCGCGCGACGATGTCGGCCTTGTTGTCCTTGTTGAGGTCGACGAACGTCAGCCACTCCATGCTGTCCCAGCCGTCGCCCTCGTTGGCGAGCTTGGTGAAGGTGCCGTGCCCGGAGTTGTGCCAGTAGTGCAGCTTGCCGTCGGTCGAGGTGGCGAAGATGTCCGCGGCACCGTCGGCGTTGGAGTCACTGACGCCGATCCGGTTGTAGTACGACGACCAGCCCGGACCGATGTCGGCCGAGCCGCCGAAGGTGCCGGTCGCGTTGCCCGGGTAGATCCGCAGCGTGTTGTCGGGGTCGACGGCCAGCAGGTCGTCGTACTTGTCGCCGTTGATGCTCTCGGCCGCGGTCGGCGCGGCGCCGCCGCTGGTCCACCAGGTCGTCTGCTTGCGGGCGCCGGCCCAGCTGAAGCTGAAGTGGATGTGGTCGGTGTGCGGGTTCGGGCCGGTGTAGTTCTGCCAGCCGGAGTTGGGCTCGTAGGCCTTCCAGATCTTGTGGTTCCAGATCAGGTAGACGATGCCGAGGCGCCGGGCCAGCGCGTGCTTGTTGCCGTACTGATCGGTGGCGAGCATCCAGTTCAGCAGCTCGTTCGCGTTGGCCAGCTGGGTCGAGTTGTTGGCGTTGAAGCCGAAGTCGAGCGCGCGGCCGTCGTGGTGGTCGCTCGGTTCGCCGACGTTGCAGGGGCGGGTGATGCCCATGCTGTTCTGGCCGGGGTACTCGGCGTCGAGCATCGCCTGCAGGCTCACCGGGCCGGCCTTGGCGGTCGGGTCGCAGCCCGGCGTCACGTACGACGCGTAGCCGTCGATCGCCGCCGGGAAAGTCGGCGTCGGTGGGACGGCGGCGGCGGTGGAAGCGGTCGTGAGCGTCGCGACCAGGACGGCGGCACCGGCGAGGCCGGCGAGAAGTTTCTTCACGGTTCACTCATTTCTGGGCGGTAGAAGTGGTGAGACTGTGACGTGCCGAACCGGCGTACGGGAAGTGTTTCTGCAGCAATGTGCAGACGGGAATCCATGCAGTACAAGGGGTTTCGGCGCGTCGCGGCGGCGTCGCGGATAGGATCGGCTCATGACCCAGCAGACGCCGTACCCACCTCCGCAGTACGGTCCGCCGAAGCAGAGTCGCGGGCCGCTGCTCCTCGTCGGAGTGCTCGCTGTGGTGGTGCTCGTGCTGATCGCGCTGACCGTGGTCGTGGTGCTGCGCAACAACGACGACGGGTCGGAGTCGTCCGAGCCGCGGACGCCGCGCAACCCGGCCGCGGTCGAGTTCCGCCGGGTCGTGACGGCGGATCCGGGCGTGTGCGCGTCGCCGCCGTCGACGCCCGGGATCGTCTGTGGCGCGGACGGGACGGGCTACACCGTCGGCAAGGTGGAGCTCGACGGCCGGAACGTGTCGAAGGCCGAGGCGAAGCTCAGCAACGCCAGCTGGGTCGTCTCGCTGCAGCTCGACGACGAAGGCAGCAAGGCGTTCGAGGAGCTCACGGCCGACGTGTCGAAGAAGTCGCCGCCGGCCAACCAGATCGCGATCGTCGTCGACGGCAAGGTGGTGAGCGCGCCGTCGGTGATGTCGGCGATCACCGGCGGCCAGATCGAGATCAGCGCCGGCCAGTTCACCAAGGAGGACGCGGAGAAGCTGGCCGACGCCCTGGGTGGCTGATCAGCGGGGTGGGTGGTGCCAGTCCCACTCCGTCAGCGTCGTCCGCAATTGCTTGGCGGCAGTGGACAGGTAGCTGTCGCTGCTCCACGAGAGCGTGAGCGTACGGCGGCAGCCGGGGTTGTCGATCGCGACGAGAGCACCCGGCGGCGCGAGGGTCGAGCGGCGCGCGAGGTCGGGGACCAGTCCGACACCGAAGCCGCCGCTGATCAGTTCGGCGAGCGTGCCGGCCTCGTCGGCCTCGCACACGATCCGCGGCGTCAGGCCGTGCTCCGCGAACATCCGGTCGAGTAGACGGCGGTGCCAGTGGCCCGGCCGCGCGCTGACGAACGGTACGTCGGCCAGCTCGTCGATGGTCACGGACTTCAGGTTCGACAGCGGGTGGTCGACGGACGTCGCGAGCCACACCTGCTCGTCGAGCAACTGCACACTCTCGAGCCCTTCGGAGGGGATCGGCTGCGACGCGAGGCAGAGGTCGAGCTCCTGCGCCCTCAGCAAACGGGACATCTCCGCGGCCGGGAGCTGGAGCAGCTCGATCTCGACACCGGGCCGGTCTTCCTTGTACGCCTTCAGCGCGGCGGTGATCGTCAGGAAGGTCTCCGACCCGACGCGGACCGTGCCGAAACCCGCGCCGGTCGCGTCGGCGACAGCGCGCCGACCCGCGTCGAGTTCGCCGAGCGAGCGTTCGGCGTACTGACGGAAGAGCCGGCCGGCGTCGTTGAGCCGGAGCCGGCCGGCCCGGTCGAACAGCGGCGTACCAAGTTCGTTCTCGAGACGGGCGATCGTGCGGCTCAGTGAAGGTTGGGCGACGTGCAGTTCCTCGGCCGCGCGACTGAGGTGTTCGAGCCGGGCGACGACGAGGAAGTGCTGCAGCGAGTTGAGGTCCATGTCGCTCCGAGCATAACGGCATAGCGATATTGGTCTTCGACAGAATAACCGGCGGATCATAGCTTCGAGGCGTGAGAAGCGATGCGGTGCTGAAGTGGTTGGTGAGCGCGCACCTGGTGACGATCGTCGCCCAGCCGGTCTTCGCCGGGGTCTACCTCAGCGGGGACTTCGACGGGCTGCGGATGCACGAGGTCGGGGCGAACGTCGTCACGTCGATCGGGTACGTGCAGCTGGTGGTGGCGATCGTCGTGTGGGTCCGGCGGCGGGTGAGTTGGCCGTTCGTGGCGACGGTGGTGCTGGTCGCGGCGGAGACCGCGCAGTACTTCGCGGGGATGGCCGGCGCGCTGTGGCTGCACCTGCCGCTTGGCGTGATGACGATCGCCGGGCTCGTGGTGCTGTTCGTCGCGGTCTGGTGGCGGCGGGAGCTGGCTGATGCGTGACGTGTCCAGGCGGCGGGTGCTGGGGATCGGGGCGGCGCTCGGGGTGACGGCGGCGGGTGGGTTGTCGGCGTCGGCGGTGCTGTCGCGGCGGCCGTCGTACACGGGTGCGGAGTTGCGGAGCGGGGTGCCGTTGCCGCCGGCGTTCCAGGTGCCGCTGCCGATTCCCGCGGTGCTGGCGCCGGTCGGCGATCGGTACGAGATCACGCAGCGGGAGGTGAGTGCGGAGATCCTGCCGGGGATCCGCACGCGGTTGTGGACGTATGGCGGAACGTTTCCCGGGCCGACGATCGAGACCCGCCGGGGCCGGGCGGTGACTGTTGCTCACCGCAACGAGTTGCCGGTGCCGACGGTGGTGCACCTGCACGGCGGCCGGAGTACGCCGGAGGCTGATGGGTATCCGACCGATCTGGTGCTGCCCGAGGGGTGGGCCGCGCACGGTGGTCACGGGATGGGCGGCGATCAGGGCGGGGGAGGCGGGCACGGGGCAGCCGGCGGGCACGGGATGCACGATCCGCGGGCGGTGGTGAGCCAGGTGACGCGGGAGTACAGCTTCGCGGTCGATCAGCGGCCGACGCTGCTCTGGTACCACGATCACCGGATGGACTTCACCGCTCCCGCGATCTGGCGCGGCCTGGCCGGGCTGCAGATCGTCCGCGACGACGCCGAGGACGCGCTCGGGCTTCCGGCGGGGCGGCGGGAGCTGCCGTTGATGATCGCGGACCGGTCGTTCGCGGCGGACGGGAGCCTGGACTACCCGTCGCTCGATCCGACGCTGCGCGGGCAGCCCGGCGTACGGGAGCCTTATCTGGCAGGGGTTCTGGGCGATGTGATCCTGGTCAACGGCGCTCCGTGGCCGGTGCACGAGGTCGACGCGGCGCGGTACCGGGTGCGGATCCTCAACGCATCGAACGCCCGGCACTACCAGTTGGAGGCCGTTGCCGACGACGGGCGGTTGCTCGATCTCGTCCAGGTCGGTGCCGATCAGGGTTTGCTGGCCGGACCGGTCGTTCACCGGCATCTGCCGATCGCGCCGGCCGAGCGGTACGACGTCGTGGTCGATTTCTCCGACGTACCGGTCGGGAGCAAGGTGCGCCTCGTCAACCGGCTGGGCTCAGGACGGACGCGGGACGTGATGGCCTTCCACGTCGTACGGCGGGCGCGGGACGACAGCCGGATCCCGGAGGTGCTGTCCGACGACCTGCCGAACTGGCAGCGGTCGGACGCAGTCCGGGTTCGCGACCTCGCCTTCCGGGCCGGCCGGATGGACGGCGGTCACGGCTGGCTGATCGGCGGCCGGCCCTTCGACCCGGCGCGTTCGGACGTGACCGTGCGACTGGGTGACGTGGAGATCTGGCGCCTGGTGGCCGACGTCCATCATCCGGTGCATCTGCACCTCGTCGGCTTCCGCATCCTGTCCCGCAGCGGCAAGGCGCCGCTGCCGCACGACGCCGGTCTCAAGGACACGGTGGCGCTGCGCCCGGGGGAGTCGGTCGAGCTCATCACGCGCTTCGACGGCTACCGCGGCCGCTACCTGTTCCACTGCCACAACGCCGAGCACGAGGACATGGCAATGATGGCCAACCTCGAGATCGTCTGAGCGTCAGTGCGGGAGGGTGCGAGTGTCGACCAACTGCTGGGCCACGTCGCGGAGTTTGGTGTTGGTGTCCTGGGAGTAGCGCTTCAGGATGGCGAAGGCCCGGTCGCCGTCGACGTCGAAGCGTTCCATCAGGATGCCCATGGCCATGCCGACGAGTTTGCGGGCGTCGACGGCCTGGGCCATCGTCTCCTCGTGCCGGGCGGTGGCGACCGCGACGGTCGCGTGGCGGGCGAGGATCTGGGCGATGGCTTCGTCGTCGGTGCCGAAGGCGTCGGGGTCGGGGCTGTAGAGGCCGAGGACGCCGACGGTGCGGGCGTCCTCGCCGAGCATCAGCGGTACGTCGAGCACGCTGCGGACCCCGAGGCCGGAGACCTTGGCGGCCCACTTCGGCCAGCGGTCGTCGGTGTGGGTGTCGCCGATCAGGACCGTGGTCCGGTCCCGGAGCGAGCAGATCAGTGGGCCGTCCTCGGAGTCGATCTGCAGGGTGTAGACGTCGGCGACGACCGGGTCGGTGACTGCGGCGATCTCTGCCCGGTGGCCGCGGGTGGCCAGCGCGATCCCGGCGTACGTGCAGTTGAGCGCCTGGAGCGCGAAGTGGACCACCGCGTCCACCGTTTCGTCGACTCCGGAGGCGTCGTGCAGCTCGACCGCCAGCCGGGCGAACGCGTCCGCCGCCGCGCCGTCTACAGGATCAAGCGTCGCCACATCGGTCTCCCAGGTCCGCACGACGGCCACCCCGCCGGTCGGAGTGCCCCAGACCACCATTTTGCCTCACCTGTATCCGCCGGGCACGAACTGGCCGGATTCAGGACGTCGAGGTGTCGCGCTCCAGGATCAGGTCGGTGAGTGCCGTCAGGTCGTCGGCGACCAGGTCCGGCTGGGGTCCGTGCGGGCTGAGCACCATGCCAGGACGGCTGATGAACGCCGCCCGGCACCCGGCCTCGAGCGCGCCGGTGATGTCCCAGTTGTGCGCCGCGATCAGCCGGACCTCGCCGATCGGTACGTCGAACGCCGCCGCGACCGCCTGGTACGGCTCGGGCGCGGGCTTGAGGTGTTGCACGGTGTCCGCGGAGATCACCCGGTCGAAGTACTTCCGGATCCCCGCGTTGGTCAGCTGCTGCTCGGCGACGTCCTGCACCGAGTTCGTCAACGCGACCAGTTTCAGCGATGACTCGCCCAACCGCGCCAACGCGTCAGCCACCTCCGGGTGTGCAGGCAGCGACGACATCAGTCCGACAGTCTCGTCCACCTCGGCGTCACTCAGTACGACGTCCTGCCGCGCCGCCAGCATCCGCAGCGCCGCCCGCTGCGCCGACGTGAAGTCGACGTACGCGCCCGTCAGCCCGCCGACGAACGCGAGCTGCAACATCTGCCCGAACCACAACGGCCGCAACGCCGCCGTACCGAACAACTCCTCGAACCGGCCGTCGAGCGCCTTGAGGTCGAGCAACGTCTCGTTCACGTCGAACGCGAGTACCTGGGTCATCGGAATCAACTCCGCGCCAAAAATAGAGGGGTGGTTCTAAAAATGTTAGCTTAGTCGGGTGGAACGGAAGCTGACGGTCAAGGGGGAGGCGACGCGGGCGCGGATCGTCGCGGCGGCCGCGGGGCTGATGTACGAGCGGGGGGTCGCGGGGACCAGCACGGAGGACGTGCTGACGGCCGCGGGCGTGAAGAGTCCGTCGCAGCTCTACCACTACTTCGGGGACAAGCGGTCGCTCGTGCAGGCGGTGATCCAGTACCAGACGGAGTCCGTGCTGGGGTTCCAGAAGCCGCTGCTCAGCCGGCTGGACAGCTTCGAGGCGTTGGAGGCTTGGCGGGACGCGGTGGTGGAGCTGCAGCGGTCGCGTGGGTACACGGGCGGCTGCCGGATCGGCTCACTGGCCGCGGAGCTGGCGGACCACGACGCTCAGGCGCGGGACGAGTTGATGGGGACGTTCGAGCAGTGGGAGGAGGCCATCCGCGACGGACTGGCCTCGCTGCAGGCTCGGGGTGAGCTGGACGCGGCGGCAGATGTCGACGAGTTGGCGCTCGTGCTGCTGACCGCGCTGCAGGGCGGGCTGCTGATGACTCAGGTACGACGGGACACGACCGCGCTGTACGCCGTACTGACTGCGACGATCGACCACCTTCGCGGGCTCAGCCGCGTTTGATGCCGGCTGCGAAGTTGAGCGCGGTCAGGGTCTTCTGGAGGGTGTCTAAGTCGGGCGCGGGCGTGACCGCGAAGTCGGCGTACAGGCAGAACGCGAGGTTGCCGTCGACCGTGCGGCCTGCGATCTCGGGTCGGCCGTCCTCGTTGTCGAGGACGAGCCAGCCGAGGGTGTCGAGCTCGTCCAGCGTGATCTCGCTGAGGGAGTGGTCGCCGGCGGCGAGCACCAGGAGTCCGGCGCCGGTCAGCTCGTCGAGGTACGCCGTATGGGCGTCGACGAGCTCGATGACCTCGAGATCGATGTAGTCGACGCCGGGGCGCGGCGAGTTCTCGGAGGCGCAGGAGATCGCGAGGCCGTGCGGCAGGCAGGTCGTCTGCGGCATCGGTCGTGAGTACGGCGTCCCCGGGCGGCGCAGGCAGCGGCGGGTCGGCGAGATCGGCAGGGTGCGCCGGTTGGTCGAGCGATTGTTCACGCCGCGGCCTCGACCTCGAAGACCCGGTCGAGGCCGGTGCGGTGCAGGGCGTCGGCGGCTCGACGGTTGGCGTGCCGGATGACGACGCCACCGCCGCGCCGGCGGCAGACCCGGTGGGTGTCGAGCAGCGCCGCGAGCAGCGTCGACGACATCTGGTCCAGATCGGACACGTCGATGACGACCAGGCAGGCGCCGTCCATCACCAGGTCGTTGAGCTGCCATCGCAGGGCGGTCAGGCCGGCGGCGACCTCGGCCTCGCTGATCGTCACGATGGCCTTCCGGGGCGGTGGGGTGTGAACGGAACGGGTCATGGCGGACCTCCCGGCGGCACTGACAAGATCTCTATACTCTTCCCCGTCGACGTTGAGAACGATCAAGCGCCTTCTTTACGATCCGATGACGAGAACGGCCCAGGTCGTCATCTGCTACCGATCGGTTGCGAGGATGGTTCGATGGCGTTGCAGGTCCTGGTCGTCGAGGACGACGATCGCATCCGCACCGTGCTGCGGCTCGCGCTGGAGGACGAGGGGCATCAGGTCACCGAGGCCGCCGACACGCCCGCCGCCCTGGACCGGGTCCGGACCGTGATGCCCGACCTCGTGCTGGTCGACCTGATGCTCGGCGAGATCGACGGCTACACCTGCATCCGGGAGATCCGCCGGCTCAGCGACATCCCGATCGTGATCGTCAGCGCCCGCTCCGACACCCACGACATCGTCGCCGGGCTGGAAGCCGGCGCGGACGACTACGTGACCAAACCCTTCCAGGTCAAGGAGCTCACGGCTCGCCTTCGGGCGCTGCGCCGGCGGCTCCGGACCAGCACGGAAGCGACGGAGCCGGACGTCGTACTGGACTCTGATCCGGTACGACGGTTGGTGCTGTCCCGATCGCGCGGCTCGGTGCTGCTGCAGGGTGCGGACCTCAAGCTGACCGTCACGGAGTACCGGCTGCTCGCGGAGCTGGCCCGGCCGCCGGGCCGGGTGCTCAGTCGTCCGGCGCTGCTGTCGTCGGTCTGGGAGCACGGCTTCTACGGCGACGAACGGATCGTCGACGTCCACATCCGGCGGTTGCGAACCAAGATCGAGCGCGATCCGGGCCGCCCGCTGCTGGTGGTCACTGTGCGCGGGATGGGCTACCGGCTGGACCCGCGGTGAACCGCGCGATCGCGGCGCTCGGGCTGCGGCACCGGATCGTGATCGCGTTCGCGCTGGTCGCGCTGCTGGTGTCGACGGTGTTTGCCGTCAGCACCTATGCGCTGGCCCGCGGGTACCTGCTCGGGCAGCGTGAGGACGTCGTCCAGCGCCAGGCGCTGGCGGACGCCGGGTTCGTGCAGCGGCGGCTCGAGACCGCGGGGGCGGACGTGTCCGCCGTACTGACTGCGGCCGGTACGCCGGCTGGGCACACGGTCGTGCTGAAGTGGCAGGACCAGTGGTACGGGTCGGCGCTGGATCAGGGGCGCGAGGCTGTGCCGGCGGAGATGCGGGCCGAGGGTGCTGAGGGGCGGGCGGCGACGCAGCGGTTCAGCACTGCCGACGGGCCGGTGTTGGTGGTCGGCGTACCGCTGCCGGTGGTGGGTGGGGAGTTCTACGAGATCGCGCCGCTGTCCGAGCTGGACGGGATCCTGCGGTTGCTGAGCAGCATTCTGATCGGTGGGGCGGTGCTGTCGGCGGCTGCTGGCGCGGCGCTCGGGGCTTGGGCGAGTCGGTCTGTGGTGACTCCGTTGAATCGCGTGGCGGTCGCGGCGGCGACGATCGCGGGTGGCGAGCTGGACACGCGGTTGCCTCCGACGGAGGATCCGGAGCTGGCGACGATTGTTGCCTCGTTCAACAGTATGGTCCAGACGCTGCAGCAGCGGATCGAGCGGGACGCGCGGCTGGCGGCGGATGTGAGTCATGAGCTGCGGTCGCCGTTGACGACGCTGGTGGGGAGTGTGGATCTGCTCACCGCGCGGCGGGACGAGCTGCCGCCGCGGTCGCAGCAGTTGCTGGACCTGATCTCGGCGGATCTCGATCGGTTCCGGCGGTTGCTGGACAACCTGCTGGAGCTGGCGCGTTCGGATGCTGGGCTGGACTTGGGGTCTGAGGCGACTGTGTCGTTGAACGACCTGTTGCAGTACGTCGTGGGCGAGGTCGGTGGGGATCCGGCGCTGGTGAAGGGGGCCGAGGGCATCGAGGTGCGCGGCGACAAGGCGCGGTTGGGACGGTTGTTCCGGAACCTGCTGGAGAACGCCTCGCGGCACGGTGGCGGGGCGACGGCTGTGGTGGTGACTCGGTCCGGGACCGACGTACTGGTTGAGGTGGACGACGCGGGGAGCGGGATTCCGCCGGAGGATCGGGAGCGGGTGTTCGAGCGGTTCGCGACCGGGCCGAACCGGCGAGGGTCGTCGTCGGGGACCGGGTTGGGGTTGGCGCTGGTCGCGGAGACAGCGGCGGCGCATGGTGGTGCGGTGTGGTGTGAGGCGTCTGCTTCGGGTGGCGCGCGGTTCGTCGTACGGCTGCCGGAGGTACGGCGGTGAAGCGCTGGGTGGTGGGGCTGGTCGTCGTACTGGTGGTTGGTGGGTGTGGAGTGCCGACGCAGGAGTCGCCGGTGGAGATCAGGCCGGAGGCGTTGCCGTCGCGCTTGCAGGGGACCGCGCTGCCGCGAGATGTGTCGCCGCCGACGGCTGGGCCCGGGCAGGTGAGCGTGGTGGTGAACTTCGTCCGCAAGGACCGGTTGGTGCGCTCGGTGCGCGAGGTGCCGAACGGCCCGGCGCAGGACCGGCTGGCCGCGATCGTCGCCGCCCTGGTCGCCGGCCCGACCGAACGCGAGCGCGCCAGCGGGATCTCCTCGGCGCTTCCCGTCGGTCTGCAGTTGGCTGTCACCACGTTGGACGGCAACAGAGCGGTGATCGGCCTCATCGGCGAAACCGGCGGCTCGGCCGCCGAGAACGTCCTCGCCGTCGCCCAGATCGTCCTGTCCGCAACCACGATCCCGACCGTCAAGGAGGTCACCTTCGAACGCGACGGCCTCCCCGTCGAAGCGCTCCTGGCCGACGGCGCCCTCACCACCAACCCCCTGACCGCGGCCGACTACGCCGCCCTCCGCGCCGGCTGACCTGCTAGAACGTCAGCCGGACGAGCGGAAGGCGGTCGGCGATGTCGGGCGGCAGCTCGGTGTCGCGGGTGAGGTCGTCGATGCCGAGCACCTTGCCGAGCGCCCGGGCAGCGCGACGATGACGCCGCCGGTAGTCCTCGAGCGTGTCGCGGGCCTCGTCGGCCGGCAGGACCTCGGCTCGGGCGGCGTCACCGACGCGGCGGCCGGTCCAGACACGCACCGCCGGATCGGCCCGCACGTTGCGGAACCACTGGGCCTTCCCGGCGTACCCAGAGACGACAGTGACCGAGTACGGCGTTCGTCCGATGACCTCGAGGACGACGTACCGGGCAAGGCCGGAGCGGCGACCGCGGTGCTCCAACATCAGAACGCGGGGGCCGAGCAACCAGCCGAAGCCGTGGCGGAAGAGCGGGATGGGCGCTCGCGCCAGCCGGCGGGGGATCCGTTTCGTCGCCATCCCCCCACCCTGCCAGGGGTTTCACGGACCTTCAGGTCGGCGGAGCTGGCGGAGGGTGTCGGCCGGGCCGAAGCCGCTGGTCGTGCGGGTGGTTGCCGGGTCAAGCGTGACGCTTCGTGCGGGGTAGCGAGATGGCGGCGATGAGGACGGCGACCAGTAGGACGGCGGCGCAGGCGGTGAGGCCTAGGGCGTAGCCGTCGTTGAGGGAGCCGGTGGTTTCGGTGTGCTGGTGGGCGGCGGTACCGAGGGCCGCCAGGCCCAGGGAAGCGCCTAGCTGGCGGGAGCTGTTGAGGAGGCCGGACGCCGTACCGGTTTCGTGGGGTGCGACGTCGGTCGTGGCGGTGGCGACCAGCGGGCCCAGGCAAAGGCCGAAGCCGATGCTGGCGATGATCGACGGGCCGAGGACGTCGGTGAGGAAGCGGCCGTCGGGGCTGATCTGGCCGAACCAGGCGAAGCCGATCGCTGTCAGCAGTGCGCCGCCGATCAGGAGACTCTTGGCAGGGAAGCGGTAGCCGAGCTTGATCGCGAGGACCGAGCCGACGACAACTCCAAGGGCGAACGGTAGGAACATCAGGCCGGTCAGCGCCGGGCCGATGTCGAGGACGCGTTGCAGGTAGAGGGACATGAAGTAGAAGGACGACGTCATCGCCGTACCGACGAGCAAGTTGAAGGCGTTCGCTCCGGACACGTAGCGGTTGGTGAAGAGGCCGAGCCGGATGAGGGGTTCGCGGCGGGTGGTCCGCTCGACGAGGACGAAGCCGGCGAGCAGTACGACGGCGATCGCGAGCGTGATGAGTGTGGTCGGCGAGCCCCAGGCGTGCCGGTCGGTGCGGACGACGCCGAAGACGAGCGTCGTCATCCCGGCCGTTGCGAGCAGAGCGCCGAGGATGTCCGGGCGGCCCCGGCGTACAGCCATGCCCGCGGCGACTCCACCCCAGGCCAGCGCGAACGCGACGGCGGCCATCGGGACGTTGACGAACATCACCCACCGCCAGCTCGCGTACTGGGTGAGCACGCCGCCGATCAGTACGCCGAGCGCACCGCCGGCCGCGTTCATCGCGCTCCACACGCCGAACGCCCGCACCCGAGCGCGGCCGCTCGGGAAGGTGGTCGCCAGCAACGCGAGCGCAGCCGGAGCCAGCATGGCGGCCCCGATCCCTTGGGCGGCGCGGGCGGCGATCAGGTGACCGGGCTCTTGGGCGAAGCCGCCGACCAGTGATGCCAGGCCGAACAGGCTCAGTCCGGCGAGCAGCAACTGCTTGCGCCCGTACCGGTCGCTGGCCTTGCCGCCGAGCAGCAGGAGGCCACCGAAGGTGAGCGCGTAGGCGTGGATCACCCACGTCACTCCGGTCGCGCTGAACCCGAGGCCGTTCGCGATCTGGGGAAGTCCCACGTTCACGACCGAGAGGTCGAGGGACACCATGAACTGCACGACGGCGACCACGGCGAGGGTGGTCGCAGGCTTGTTCTGCAAGTTTCGGAACATGTTCCGAAAGTAGCACCAGAAGGTTCGATGTGTCGACCCGCGATCTGCTCGGGCCGACGGTGGTGTCGGCCCGAGCAGGGTTCGTCAGGAGGCGTAGACCTGCTGGTAGAGGGCGTGGAGCTCGGCGGCGGTGGTCTCGCGGCCGGTGCGGTCGGTGTGGTGCTGGACGTGGCGGGCGAAGTCGGCTTCCTCGTCCGGAGTCAGCTTCACGCCGTACTCGGTCTGCAGGAGGTAGCCGATGCCGCCCTTGCCGGACTGGCTGTTGACGCGGATGACCGCGTCGTACGTGCGGCCGAGGTCGGCGGGGTCGATCGGCAAGTAGGGGACGTCCCAGGGATGGTCGCGTTCCGGTACGCCGGCTTGCTGCGCTCGGCGGGTGTGTTCGGCCAGGCCCTTGCGGATGGCGTCCTGGTGGGTGCCGGAGAACGCGGTGTGGACCAGATCGCCGACGTACGGATGTCTGGCCGGGATCGGGAGACGGGCGCAGTGCTCGACGGTCGCGCGGATGTGGTCGATGTCGGAGAAGTCGATCATCGGGTCGACGCCCTGGGTGTAGAGGTTGAGGGCGAGCGTGGCCAGGTCGACGTTGCCGGTGCGTTCACCGTTGCCGAACACGCAGCCCTCGACGCGTTGCGCTCCGGCCAGGACGGCGAGCTCGGCGCAGGCGACGCCGGTACCGCGGTCGTTGTGCGGGTGGACGGACAGGATGACGCTGTCGCGGCGATCGAGCGACTTGTGCATGTACTCGATCTGGTCGGCGTAGATGTTCGGCGTCGCGACTTCGACAGTGGCCGGCAGATTGAGTACGACGGGCCGGTCGGGGGTCGCGTCCCAGCGGGTCGTCAGCCGGTTGCACAGGTCGAGGATGAAGTCGGGCTCGGTGAGGTTGAAGACCTCGGGCGAGAACTGGAAGCGGAGGTTCTCGCGCTCCTGGCCGAGACGCAGGATGTCGTCGGCGGCGTCGAGGAGCAGGTCGGTCAGCTCGTCGCGGGTACGACGCAGGACGACGTCGCGCCACAGTGGGGCTGTTGCGGCGTACAGGTGGACGACTACCGGCGTACGGATGTCGCGGACGGACTCGAGCGTGCGCTCGATCAGGGAACGGCGGGCCGGTGTGAAGACGACGATGGTGACGTCGTCGGGGACGTCGGTGAGTTGGCGCACGAAGTCGAAGTCGGTCTGCGAGGCGGACGGGTAGCCGACCTCGACCTCTTTGTAGCCGATGGCAACGAGCAGGTCGAAGAAGCGGCGCTTGCGGGCCGGGTCCATCGGCTCGGCCAGCGCCTGGTTGCCGTCGCGGAGATCGACGGGGACCCAGAGGGGAGCGGTGGTGGTGCGGTTGCTCGGCCAGTCACGCTCGATCGGTGGTACATGTACGCGGTCGAAGGCGGAGCGGTAACGGTGGTGCGGCATCGGCGACGGCTGTTGCCGGTTCCAGTTCATGTGGAGATGTCCTTGCGGTCACGAGCTCGGGGACCGGCGCACACCAGCACTCCACGGAGGGGCGCCGGTCGATTCAGCTCCCGCCGTGGCAGCTGAGGAGGAGACGGCGCGTGGACATGGGGTTGATGTTAGATGAGGTAGCACTCCTCAGACAAGCTGAGGAGTTAGAGGAGTGGGGATCGACCGCCGGCGCTGCGCGGATTGCGTGCCCGGCCCCGGGTCAGCCCCGCTCGCCGTCGCCTGCCCCGCCTGCCCCCGCCCCCGCCCCCGCGCGCCTCAACCTGTGCCTGCCCCCGACCCGGCCGCCGCCCCTGCTGATCTTCGCCCCGGCCACCTGCCACCGCCCCAACCACCTGCCTCCGGCCCCCGCTGGTCTTCGCCCCGACCACCTGCCTCCGCCCCGACCACCTGGCTCCGCCTGGCTCGGCAGGTCCGACGGCCACCACTGATCAACCTTTCGACAACACGTCCCTGGCGGTGGTTTCAGACGGGAGCCGACCTCCGGTGGAGTGCTTGATCAGTGGTGGGTGTCGACGGGGCCCGGCTGTCTGCAGTCGGCGGCAGTCGGAGATGGCCAGCGGCAGCAGGGGGCCGGGGAGTACAGGGGATGCCGGCGGTTGCGGGGGACGCCTGCGGTCGCAGGGATGTTCGCGGTGCGGGGATGCCGGCGGCGGGGACCGCCTATGGCCGGCAGGGATGCAGGCGGTGCGGGGGCCGCCTGTGGTCGGCGGGGTTACCGTGCCACTCGGTGGATGGACAGCGCCGGCGTGGCGACGGGGGCGAGTGTGTGGCATGTGTGGGGAGGGTCTGGTCTGGCTTCGCGGGTCGGGGAGTGAGAAGACTCCTCAGACAAGCTGAGGAATTAGAGTGGGTGGATGATTCGCCGACAACCGCTGGCCGAGCAGGCTGTTGAGGAGATCCTCCGCCGGGTTGGTGCGGGGGAGTGGCCGGTGGGGCAGAAGCTGCCGGGGGAGACGACGCTGGCGGCGCAGTTGGGGGTTGGGCGGTCGACCGTGCGGGAGGCTGTTCGGGAGTTGGCTGGGCGGCGGGTGTTGGAGAGCCGGCAGGGGTCTGGGGTGTTCGTGGTCGGGACGCAGCCGGTGGAGGACTGGGACCAGGTGCTGCGGCGGGCTGCGATCTCCGATGTGCTTGAGGGGCGGTTGGCGATCGAGACCGAGGCGGCGCGGCTGGCGGCTTCTCGGCGTACGGCTGGTGATCTGCGGGCGTTGAAGCGGACGTTGGCTGATCGGGCGCGGGCGGCTTCGGATTTGGGGGATGAGGAGTACATCGAGGCGGATCTGGCGTTCCACCGGGCGGTCGTGACTGCGGCGCACAATGCGGTGCTGGGGGAGCTGTTCGACAGCTTCGTGCCGCGGGTACGACGGGCGATGGTGGACATGCTGAAGCTGGACACGAAGGCGCAGCACCGTGGGGATCAGGCTGAGCATGCGGCGATCGTGGAGGCGATCCGCGCGAAGGATGCGGAGTTGGCGTCGGGGGTGAGCCGGGCGCATCTCGCTGGTGTGCGGAGTGGGTTGCTGCCGGGCTGAGGGTGCGGCGGGGCTGCGCAGGACGACTTGGGGACCGGGGTTGACGCTGACTGGCCGCGTGGCCCTGGCGGACAGGTCGTCGGCCGGATATCGAAGTGCTTGCCCGTAGCAACTACATTGAAGTTGTCGCGCTAACGCACGTCGAGAGCTGAGCTAATGCACGTGAGGGCATGGCGCACCGGCGATGGGGCGACAGCGGAGCTGAGCCCGGCGGTAGCCGGAACCCCGGCGGTAGCCGGAAACCCCGGCGGTAGCCGGAACCCCGGCGGTAGCCGGAAACCCCGGCGGTAGCCGGAAACCCCGGCGGTAGCCGGAAACCCCGGCGGTAGCCGGAAACCCCGGCGGTAGCCGGGAAGTGCTGGCGCCAGCCGGCAAGCGCCTGCGACAGCAGGCCACTGTGCCGGCGGTAAGCCGGTGGGTGGGTGGGAGCGGGCGTAGCTGTCGCGCTGAGGAGCGTAGCGACGAAGGGCGGCTGCGTAGCTCGCGTGGGGGAAGTTGTTAGCCGGCTGAGGAGACGACCGTGTAGCCGTGGTCTTCGATGGCGGCGTAGCAGGTGGCTTGGATTTCGGGGGTGGGGAAGGTGGCGCTGACGCGTTTGGTGTCGAGGTTGATGTCGGTGACGGTGACGCCGTGGGTTTGCAGGACGGTGGTGATGGTGTTCGTGCAGTGGGAGCAGGTCATGTCGGGGACCTCGAAGACCACGTCGGGGAGGGTCATGGTGGGCTCCTCGTGAGAGATGGTGACTGCGTTCAGCAGGGTGATGAAGGTGGTGATGAAGAGGTCGACCAGGGCGGGCAGCAGGGGTGGGGCTGAGGTGGTCATGTTCGCCAGGCAGCGGGGGAGTTCGCCGGTGGGGAGGTTGGCGTACTGGGGGATTTCGCGTGCGGCGATCGCTTGGGCTTTTAGCGTGCGGAGGGTTGCCGTCGACTCGGCGGTGTAGCGGAGGTGGCCGTCGGGGCGGGACTCGAAAGCGATCGGGATCATGCCGCGGCGGAACGTGGATGACTGCAGGCCCCAGTGCCAGGTGTTGGCGACTACGGCGAAGATGCCGGAGTCGCGGAGGGCCAGGGCAAAGGTGGCTGGGTCGTCGTACGGCGTGCTGCCGGCGAGCTCCTCGTGCTCCTGCGCCCTCGGAGCGACCGCCACCCGCAACAGGTAGGCGTGTTGGACCAGCGCTCGTGCGGTGGTTTCGAAGCCGACGGCGAGGATCTCGCGGGGGTCGGCGTCGGTGGTGGTCGCGGTCATGATGCGGCGGTCGGCGGCGCTCAACGGGGTGAGTGCGGGGAGGGCCTGGCGGAGCGCGACGGTGGTTTCGCGGGCGGCGATCGGGACGATCGGGCCGAGGGCGCTGCAGTGGGCGACGTTGAGTACGCCTGTGCTGTCGTGCCACAGGACTCGGTGGGTCGCGCTGCTGGCGACGGGGAGATCCAGGTAGTTGCGCTGGGCGGTCGTGAGTCGGCCATCGGGGGAGAGCGGGGTGACGTCGGGCTCGGCGGTCCACGGCGTGGGTGGTGGGAGATCGGGAGTCCAGGGGGCGATGGACTCGGCCAGGATGCGGGCGGCTGCCGCGCGGTGGTAGTCGGACATCGGCGCCTCCCCTGGGGACTTGTCCATTCTCCTGGGAAGGGCTGGAGGTTGCTGGTCACACCGCGTGTCCGTCTGTAACAATCACTACCAAATCATGCAAACATGGAGGATTCATGACGGTGGTCGCCGACGACGGGTGCCGGTTGTGGACGCGGGTGACGGGGGCCGGGCCGGTCGTCGTACTGGTGCACGGTGGGCCTGGCTGGTGGGACTACCTCGACGACTTGGCCGCGATGTTGGCGGACGACTTCACGGTGTGGCAGTGGGATCAGCGGGGAGCTGGGCGGTCCGACGTACGAGGGCCGTTCACGGTTGATCGGTACGTCGCTGACCTGGCGGCGGTCATCGGCGGGGCGGAGGTGCGGGTGGTCGGGCACTCGTGGGGTGCGGCGCTGGCGCTCGAGTATGCGCAGCGTTTTCCCGTCGAGCGGTTGCTGCTGGTCGCGAGCACCGGGCTGGACGGGCCGCCGCCGTCGTACCGGGAACGCGTCGCGGAGATCCTTGCTGCTGAGTCGTACGACGACGAGTGGTTGGCGCGGATCTCCACCGGGTTTGCCGATCGTGCGACTGCGATGGATCTCGCCCGGCAGCTCAACACTCCGCGCTTCACGCCGAACAAAGAAGCAGCCGATGCACTCGTTGCCGACCTCAAGCGTCGGCCGGATCGGAAGGGTGCCTGCGCGAAGGTCGACACGCCGACGCTGCTGCTCCACGGTGAGCTGGATCTTCGCCCGCCGTCCGTGGCCGACAGCCTGCTCGCGGCGCTTCCGGATGCCGAACGGCTGATCGTGCCCGGCGCCGCGCACTACCCCTGGCTGGAGAACCCGGAGGAGTTCCGCCGCCAGGCCCTCGCGTTCCTCAGGAACTGATCAGCGCCGGGAAGGGTGGGGGCGGGGAGAGCCGGGCGCGCCGAGCAGGCCGCCGAGCCGCCCGCGGCGCTCACCGCTGGGTGAGGCGCATGACCGGGTACTCGCGCTCGGACTTCTCCTGGTACTTCGCGATCCGCGGCTGCGCCTCGGCGATCCGCTTCCACGCTTCAGCGCGCTCGGCCGTGCCCAAACGCTCCGCCTTCACCGGTACGGCGTCCTTGCCGGCGAACTCGACCGTCACCTGGTCCGGGTGGGCCGTCAGGTTCGCGTGCCAGTCCGGGTGCTGGCTGCCGCCACCGGAGGCGACGACCAGCCACGACTCGCCGTCCGCGAACCACGCGAGCGGCGTCGCCCGCGGCTCACCGCTGCGCTTTCCGATGGTGTTGAGCACGAGCACGTCCATGCCCATCATCTGTCCCTTGCCGTCGCGGATCTTCCGGCTCGCCCGGGCGCCCATCTTCACCTGCAGCCACCGCGAGAACCGTCCCGGAGTACCCGGCTTGCGCTCGACCTGCTCTGTCTTCGTCATACCGAAGACGCTAGTGGCGGGCCACCCCCGGCTGCTTCTCGATTCCTGATCACTTGCGGGCGGCGGCCATTTCCTGGCCGAGCTCGCTGTCGGGGAAGCGGTCGAGCAGCGTGCGGAGTTCGTCGGCGGGCAGGTTCGCGCCGAAGGCCTCGGCGCGAGGCTGCAGCCGTACGCCGTCCGCGAGCTTGTCGAGCACGACCGGGTCGAAGCCGAGGTCGTCGACGAACTCGGTGACCACGGCAACGTCCGACGCGTTGTCACTGGCAACGGCGATCGCCTTCCGGCCCGGCGTACCGGCAGGCAGGGCGCCTTCGTCAAGATCGTGGTACCCCATGTGGTTGAAGCCCTTGACCACCCGCGCGCCGTCGAGGAACGCGGCGACGATCTCGCTGGACGACGTGCGCGGGTCGGTGAGGTCCGCGCGGTGGCCGTCGATCTCCCACCAGTAGTTCATCGCGTCGACGACGAGCTTGCCGCGCAGCTGGTCGACCGGGAGCGCCTGGTACTTGCCGAGCGGCAGGGCCAGTACGACGAGGTCGGCCTGGGCCGCCGCCTCCACTCCCGTGGTGGCGACGGCGCCGGGAACGAGGATCTCGACGGTCAGCGCGATCTTGGACGGCTCACCCGAACCGGCGATCAGCACTTTGTAGCCCGCGGCAACGGCCAGCCGGCCGAGCACGGTCCCGACCTTGCCGGCGCCGAGGATCCCGATCGTGTGAACGCCGGTGGCGCTCATGCGGTCTCCACAGGGGTGAGCTCGGCCAGGCGCTCGCGCACCTGAGGGATCACCTTGCCGCCGAACAGCTCGACCGCGCGCATCCGCGCACCGATCGGCTGCGTGCCGCTCGTGTAGATCAGGTCGAAGCGCCCGACGTCCACCGCGCTGACCGCGCGCGCGATCTTGGCCGCGACGGTGTCCGGCGACCCGATGTAGAGCGAGCCGTGCTCGATCTCGGCCAGGTACTCCTCGCGGCGGATCGGCGGCCAGCCGCGCTGCTGCCCGATCCGGTCGCGGATCACCTTGTAGTGCGGCCAGTACACCTCGCGCGCCTCCTCGTCGGTGTCGGCGACGAAGCCCGGCGAGTGCATGCCGACCGGGTGCGCCGTCGTACCGAACTGCTCGGCCGCGCGGCGGTAGAGATCGATGTACGGCGCGAAGCGGTCGGGCTGGCCGCCGATGATCGCGAGCATCAGCGGAAGGCCGTGGTGCGCCGTACGGACCACCGACTGCGGTGAACCGCCAACCCCGATCCAGGTCTTCAGTCGGCCGGACTCGGTCTTGGGGAAGACGTCCGCGTCGGTCAGCGCCGCGCGCGTCGTACCGGACCAAGTGACCGGCTTCTCGTCGAGCAGCTTGACGAACAGGTCCGCCTTCTCCTCGAACAGCACGTCGTAGTCGGCCAGGTCGTAGCCGAACAGCGGGAACGACTCGGTGAACGAACCACGCCCGAGGATCACCTCGGCGCGGCCGTTGGACAGCGCGTCGACGGTCGCGAACCGCTGGAAGACGCGGACCGGGTCGTCCGAGCTGAGCACGGTCACACCGGAGGCCAGACGGATGCGGTTGGTCCTGGTCGCGATGCCGGCCAGCACGGTCTCCGGGGAGGAGACCGAGTACTCCGGGCGGTGGTGCTCGCCGAGGGCGATCACGTCGACGCCGAGCTCGTCGGCCACGACGGCCTCCTCGACGACCTGGCGGATCGCCACGGCGTGCGAGACCAGCTGACCGTTGTCGTCCTGCGGGACGTCGCCGAAGGTGTCGAGTCCGAACTCGAGATCTGTCACGGGTACTGCGCTCCTTGTAGTAAAGGGATTCAGACGGTGGTGGGTTGTACGGCGAGCAGCTCGCGGACGCGCGGTGCGACCTCGCGGCCGAGCAGCTCGATGGTGCGGGCCCGGGCGTCCCGCGGCAGGAACATCACGTCGTACTTGAGGTCGAAGCGGCTCAGGTGCAGGTCGCGGACCATGGTCGCGATCTTCTGCGCGACCGTCTCCGGCGAGCCGACGAACAACGCACCGGTGTCGACCTCGTCCAGGTAGCGCTCCTTGCTCGGTGCGTAGAAGCCGCGTTCGCGGGACAGGTTCTCGACCACCGGCTGCCAGTAGCGCCACCAGGTCTCGACGGCTTCCTCGTCGGTCTCCGCGACCATGCCGAGCGAGTGCTGGCCGATCGGGAGCCGGGGTTTGCCGAGATCGTCGAGCGCCCGTTCGTACAGGGCGACGTTGCCGGCGAAGCGCTGCGGGCGGCCGCCGATGATCGCCATCATCAGGGGCAGGCCGTACCGGGCGGCGCGCAGGACCGAGTTCGGCGTACCGCCGACGCCGATCCAGGTGGGGATGCCGCCGGGGCGCATCTGGGGGTGCAGGGTCTGGCCGGTCAGTGGAGCCCGGACGGTGCCGGACCAGGTGACCTTCTCCTCGCGCTGCAGGCGGGCGAACAGGTCGAGCTTCTCCTCGAACAGCCGCTCGTAGTCGGCCAGGTCGTACCCGAACAGCGGGAACGACTCGATGGCCGAGGCCCGGCCGAGCACGATCTGGGCGCGGCCGTTCGAGACCGCGTCGAGGGTGGAGAACTCGTGGTAGAGCCGGACGGGGTCGTTGGTGCTGAGCACCGTGACCGACGTCCCGAGCGCGATCTTCTGGGTCGCGGAGGCGATCGCCGCCAGCAGCACCGGGGTCGCGGAGTCGTTGTGGCCCTCGCGGTAGTGCTCGCCGAGGTTGAAGGCGTCCAGGCCCACGGACTCGGCCAGCTGCGCCTCCTCGACCAGCAACCGCACGGTCTCGGCGTCGGACATGATCCGGCCGTCGTCGGTGGCTACTTCGCCGAAGGAGTCGAGACCCAGCTCGAAACCAGTCACCACTGTCACCTCGTTCACGTTGTGGCCTCTTGGGGTTGACATGTCAATCATATACATTCGAGTTGACGCGTCAACCAGGAGGTTCGAGATGAGTAACACGGTGTCCCGGCGAATTCTTCCCACCAGTGAGCAGCTGCGGATCTGGCGGGACTTCATCGAGACCGCCGACGCGTTGCGCGCCCGGCTCGGTGCTCAGTTGCAGGACGAGTCGGGGCTGTCGCGCGGCGATTACGGCGTACTGCTGGCACTGTCCGAAGCGACCGATCACCGGCTGCGTCCGTCGGATCTCGCGCTGCGCATCGGGTGGGAGCGCAGCCGGCTGTCGCATCACCTGGGACGAATGGAGCGGCGGGAGCTGATCCGGCGGGAGGAGTGCGCGACCGACACCCGAGGCGCGGAGGTTGTTTTGACCGACACCGGGGCGAGCGCTTTCAGGGCCGCGACGGTTCCGCATCTGCGGGCGATCCGCGAGCTGTTCGTCGACGCGCTCACGCCGGAGCAGCTCGAGGCGGCCGGCGAGCTGGCGGCCTCGTTGCGGGGTCACTTGGACCGCGGCTGAGTAGATTCGGGCGTATGGCGGTCGGTCCGGCGGTTTCGGTTGAGGCGGCGCGGCGGATCGCGTTGCGTGCTCAGGGGTTCGGTGAGGCGCGGCCTGGGCGCGCGGACGTTCGGCAGGTACGGCGGGTTGTCGAGCGGGTCGGCGTACTGCAGGTGGACTCCGTGAACGTGCTGTGCCGGTCGCACTACCTGCCGGTCTTCTCGCGGGTGGGGGATTACTCGCGGGAGCGGCTGGACCGGATGTGCTGGGGTGGCGGCGAGCTGTTCGAGTACTTCTGGGGGCACAAGGCGGCGCTGCTGCCGGTGGCGTCGTACCCGTTGGCGCGATGGCGGATGCGGGTGGCCGAGCGGCAGGTGTGGGACGAGCCGCTGGACCCGGAGCTTCAGGTGCCGTGGTCGGTGGTGGTCGGGATGCGGCGGCTGAGCGTAGAGCGGCCGCGGTTGGTCGACGACGTGCTGGCGATGGTTTCCGATCAGGGGCCGATCACGGCGGGCGAGGCCGATCGCGACGGCGTACGGCGGAAGCGGAGCGACCCGGATCCGGATCCGTCGACGGGAAAGATGTGGAACTGGCAGGACGCGAAGATCGCGATCGAGTACCTGTTCGCGACCGGACGGGTGGCCATCGCGGGGCGGCGGCACTTCGAGCGGCTGTACGACGTGACCGAGCGGGTGCTGCCGACCGACGTACCTGAGGTGGACGACGACGAGGCGCGGCGCGAGTTCGTGCGGATCGCGGCGCGGTCTCTCGGGGTGGCGACGGCGGGGGAGTTGTGCGGGGCGACGCGTGGGCACTATCCGTTGCCCACAGCAACGGCTAAGCGGGTGGTGGGCGAGCTGGTGGATGCCGGGGATCTCGTGCCTGTACAGGTCGACGGTGTGAAGCAGCAGAGCTACTTGTGGGCCGAGGCCGAGGACCGCCCGGTCGACACGCGGGCGTTGCTCTCGCCGTTCGACACCCTGATCTGGAACCGCGCCCGCACCGAGCGGCTGTTCGACTTCTTCTACCGGATCAGCATCTACACGCCTGAGGCTCAACGCGTCCACGGCTACTACGTCCTGCCGTTCCTCCTCGGCGACCGCCTGGTCGCCCGAGTAGACCTCAAGTCGGACCGCCGAAACTCCACCCTGCTCGTCCCGACCCTCACCGCTGAGTCCGGCGTCAAGGAAGCCGATCTGGTCGAGCCACTAGCTGCCGAACTGCAACTGATGGCCCGCTGGCTGCACCTCGATCGCGTGCAGGTGGCAGCCGGCGGAGCCTTCGGGCGGAGGGTTGCGAGCGCGATCAGCTCGTGAGCGTGGCCAGGACCTGAGCCAGACCGTCCTCGGCGATGCTGCCGGTCACTTCACCAGCAGCAGCCAGTACGTCGGCCGGTGCGTGGCCCATCGCGACACCGCGACCGTGCTCGGCGGCCCAGGTCAGCAACTCGAGGTCGTTGCGCCCGTCCGCGACGGCCATCACCCGCTCGCGGGGTACGCCCAGCTCGGCGCGAACGCGTTCCATCGCGGTGGACTTGTTGACGCCGTCGGCGGCGATGTCGAGCCAGGCCGACCAGCCGATCGCGAAGCTCACCCGGCGCAGTCCCATCCGCTCGACCACCCGCAGGAAGTCGTCGAGGTCGTGGCCGGGAGAGACGACCACGACGCGGCAGGCCGTGCGGTTCAGGAGGGCCTCGAACTCGACGTACTCCTCGTGCTCGCTGTCGAGGCCGATCGCACTGCCGGGGAAGGGCGCGGTGAACAGGTAGTGGCCGTGCTCGTCCTCGATCGCGTACCGGGCGTCCGGGAGGTGGGCGTGGATCGACTTCAGCACCGGTGTCGGGTCGAAGGTCTCGACCCAGACTCGCTGGTAGTTGCCCTCGGCATCACGTTCGAGGGTGGTCGCGCCGTTGGAGCAGACCACGAAGCGTGGCGTGATGCCGAGCAGATCGAGGACCGGCAGGGTGGCGGCCGGCGACCGGCCGGTCGCGAGCATGAGCTCGTGACCGGCCTGGTGGAGCTTGGTGATCTCGGCCGCGACCGCCGTACTGACCGTGCCGTCCTCGCGGAGGGTCGTGCCGTCGATGTCGAGGGCGACGAGCCACGGAGCTTCGGTCATGCCGGTACGTGGGCCCGGTGGGCGGGGGTGGGCTTGGGGGTGGTGCGCTTGATGCGGTGCTGGCCGGCGAGGCTGATGAGGGAGAGCAGGATCGCCGCTCCCGTGTACCAGGTGACGGTGGGGATCTCGCCGAGGGTCGAGGTCAGCTGGCCGGCGATGACGACGGGGACGCCGAGACCGACGTACGCGATCAGGTAGACCGCGCCGACGACTCCGGCGCGCTGGTGGGGAGCGGCGAGGGGGAAGACGAGGGCGAGGGCCGCGGTGAACGAGGCGCCGAAGCCGATGCCTGCCAGGGCCTGCCCGATGATCATCACGGCGAGGCTGCCGGCCAGTACGCCGGTGATGATGCCGGCCGCGCCGACGACCGAGGCGTAGATGCCGATCGTCATCGCGCGCCGGGAGTCGACCTTGCCGAGCGCGAAGCCGATCAGGAACGACGCGGTCTGCGGGACGAACCCGGCGACGCCGTTCATCAGGCCGCTGTCGATGTGGAAGACGCTGCGCACCATGCTCGGCGCGAGGCCGCCGGACAGGCCGGCCAGCATCCAGACCGCGGCGACGACCGGGGCCGAGGCGGCGAACTCCGCGCGGGTGGCCGCGGGGAACGAGATCCTCGGGATCATCGAGCGCAGCGCTCCCGGCGTACGGCGGACTGTCTCGGGCGACAGCGCGACAACTCCGAAGCCGAGCACGGTCAGCGCGGTCAGGACCACGAAGATCACCGTGTTCGCGTCGGAGCTCACCTGGATCGCGAGGCCGGCCAGCAAGGAGCCGAAGCCGAGTCCACCGGTCAGCCCGGCGCTGCCCAGGATCACGCCGAGCCCCTTGCGGTGCGCCGGGGCGATCTCGACCAGGGCCGCGGTGAAGGCAGTCGTGGCCGCGCCGGCGGCGACGCCCTGCACGGTCCGGCCGGCGATCACCCAGTCGACGTTCTGGGCGAACAGGAACAGCAGGTTCGACACCACCTGGACGACGAGTGCGCCGAGCAGGACCGGTCGCCGGCCGAGGTGGTCGGACAGTGAGCCGACCGTCAGGACCGCGGCCAGGAACCCGGCGGCGTACACGGCGAACGCCAGCGTGAGCAGCTGCGGTGCGAAGTTCCACTGGTCGCGGTACTCGACGAGCATCGGGGTGAGCGATCCGGCCGCGAGGTTCAGGCTCGTGAACGTGACCGCGATGCCGGCCAGGGCGACGCCGGTGGGCAGGGTCCAGCGACGCTGGACGATGGGGGACTGGGTTGAGGTGGACACGGTGACTCCTTGCTGGAACCGGGGGACTAGTCGGTGATGAGGACGACGCCGGTCGGCGCGTCGAGGGCCTTCACCGTCAGTTCGGCGGCGCGGTCGAGGTGGACCCGCGGTTCGGCGGGCACGTTCTCGGGGTTGTAGGTGCCGGGGCCGTAGAACTGCCCGTAGCTGAGGACGACGCCGCCTTCGGCCAGCACCGACTTCTCCAGCTCGGCGACGGCCAGCGCGTCCGGTCCGTCCGGCAGCTGCCACGCGACGGTCTGGGCCAGGATCTTCGGCGACCCGCTCTGCCGGGCGGCCTCGATCAGGTTCTGGTTGCCCTCGGTGCGGATCCGGGCGTTCAGCTCGGCGTGCGCGTCGATGTTCGACAGGTCGTCGGGCAGGTCGGTCAGCTCGTTCAGTACGACGTCCGGCCGGAACTCCTTGACCGCCAGGATCAGCGCGTCACGGTCGAACACGTCGCAGACGATCGGCTCCGCGCCGAGCTCCTTCAGGGCGGCGGTCTTGCTCTCCGAGCGGGTCATCCCGCCGACCACGTGCCCGGCCTGAACCAGCAGGGGAACGAGCCGCTGCCCGATCACGCCGGACGCTCCGGCCAGAAAAATCCTCATCGCTCTCTCCTTCGTTATTCTGGACACTGGATGTCCAGGTAAGATCACCGTACGCCCCTGACTATCAACTGGTCAAGCCAGCAAATCCCGGCCCGTGGACGCCGGTCCGGGCGCCGGGGGAGCGTCCCTACGATGACTACTGATCCAGTGGACATTCGACGTTTCGGTGAGGACCCCGTAGATGACGACCAGCTACCACGCCGCCGGCGACCGCTACGAGCGGCTGGAGTACCGGCGGGCCGGCCGGTCCGGGCTCGACCTGCCCGCGGTCTCGCTCGGGCTGTGGCAGAAGTTCGGCACCGACTACCCGTTCGCGACGCAGCGCGAGATCGTGCTGCACGCCTTCGACCTCGGCGTCACCCACATCGACAACGCGAACCGCTACGGCCCGCCGTTCCGCGGCGCGGAGAAGTTCCTCGGGCAGCTGCTGCGCACCGACCTCGCGCCGTACCGGGACGAGCTGGTGATCACCACCAAGGCCGGCAACCCGATCAGTCCGAGCCCTTACGCCAAAGGCGGTTCGCGCAAGTCGCTGCTCAGCTCGCTGGATCACAGCCTGCGGGACCTCGGCACCGACTACGTCGACATCTTCTACCACCACCGGCCCGACGCGACGACTCCGCTCGAGGAGACGGTCGGCGCGCTGGTGAGCGCGGTCCAGCAGGGCAAGGCCCTGTACGTCGGAGTGTCGAACTACCCGACCGACCAGGCGCATGCGGCCGCCGAACTGCTGCGGCAGGCCGGCGTACCGCTGCTCGTGCATCAGCCGCGGTACTCGATCTTCGACCGTACGCCGGAACGCTCCGGCCTGCTGGACCAGGCGGCCGCGGACGGGTTCGGACTCGTTGCCTACAGCCCCTTGGCGCAGGGGCTGCTGACCGACAAGTACCTCGACGGCACGATCCCGGAGGGCGCCCGGGCCGCCAACAGCACGTTCCTGTCGCCCGAGCAGATCGACCCGGTCTACCGGGAGCGCGCGACCGCGCTGAGCAAGATCGCGCACGAGCGCGGTCAGTCGCTCGCGCAGCTGGCGCTGCAGTGGGTGCTGCGACGGCCGGAGGTGACGACGGCGCTGATCGGCGCGAGCTCGACCGATCAGCTGGACCACAACCTCGCCGCGCTCGACTTCCCGCCGCTGACCGACGCGGAGCTGAAGCTGATCGACGAGCATGGTGTCCACGGCACGGGTCAACGTGCCTGACCTAGGGGAGTGGTTGTGACCGTTTCACCTGAAGCTTCGTTTCGTTTGCGGTACGGCGCTGAGGAGGTGCCGCCGGCTGCGTGGACCGAGGTGATCGCCCAGCAGTTGGCGCACCGGTCGGTACGGAGCTACCGGCCTGATCCGGTCTCCGACGAGACGCTGACGGCGCTGATCGCCGCCGCGCAGTCGGCGCCGACGTCGGGCAATCTCCAGCTGTGGAGCGTGGTCGCCGTACGGGATGACGATCGTCGCGCCCGGCTGGCGGAGCTGGCCGGAGAGCAGGACTTCATCAAGCAGGCGCCGTTGCTGCTCGTCTGGCTCGCGGACCTCGCTCGCGCGCGGCACGTGACCGAGCAGATCGGTCAGGCGTCGTCGGAGGGTGCGGACTTCGTCGAGGCAGCGCTGCTCGGGTTCGTGGACGTTGCTCTGGCGGCGCAGAACGCAGCGCTGGCCGCCGAGTCGCTCGGGCTCGGCACGGTGTTCGTCGGCGCGATTCGCAACCGGCCGCTGGAGGTCGCGGCGGAGCTGGAGCTGCCGGCGAACGTTTTCCCCGTCTTCGGGCTGACTGTTGGACATCCCGACCGGTACGACGAGACGTCGGTGAAGCCGCGGCTGCCGCAGGAGGCGGTGCTGCACCACGAGCGGTACGCGCTGGAGCCCCAGGCGGCACACGTCGATGCCTACGAGGAGCTGCTGAACCGGTACTACGTGGCCGCGGGGATGCCTCAGGGGTGGGTGAGCCGGGTGGCGGCCCGCTTCGGCAGCGTGGCCGGTCTGAAGGGTCGCGAACACCTGCGCGAGGCGCTCCGGGTGAAGGGCTTCCAGCTCCGATGAGAGCGCTCGCGTGACGGACTGGACCACTCATCCGTTGTCAGGTCATGAAGACTCACGGGGACAGTGTTGAGGAGGTTCGGCCGGACACGGTCGATCCCGGGTTGGCGGCCGCGACGCTGAGCGTCTACGCACATCGCCACGAGGTGGTCCATCTGTTGTACTCGGCAACCGACGAGCCGGACGCGTTGCGCCGGGTGGCCGAGATCCTGCACCTGGAGGAGTCGACCGTGGCCCGGGTGCTCGACCAGCCGCTGCGCTGGATGGCGGCCCCGGCCCGGGAGGCATTGGAGGCGGCTGCCGCGCGCGGGGTCTCGATGATCCCCGAGACGGCGGAGCTGGCCACGACAGCCGCCGGCGCCGAGCAGCCCTAGGGCCCGATCACGGCCCGCGGGGCCTGACCTCGCCCACCGGGCCCAACCTCTCCCACCGGGCCCGACGCCGGCCTCCCGACCACCACTTTGAGCACCATCCAGCCACATTTCCGGTCTCCGGGCGGCTGGATGGTGCTCAAGGTGGGTTTCGGCGTGCTCGGTGGATGTGGCCTGTCCGCTCAGACCAGTGGTGGAGGGGTGAAGCCGCCCAGTTGCTCTGCCATGAGTTGGGCGAAGTGGATGGGCGTGCGGTCCTCGTACAGGGGGCCGATGAGTTGTACACCGACCGGTAGGCCGGCTGGGGTGAGGCCGATCGGGGCGACGGTCGCGGGGAGGCCCGTGGTGCTCGCGAGGCCGGACCAGACGAGTTGGTCGGCGTAGTTGCGGGCGACGCCGTCGATGGAGAGTTTGCGCGACCACTGATCTGGGTTGTGGTCGTGGGGGAAGGCCGTGGTCGGTGAGGCGGGGGCTATGACGACGTCGTACTGGCGGAAGAGGTCGGTCCACTGGGCGACGTGCCGGGCGCGGAGGGCGTCGGCGGCGATCCAGTCGCGGTAGGAGAGGACCGCGCCGCGGGCTCGTTCGGCGGCCAGGCTGTGGTCGTCGGCATCGATGCCTGCGGCAACCGATCGGGCCTGTTCGTAGGCGGCGGCCGGGTAGCCGGCGGCCATTGAGGCGAGCAGGAGCCTCATATAGAGCCTGGCCGACTCGGTCAGGTCAGGGAGCAGGGGGCTGTGGCGATCGACCTTCGCGCCTGCCGCCGCGAGGTCGACGGCGGCGTGGTCGATCGCCGTACGGACGTCCGAGGCCGTCGGGATCAGCGGGTGGGTGTCGAGGACGAGGACGCGATAGTCGGTCAGGGTGTCGTGCCGCGGCGGGCGAAGGTCGAGGCGGTGCGCGAGACCGAGGCCGGTCTCGTCGGGCTCGGCGAGGAGATCGAGCAGGAGCATGAGGTCCTCGGCGCTGCGGGCCATTGGACCGATGACGGTCAGGTCGCGGCGGTAGGTGAGCGGGGCCGCCGGGGGAGCGATGTGGCCGCGGGACGGCAGCAGGTCGTACGACGGCTTGTGGGCGTAGACGCCGGTGAAGGCAGCTGGGACGCGCAGCGAGCCGGCGATGTCCGAGCCGATCGAGAGGGCGCCGAAGCCGGCGGCCAGGGCGGCGGCCGATCCGCCGCTCGACCCGCCCGGCGTCCTGGTCAGGTCCCAGGGGTTGTTCGTTGTCCCGTGCAACGGGTTGGAGGTCTGCAGGTCGCCGAGCGCGACCGGGACGTTGGTCTTGCCGAGGATCACCGCTCCGGCCGAGCGCAGACGTGCGACAGCGAGTGCGTCGTCTTGAGCGACGAAGTCCTTGTACGGCGGCAGGCCCCACGTCGTCGGCAGCCCGGCGACGTTGAACGACTCCTTGACCGTGGCCGGGATGCCGAGCAGCGGCCGGTCGTCGCCCTGGGCACGCGCGGCGTCGGCGGCGCGGGCCGCGGTCAGGGCCCGGTCGAAGTCCCGGACCGGGACGGCGTTGATCGCCGGGTCCAGGCGCTCGATCCGCGCGATCGCGGCCTCGGCGACCTCGACCGCCGACGTACGGCCGCCGCGAAGTTCGGCGACGAGCGCGGTCGCGGACATTTGCCCGGCGCGAAGTTCCACGGCGAGCTCGGTCGCCGACATCCGGCCGGCGCGACGCTCCTCGGCGGGCTCGGTCGCCGGGAGCTGACTTGATGTGTCCATAGCTAGGAGGTTACGCTCTGACTATTAGTCGGTAAAGTCAGCCAGGAGGAGTGTCTTCGTGTCGCAGCAGGCCGTGATGCAGCGTCGGGTGCTGCCACCGGGGGTCGCCTTTGCCGGTGCCGCTCTCGCGTTCGCCGCGCTGTATCTGGCGGCGGGCGCTCCGACGCCGCTGCTGGTCCTCTACGAGAAGCAGTGGGGGTTCTCGCCGGACGTGCTGACCATCGCCTTCGCGGTCTACTCGCTCGCGTTGCTGGCTGCGCTGCTCACGACCGGCTCACTGTCGGACCACATCGGCCGCCGGCCCGTGCTGATCGGCGCGGTGCTGGTCGAGCTCGCGGCGATGGTGATGTTCCTGGTCGCACCGGACATCGGCTGGGTGATCGCCGCCCGCGTCGTCCAGGGACTCGCGACCGGCGCTGCGACCAGCGCGTTCACGGCCTCGATCGTCGAGCTGGCGCCCGCCCGGCACAAGCGGCTCGGCACGGTGATCGGGTCGGTCGCGCCCACCGGTGGCCTCGGTCTCGGCGCGTTGCTGACCGGCGCGGCGATCCAGTTCAGCACCGCCGCGAACACGATCGTGTTCACCGCGCTCTCGATCATCATGGTGCTCGGTACGGCGGTCGTCGCGTTCTCCGGCGAGACCGTCAGCAGGGCGCCCGGTGCGCTCCGGTCGCTGGCTCCGCAGGTCGCCGTACCGGCGGCGGCCCGGCGCGAGTTCGCGGCCGCCGTACCGGTGCATGTGGCGGCGTGGATGCTGGCCGGGCTGTTCATGGGCCTGGCGCCGACGATCATCCGGAACATCTTCAGGATCGACAGCGGACTGATCAACGGGCTCAGCGGGTTCGTCGCGCCGGCGACGGCCGCGGTGGTCGGCGTGGTGATGGCTCGCTTCGCGGCCCGGCGTACGACGTTGCTGGGTGGGATGGCGACGCTGGTCGGTGGCGTGGTGATCACGGCGGGAGTCGCGGGCGGGAGCCTGACCACGATGCTGATCGGTGAGCTGATCGCAGGCTTCGGGTTCGGGGCGTCGTTCTCGGGCGCGCTGCGGATCATCGTGCCGCTGGCCGAGCCGCACCAGCGGGCCGGGCTGATCGCGGCGATCTACGTGATCGCGTACCTGGCGTTCGGGGTGCCGTCGATCATCGCGGGTCAGCTGGCGGCGCCGTACGGGCTGCAGCACACGGTGATCGGGTACGGCGCGACGATCGTTGTCGTGGCGGCGCTAGGCCTGGCTGCTCAGCGACGGGCCGCGCGGAGCTAGCGCGCTCAACGCGAGCAGGGCGGTGTCGTCCGCGAGCGGCTCTCCGAAGCTGGTGAGGAGTTCGGAGAGGGCGGTCACCAGTTCACCGGCGGGCGCACCGGCGTACTGGAGGGCGAGCGTTCGCAGGGCGTGCTCGCCGTAGAAGTCGCCGCCGACGCGGGCTTCGGTGAGACCGTCGGTGTAGAGCAGGAGCGTGTCGCCGGGCTGCAGACGCAGACGGGTCGGCGGGAACTCACCGGTCGGGAGGATGCCGATCAGCGTGCCGTCCGCGCTCGGGAGGAAGCCGGCCGTGCCGTCGGCGCAGATCAGGAGCGGCGGCGGGTGGCCACCGGAGGCGAACTCGACCTCGACCTGACCGGTCGCCGGATCGGGGATCAGGGTGCCGAAGATCGCCGTGCAGTAGCGCGGGTCGCCGGTCGCGTAGCGCTCGTTCAGTACGGCGTTGAGCGTGGCGAGCGCCGACCCGGGATCGTGCAGCGCGGCCGCGCGCAGGGTGTAGCGGGCGAGCGAGGTGACAGCGGCGGCCGCCGGGCCTTTGCCGCAGACGTCGCCGAGGAAGAAGCCCCAGCGTTCGCGGTCGACGGCGAACACGTCGTAGAAGTCGCCGCCGAGCTGGATGGCCGACGCGGTGTGGTAGTACGCCGCGGTCTCGACGCCCGGTACGTCGGGGAGCTGGGCGGGGAGCAAGGACTGTTGCAGGACCGCGAGCGCGTCCTGGAGTTGCGCGCGATCGGCTTCGGCCTGGAGTTGGGCGGCTTCGGCGACCTGGCGGCCGCGGAGCAGTTCCTCCTCGTACGCGCGGCGGATCTGCGCGTCGAAGACCGTCGTACGGATCAGGACCGGCTCGCCGGCGTCGTACTTGACCACGGACGAGATCAGGACCGGGAGCCGGCCGCCGTCGTCCTGCTTCAGCTCGAGCGCGACCCCGCTGATCTCGCCCTGCATCCGCAGCGACGGCGCCAGGTGGGTCTCGTGGAAGAGCTTGCCGCCGATCGTCAGCAGGTCGGCGAACCGCATCCGCCCGACCACGGCGTCCCGCCGAAGTCCGAGCCAGCCGAGCAGCGTCGCGTTGATCATCACGATCGTGCCGTCCATCGCCGTCGACACCTGACCGCTCGGCGCGGACTCGTAGACCTCCTCGGCGCTGTCGCCGAGCGTCACCTCAGGCCTGCGAGGAAGCCGGCGATCGCTCGATTGGTTGCCTCCGGCGCCGACAGGTGCGGGCAGTGGCCGGTCGCTTCGAGCGTGACGAGCGTCGAGCCGTCGATCGCGGCGTGCGTGTACGCACCGACCTCGCGGGGCGCGATCACGTCCTCGGTCGACTCCAGGATCAGCGTCGGCACCTTGACCGACGCCAGGTCGGCGCGCGAGTCCGACAGGAACGTCGTACGAGCGAAGACCCGGGCCATCGCGGGATCGGTCGCGCAGAAGCTGGTCGTCAGCTCCTCGCCGAGCGCCGGCCGGTCGGCGTTGCCCATGATCACCGGCGCCATCGCCGACGACCAGCCGAGGTAGTTGGACTCCAGCGAGGCCAGCAGTTCGTCGATGTCGTCGCGGCCGAACCCGCCGCGGTAGTCGCCGTCGTTCAGGTAGTGCGGCGAAGGCGCGACCATCACCAGCGCGCCGATCCGGTCGGGCGCCTTGCGGGCGGCGAGTACGCCGACCATCGCGCTGACCGAGTGGCCGACGAAGACCGCGTCGTGCAGGTCGAGCGCCGTACAGACCTCGACGACGTCGTCGGCGTAGCCCTCGAGGCTGGAGTAGCGCTGCTCGTCGAAGGCGGCCGGGTCGGACTGGCCGGCGCCGACGTAGTCGAACAACGCGATCCGGTAGTCGTCGGCCAGGGCCGGGACGGTCAGGCGCCACATGTTCTGGTCGCAGCCGAAGCCGTGGGCGAGCAGGACCGTGCGGCCGTCGGGGTTGCCGGTCGTGGTGACGTTGTTGCGGCGCAGGATGTCCACCCGGCCATCTTCGCAGCCTGGTCCGGATCTTGCGGCGACGGCTTACCGGCGATCTGTACGTCGCGGATGCTGCTGGTCGCGCACCGGACCCGGGCAGGGCTCCTCGCCGGCGGCGTCGGCGAGGTCGTAGGCCACGAGGGGGCAGCGCGTGCAGTAGAGCAGGCCGTCGTCCGGGTCCACCAGCAGGTCGTGGTTGCCGGTCGAGAACGGGACCGGGCAGGCCGTGTCCGCGATCTCCTGGCGGTCGACGAAGTGCATGTCGCAGCGGATGCAGACCGGCCCGGCGGAGAACCGGCCCTCCGAGGTGACCCGGTGCAGGTCGATCACCTGGTGACCGTTGATCTCGGCGTACGGATCCGTCACGGGCGTCGTCCTCCAGGCTGGTGAGCGCTCGCCCTCCTAGGTGCCCACAGCAAGGTTGGGTTATACATCCGGTCTATGACGGATCCGTCACGGGCCGGACGAACCAGCTCACTGGGGGAGTTTCCGGGTGTCGATCAGGTGCTGGGCGACGTCGCGGAGCTTGGTGTTGGTGTCCTGGGAGTACCGCTTGAGGATCTCGAACGCGCGCGACTCGTCCAGGTCGAAGCGCTCCATCAGGATCCCCATCGCCTGACCGACCAGCTTGCGGGCGTCGACCGCGGCCGTCATCGTCTCGCCGTCGCGAGCGGCGGCGACCGCGACCGACGCGTGCCGGGCCAGGATGTACGCGATCGCCTCGTCGTCCGCGCTGAACGCGTCGGGGTGACCGTTGTAGAGACTCAGTACGCCGATCAACTGGTCGGCGGCCAGCATCGGGACGTGCAGGACCGAGCCCACGCCGTACGACGTGAGCCGCGTGCTCCAGCCCGGCCAGCGTGTCTCGGCCGCGACGTCGGCGACGTACACGGTCGTGCCGCTGGTGAGCGCGGCGAGCAGCGGGCCGTCGCCGGCGTCGATCTGCTCCTGGTAGATCCGCGCCACCAGCGCGTCGGTGACCGCGCCGATCTCCCAGCCGGTTCGGCTGGTCAGCATCACCCCGGCGTACGTGCAGGCCTCCGCCTGCAGGGCGAACTGGACGACGGCGTCCACGGTCTCGTCCACGCCCTCCGCGTCGTGCAGTTCCACGGCGAGTTGCGCGAAAACGGTGGCCAGCATCGGCTCGGGACCGTCGTGGTCCAGAGCGTCCTGCAGGACCTGCTTCTCGACCGCCGGGGCCGAGGCGTGCTCAGTCATGCCCATATGATGCACGGCCCCCTCCTCGCCCCGGCCATAGCTCCCGGATGATGCTCCCGAGTCGTTATCCATCGGTCGTTCGCTGTTTGCGGCGGTCCGCCGTGGGTCACCGGGCGTCGTACCAGGTTTGCCGAAGGAGAGGACCGGTTCGATGGGTGACTACGAGGCGACGACGGTGGTGGACGTCGCGCCGAACGTGCTGTTCGACTACCTGTCCGACGTCGAGCGGCTGCCGGAGTACCTGCCGCAGATGACCGAGGCGCACCGCCTGGACGAACCGTCGGCGAAGTCGCAGGGCGCCGAGGCTCGGCAGCCCGGCGAGGCCGTCCACGAGCGGGTCGAGGTGGCCGCGGTGGTGGATGACGAGCGGGAGGTCCGGAGCGAGGCCGAGATCGACATCGTCGAGGAGGGCCGGAAGATTCGCTGGTCGGCGCCGGGCCCGCACGACTACCACGGGGAGCTGGAGGTCGACTTCGTCGCTGATGGCACCGCTCAGCTGACGGTCCGCCTGCACACCGAACACGCGGAGGGGCCGTCCATCGAGGAGGGCTTGGAGCGGACCTTGGCCGGAATCAAGGCGACTGTCGAGCGGCCGGACAAACAACCCCGGGAGTAGGTGGCTCAGACGCTCGGACCAACGCCGCTGGATCGTAGGTCGGCTTCCCGCGAGGAACCAGCGCCGCGGGTAGCCTCCGGGCGTGGAGAAGCTGCAGAGGGTGCTGGATTCGCTGGTTTCGGGTGGGGCGACGGGGGTGCTGCTGGACTGCCGGTCGCCTGCGGGGCGGTGGGTCGGCGGTAGTGGGGTGGCCGAGCGGGCGAGTGGGGACGCGGTTGATCCGGCCGGGTGGTTTCGGGCGGGGAGTGTTACCAAGACGTTCACGGCGGTGGTGGTGCTGCAGTTGGTGGGGGAAGGGCGGCTGCGGCTGGACGAGGCGGTGACGGAGTGGCTGCCGGGGGTGCCGGGGGACGTGACGTTGCGGCAGTTGCTGAATCACACGAGTGGGCTGCACAACTACACCGACGACCTGCCGGATGCGGCGGGGATCTACCGGGACCGGTTCGAGCACTGGGATCCGGCGAAGACGCTGGCGGGGGCGGTGGCCAAGCCTCGGGGGTCGGGGGAGTGGGCCTACTCCAACACCAACTACGTCGCGCTGGGGCTGCTGATCGAGGCGGTGACCGGGCGTTCGTACGAGGACGAGGTGCGGGCGCGGATCCTGGAGCCGGTGGGGTTGACCCGGACGCGGATGCCAGGGGATGACGTGGACCTGCCGGATCCGCAACTGCACGCGTACCTGGAGGTCGAGGGGGAGCTGGTCGACCTCGCGCGGGTGAACGTCTCGCAGGCCTGGGCGGCCGGGCAACTGGTGTCGACGGCGGCGGATCTGAATCGGTTCTACGCGGCGGTGCTGGATGGGTCGTTGCTCGGCGAGGCCGAGTTGGCGGCGATGCTGACCGGCGTACCGAACGGCGACGGCACGGCGTACGGGCTGGGAATCGCGCAGGAGACGCTGCCGGACGGGCGCGTGCTGTGGGGGCACACGGGTGGGATCTTCGGGTACCTGACCCTCAGCTACCACTCGCTCGACCTGTCGCATCAGGTGACGCTGGCGCTGGCCGGAGGTGGCGGGAGCGAGCCGGAGACGAGCGCTGTGCTGGCGGACCTGCTGGGGAGCTAGTTGCAGGAACCTGCAACGGGTTTGCCGGTTCTCGCCGGGCCGACAACGGTGTGCGGACCAGGCCCCGCCGGGGCCCGCCCACTGGAGGTTCCTGATGCTCAAGATCAAGCGCGGCGCTGCCGCCGTACTGACTGTTCCGTTGCTGGCCGGCGGGTTCGTTGTCGTCAGCACGCAGACCGCCGAGGCCGCGTGCAACCGGCCGGCCACGCAGAACCTCAGCCCCGCCGCGGGGCGAGTGAAGTCCTCGTCGCCGCTGCGCGTCGGCCCGTCCGAAGGCTGCGGAGTGGTCCGCACGATCGGGACCGGGACCGACCTGTTCTACCACTGCTGGGTCGAGAACTCGGCAGGCCACAAGTGGACCTACGTCCGCGTCGCGAACACGAACGTCGAGGGCTGGATGTACAACGGCAACCTCAACGACGGAGGCAGCGTCCACCCGGACAACCGCTGCCGCGCCTGACCTGAGCGGGCGGCGCCTCAGACACGGGGAGAGGCGCCGCTCCCGCGCAGCGCGGGTCGACTTCGTCTTGACATTGAGGGCTCAACTAGTCTGGTGGGAAGCGGCGACCAGGGAGTTGAGGACATGGCGATCTTCAGGCTGAATCATGCGGTGCTGTACGTCGGGGATCTGGCGGCGAGTGTCGCGTTCTACCGCGACGTGCTCGGCTTCGGGTACACCGAGGTCGGGGACAGCTTCAAGGGTGGGGCGTTCCTGCGGGCGCCGGGGTCGACGAACGACCACGACCTCGGGCTGTTCGAGCTCGGTGCGCAGGCGGGACCGTCGCAGGCGGGGCGGTCGACGGTTGGGCTGTACCACCTGGCGTGGGAGGTGGACACGCTCGGCGATCTGGTCGATCTGGAGGAGACGCTGGCTGCCGCGGGGGCGCTGGTGGGGAAGTCGGATCATGGGACGACGAAGTCGTTGTACGGCAAGGATCCGAACGGGCTGGAGTTCGAGATCGTCTGGATCATTCCGGCGGAGCTGTTGACTGATGCCGATCGCAACAAGGCTGGTGTCGCGCCGCTGGACTTGGCTGCTGAGGTGGAGAAGTACGGGCGTGAGGCGTTGAGTGGGGTGGGGATTTCTCGGCCCTGACGGGGGCTGGTATTTGTTCGTCGGAGGGCGTCGGAGGGCGTCGGAGGGCGTCGGAGGGTGTCGGAGGTTGGGGCGGGACGGCGGGGCTGGGTTCTAGCCTTCGAGGATCGTCAGGTCGCGTTCGGCGTACTGGCGGTGTTCCCACTCCTCGATGAGGACGATCTGGAGGCATTCCTGCAGCGGGAGGTCCTCGATGATCGGCCAGCCGGGCGCGGTCTGGGAGACGGTCGACGCCAGCTGCTCGTCGGTGAGTGACGCGATCACCTTGCGGACCATCGCCTGTCGCTCGGCCCTGAGTGCGAGCACCTCGTCGAACGGCGGCCGGGCCTCGCGGTCCCACGGGATGCCGGGCCAGCCGGGCGCCTCGTCCCAGGGGAGATCGAGCGGGTGCCACGGCGACGGATCGCCGAGGATCATCCGCCCGACCCACGCGTCGCTCGCGAAGCACAGGTGACGCAGCGTCTGGACGAACGACCATTCCTCGCCGACGTTGCGGTGCAGGTCGTCCTCGGAGAACGTCTTCGCGCGCTCGACCGTCCCGGCCCACAGCCGCTCGAGGATCTCCCACGCCTCGCGGTACTCGTCGGCACTGGACGGACGCATCTTCGCGCGCTCCGGCGTACGGCGGTTGAGCTCGGCGTCGATCAGCGGCGCGATGTCGACGCCGTTCACGACGACGTTCTGCACCTCGCCGTGGATCTCCAGGTCGCACAGCTCCACGCCGTACAGCTTGGTCCGGTACAGGCTGCCGCCGCGAACCTGCAGGTCACTGAACGCCACTTTGCGCACCACGGTCTCGTTCATGCCGCTCACCTTAAAACCATTGCCGGACATTCCCCTTCCGCGAATCAGACCAGATGATGAGCGGATGGACCAGTACGAGGTGAACCGGGCGATCTGGGGCGCCGGAACGTGGGACGCGATCGCCACCCTGATCGCCTCCGTGGGACCCAGGCTGCTCGACGAGGTCCCGGTCGGACCAGGCGTCGACGTGCTCGACGTCGCGACCGGGTCGGGCAGCTCGATCGCGATCCCGGCGGCGCAGCGCGGCGCGAACGTCGTCGGCTGCGACCTGATCCCGCAGCACTTCGTCGCCGGCCGGCGACGCGCGGCCGAGGCGGGCGTCGAGCTGGAGTGGGTCGAGGGCGACGCCGAGAACCTGCCGTTCGAGGACGGCCGGTTCGACCGGGTCTTCTCGACGTTCGGGCACATGTTCGCGCCGGACCAGGCGAAGGCGGGCGCGGAGCTGATCCGGGTCTGCAAGCCCGGAGGCACGATCGCGCTGGCCACCTGGACGCCGACCGGGTACTCCGGGAGCTTGTTCGCGGTGGTCGCCCGGCATCTCCCGTTCGCGCCTTCCGGCCCGCCGCCGACCGCCTGGGGAGACCCCGACCAGGTCCGGGCGATGTTGCCCGGTGTCGACCTCACCTTCCACACCGACACGCTGGTCCTGGCCGCGCCGACCGTCGAGAGGTTCGCCGACCTGTACGCCGAGAACTTCGGCCCGCTGGTCCTCGCCCGCCAGGCCCTCGGCGACGCCTGGCCGGCCCTTCACGACGACCTCCTTGCCTACGACAAGGAGTGGAACACCGCCACCGACGGCACGCTGCGCATCCCCGCCGACTATCTGGTCTCGATCGGGAGGAAGCCCGCCGCAGGGTAGACCGCATACTGTGCACCAAGAGCTGACTCGGCGAAGGAGTGGTGGACGGTGGATCTCCAGCTGAAGGGCCTGCGGGCCCTGGTGACCGGCGGGACGAAGGGCATCGGGCGGGCGGTCGTCGAAGGGCTGGTCGCCGAGGGTGCGTCGGTCGCCTTCTGCGCGCGGACCGAGAGCGACGTGACCGCTGCCGTCGAGGAGCTGCAGGACGGCGGCGCGACGGTCACCGGTACGGCGCTGGACATCGGCGACGGGCCGGCCCTGATCCAGTGGGTCAACGACAGCGCGGCCGAGCTCGGCGGGATCGACATCGTGGTCGCCAACGTCAGTGCGCTCGCGATCGGCATCGAGGGCGAGGAGCCCTGGAAGCTGTCGTTCGAGGTCGACCTGATGGGGACCGTCCGGATGGTCGACGCGGCGATGCCGTTCCTCGGCCGGAGCCAGGCGCCGTCGATCGTCACCGTGTCGAGCGTGTCCGCGCGTGAGATCGATTTCGCGGCCGGTCCGTACGGCACGTTCAAGGCCGCGATCGTGCACTACACCCAGGGCCTGGCCTTCCAGTTGGCCGGCAAGGGGATTCGCGCCAACACTGTCTCGCCGGGCAACACGTACTTCCCGGGCGGCGTCTGGGAGTCGGTCGAGAGCGGCAACCCGCAACTGTTCGCCGACTCGCTCGCGCTCAACCCGACCGGCCGGATGGCCCGTCCCGACGAGATCGCGCGCGGCGTCGTCTTCCTCGCCAGCCCGGCCGCGAGCTTCGTGAGCGGCACCAACCTGGTCATCGACGGCGCCCTGACCCGCGGGGTGCAGTTCTAGCCCTGGGCAACGACTCCGCTGTTGTTGCTCGCGGCAATGAATTTCTGGTGCGACAGGCGGTCGAGCCAGTAGTCCATCAAGAGATCGCCCTGGCCACCCTGGTACGAGCTGCAGCGGATCCGCGGGATCGCCATCGGGTCGAAGCTCTTGCTGTACGGCGACGCGCACGGTCCGGCACCGACCAGCAGCACGCCCTCGTTCCTGTACGCCGTACCGCCGTGTCCTCCGGAAGCGAGGACGTGGCGGTCGCGCGGGTGGACGCCGAGCGGCAGCGCGAGTGTCCGCGGGGCCGCGGCTGGGACTGCGGTGGTGATCATCGCGGCGAGCCGGCCGATCTCGCTCTCGGCCTGGGCGGTGCTGAGGTGGTGGAGGTTGGGGTGGTCCCAGGTGTGGTTCCCGAGTTCGCAGCCGGCGTCGTACAGGTACTTGAGAGCGCGGGGGATCTCGCTGCCCTGCAGGCCGAACGGTGACTTGTTGAGGTAGAACGAGCCGACGGCGGGGAAGTCGGGGTAGCGCGTCTGAAAATCGAGCATGATGCCCAGGGCCGTGTCGGGGACGACGCGCCCGGCCTTGTCGAGGGCGAACTGGCCGGGCGTGCTGTCGTCGAAGGTGAGCACGACCGGGGTCTTGCCCTCCGGTACGGCGGACAGGTCGCGACGGACCAGGTCGATGGTGCGGATCGGGTGGTAGCCCTCGTGGTACAGGCGTTCGAGCTCGGCGCGGAAGAAGGCCGGCGTCATGTCGTACTCGCCGCTGACGTTCGGCGTGAGGCGGTGGTGCATGAGGACCGGGATCACGCCGAGCTCGCTGGGCGCGGGCGGGCGGCTGGTCACCGGCTTCGGCGCCTCGGGGGCTTTGGGGGTTGGCGTCGTCGGTGGATGGTCGGTGTCGACGACCGGCGCGGCGTCCGGGATCGTGGTGTCGTTGCACCCGGCAACGACGGCCGCGGCGGCGATGCCGAGGAACGCGCGGCGGGGGAGCGGTGCGCGGCGTACCGGCGTACTGTCGCTCATTCGTAGATCACCAGCTCGGGCCGCGGCTTCAGCGCGAGGACCTGCGCCGGTGTCATCAAGGGGCCGTGCCGGGTGTCCTCGACGTAGAAGAGCTTGAAGGCCGTGTGGACGCCCTTCGGCAGCTTGGTCACCAGCCCGCGGTACGTCGCTTCCTTCGCGCCGCGCGTGCCGATGCCGTCGACCGACTTGATCAGCGCGACACCGCGGTGCGGGCGCAGCGCGGCTTCGTTGGTGACGATCCTCGCGGTCAGTTGATGGAACACGAACAGCTTCTCCGGCAGCCGGTACTTGGTCGTCACCGCGGACAGGTAGGCGCCGATCTCGTTGAGCTCGGCACCCGACGTACGTCCGAAGACGCGGCCCGGGACCTGGCCGGGGCCGACCTGCCACTCGGGGTCGACAGCGAGGCCGACGTCCGGCTGGCGCAGCCACGGTTCTAGGCGGCGTACCTCGTCCAGCGGCTTGGCTTGGCCGGGCTGGACGTCGAGCATCAGCAGCATCTTGTGTTTCCGCGCGACGGCGAGATAGCGGTCGATCTGCTTCGGATCGATCCGGCTGCGGTACTTGCCGTCGCTGCCGGCGGCGCCCTGCGCGGTGACGACGATCAGCTCCATCACCGGGAGGATCGTGCGACCACCCCGGTACGACGTCGCGAGCTTCTCGAGCCGGCGGGCGCGTTCCTCGAGGTTGCTGTCCAGCGGTCCGAGCGCAGGGGCGCCCGGCGCGCCGACGAAGGCGACGAGTTGATGGGTCGGGAACAGACTCCGGCCGCCGCGGGGGAGCTGCGGCAAGGGCTTCGGCTTCGGTTTCGGCGGCTGCGCGGGAGCGGCCGGCGCGCTCGGGCTCGGTTTCTTGGCCGGCCGGTCGGACGCGCTGACATCGGCCTCCACATCGGCGCAACCGACGGCGAGCGAGAAGACGAGCAGTGAAGCCAGCAGAGGTCGAACAGCCACAGGTACACCCGATTCCCCAGAAGGTGATGAGGCACGTGGCTGTACCTACGTTTCACGCTAAGCGTGATCACGCCGTCGCACAACGTGACCACGCCGTGTCGGTGTGTCTTTCTACTGGCCGACGGTCAGGCCGTCGCGTTCGTCGTCCCAGGCCGCCGACGAGATGCGCCAGCCGGCCGTCGTACGGACGAACTGGATCGTCTTCATGCCGCGGCCGGTGAACGGTTCGCCGTCCTGGACGCCGGACTTGCCGTAGGCACCGAACCAGTGGGCGATGTCGCCGAACACCTCGGTGCGGCCGTCCTCGGCCCACTCGCGGAAGTCGGTCAGGCGGCCGCCGGTCAGCAGCTCCTGGCGGGGTGCGATGAAGTCGTCGACGCCGTACGCGACCGGTTCGGCGCCGCAGGTCTTGACGATGAGGGCCGTGGGCAGCAACAGAGCGCGCAAGCCGTCGAGCCGCTCGGCCACGCCGTCGCCTGACGTGAACGCGCTGAAGAACGCCTGCACCATCGCCTCGAGCTGTTCGGTATCGGTGTCCACTCGTCTGCTCCCTCTCGACCGGTCAAGGCGTCCGAGACTAGCTTCGACAGGAGCGTGAAAGGGAACGTGGTTACCGTCGAGGGATCTGCGAGAAGGAGCCGACAATGAGATCACTCATCGTGTTCTGTTCCGTCACCGTCGACGGGTTCATGGCCGGGCCGGACAACGACCTGCACTTCATGGTCGACGACGAGGAGCTGGAGAGCACGCTCAACGGGGAGCTGATGCAGGCCGCGGACACGATCGTGGTCGGGCGGAAGTCGTTCCCGGAGATGTCGTCGTACTGGACGAGCGCCGAGGGTGAGCTGGCGGACTGGATGAACGGGACGCCGAAGCACGTGCTGTCCAGCGACGACTCGTACGACGTGAGCGCGTGGGGCAGCGCGGTGCTCGCGGCCGGCGACGGGGTCGAGCAGGTCCGGAAGCTGAAGGGGAAGAAGGGCAAGAGCATCGTCGTGTTCGGGGGAGTCGAGACCGTGCGGGCGCTGGTCGTCGCGGGGATGGTCGACGAGTACTGGTTCAAGGTGCACCCGATGGTGGTCGGGCGGGGGCGCTCGATGTTCTTCGACGTGACCGACCGGACCGAGCTGAAGCTGCGCAGCGTGCGGTCGTTCCCGAGCGGGAGTCTGGGCGTCGTCTACACAGCGTGACGCGCGTCGATTGACAGTCGATAGGAAGGCAGTGATAGTCGAGCCGTGCAGATGATGGATCGGGTCGTGGTGCCGCTCAGGGTGTTTCTCGTGCTGCTGTTCGTGGGGCTGGTGTTCGCGCAGGTGGTGAGCCTGCCCGGGCAGTTCGGGCAGCTGAAGGGCGACGGCGCCGACCTGCGCTGGCCGCTGACCGTGTTCTCGATCCTGGAGGTGGTCTGCGTCCAGGTCGTGATCGTCTGCATCTGGCGGCTGCTGACGCTGGTGAAGGCCGACCGGATCTTCAGCGAGAAGGCGTTCGCCTGGGTCAACGTGATCCTCGTCGCGATGGTCGCCGGCTGGGTGTTGCTGCTCGGGATGACGATCTACCTGTCGCTGCGCGCCGACGACCCCGGCCTGCCGATCCTGCTGATCGGGCTCGTGCTCGCGGGCGGCGTCGTACTGCTGCTGATGGTCGTGATGCGCGCGCTGCTGCGCCAGGCGACCACGCTGCAGACCGACATGGAGGCGGTGATCTGATGCCGATCGTGGTCCGGATCGACGTCGAGCTCGCCAAACGCAAGATGGGCGTCGGCGAGTTCGCGGAGCTGGTCGGCCTGACTCCGGCGAACGTCGCCGTCCTCAAGAACGGCCGCGCCAAGGCGGTCCGCTTCAGCACCCTCGAGGCGATGTGCCGCGTCCTGGAATGCCAGCCCGGCGACCTGCTGGAGTGGGTCGAGGACTAGCTCACCCGTACGGCGAGGAAGTTCAGCGCCTCGACCCGCAGTACGACGACGTCGTCCTGGTTGAGCAGCTCAGCCAGCGTGCGCACCAGCCCGCGATCCGGCTTCGACCGGGACAGCCGGGCCTCGAGCACCGTCGTACGCAACCGCAGCTGGTCGCCTGGCCGGACCGGGACCAACCACCGCAGCTCGTCGACGCCGGGGCCGCCGAGGCTGGCGACGTGCGAGAGATAGTGCTTGGCGTACAGCCGCATCATCAGGCTCGCCGTGTGCCAGCCGCTCGCGATCAGCCCGTGGAACGGGCCGCCTCCGGATCGACGTGGAAGGACTGCGTTGGCCCGCCCGAAAAGTTTCTTGAGGACTGATGTCGATCTCGGGTTGGGTTGTCCGACGCAGGGGTGAGGATCGATTTCGACGAAAGGCTGGAGCATGTCTTTTCAGGCGTACCTGGACAAGATCGAGGAGAAGACCGGGATGACCCCGCGGGAGCTGCTGGAGGTCGCTCGGGCGAAGGGGATCGAGGGGCCGGAGACGAAGATCGGGCCGTTGGCGGAGTGGTTGAAGGACGAATACGGCGTGGGGCGGGGGCACGCGATGGCGTTCCTGCACGTGGTGAAGAACGGCACGACGATCAGCGACAAGCACGTGGGGACCACCGGCGTCCACCGCGACGCGAGCAACGAGCTCTGGCTGGACGGCAAGGCCACCAACCCCCTCGGCTGAGGGGGAGGGGGAGGGTGCTCGCCCGGAACGCCACGCTTCGCGGGCGTGCTGTGGTGGCGGCGCCCCCGGGTGGAGGGCGCCGCCGGGCGCCGTACAGCTCGGTCAGTTGCGGATTTCGTGGAAGCTGGTCATGTGGTTGACCATGGCGACCTCGGTGGGGAGGCGTTCCATGCTGCTGGCGCCGAGGAAGCCGACGATGCCTTCGACCTTCGCCAGGACGTGGCGGGCGTCGTCGGGGGTGGCGATCGGGCCGCCGTGGCAGATCACCATCGCGTCGGGGTTCACGGCGAAGATCGCGTCGCGCAGGCGGGTGACGAGTTCGACGGACTCGTCGAGGGTGAGGCTGCTCTGCGCGCCGATCATGCCGGACGTGGTCAGGCCCATGTGCGGGACCAGGATGTCGGCGCCGGCCTCGGTCATCGCGGTCGCCTCGGCCTCGTCGTGCACGTAGGCCAGCGTGATCAGGTCGCGTTCGCGGGCGGCGGCGACCATCGCGACCTCGGTGTAGAAGCCGAGCCCGGTCTCCTCCAGGTTCGCGCGGATGATGCCGTCGAACAGGCAGACCGTCGGGTAGTTCTGCACCCCGGCGAACCCGGCCTCCTGGACCTTGTCGAGGAACCGCGGGATGTCCCGGAACGGGTCCGACCCGCAGACCCCGGCCATCACCGGGAGCTGCTTGGTCAGCGGCAGCACCTCCGAGCCCATCTCCATCACGATCGCGTTCGCGTCGCCGTACGGCATCAGGCCGGCCATCGAGCTGCGGCCGGCCATCCGGTACCGGCCGGAGTTGTAGATCACGACGAAGTCGAGCCCGGCCTCCTCGGCGCACTTCGCGGACAGCCCGGTACCGGCGCCGCCGCCGATGATCGGGCGGCCCTCGGCGACCTTGCGGCGGAATCCGGCCAGCAGTTCGGCGCGGGACAGAGTGTTCATCTCGTCTCCTTCTCCAGCCAGGTGGCCAGCAGGTCCACCGCGGCGGCGGACACCGTGGGGTCGTTGATGTCGGTGTCGAAGTCGTGCACGACGATGTCCGGCCGCAGCGCGGCGCGGAGATTCGCGTAGAGGGCGTGGTCGGCGGCCGGGTCGTGGAACGGCGCACCGGGCACCGATAGCTGCGACAGCCCTTGGTGCGGGAAGAGCACGGCGACCGGCCCGGTGGACGGGTTGATCCTGGAAGCGATCCGCCGGCCCAGCTCCGCGCACTCGTCGGCGCTCGTGCGCATCAGTGTCACGGCTGGGTTGTGCGGGATCAGCTGCCGATCACGAAGGTGCGAGGGGACTCGTTCGGGCCCGTAGAAGTTGACCATGTCGAGCGCACCGACACTCACCACCTGCGGTACGCCGGCGCTCGCGGCCGCCGTCAAGCGCTGCGCGCCGGCCGAACACACTCCGCCGACCAGTTCGTCGGCCAGCTCGGTCGTCGTCAGATCGGCCACAGCCTGTACGCCGCCAGTGCGGACCAGCGACTCCAATGTCCGCCCGCCGACTCCCGTGCAGTGGAAGGTCACCGCCTCGATTCCACGCTCGTCCAGGCCACCGACGACCGCGCTCCCGCAGACCGTCGTCACGCCGAACATGCTCACGGCAACCAATGCGCCGTCCTCGGCCGACTGGCGCGGCGTCGCCGCCATCCCGACACAGGCCGCGGCCGCGTTCGCGAGGACCGGACGACTCAGGCGGTTGAGTCCGTTGATGTCGACGACCGGGTACATCAACGTCAGGTCGGCTTCGCGGACGTACGCCGTGGTGTCGCCGGCGGCGATCGTCGAGACCAGCACCTTGGGAAGCCCGAGCGGAAGCGCCGCGCTGACCTCGGCCATCACGTACGCCGCGTTGGAGCCGCCCACGGCAAGGACGGCGTCGACCTCACCCCGAGCAACCAGTTCGAGCACCACGACCGCAGCGCCCCGACCCATCACGGTCATTGCCGCGTTCCGATCGCCGACGCGGCGCAACTGGTCCAGCTCATCGCCTCCGGCGCGAGCGACCGTCTGCCGTGTGATGGTGAGGGAGCGGGCCCGGCCGACCGCCGCCTGGCCTGCGGCGGCCCGGCCGCTCGGCGCACCGCCTGGCGACCCGCCGGAGGTCGAGCCCGCGGCCGTCGCCTTGCCGAGGGCATCGAGCCCCGGCTCGCCCAGGACACCGACGTCGATCAGGACCGACGAAGCGCCCAGCTCGCTGATCCGGTCACGCAGGAACGCGTACTCGGACGCCTTCGTGTCGAGCGCGCCGATCAGCGCGATCGCAGGCATCAACTGACCCCGTAGTCCGGCACGAGCACCTCGGCCCCGCCCTGCAGCGCTGACTGATGGGCGCAGATCCCCGGCGCGGTCCAGGTCGCCGCGGTCCGCGCGTCGACCCGCGGCCGCCGCTCCTCGACGATGCTGGACACGAACTCGTGCACCAGATGCGGATGTGACCCGCCATGCCCGCCGGCGGTGAACGACCGCAACGACTCAGGCAGCAGCTCCGGCGCACCCTCAGGCCGTACGTCGCGCTCGTCGACCGCTCGTCCACGCCGCCCTGCCTCCAGCGGCCGCATCGCGAACTCCTTCATCGGCCCGCCCTCGAGCTGCGGCCATTCCAGCGCACCCTCGTCGCCGTACACGGAGAAGCCCTCGAGGTAACTCCGGCCGAGCTGGAAGAAGGACATCGTCACGTTGGCCACCAGGTCGCCGGAGAGCTGGAAGAGCGCGGCCTCCGTCCCGTAGCCAGGCCCCGCGACACCGATGCGATCCGGTGTCAGCGGGCTCGACCCGAGACAGCGCACCGACTCCACCCGCGAGCCGGCCAGCGCGAGTGCGGGCGAGAGCGCGTGCGTGACGTAGTGCATGGGCGGATACCCCAGCCAGTACGGCGGGAAGCCGTCGAGGTTCTGCAGATGCTCACCCCGGAAGTAGCTCAATCGCCCGAGCCGGCCCGCATCGAGCAGGGACCGCGCGTGGAAGTACTCGCGGGAGTACACCGCGGTCTCCATCATCATGTAATTGCGCCCGGCCCCTTCCTGGGCCGCGATCAGCAGGTCGAGATCCTCCAGAGTCGTTGCCATCGGCACCGCCGACGCGCAGTGCCGCCCCGACTTCAGCACCTGCTGCACCTGCCCGGCGTGCAGCGCGACCGGCGTCAGCAGGTGGACGGCGTCCCAGTCGGGCGCGGCCAGCGCCTCCTCGAGACTGTCGAACCGGTCCGCGATCCCGAGGCGGTCCGCGACAGCCGCCGTACGGGCCGGATCGCTGTCGACCACGGCGACGCGGCCGACCGACTCGTGGGCCTGGTAGATCGGGACGAAGTCGGCACCGAACCCGAGGCCGACCACGATCACGTCGATGCTCATCGGACCGGTACCTCCCGCTCCTCGCCGAACAGGAAGACCGCGCCGCCGGTGGCGAAGTTGTCCAGGTCGGCGTTCGCCTCCTGGCCGGCCTGCGACTCCAGGACCAGTTCCAGATCGGCGCGGCAGTCGGTGTAGAGCTCGGCCTGGTAGTGGTACGCCGGGGGAGTGCCGTCCGGCGCCGGGTCGAACCGGCAGATCGTCCAGCGCTGCAGGCCCACCATCCGCTGGGCGATCGGGATGTGCTTGTCGTCGTAGTACCGGTCGAACGCCCCGGCGTCGTCCGGGGTTCCGTAGAGCACGGTCACCTTGTACATGTCAGCCCTTCAGTCCGGTCAGCGCGATGCCCTCGACGAAGTACTTCTGAGCGAAGGCGAACAGCAGGACGATCGGCAGCAGCACGACGGCGGCCGCGGCCATCAGGTAGCCCCACTGTGCCGTGTACGTGCCCTGGAACGAGGCCAGGCCCATCGCGAGCGTGTACTTGTCGGAGTCGTTCAGGTAGATCAGGGGTCCGAGGTAGTCGTTCCAGACGCCGAGGAAGGTGAACACGCCGACGACGGCCAGCGCGGGTTTCGACAGCGGCAGGATGATCCGCCAGTAGACCTGGAACGGTGAGGCGCCGTCGATGTAGGCCGACTCGTCCAGCTCGTACGTGATCGACAGGAAGAACTGGCGGAGCAGGAAGATGTTGAACACCGCGGTCCCGAAGAACGACGGCAGCACCAGCGGCACGTAGGTGTTCACCATCCCGATCTTCTGCCAGAACAGGAAGGTCGGGATCAGCGTCACGGCGTACGGGAGCATCACTCCGGACATCAGCAGGCCGAAGACCAGGTTCTTGTGCTTCCAGCGCAGCCGGGCGAACGAGAACGCGGCCAGCGAGCAGGACAGCAGCGTGCCGATCAGGACGCCGGCCTCGATGATGAGCGTGTTCAGGAAGTAGCGGGCGAACGGCACCTGGGTGAGCGCGCCGGTGAAGTTGTCCCAGGCAAACGGTTTCGGAATCCACTGCGGCGGCGAGACGAAGATCTGGCCGCTGTTCATCAACGCCGAGCGGACCAGCCAGATCAGCGGCAGCAACGTCGGGATCGCGCCCGCCACGAGCAGTGCGTAGACGAGGATCTTCTTGCCGAGCCCGCGCGGCGCGAGCGGTCCACGCGGAGCCGGTACGTCGGTCGCGACGGCCGGCTTGTCCAGTACTGCGGTCATCGGGTGCTCCCCGCCTCGTAGTAGACCCATCGGCTGGAGTTGCGGAACAGCACGACGGTGACGGCCATGATCACCAGGAACAGGACCCAGGCCAGCGCGCTGGCGTAGCCCATCTCGTTGTTGGTGAACGCGGTCCGGTACAGGTAGTAGATGTAGAACAGCGTCGAGTCGTTCGGCCCGCCCTCGGTCATCACCGCGGCCTGGACGAAGACCTGCAGCGCGCCGATCACGCCGGTGACGAGGCTGTAGAAGATCGTCGGCGTCATCATCGGCAGCGTGATGTGGCGGAACTTGCGCCACGTCCCGCCGCCGTCGACCGAGATCGCTTCGTACAGCTGGCGCGGCACGCCCTGCAGTCCCGCCAGGAAGATGACAGCGACGTTGCCGAACCCCCAGACCGACATCAGGATCAGTGAGGGGATCGCCGTCGACTCGTCGAAGATCCACTGCGAGCGCGGCAGCCCGGCCTTCTCGGTCATCGTGTTGAGCAGCCCGAAGTCGGGGTTGAACAGCCAGATCCACAGCATCGAGTTGGCCACGATCGGCACGATCGCGGGCAGGTAGTAGATCACCCGGAACACGGCCTGGCCGCGGACCGGCTGGTTGAGCAGCAGCGCGACCGCGAAGGCGACGATCAGCAGCAGCGGTACGGCGCCGAGCGTGTAGTAGAGCGTTGCCCACAGCGACTTGTAGAAGCTGTCGTCGGCGGTGAACATCCGCTTGTAGTTGGCCAGTCCGACGAAGCTCGGCTTTCCGCCGATGGTCCAGTCGGTCAGACTGATCACCAGCGAGGCGATCATCGGTGCCAGCGTGAACGCGACGAAGCCGATGATCGCGGGCAGCGCCAGCAGCACACCCCAGCGGCCTTCTGTCTTCAAAGGGCTGGGCTTCTTCAGAGGGCCCGCCACGTCACAGCTCCTGGGTGGGCCACTTGCCCTGCAGCAGCGGCTGCATCTTCGGTTTGAGCGCCTTCACGATGTCGACCGGCGCGCCCTTGTTCAGACTGATCTGCTCCAGCGCCGGGTCGAGCACCTGGTGGATCCGGTCGGCGTTCTTGATCTGCTGACCCCAGTCGGTGACGCCGTTCTTGAGCGTCGGTTCGACCACCGCGGTCTGGAAGTTGGCCGGGTACTTGTCCTTCAGCACCCACTTGTCGATCTCGGCCTGGTCCGTGTAGTACTTCTTCTGCAGCGGCGCCCACAGACCGTCCTTGAACAGGTCCACGTGCTCGGGATCGTTGTAGTAGAGGTAGAGCTCGATCGCCTCCTCCGGCTGCTTGGTCTTGGCGAAGATCGCGCCGGCCGCGCCGCCCGTCATCGTCAGCGGTTCCTGGAACTTCGGCAGGACGCCGACGCCGAACGGGACCTTGGACTCCATCAGGTCGAGCAGCGTCCAGTTGCCGTCGATGATCATGCCGACCCGCTTGGTCTGCAGCTGCACCGACGTGGTCGGCGCGTTCTTGCCCAGCTGCGCCGGCGACGGCGCCACCCGGTGCACGTAGATGAGGTCCTGGATCTTCTTCAGTACGTCGACCGACGCGGCCGAGTCGAGCGCGAACTTCGTCCCGTCCTCGTTGACCATGTCGCCGCCGTTCGAGCGCAGCAGGCTGTACAGCGCCGCGCCGCCGGCGGGAGCGATGGTGCCGAACTGCTTGACCTTGCCCGCGTCGAACCCGTCCTCCGACGGGTGCTTGCCGTTCTGGTCCAGGGTCAGCTTGTCGGCGGCCTGGACGAAGTCGTCCCAGCTCCACGCCGTACCGACCGTGAAAGGTGCCGGGTCGAGTCCGGCCGCGCTGAAGGCGTCGGTGTTGTAGTAGAGGATCTGGACGCCCATGGCGAGCTGGTTCGCGGCGAGCTTGTCCTTGCCGTACCAGAAGTAGCTGCTCGGCAACCGGTCCTTGAGGTCCGGGTATTTGTCCAGGTACGGGAACAGGTTGAGGATCAGGCCCTTGTCGGCCAGGTCGTACATCTGGCCGGTGCCGAGGTAGCCCAGGTCCGGGGGAGTGTTGGCGGCGACCAGGCTGGACACCTTGGTCGGGTAGTTGGAGACCGGGACGAACATCGGCTTCACGCTCGCGCCGTCGTGCTCCCCGGCGTACTTCTTGAGCATGTCGTCGATCGCCTTCTTCTCGAAGGCCGATCCCCAGTACATGAAGGTCAGGTCGGACCCGCCGCCGCTGCCGCCGGCCCCGTCGCCGCAGCCGGCCAGCGCGGTGGATCCCAGACCGGCGGCGAGAGCGGCCGCGCCGCCGGTCCTGAAGAGCTGTCTCCTGCTGAGTCGGGTCTGTCCGATCATTGCTGCTCCTCGGGTCGTTTCGGCGAGCGTAGGACCAATAATGTCGACCGTCAACATAAAGATGTCGAGTACAGTGATAAATAATCAGGATGCCGACACCGCGGGAGAATCCGGGATGACCACGCAGGAGTACCGCTCCGTACGGCGGCCGCCGGCCTCGCGGATCAGCCGCTCGGGCGAGATCCTCGACCTCGTGCGCCGCGGCCAGGCGACCACGACCGGTCAGCTCGCTGATCAGCTCGGCCTGGCCCGCTCGACGGTCAACGACCGTGTCGAACTGCTGCTCGCCTCACAGTTGCTGAGTACGTCGACGGAACAGGTGACCGGCTCGCGCGGCCGCCCGGCCTCGACTCTCGTCTTCAACCCCGGAGCCGGTACGACGTTGGCCGCGCAGTTGGGCATCTCAGGCATCCGGCTGGCGGTCACCGACCTGGCCGGCGAGATCCTCAGCAGCGAGATGATCGACATCGATCTGGCCGACGGTCCGCAGCACGTCCTGCGGTTGGTGACCGAAGGGTTCGACCAGGCGCTGGTCCGGCTCGGTGAGGACCGCGCGCAGGTGCACGGCATCGGCTTCGGCCTGCCGGCCAGGGTGGAGCTGGCCGGGCATCCGAGCGAGACGCCGTGGTCCGACGAGGTGGTCCAAGCGGTACTGGCCGAGTGGTTGCCGGTGCCGGTCTTCGTCGACCACGACGTGAACCTGCTGGCCTTCGGCGAGTTGTGCGCCCGCGACGACGCGCCGGAAGTGCTGGTCAGCGTGAAGGTCGGCACGGTGATCGGCTGTGGCCTGGTGATCAACGGCCACGTCGTTCAGGGCGAGTCCGGGATGGCTGGCGAGATCGGGCACACCCGCGTCGGCGACTCCGAGGTGCCGTGCAGCTGCGGCAACGTCGGCTGCCTGAATGCTGTCGCGAGCGGTGGCGCGCTGGCACGTCGCCTGCGGGAGAAGGGAATCGACGCACCGAACGCGCGGGCCGTCGCCGCACTGGCCAAGGCCGGTGACGTCGACGCCGGTCACGCCGTACGGATGGCTGGTCGCGACATCGGCGAGGTGCTCGCCGGGGTGGTCAACCTGCTGAACCCGGCGGTGATCAGCCTGTGGGGATACCTGGCCGAGGCCGAGGAGCAGCTGATCGCGGGGATCCGGGAGAGCATCGCGCGTTCGGCGCAGCCGGGTCCGGCGGGCAAGGTCCGGATCGAGCCGGCCGTGATGGGTGGCGACGCGGGCCTGTACGGCGCCGCGATGATGGTCGTCGAGCACGCGCTCCGGCCGGAGGCAGTGGACAGCTACCTGCACGCCAGCCTCGGCTGAGATCTCCCGGCGAGCTAGCGGCGGGGTTTGCCGCGGCGCGGGGCCGCGGCCTTCTTCGCGGGCGCGCCCTTCTTCGCCGGCGCGGCCTTCCGGGCCTTCTTGTCGGCGGTCTTCTGGGCGGCGGTCCGCTTCTCCGAGCGCTGCGGCGTACGGGTGCTGTTGACCGTCCGGCCGCGGACGATACCGATGAACTGTTCCATCAGTTCGCTGGGCTCGCCCTCGGGCCAGGTCAGGACGACGCTCGACTCCGGCGCGTCGACGTACGGCCGGTAGGTGAGGTCCTTGCGGTGGTGCAGGCGGGCCAGCGACTGCGGTACGACGAGCAGACCGACGCCCGCGGCAACCAGTTCGATCGCCTCGGCGGTCGTCGCGGGCACGATCGTTGCCGCCTCACCCGGCCGGTCGGTCCAGGTGAGCGTGTCGTCCTGCGGGTACAGGATGAAGTCGTCGGCCAGATCGGCGGCCGTGACCTCCTCGGCCGCGGTGACCAGGTGGTCCTTCGGTACGACGACGACCGTGGTCTCGGTGTAGAGCGGGATCGCGCTCAGCCCGGTCCGGTCGATCGGCAGGCGGACCAGCCCGGCGTCCGCCTCACCCGCCCGTACGACGTCCGCCGCCTCCGCGGCGGTGACCGTGACGAGCGTCAGCGTGACCCGGGGAAGGCGTTCCTTCCAGATCCGGACCCACTTGGCCGGCGTGACGCCGGGGACGTACGCGAGCCGGAACGAAGCGGGGGTGTTGAGGTCGGTCACCGGGCCAGGCTATCCGCCGGTGGTCGGGGACCCGGTCAACCCTCGATACCCTGGCCGTATGACGTCGCAGAAATCCCCACAAACGATGAAGCCCGCGACTGCGGCGAAGAAGCTCGGTGTGCTGCTCGACCTGACCCCCGCCGAGTTCCAGGAAGGCGTCGTCTCGCGCGACGAGCTCAACGCCCTGCAGGCCGACCCGCCGGAGTGGCTGCGCGAACTGCGCAGTACCGGCCCGCACCCGCGCCCGGTGGTCGCCGCCAAGCTCGGCGTGTCCATCTCCGGCCTCGCCCGCGCCGGCGTGATGGACCCGCTGACCACGGACGAGATCGAGGCCCTGAAGGACGAGTTCCCGGAGTGGCTGCGCCGCGAGCGCAACACCCACGCCGAGGTCCAGCGCGAGGCCGCCGAACTGAAGGCCGAGAAGGCGGAGAAGGCCGAGCGGTCCCAGGCCTGATCCAGCGCGGTTCTTCTGAGTGGGCGGGCCTTCGTGCGGCCCGCCCACTTTTGTCTCAGCTCAGTGCTGGGGGCGGTACTTGACCGTGCGGCCGTTCAGCGGCTGCGGGGCGCGGCTGTCGCCGTCGGGGAAGCGGCTCTGGAAGTGGTTCAGCGAGACCGGGAGGATCTCGCGGTGGTGGGCGAGCACCAGCCACGAGACCGGCTCGGAGTACGGCGCGGTGGTCAGCGAACCGTCGTACCGGTACGTCGACAGGTCGTGCGGCAGCGCCGCCGCGAGGTTCACGGGTCCGAGGTCGACCTCTTCGTCGCACTCCTCCGGGACCGTCGCCAGCACCTTGTCCTGCAGGGTGCCGCCGTGACCGCCGGTGGTGATGAACAGGGCGACCACCAGCTTCTCGCCGTTCGGGCCGCTGTGCACGAAGTGCTGCTCGAGCGCGTACTGGTGGCCGTTGAGTCGGTGCTCGGACCGGGTGTGGAAGTGGAAGTTCACCAGGTCGTAGCGGACGCCGCCGACCGTCACCCAGGCCGCGCCGGCCGGGATCTCGGCGAGGATCGTCTCCTCCGCGGTCCGGTGCTCGCAGCCACCGGGCTGACCGGCGTCGCGGCTCTCGTACCGGATCTTGAGGGCGAGCGAGCTCGGGTAGTGGACGTGCAGCCCCGGCAGCCCCGGGCTGGTAACGGCGTGACCGGTCCGGATGTCGATCGGGCTCTGGTGCGGGGTCTGCGCGGAGGCGCTGGTGAGCAGAGAGGGCGACGCCAGGACGGCGGCGGTCGCGGGAACGCCGAGCAACAGGGCGCGACGGGACACAGGCAGGGACACAGGAACTCCGTATTCGGGCGGGAACAGGAAGACGGCCCGGTCCTCAACCGGGCCGTCTCGCAGTATGCGCGCGGCGTAGGCCAACCACCACGGAGGGTGTGGAAGACGGCGACTTTCCGCCTGTCCGGATCCGCGGGTGGGACGGGTGGTCGGAGGACACCCAGGCGGGGCTGGCCGAGGAGTTGGCGGACGACGTGTGCCTGTTCGTGCGGGACGCCGGGCCGCGCAGGTGGCTGTAGACCAGTCGACGCTGTGGGGCAGGATGGGGCCATGACTTCTCCGACGACCCCCGAGAGCACGTCGTACCGGCCTGAGGCTGAGGTGGTGGACCTCTGTAGCGAGCTGATTCGGTTCGACACCACGAACTACGGGAACGGGAAGAGCAACGGGGAGCGGGGGGCCGCGGAGTACGTCGCGGCGAAGCTCGACGAGGTGGGGATCGAGTCGACGATCTACGAGTCGGAGCCTGGGCGGGCGACGCTCGTGGCGCACTGGGAGGGGGAGGACCAGTCGGCGGACCCGCTGCTCGTGCACGGGCACCTGGACGTCGTACCGGCTGATCCGAAGGACTGGAAGGTCGACCCGTTCGCGGGGGAGATCTTCGACGGGTGCGTGTGGGGACGCGGCGCGGTCGACATGAAGGACTTCGACGCGATGGTGCTGTCGGTCGTGCGCGCGCGGCAGCGGGCGGGCGTGAAGCCGCGCCGGCCGGTGCGGCTGGTGTTCACGGCTGATGAAGAGGCCGGCGGCCTGTACGGCGCGCAGTGGTTGATCAACAACCACCCGGACACCGTCGCGGACTGCACCGAGGGGATCGGGGAGGTCGGCGGGTTCTCGATCACCGTGCAGGACGACCTGCGGCTGTACCTGATCGAGACGGCCGAGAAGGGCATGAACTGGATGCGGCTCAAGGCGCGCGGGACCGCGGGCCACGGGTCGATGATCAACGACGACAACGCGGTCACCGAACTGGCCCGCGCGGTGACGCGGATCGGCGACCACGAGTGGCCGCTGCGCATCACGCCGACCGTGCGGGAGTTCCTGAAGACGCTGGAGGACCTGCTCGGGACCGAGCTGGACCCGGAGGACCGGAACGGGGTGCTGTCGAAGCTCGGCACGTTCAGCCGGATGTTCGGCGCGACGATCCGCAACACGGCCAACCCGACGATGCTGAACGCCGGCTACAAGGTGAACGTGATCCCGGGTGACGCCGAGGCGCACATCGACGGGCGGTTCCTGCCCGGGTACGAGGACGAGTTCTTCGCGACCATCGACGAACTGCTCGGCGACAAGATCCAGCGCGAGACGGTGATCGAGGACATCGCGCTGGAGACGGAGTTCAGCGGCGGGCTCGTTGAGGCGATGAAGTCGTGCCTGGCCGCCGAGGACCCGCAGTCGCGCACTGCTCCGCTGCTGATGTCGGGCGGCACGGACGCCAAGTCGTGGTCGCGGTTGGGGATCCGGTGCTTCGGGTTCGTTCCGCTGCAGCTGCCGCCGGACCTGGATTTCATGGGGATGTTCCACGGGATCGACGAGCGTGTGCCGACTACGTCGCTGGAGTTCGGGTCGCGGGTGCTGGACCGGTTTTTGACGGAGGCCTGAGTACGGCGTACGAGTCGCGCGATGGGCATCGATAGGTCGGGACCGCCGGCGGCGACCACACGGCTGTCGATCGACGGGTTGCTTGCGGCGAAGCACACGCGACCGATCGGCTCGGTTGACGACCTGGCGGCGGAGACGTTCGCGTCGGACGACGAACTCGACGAGTTGTTGGCGTTCACGGCCGCGGAACGGCGTCGCGAGGTCGGCTGAGCCTTCTGGTTCCTGTGCTGATGGCAGGTGGTCGGCGGCGGGTCGCCCGTCGGTTCGCGGACCTGCCGGGACGACTCGGCGCGGCTCCTGGGGATCTGGGCGAGAAAGGTGGCCCGCACGGCCGAGTCGGCAGCGCGGGATGCTCGCGCTCCAGGGGCGGGAACGGCTCGCCGACCGCCGTCGTCGAGCTCGTCGCGGCGCGTCTTTGTACATCGGCCAGCCACGCGCAGACTGCTGCGATGGCTGGCCGGTGCACAAAGTGTTGACTTGCCCGGTGGCCGGACCCGGCGATGGACTGCGGGCTGATGCTCGATCGGCGGGCGGATCCGCGCGGCGTACGGGGTGAGCTAGCGGCTGGGGTGAACTGGTCGGCGGCTGACGTGTGCTCGGCGTCAGCGGGTCAGGTTGAGGGCTGATCTGAGGGTGGGGAGTAGTTGGGTGAGGGCGGCTGGTGGGGTGGTGCGGGTTACTGCTGAGAGGGTCAGGCGGTAGCGGAAAGGGGCTGGGAGCAAGCGTTCGCCGGGGTGGAGTTCGGCGGCGAGTGCGCTGCGGGGGATGAGGGCCAGGTGGGTTCGGCGGCGGGCCATGGCGATGGTGGTGGCCAGGGTGACGCCTCGGCGGGGGACGGCGCCTAGCGTGATCAGGCGGGTGCGGAGGTCTTCGGCGCCGCGGTCGTAGGTGGAGAACGGGATCGGGCGGTTCTTGAGGGGCTGTTTGCCGCGGGTTGGCGGTTCGGCGCCGGCGGGGGCGAAGAGGACGAGCTCGTCGCGGCCGACGGTGCGGGCGGCGGTGCCGCGGGGGAGGACCATCTGGTCGGCGATCGCGATGAAGGCGGCGTCCATGGTGCCTTCGGCAACCTTTTCGACGAGGTAGTGGCCGTGGTCGACCTGTTGCTCGAGGTCCACGTCGGGGAGCTCGGCGTCGAGGACCGGGAACAGGATCGGCGCGAGGCTGGCGAACGTACCGACGACGAGGCGGGTGCCGGTCGCGGCAGCGCGGGTCGCGTCGTACACCTCGTCGAGGTGGCCGAGGATGTGCTCGGCGCGGCGGGCCAGTTCGAGGCCGGCGGTGGTCGGGCGGGCGCCGCGGGTGTCGCGGTCGAACAGCTTGACGGCGCATGCGCGTTCGAGGCGGGCGAGGCGTTGCGAGGCTGACGGTTGGGAGATCCGCAGCTCGCGGGCGGCGGATCCGACCGAGCCGGTTCGGTGGATCGTGAGGACCAGGCGGAGGTCGTCGACCGACGGGCTGCGTGATGAGGCCATAGGGTCAGGCTATGGCCGGAGGGCAAGCCCTGCCGACTACCTGCGGGCTGCCGGCCCGACGAGGATCGCGGATATGGATGCTCGCCGGGATGCTGTCGTACTGCTGGCTGGTGGTGCGGTTGCGGACTTCGCATTCCGGATCGCGCAGATCGCGCTGCCGCTCGTCGTACTGCAGTCGACGGGGTCGGTCGCAGCGACGGGGTTGGTTGGGGGTGCTGCCGGGATTCCGGTGATCTTGTCGCCTTGGTGGGCTCGGCGGGCGCGGCAGTGGGTCGATTCTGGGCCGCGGCTTGCGGTGGTCGCGGTGGTGTCGGCACTGGCGTTGGCGATCGTGCCGGGGTGTGCGGCGTACGGGGTGTTGCGGCCGTGGGTGCTGATGGTGAGTGGGCTGCTGCTCGGGTGTGGAGAGGCGTTGTCGACGCCGGGGCGGTCGGCGTTGCTGGCTGATACAGGGGATCGGCTGGGTGGGGATCGGGCGGTACTGCTGCTGACGTGGCAGGACGGGCTTCGGCGGGCAGGGATGCTGGTTGGGCCTGCGGTGGGGGCTGTTGCGGTGGCGGCTGGGCTGACGAACACGGTGTTGTGGGTTGAGGCGGGGGTGGTGCTGGGGGCTGGGGTGCTGGCGGGGACGGTGAGGAAGGAGCACTCGCGGGCTGCTGTGAGTGCCGAAGGAACGGGCGACTCGCGCGTACGGCGCGTTCGTCGGGCTCGCGTTGTCGACGAGCGTTCGCGAGGCGCCGGCGAGTCCGCTCCGACGATTCGGGCGAGTCTTCGGGGGCGGGAGGACGTGCTGTACGGGTGGATCGCGCGGGGGACGGGGTGTTTGACGTGGTTCGCGTTCACGCTGGGGCTGTCGGTGATCGGGGCTGAGCGGGGGCGGCCGGGGGTCTACTTGGCGGCGGGGATGAGTGGGTACGGCGCGGGAGCGTTGCTGGGGACGGTGGTGTCGCTGGCCGTCGTACGGCGGGTTGCGCCGATTCCGGTCGCGTCGGTTGCGTGGACGGTGATGGGGTTGTGCTGGGTGGGGATGGGGGTGTGGACGACGCCTGCGGCGATCGCCGTACTCGGTGCGTTGTCGGGCGTGACTGTGGTGCTGGGGATCGCGGCGATCTCGATCCTGATCACGCGGTCGTCGTACGGGGCTGAACGGCGGGCGCTGCTGTCGGGGCAGAGTGTGGTCGTGAGTGCGAGCAGTTCGGCCGGGTTGTTCGTCGGCGGGCCGATCATTGCGGCGGTCGGGGCTGAGGAGACGCTGATCGGTGCTGGGCTGTTGACGAGTGCTGTTGCCCTCGGAGTTCTGATGATCCGGCCGAGAAATGCGGTGCCGGGTGGGGTGGTCGAGTGCCACACTGCGAGACATGGCGGAGATCGTGATCACCACGTTGGCGGAGCGGCCTGAGGTCACGCCGTACCTGGGCGACTTCTGGAACGTCTGGCCGCGGTTCATGCTGAACGACCTGATTGCGGACGCGCTGCTGTGGCGGGCGACGGCGGATTTCGCCGACCAGTGCCTGATCGCGACCGAGGACGGCGAGCTGGTCGCGCACGCGCGGAGCATCGCGTTCGCGTTCGGTGACGACGAGGACCGGATGGAGCTGCCGCCGGGTGGGTGGGACCAGGTGGTGCAGTGGGGGTGCCAGGACCTCGATCGCGGGCGGGCGGCGAACGTGTCCAGCGCGCTGGAGATCATGATCAAGCCGAGCCACACGGGACGCGGGCTGTCGTACGAGATGCTCGCGGCGATGAAGGCCGCGGTTCGGGCGAAGGGGCACGGCACGTTGTACGCGCCGGTGCGGCCGAACGGGAAGGCTGATCCGGCGGTGCCGATGGTCGAGTACGTCGAGCAGATGCGCGCGGATGGTTTGCCGGTGGATCCGTGGCTGCGCGTGCACGTGCGGGCCGGAGGGACGATCGTTCAGGTCGCACCGCGGTCGATGGTGATCGCGGGGACGCTGGATGAGTGGCGGTCGTGGACGGGGTTGCCGTTTGATCGGACCGGGGCGGTGCTGGTTCCCAAGGCGCTGGCGCCGGTGATGTGCGATGTGGAGCACGACCACGCGGTGTACGTCGAGCCGAACGTGTGGGTCCGGCACGATCTCTGACGGGTGAATTGTGCTGACTGGGGGCCGATTCGCCATGGTAATCTCGAACTTGCAGGCGCGGGTTCAATCCCGGTCGTAGGGCGCAGCGGCACACCAGCCGAAAGGGCAAGGCCCACCTACTTCATCACCGAAGAGGGAGCGCCATGCCCAAGCTCGAAACGTACAAGAAGCAGGCGAAACTGCTCGTTCGCTGGCACCGCGAGGGGAACTTCTCGATCGGCGGCCGCATCCGGCAGCTCGCGCGCTACCGCGCGTTGTCCGACCGCGAAGCACTCGCACTGAAGTTCCCGCTCACCGAAGCCCAGGAGATCATCGCCCTAGAAGAGGGCTTCGCCAACTGGGCCGAACTCAAGGCGAGCACGGAAGCGGCTCCGTCCACCAGCCGGCAGCCGGAGCCCCAGGACACGGCAGCCGCGATCGCCCGACCGGTGCTGTACGTCGCCGACGTCGACGCGTCGGCCACGTTCTACCAGGACCAGCTCGGCTTCCGGGTCGACTTCCTGCACGGCAACCCGCCGTTCTACGGATCGGTGTCGCGCGACGGCGCGATCTTGCACCTGAAGTTGGTGCACGAGCCGGTGTTCGCTGCCGGTGCCGCGGAACGGGAAGGGCTCATCATGGCGTTCGTCGAGACGGCGAGCGTCCGCGAGCTGTATGCGGAGTATCAGGCCGCCGACGCCGACATCGTCCAGAAGCTGACAAAGCAGGCGTGGGGCGGCACCGACTTCATCGTCCGCGACCCGGACGGCAACGCAATCGCGTTCGTCGGCTGAGCCTCGACGCGGCACGACCAGTTGCGGTCAATTGTCGTCAGAACCGCGAACTCCGCCGACCATTGCCTGATCGCGACCGAGGACAGGCAGCTGGCCGGGCCCGGTCGATCTCTCCCGCTTTGCGTTAGGTCAGGTGCAACACTGCCTATGCTCCTTTGGTGGGATTCACCGCCGTCGATGCTAGGACCGGGCGCTGCTCAGGAGGTGTTCGGGCAGCGCCAGCCACTAGGCGGCTGCCGCGCGGGGTCGAAGGTGGATGAGTCAGACGGGCGGATTCTGATCATCGCCACTGAGGGCCCCCGGCTCGAACGCTCGGCCATCCGAAGCAGTCTAGTGAGCACCGGCATCGCAGCAAGTCAGGCCGAGGTATCGCCTGGTTGATACGGGGAGGTGCGGCCAACCGGTCGGCGGTGGCCCGGCTGGCGACCGGCCAGCGCCGCGCTGAGGTGTTCAGCGACCCGCTGGTCCGCGATGGAACGGCTGAAGGTATACGCGTTCGCCGGCAGCTGTGTTGTAGACGGCACCTTTCGCACGCAGCCACGAGATCGACGATTCTTGTAACGGACCGTGCTCGACTTCGGATACATCGGGCGGGGTAGCTACACAGCGTGGCGCCCATGTTGGGGGGAATGAGCGATGGGTTACTACGGCGGTGACGTGGGTTTCAGCCTGTTCAACGAGAACTCCCGCGACCGTTGGAGACCGGCGCAACTCGGAGCACTCGGAGCGTTGATCGGGCACTGGTCGATACCGCGGCAGCCGCCAGCGCTGGTGTCGCTTCCCACCGGGACGGGGAAGACAGCGGTCGCCGTGGCGGCACCACACCTCCTCACGGCCGCGAGAGTCTTGGTGGTGGTCCCGAGTCGCGACCTGCGGAAGCAGACGGTTGAGGCTTTCAAAAGCCAGGACGTACTGCGACATGTCGGCGCACTGTGTGGTGCGGGGAACCCGTCGGTGCTTGAGCTGATCGGAGTTACATCGGACTGGCAGCAGGTCCGTGATGCCGATGTAGTCGTCGCCTTGCCGAACGCGATCAGCCCGGCGTATTACACGGACGGAGAGCCACCACCACCACGAGGTCTGTTCGACCTCGTGATCGTTGACGAGGCTCACCACTCACCGGCGCCTACCTGGCGCGCGATCCTGGAGCATTTCGGTGATGCTGACGCGCTCTTGCTGACAGCAACCCCGAGACGGCGGGATCGGCAGCGCCTGCCCGGCACGGAGCTTTACCACTATCCGGTGAGCTTGGCGTTGAGCAACGGGTTCTACAAGCCGGTTCACCCGACGATTCTCGATCTACCGCCCGCGCCGACGCAGGAGAGCACGGATCGCATGATTGCCGTGGAGGCAATCCGCATCGCCAACGAACCCGACCACGCGACTAGCTCCGTCATGATCAGGGCCAGGACACGTAAGCGTGCCGCGGCCCTCGCCGACCTGTATCGGTCTCTCGGGATGGAAGTCGAGACGCTGCACGGCGGCATGGACGATGGTCAGCGAGAGGCACTGGTCGGAAGGATTCGTTCGGGAGAGTGTCGTGCGGTCGCCGTTGTCGACATGCTTGGAGAGGGTTTCGACCTTCCGAGGCTTCGGATCGCGGCGTACCACGACAAGCACAGATCGCTGGTTGCGACGACACAGTTCCTCGGTCGTCTCGCTCGCGTCGACGTCGCCTACCCGCAGGCGTCGGTACTGGTGACAGTTCGTGACATCGATATGCATCCGCATTTGCAAGGCGCGGTGCGTGAGCTCTATGCGGAGGATGCGGACTGGGTTCAGGTCCTACCTGGACTGATCGATGACGAGATCGCGGAGGCCGCCGCGGACAGAGCTTATGTGGCCGAGTTCGGTGCAGCGCCGCCGAGTCTTGCGCTGAACGCGATCACGCCTGCGTGCAGTGTTGTCCTGTACGAAGTCGACACGCAGCACGGATATGAGCCTCCGATCGTGAACGGCGAGGTGCCGGAGTCGCTTCTCGAAGGTGGGCGCCTCAACGGTCAGTCGATCATCTACAGCTCGATGAATCAGGCCAATTCGACTCTGGTTGTCGTGACGACTGCAACGAATAGGCCGCGTTGGCATGCGTCGAGCCCCGGCCTCGACACGCCGACCTACGACCTCCACCTGGTCACCTGGATTCCGTCGCCGCGCATCGATGAGCCTCACCTGTTGCTCATCAACAGTGCCGACGGAGCAATCAGGAACCAGTTGCGCACCGCGCTCGGTGCGGAGCAGTACGCACGAACGACGGATCCTCGGCGACTGCAGGAGGCGTTCGACGCGCTGGATCGGATCTCCGTCTCGTCGGTGGGCGTCCGCAACACATACCGAGGGAGTGCAGGCGTTCCGTCGTACACCATGTTCGCGGGAAGTGGCGTCGATCGGGGCCTCCGAGCAGCTGACACGGATCAACGTGCGCTTGGCCATGCGATCGCTCAGGTTGGTTCGGGGCGAGGTGCGTTCTCAGCCGGCGTCGCGACTGGTAAGAGCAAGTACTGGGAGGGCCGCTATCTGTCCTTGCGCAATTACGAGGTCTTCGCGGCCGATCTGGCGTCCAGGTATTGGCTGCCCACCACATCCGCGGCGGGCCGGCTGTTGCCCAACGTGACTCGTGGCCGCCGACTGACCGCGTTCCCAGACTCCGAGGTTGCGGTGATCGAGCACAGTCCCGGGCTCCGCACCATGGACTGGAGGACGCTGGATGGCCGGCCGGTTGAATCCCTGGAGCTGTATCTCGACACCTCGCAGGAACGAACGGCGGAACGCCTTCCCGTGGTTGCCATCGATCCTGCGAAGCCGGAGGAGGAGGCGTGGAACGGCTACCAGGACACTGACGGAGACTTCCACTGCTCCGGAGCAGCGCTTGAGATCAAGATGGGCTTCTTCGGCTCGACTCTGCAGTTGGAGCAGCTTCTGTCGGCAAAGCCGCCGACGGTCTTCTTCCTCGACAGTCAGACCTGCATCGGATCCGTGCTGTACGAGTCTCGGGACGAGCGGACGACTCTGCCCGCGATCCTCTACAACTCGCTTAAGTGGGATCAGGTGAACCTTCAGGCCGAAACGAAGAAGAAGGCGGACGAGAAGGGGCTCGGTCACTCGGTCCACGAAGAACTTGAGGACTACCTCCGTCGTCAGCCGAAGAGAGCGAAACACCGGTGGATCCTTGGCAACGACGGGCCGGGCGAGATCGCCGACTACATCGTCGTCGAGGTCGATCCTGGTAGGCGAGTCAATCTGTCCTTGTGGCACGCAAAGGCCACGGAGGGGGCCAAGCCTGGCGTTCGGGTCAAGGATATGCAGACCGTCGCGCAACAGGCAGTCAAGAGCCGCGGGTACATCACAGATCCCAGGTTCTGGCGGACCGTAGGGGCGCGGATGACTGGTGACGACACCCCGAGGATCTCCGTCGTGGAGGGGAATGAGCGTCTCCTACTGATCCTCTGTGGCCAGGACCCCGAGCACCCGAAATGGGGCTTCGCCCATCGACCTCCGCCAATTGCCGCAGGACGAATCGCGATCGCTCAGCCCGGGCTGTCGATCAGCATGTTGCGAACCGAGCTCAGTGGCGGTGCTCCGACGATCGCGGCGAAGCAGGTCCGCGAGTTCCTGACGGTCTTGCACGACGCTGCATCCTCGATCGCGGAGATCGAACTCCTGTCGAGCGAGTGAACTTCAAGCAGTCTGAGCTGAGCTCGATACCCCTTCGCGTCCCTTGCCCGATGGCGATCGTCGAACTGCCTAGCACGAAGCCGCTCAAGGACAGGTGTCTGAGCGCCGTCCTAGCCTGATGTCATGAAGTTTGGAGGAGGTCAGAACCCAGCTCTCCGACCTGGTTCGATGGCGGAGTGGCAATGTCGAGCCGCGAGGCGTTAGCTCGCCGTCGGTGCCATCCTTCATCGGCATACGTCAGGGCTCATCAGTACCTCGCGAGGGATGGAGGCCGCACGAACGGTCACGCGCTAGCATGACCCGTTGGCTCTTCGCTAACTCACGAGCGATCGATCACATCGCTTCAACACCAGCAGTCGCCTGGTACTCGGTGAACGGTACGGTTATTTTCGTCGCCCCTTGCGTGAAAGCACCGGCGGGATCGAGACGGTCGCGACGCAGACTTCAACAATGCGTCCGTCTACGCGGTACCGGAGCAGAGGCCAACCGTCGATTGGACTGTTGCGTCGGGACTCGAAGCCTTCAGCCTCTGAAGCCCATGCATGCACTCTCCGTTGAGCAGCTTTGAAGTTCTTGTGCCGACACAACACGAGCAAGGTCGCATCGGTGGAATGTGCTGTCACGTAACGAAAGATCTGCTCCTGCAAACCCTGTACGATCGGAGCCCGTCCGCCGGCCCACTTGGTCTCACAGATATAGACCTTCGCTGGCCCGGTACCCTCGGCGAGGACATCAGCGCTGATGAAGATGTCGGTCTTGCCGCTTCGTGAGTACACCTCGCGGCCAGCGTTCGGAACTGTGGCGTTGAGCGTCGCTGCGAGCACGTCGCTTACCGCATCCTCATCCAGGTGTCCAAATCCTCTGGGGTTCTGTTCTACAGCGTCCGCCCAGATCCTGATGGTGGTGAGGACGTCTTCGAACGACTTCGCACTGAGACGATAGCGCGCTCCGATCACGTCGAGTGCGACCGCGGCCGGTGCCCCATCGCCAGTACTGATCTCCGCTGCGGCGCTGTCCTCATCGAGTTGGAGTGCGTCGCTGGCCCACTCGCCTGGCAGGCTGATGCTCCGCAAGATTTCGGCGCGATCACTCAGAACATCGCCTCGCTCGTCGGCAACCGACGTCACGACATTGGCCAACTCCACGTCATAGAAGTGAGTTGTTTGGTCCGCAATTGCAGCGACGATTGCGAGGAGCTCGTCGTACCGTGACTGCAAACGCTGGCCTAGGTCGCCATCTGAGGCAAGAGTCCGCTCCTCTTCGCGCGTCAGATCCAGATATGAGTAAAGGGCCCACGGTCCATCAGATTTCACAGTGAGGAGCTGCCAAGTCAACGTTAGTCGCCAGTATTCTTTGGCGTCGTCGGCGGCGTGCTGAAGTTTCTCATATCCACCGATCCTCGCCATCAGGTCGTGGTGGACGGTTCTAAGATCACGATCGCTCTCGTCGGGCCAATAGCGGAGCAAGTCCGGATCGCCCTCGACGAGGCATCGTACGTAGTACCTCGTCGTCGAAAGGCGGTTGCCGCCCCCAACATCTCGCGGTTCACCACCGTCATCGCGGACCTGTCCCGGCTGTAGCGGTCCTACGGACGGCAGCGCTGGCTTCATAGCGGAGATCCGGCTCTGAAGATCTGTTCCTCGAAAGGTAGCCAGCTCATCAATCGAGCCGACTTGCCGGACAGCATTGAGTAGACTGCGGACCTCTGGGCGGCTCCACAAGTATCTCGACAGCGGCTTCTCAGCTTTTATGAACTCAGTAAACAGCCCACGGTCACTCACCCGTGAATGCTACCTGCCGACGGCGCACAGCGCACAGCGCAATTGAGACAGGCGTCAATCCTGCTGCGCTGCACAGTGCACGCAGTGCGCGTCGAAGTTGAAGAGCTCTGATTCGCCGATGATCGAGGCATTGGTGAGCAGCCCGATCGCCGAGCCGCCATCTGGGCTTTCACCGGCGATATCGAGGCCGCCGTACTCGCCCTCGAGCGGTACCCAAACACGCTGATGGAGGTGTCGTCACTCCGAGTTGCTCCCAGCTCAGTGCCGACCGCGTGCAGACCGGCGCCCACGAATCGTGCCAGGCCAAGCACCCCAGCTGAGGCAGGCCACACGAGCACAGCTACGCATCAAGCGCTGAGGCTCACGCGTGTGGATAAGGTGTGCTCCCCTCGGACACGCACCCTTGCCACACGCGGCGCTGGTGTCGGAGCGTCGCTCGACTGCGACTCGGCGGTTCGTCTGCTCCGTCGCTGCTCCGTCGACCACTGACCAAGGTCGGCGATGGTTGACCACAGGTGACCGGCAACGTGCAGGTCAGAGGGCGATTCGTCGAAAGCGTGAATTCGCCGCGCTCGTAACACCAAGATCCTCCACATCTTCGACGGTACCCAGCAGATCCAGCAGATCCAGCAGATCCAGCAACTGATCGTCGCCCGCGGGCTCCTGGGGAAGGGAAGGCCTCAGTCGAGCTGAGATAGCGTTGTGGCGCGGGGGATTCCCGCCCGGTGGGGGTCGCCTGGGTGTTCCGGGCCACAGGTATCGGATTCTGTGCGATGACGGCGCTAGCCGGTACTCCGCAGCGACAGTTGCGCACGTCGGCGGTGGCCGATCACTCCGGCGCTAGCCGGTAGCGCGGGCGATAAGCCCGCACGTCGGCGGTAGCCGACCACTTCGGCGCTAGCCCGGTCGTCCCGGCGCTAGCCGCTACTCCGCGGCGCCAGCCGCGCACTCCCGGCGCAAGCCGGAAAATGCCGGCGATAAGCCGGCAACCCTCGCCGGCGCTAAGCCGGAGGGTGGGCGGGAGCGGGCGGAGCTGATGTCCGGAGGAGCGTAGCGACGGAGGACATCTGCGGAGCGCGCGTGGGATGAAAGTCTTCGAGTCAGAGCGTGCGCATGACCTTGATGATTCGGCGGCGGAGCCAGACCCTCCGAGTACCGTCCGGGTAGCGGCGGAGGCGGGCCAGCTCCCAGCCGCCGTACTCGGCGTGTTCGGTGAGTAGGCGGCGGACCGCGCCGCGGGTTTCTGTTCGGGACAACTCGAACTGCTGCAACTCGTACTCGGCCATCCGCACCTCCGTCACTTCTGGCGTTACCTCACGACACATCCTCCAGCGCGGCCGCGATGGCCGGCGGAAGGGTGAGCTCCTCCGTTCCCAGCACCGACTTCAACTGCATCGCCGTCCGGGCGCCGACGATCGCCGCCGTCACGCCCGGGCGGTCCCGGACCCAGGTCAGTGCGACCTCCAGCGGGCTCCAGCCGAGCCCGTCGGCGGCCCGGGCCACCGCTTCCACGATGCCCGAACCGCGGCCGTCGAGGTAGGGGTCGACGAATCTGGACAGATGCTGAGACGCCGCCCTCGAGTCCGCGGGGATGCCGGTCCGGTACTTCCCAGTCAACACGCCCCGCCCAAGCGGCGACCACGCCAGTACGCCGATGCCGAGGCCGCCGGCGGCGCGGATCGCGTCCGCTTCGGCGTCGCGGGCGAGCAGCGAGTACTCGACCTGGTTCGAGACCGGTACGGCGCGGCCGGGCCAGGCCTGCTGCCACGTGACGGCGCGGGCCGACTTCCAGCCGACGTAGTTCGACACCCCGACGTACCGGACCTTGCCCGAGTTGACCGCGTGGTCGAGCGCCGACAGCGTCTCCTCCAGCGGGACGTCGTCGGACCAGGTGTGCAGCTGCCAGAGATCGATGTGGTCGACGTTGAGCCGCCGTAGCGAGCCCTCCAGATCGCGGAGCAGCGCTCCGCGTGACGTGTCGGTGATCCGCTCGCCCCGGCGCACGCTGAACCCGGCCTTGGTCGCGATCACGAGGTCATCGCGGTCCACGACGTCGCCGAGGAGGGTGCCGATCAGGCGCTCGCTGTCACCGTCCCCGTACGCCGCTGCCGTGTCGATCAGGGTCCCGCCCGCAGCCACGAAGGCGGCGAGCTGTTCACGGGCCTCGTGCTCGTCGGTGTCCCGGCCCCAGGACATCGTGCCCAGACCGAGCCGGCTCACCGCCAGACCACTGTGACCGAGATAGCGCTGCTGCATACACCGAGCCTATTGCGGACGACGGGGAACGGCTCGTTAGGCTCGCCTGTCATGCGACTCGGACTCAACATCGGCTTCGTTCTCGGTGGCGACGACCACCTCGACCATCTCAGGCTGGTGAAGGAGGCGGAGCAGCTCGGGTTCTCGGTCACCTGGGCCGCGGAGGCGTACGGCTCGGACGCCGTCACGCTGCTGACCTGGATCGCCGCCCAGACGTCGACCATCGACATCGGCGCCGGCGTTCTGCAGATCCCGGCCCGGACCCCGGCGATGACCGCGATGACCGCGGCCACCCTGGACCGGCTGTCCGGTGGCCGGTTCCGGCTCGGGCTCGGCGTGTCCGGCCCGCAGGTGTCCGAGGGCTGGCACGGAGTCCGGTTCGGCAAGCCGCTGGAGCGGACCCGCGAGTACGTCGAGATCGTGAACGCCGCAATGCGCCGCGAGACGGTCGCGTACGACGGCAAGCACTTCACGCTGCCGCTCCCGGACGGTCCCGGCAAGGCGCTGAAGCTGTCCACCCGGCCGCTGCGTGACCACGTGCCGGTGTACCTTGCGGCGGTCGGGCCGAAGAACCTCGAACTGGCCGGCGAGATCGCCGACGGCTGGCTCGGCATCCTGAACGACCCCGCTTATCTGGGAGAACAGTTGAACCACATCCGGACCGGCCGCGACAAGCGCGAGCCCGGCCTCGGCCTCGACGGTTTCGACGTGGTCGCGACCGTGCCGGTGATGACCGGTGACGACCTGCAGGCCGCCGCCGACCCGATCCGCGGCTACACCGCGCTGTACGTCGGCGGGATGGGCAGCCGGGAGAAGAACTTCTACAACCAGCTCGCGGTCCGGATGGGCTACGCCGACGCGGCCAGGGAGGTCCAGGACCTCTATCTGGCCAAGCAGCACCGCGAGGCGATGGCCGCCGTACCGTTCGGCTTCATCGACGCGATCTCGCTGCTCGGCGACAAGGCGCGGATGGCCGACAAGCTGACGGCGTACGGCGAGGCCGGCGCGACGACGCTGACGCTGACCCCGTTCGCGTCGACCGTGGACGAGCGGATCGCCGCGCTGCGCACGGTGTCCGAGGCGCTCGAGCTCGCCGGGATCGGTGACTGACCTCCCCATGACGATTTGGGACGCCATCATCCTCGGCATCGTCGAGGGCCTCACCGAGTTCCTGCCGGTGTCCAGCACCGGCCACCTCACCATCACCTCGAAGATCCTCGGTCAGCAGATCGACGATCCGGCCATCACGGCCTTCACCGCGGTGATCCAGTTCGGCGCGATCGCGGCGGTCGTGCTGTTCATGTGGAAGGACATCAAGACGTACGCCGTCGCCTGGTTCAAGGGGTTGCGCCACCCGGAGCACCGGGGGGAGTTCGACCACCGGATGGGCTGGTTCGTGATCGTCGGCTCGCTGCCGATCTGCGTCGTCGGGTTCGTCTTCCGCGACCTGATCTCGGGTCCGCTGCGCAGCATGTGGTGGGTCGCCGGGTCGCTGATCGGCTGGTCGTTCTTCATGGTCGCGGCCGAGCGCCTCGGCAGCAAGGCGCGGCCGTTGACCCGGATCACGCTGATCGACGCGGTCGTGATGGGAATCATCCAGTGCCTCGCGCTGATCCCGGGCGTCTCGCGCTCGGGCGCGACGATCACCGCCGGTCTGTTCCGCGGCCTGGACCGCGTCGCGGCCACCAAGATGGCCTTCCTGCTCGGCATTCCGGCGCTGGTCGGCGCCGCGGTGTTCCAGTTGCCGGAGGCCCTGAAAGGCGACGTCGGCGTCGTCCCGGTGATCGTCGGCACGATCGTCAGCTTCATCGTCGGTTACGCGTCGGTGGCCTGGCTGATCAAGTTCGTCGCCAAGCACACCACCGAGGTGTTCGCGTTCTACCGGATCCTGCTCGGCATCGTCATCCTGATCCTGCTCGCCACGAGCACGATCACGGCCACCTAGTACGCCGTACGCCGGGCCGGCGGGCGCTAGAGCCAGCCGGCTCGGCGGAAGCCGGCGTACATGGTGGTGCAGACGACGGCCATCAGGGCCACGCAGGCGTAGTAGCCGTAGTACCAGCGCAGCTCGGGCATGTTGTGGAAGTTCATGCCGTAGATGCCGGCGATCATCGTCGGGGCTGCTGCGATTGCTACCCAGGCGGAGATCCGGCGCATGTCGTCGTTCTGCTGGACCGAGACGCGGGCGAGGTGGGCGCTGAGCGCCGAGCTGAGCAGCGTGTCGAGCGCGTCGGTCTGGTCGGAGACGCGGATCACGTGGTCGGCGACGTCGCGGAAGAACGGCGCCGCCTGCTTGCTGACCAGCGGGACCGAGCCGTGTGCGAACGCCTCCATCGGGTCCCGCAGCGGGCCGATCGCGCGGCGCATCTCCAGTACTTCCCGCTTGAGCAGGTAGATCCGCTCGGCGTCGCTGGTGCGTTCGGGCGAGAAGACCGAGCTCTCGACCTCGTCGACGTCGATCTCGACCTGCTCGGCGACTGACTCGTAGCCGTCGACGACCGAGTCGCAGATCGCCCACAGCACGGCGGCCGGGCCGTGGCCGAGGACCGAGGCGCGGTCCTCCAGGTCCTGGCGGGCGGTGGTCAGCGGCGCGCCCTCGCCGTGCCGAACGGTCACGACGTACCGCGGCCCGACGAACACGCTGACCTGACCGGTCTCGACGGCGTCGCCCTGGTCGACGTACCAGAGGGTGCGCAGTACGACGACGACCGAGTCGCCGAACCGCTCGACCTTGGGCCGCTGGTGGGCCTTGAGCGCGTCCTCGACCGCCAGCGGGTGCAGGCCGAACAGCTTCTGCACCCGGACCAGCTCGTGCTCGGTCGGTTCGTGCAGGCCGACCCAGCCGAAGCTTTCGCCGTCGTCGCCGATCGCCTGCGCCACGGTCTCCGGGTCGGCGGGCAGGTCCTTGCGCTCGCCCTCGGCGTACACCCCGCAGTCCACGATCACGCGACCATCATGGCATCGGAGTTGCGTGGACCGGATAACGTGCGGTTTATGCCCACGGTGATTCTGGTTCGGCACGGCCGTAGTAGTGCCAACACATCCGGCGTACTCGCCGGCCGGACTCCGGGGGTGAAGCTCGACGACACCGGCGTGCAGCAGGCGGCCGCGGTCGCGGAGCGGCTGGCCGGGCTGCCGCTGGCCGCGATCGTCACCTCGCCGCTGGACCGCTGCAAGCAGACCGCGGCGGCGATCGCCAAGCAGCACCCCGAGTTGCGTCCGGCAACGGACCGGCGGCTGACGGAGTGCGGGTACGGCGACTGGACCGGTCAGAAGATCAGCACGCTGGCCAAGGACCCGTTGTGGACGGTCGTGCAGCAGCACCCGTCCGCGGTGACCTTCCCGAACGGCGAGTCGATGCGCGGCATGCAGCAGCGCGCGGTCGACGCGATCCGCGCCCACGACGCCGCCCTGGCCGCGAGCCACGGCCCGCAGGCGCTCTGGGTCGCCGTGTCGCACGGCGACGTGATCAAGGCGATCGTTGCCGACGCCCTCGGTCAGCACCTCGACACGTTCCAGCGGATCGTCGTCGACACGGCCAGTACGACGATCATCAGCTACACGCCGACCCGCCCGTTCCTGGTCCGGCTGAACGACTCCGGGAGCGAACTGGCGTCGCTCGTGCCGCCTCCGCCGAAGGCGAAGAAGGGCACCCAGAAACGGGCGCAGAAGTCCGCCGTACCCTCCTCCGACGCCGTTGTCGGTGGCCGGTAGATAGGGTCTGAGGCATGGCGCGCGTAGTGCATTCGTACGACGACCCTGACCGGTTCGTCGCCGGCACCGTGGGAGAACCCGGTGCCCGGACGTTTTTCCTGCAGGCCCGGGCCGGTACCCGGCTCACCTCGGTGGCCTGCGAGAAGGAACAGGTGATGGCGCTCGCAGAGCGGCTCGACGTGATGCTGGACGAGGTGGCCCGGCGGTTCGACCGCGAGCCGGTCGCGCTCACCGGCGTGGACGACACCGACCCGCTCGAGCAGCCGATCGAGGAGGAGTTCCGGGCCGGCACGATGACGCTGGCCTGGGAGGCCGACGCCGAGCGGGTGGTGATCGAGGTGTTCGCGGTCGTCACCGGCGACCAGGCCGAGCTCGAGGAGGCCGACCCGGTCGCCGCGGCGCTGGAGTCGGAGGACTCCGAGGTGTTCATCGTCCGGATCAGCGAGGAGCAGGCCCGCGGGTTCGCCCGCCGGGCGGTCGCGCTGGTCGCGTCCGGCCGGCCGAGCTGCCCGTTCTGCGGCCGGCCGATCGACCCGGAGGGGCACATCTGTCCGCGGGCCAACGGCTACCGTCGGCACGTCCGCGAATGATCGATCCAGATCTGCTCGCGCGGGGCGAGCTGTCCCTGAACGGGCGACTGGTGGCCGCGTCGAACGGCACCTTCCAAGGGGTCGTCAGCCTCGGCGACGAGACGGCGACGGTGGTCTACAAGCCGGTCGAGGGCGAGCGCCCGCTGTGGGACTTCCCGGACGGCACGCTGGCGCAGCGCGAGTACGCGGCGTACGTCGTGTCGGAGGCGCTCGGCTGGAACGTCGTACCGCCGACGCTGCTGCGCGACGGGCCGCTCGGCGAGGGCATGGTCCAGCTGTGGATCGACGAGGCCGAGCTGCCGCCGGGCGAGACCGAGCTGGTCGACATCGTGCCGCAGGGGCGCGTGCCGGCCGGGTGGGTCGGCGTGCTGGACGCGCTCGACGGGCGGCACAACCCGGTGACGCTGGTGCACGCGGACAACGAGCAGCTGCGGCGGATGGCCGTGTTCGATGCCGTGGTCAACAATGCGGATCGCAAGGGTGGGCACGTGCTCAACCCTGGCGACGGGCGGGTGTTCGGGGTCGATCACGGCGTGACGTTCAACGCTGACGACAAGCTGCGGACCGTCTTGTGGGGTTGGGCGGGTGATCCGATCCCGGGCGAGCTGCTGGACGACGTACGGAAGCTCGCGGACGGGCTGGCCGGGGCGTTCGGGCAGGAGTTGTGCTCGTTGATCACCGCGGTCGAGTTGAGTGCTACGCGGGAGCGGTGTGCGGGGTTGCTGAAGTCGGGGAGCTTTCCGTACCCGAGCGACGACTGGCCGGCGATCCCTTGGCCGGCGTTCTGAGCCGGTTCGGGCTGGTGCCGCGTTCGCGTTTGAACGCGGTGCTGAAGCTGAACGCGTCCGCGTAGCCGACGCGTCGCGCGACCGCGGCGACTGTCGCGTCGGGCTCGGTGAGCAGGTCGGCTGCGAGGGACATCCTGAGGTTGGTCAGGTAGGTGAGGGGCGGTTCGCCGATGAGGTCGGTGAAGCGGCGGGCGAGCGTCGTACGGGAGACGTTGGCTACGCCTGCGAGGGATGCCAGGGTCCAGGGGGCTTCTGGGGTGGTGTGGAGGGCCTGGAGGACCGGGCCGATGGTTTGGTCGCCGGCTGCCCGGTACCAGGGTGGGGTGTTGAGCTCGAACCAGTCGCGCAGGGCGCAGACCAGGAGCCAGTCGATCAGGCGGTCGAGCACGACGCGGCGTCCGTGGGCGCCGGCGGCGATGCGTTCTTCGAGGTAGTCGCGCAGGGGTTTGCAGTCGTGGTCGGACGGTACGACGACGGCGCGGGGGAGTTCGCGCAGGAGGCGGGTGGGGAGACCGGCGCGGACGTTGGCTGCGCCGGCGAGGAGGACTGTGCCGCCGGTGGTTTCGTCGTACGGCGCGCCGAGGACGGTGCCGTCGCAGGAGATGTCGAGCGTCGTGCTCGGGCGGTCCGGGTCGTCGGTGACGACGAAGGGTTCGGAGCCGTGGACGACGGCGGTGTCGCCGGGGCGGACGAGAAGTGGTGTCCCGTCGGCGACGATCCAGGCGTTCCCGCGCAGGGGCGCGATGAGCGTGAGCTCAGCACGATCGGTGAAGCGGAGAGCGTAGGGGGCGGCGAGCACAGGCGTGCCGAGCACGGCCCCGTCAGCTCGGACGGCACGCAGGAGGTCGTCGAGAGGTTCCACAGCACCACGATAGGCAGATCGTCGGTGCAGCCCGGCCGGACCGCTCGCCCGGCCAACGCGGCAAGAGTCCCGCGCCCCGCGCGGCGACGGTCGGGCCGCCCGCGAAGCGTGGCGGGGGCGGGGCGCTCGCTCCAACCCCCCTCCTCCCTTCCCCCCCCGTCCGTCCCGCGCAGCGGGACGGACGGACATGGGTGGCGGACGATCGCCGATGGGATCGCGGGGGCTTCGGCGGTTGAGTGTGGGTATGACGATTTTGGTGCTTGGGGCAACGGGTAAGACGGGGCGGCGGGTGGTTCCTCGGTTGCGGGGGATGGGGTTCGAGGTGCGGGCTGCGTCGCGGTCGGGGGAGGTTCGGTTCGACTGGTTGGAGCGGGAGGGCTGGGGAGAGGTACTGCGGGGAGTCTCCGCGGTCTATCTGGTGGCGCCGGAGGAGGCGGAGCCGGCTGAGGCGTTTGTGGAGTTGGCGGTGAAGGCTGGGGTCAAGCGGTTCGTGGTGCTGTCGGGGCGGGGGATCGATCGGGCGGCTGAGGCACTGCCGGCACGGGCCGATGGGTCGCCGGGGGTGTTCGGGCCGGGGATGGTGGCGGCTGAGCGAGCCGTCGAGGCATCAGGGGCTGAGTGGTCGGTGATTCGGGCCAACAACTTCGCGCAGAACTTCTCCGAGGACGTGTGGACGGCGCCGGTTCAGGCCGGGCGGTTGGCGTTGCCGTTGGGGGCTGTGGGGGAGCCGTTCGTCGACGTCGAGGATGTGGCCGAGGTTGCGGCCGCGCTGCTGACCGAGGCCGGGCACTCGGGGCGGATCTACGACGTCTCGGGGCCGGACTCGCTGACCTTCGCGGAGGCGGTCGAGGTGATCGGCCGGTGGACGAAGCCGATCGAGTACGTCGAGCTGACGCCCGACCAGTACGCCGAGGAGTTGCGCGCCGAGGGGTATCCGGAGGAGGTCGTCGAGGTCCTCGAAGCGATGTTCGGGATCATGCGCGCCGGCCATCTGAGCGCGCCGGCCAAGGGTGTCGAGCAGGTGCTGGGACGCCCGCCGGCGAGCTTCGCGGCGTACGCCGAGCGCACCTTCGGCAGCCTCTAGCAGGTCGGCCGGGAAATTGCCCGGAGTACCGGAGAGTGGGCCTCCGGGCATGGCCGGTTTGCTGACTGGATAGGCTCCGTCCCATGCAGGCGTGGACGAATCCAGACATCCCGGTCGTACCCGGGCCGGCCCGGCGTCTTCGCCTTTACGACACCGCCTCCGGCGGCCCGGTCGAGGTGCCGCCCGGTGACGGCGGCACGGCGCGGATGTACGTCTGCGGCATCACGCCGTACGACGCGACGCACATGGGCCACGCGGCGACGTACGTCACGTTCGACCTGATCAACCGGCTCTGGCGCGACGCCGGGTACGGCGTGCACTACACGCAGAACATCACCGACGTCGACGACCCGCTGCTCGAGCGCGCGACCGCGACCGGGGTCGAGTGGACCGAGCTGGCCGAGCGCGAGATCCAGCTGTTCCGCGACGACATGACCGCGCTGCGCGTGATCCCGCCGCAGGAGTACATCGGCGTGGTCGAGTCGATCGACCTGGTCAGCGACGCGATTGGCGACCTGCAGCGGGCCGGGGCTGTGTACTCCGTCGACGAGGACCTGTACTTCGCGGTGAAGGCCGATCCGGCGTTCGGAAGCGTCTCGAACTACGACGGCGAGACGATGCGGACGCTGTTCGCCGAGCGCGGCGGCGATCCGGACCGCGAGGGTAAGCGGGACCCGCTGGACAGCCTGCTGTGGCGTGCGGAGCGTCCGGGCGAGCCGTCGTGGGACTCGCCGTTCGGCCGCGGCCGGCCGGGCTGGCACGTCGAGTGCTCGGCGATCGCGCTGAAGCACCTCGGGATGACGTTCGACGTCCAGGGCGGCGGGAGCGACCTGATCTTCCCGCACCACGAGATGTCGGCCAGCGGCGCGCAGGTCGCGACGGGGGAGTACCCGTTCGCTCGTGCGTACGTGCACCAGGCGATGGTCGGACTGGACGGCGAGAAGATGTCCAAGTCGAAGGGGAACCTGGTCCTGGTGTCGCGCGAGCGGCAGGCGGGGTCGGACCCGATGGCGATCCGGCTCGCGCTGCTCGCGCATCACTACCGGACCGACTGGTTCTGGACCGACTCGGATCTGCTCGATGCGCAGAGTCGGCTCGACGTGTGGCGTGGGGCGATTGCCCGGGGCACCGGTCCGGATGGTGCTGCCGCTGTTGATGCGCTGAGGGCGGCGTTGACGAACGATCTGGACACCGTCGCTGCGCTGTCGGCGATCGACACGTGGGCCGACACGAACGGCGACGACACCGAGGCGCCGGCGTTGGTCGCTCAGGCGCTCGACGCACTGCTGGGGATCAAGCTCTAGTCCCTGCTCGGAGCGCGCAGGGAAACGGCCCGGCACGACCTGCTCGGAGCCGACTCGGCCCCCATTCCACCAAGTACCGGCCAGTGATCGGGGGCCGGTACTTGGAGCGTCATCGGGGGACAGCTGACTGAGCAAGACGAGCCGAACCAGGGCGTCGGCCACCCCGGTTTGGGCGGCGTGGTTGGGAACGGGCGTTCAGGCGGTGGGCCCTGCTCGGAGCCGACTCGGCCTCCAATCCACCAAGTACCGGCCATTGATCCGGGGGCCGGTACTTGGAGCGTCATCGGGGGACCGGTTTGTGCGGCTGGGGACGGGCGTTCAGGCGGTGCTGTAGGTGTCCGTCTGCTGGTCGGCGCGGGCGGTGACTCGGTAGCGACCGGGGGACTGGCCGCGGGATCTGGTGAAGGCGCGGCTGAACGCGTACGGCGTGGTGTAGCCGACCGAGCGGGCGATTGCGTCGAGGGTGTCGTCGGTGTCGCGAAGCTTTCGCGCGGCGAGGTCCATCCGCCAGCGGGTCAGGTACGCGCCGGGCGCTTGGCCCGTCGTACTGGCGAAGCGGCGGGTGAGCGTCGCCCGGGACACCCCGAGCTCGGTCGCGAGCAGCTCGGTCGTCCACGCCCGGGCCGGATCGGCGTGGAGCTTGGTTAGCGCGGCGGTCAGGAGTGGGTCGTCGAGTACGCCGAGCCAGGTGTCCTTGGCCTCCTCCGGGCGGCGTGCGAGCCAGACGCGGAGGAACTGGATCAGCAGGATGTCGACGAGCCGGTTGAGCACGACCGAGGACGCCAGCTGGGGATAAGCCACCTCCCGGGCCAGCAGCCGGACGGAGTCGTCGAGGCAGCTGCCGCTGGCATCGGCCGGCAGGTGGACGACCTCGGGCAGCAGCTCCAGCGCCTGGGTCGACACCGCCGGGTCGTGCGAGTACGTCGCCGCGACCAGCTGGCTCTGCACCTCACCCGTCCCGAACCGCAGCGCCTCGCCGGTCAGCCGGGCGTGGGCAGCCGCTGCCGGACTGCATTCCGGAGCCTTCGCGCCGGGATCGCTGCTGAGCGTGTGGGGAGCACCGGTCGGCAGCAGGACCACGTCGCCGGCCGACAGCCGCAACGACTCCCGTCCGTGAATCGCGAGCCACGCCGTACCGGCGGTGACCGCGTAGAAGGCGGCGCCGGGAATGTCCGTCCACTGCAGGGCCCAGGGCTCGGAGCCCTCGACCCGGGCTCCGAGCGTCCCCTGGACGCCTCCGACGGCGAGCACCTCCGCGAGCAGATCCATACCTGCGACTCTACTGTGCACCAGGCGGGTATCAATGTGCGCCGAACGATCATCGTCCGGTGCAGGGGCTGGTTCCTACGGTGGTTTCACCAACACCACTTCACGCAAGGAGCCAGCTGTGAAACTGTCCGGAAGCACCGCCCTGATCACCGGCGCGAACCGCGGGATCGGCCGGCACTTCGTCGACCAGCTGCACGAGCGCGGCGCGCGGACGATCTACGCCACCTCGCGGACGCCGCAGTCGATCGAGCTGCCCGGCGTCGAGGTGCTGCCGCTCGACATCACCGATCCCACCTCGATCGCCGCGGCGGCTGAGCGGGCCGGTGACGTCGATCTGCTGATCAACAACGCGGGGATCACCACGCATCAGCCGCTTGTCACCGGTGATCTCGATCAGATCCGTCGTGAGCTCGATACGCACTTCTACGGGCCGTTGGGCACGATCCGGGCCTTTGCACCGATCCTTGCCGCGAACGGTGGGGGTGCGATCGTGAACATGTTGTCGGTGCTGTCGTGGCGGCCGTTCCTCGGTGCAGGTGGGTACGCCGCGGGCAAGGCGGCGGCGTGGAGCCTGACGAACAGCGTGCGGTTGGAGCTGGCGGGGCAGGGGACGCTCGTCAGCGGGGTGCACGTCGGTGCGGTGGATACCGACATGATGGCCGGCTGGGACGTGCCGAAGGTCGACCCTGCGGAGCTGGTGCGGATCGTGCTCGATGGGGTGGAGGCTGACCAGCTCGAGATCCTTGTGGATGAGCCGGCTGCCGCCGCGAAGGCGGCCGTCGCTGGAGACGTTCGGGCGGCGTTTCCTGAGTTGGACTGATGGGGTGAGCGGGAGCAAACTGCGGCCTCGACCCGCTGACACGCAACAAGTACCGGCTACCGATCGGGGGCCGGTACTTGAGAGCTGATCGGGGGCTCGTCCTTCAGCTGTACGCCGGTCTGCGCCTGCCCGATGGGGACCGGATCAGCCGGTGACCGGGTGGTGGGTTTTGACCGGGGTTGGGACCGGCGCTGCCGGTGGGTAGCCGACGTCGCCGGCGGGGACAGGCTCTGGGCGGAGGGTGGGCTTCGGCGTTGTCTTGGTGGCGGGCTTGGCGCAGGTGGCTGAGGCTAGGCGGATGACCTGGGCGCCGTCGCCTAGGTTGATGGTGAGGCCGGTGACGGTGAACGAGCCGTCGGGGGCTCCTGCCTGCTGGTTGACGGTGATTGTGGCCAGCGGGGCGGCGGGGATGACGGCGCCCTGCTCGGTGCCGGGGATCTGGATCTTCTGGCCGAGCAGGGTCAGTGAGCCGAGGTCGACGCCGCCCTTGTCGCCCGCGCACCAGACGTTGACCGAGTCGATGCCGAGGATCGAGCTCGGCGGTGTGAGCAGCAGGTTGCACAGGTCGGGCAGGTTCTTCACCGGCAGGTCGACGGTGCTGAGGTCCGGCAGCGGCAGGCCGAGGTCGGGCAGTGGCAGGTCCGGGACCGGCAGGTCGTCGGCGCCGGTCGGCGGGAGCGAGGCGCAGGACTTCTTCAGCTCCGGTGGCAGCTGGATGCTGTCGAGTGCGCCCTTGCCGAGCGTGACGTCGAGCAGTTCCACCGACGCCTTGTCGTTCCCGGCGGTGACGGTCGCCGTACGAGCGGACAGCAGCGGGTTCTTCGGCAGTTCGAGCGCTGACGAACTGCGCTCACGCCCGTCGCGCGACTCGACGTACGGCGTCTTGCTGACCGGCACCTGACCGTCCGCGCCGATCGCGTACGCCGAGGAGGGCCGGTCGGTCGCGTTGCCGGGCTGGGCGCCGGTGACGAGGGTCAGCACCACGACCCCGGTGACGGCCGCGGCCGTCGTGGCTGCCGGAACGATGTGTCGTCGCATCTGTCTCACCCTCATTTGCTGTCGATCAGAACGAGCGTCCCCAGGGGAACGCGTTGCAGCTTGTCGAGCGCGGTCTGCGGGACGCGCACGCATCCGGCGCTGACCGCGGCTCCGAAGACGTCAGGGCGCGGCCAGCCGTGGATCGCGACCGTGCCGGGTCCGCCGCCGAACGTGTCGAGCGTCGGACTGTGGGCGCCGAGCGGCAGGACGACGGGCGACGCCGACCGTTTCGGATCGATGATCGACCCGAGCAGGAACGTCCGGCCCGGGGGAGTCGGCGTCTTCTGCGCTCCGACCCCTGCCTTCCACTTGCCCAGGTGCTTCGCGCCGTCGTACAGCTCCAAGGTCCGCGAGCCGGTGTGCACGCGGATCGTGTACGGCGAGGAGGCCTGATCCAGGTCCTCGTCGACCAGCCAGCCGGTGGACCGGTTGGGCTTCGACGGCAGCAGCACGCGCACCCAGCCGTCGACCCGCTCGACGACCGGCAACCAGGTCGCGCCGAACTGCGCCGTCCCGATCTTGGCGAACGGCTCCCCGTCGGGTGCCGAGAACACGGCGGTCTCCGCGCGGGGATGCACGACCACTCCGTCGGTCGAGGCGAACGGCTGCGAGTCCAGCGGCGCGGTGCTGATCGTCGCGTGCGTCGACGAGGCGGCCAGCGTGGTCAGATCGACGTCCGGCTTGCCGTCGTCGAGCAGCGCCACGGCCCCGGCGATTCCGAGCACGGCAAGGACGGCGACCGCGGCGACAGAACTGCCGCCGCGCTGATTCCGCGTTGCCCCACGCATGTCGAACTCCCCGTCAGACCGACGTCGTCCGACGACGACAATAGGACGATTGCGATTATTACGCCACAGTATGTGACGCCCCGGTCCGGTAGTGGTCAGCGATCTCGTCGCTCGTGGTCAGCCAGACGTCGGGCTGCGCGGCGAGGTACTCCAGCGCCAGATCGAGGTACTTGGCGCGGAACGGCTGGCCGATGACGAACGGGTGCAGCGCGAGCGCCATCACCCGTCCGCTGTGCTCGGAGTCGGCGCGCAGTACGTCGTACTGGTCCTTGACCATCTGGAGGAAGTCGGGGCCGGTGAGGCCGCGCAGGAACAGGCCGAGGTCGTTGAGTTCGACGGTGTACGGGACGCTGAGCATGCCGGGGACGTTCAGCGCGTAGGGCTGGTCGTCGTTGGTCCAGTCGAGCACGTAGTCGTAGCCGAGCTCGGCGAGCAGCTTCGGGGTGTTCCAGGTCTCGGTGAGTGCGGGACCCATCCAGCCCTTCGGGCGTCTGCCGGTGGCCGCCTCGATCGTGTCGGTGATGCCGGTGAGGATCTCGCGCTCCTCGTCAGGCTCGTACGCCGTGTGCAGGATCGAGTTGGTCGAGCCGTGCGCCAGCCAGGCCCAGTCGCGTTCGACGCCGGCCTGGATGATCTGCGGGTTGTGCTCGACGACTGCCGAGTTGAGCAGCGTGCTCGCGCGCACCCCGTACCGGTCGAGGATGTCGATCGTGCGCCAGACACCGACCCGGGCGCCGTAGTCGCGCCAGCCGTAGTTGAGCGCGTCGGGCACGAGGTCGAGCGGCCAGATGCTGGTCGACGGGCGGTCGGGGAGGAAGTGCTCGACGTTCAGGCCGACGTAGAAGGCGACCTTCTTGCCGTCCGGCCAGTTGATCGCCGGGCGCTGCGTGATCGGGCTGTAGTCGAAGAGTTCGAGTGTCATACCGGCACGGTAAAATCTGACATCAGTGTCAGGTTCAAGTCCTTGCGGAGGTCAGATGCGGATCGGTGAACTCTCCCGGCGCACCGGCGTCAGCGAACGCTCCCTGCGGTACTACGAGACCCAGGGCCTGCTCGTCTCGGACCGCACGTCCGGCGGCCAGCGCACCTACCCCGAACGCGCGGTGGACCGCGTCATCCTCATCCAGGAGTTGTACGCCGCCGGCCTGCACAGCCCGAAGATCGCCGAGCTGCTTCCCTGCATGCGCGACCCCGACGGAGCCCCGAACGACCGCGCGACCCCCGCGCTCGTCACGTCGCTGACCGCCGAACGAGCCCGCATCAACAAACTCATCGCCGACCTCACCAGGTCGCGAGCAGTCCTCGACGACGTCATCGAAACCGCCGCGCGCGAGTTGTAGCCCGCGGCAACCGACCGCAGGCTCAGTCCGGGTGGTTCTTGTTGCGCCTTCTGAGGTAGCGCTCGAACTCGGCGGCGATCGCGTCGCCGGAAGCCTCGGGGAGGTCGGTGGTGTCGCGCTGCTCCTCGAGGGTCGCGACGTACTCGGCGACCTCGGGGTCTTCCTCGGAGAGCTCGTCGGCGCCGCGTTGCCAGGCGCGGGCCAACTCCGGGAGCTCGCCCTCGGGGATGGCGAGGTCGAGGAGGGCTTCGACCTTGCCGAGCAGCGCCAGCGACGCCTTCGGGCACGGCGTACCGGCGATGTAGTGGGGGATCGCGGACCAGATGGAGACCGCGGGGACGCCGAGCGCGCCGCAGAGGTCGGCGAAGACTCCGGAGATGCCGGTCGGACCCTCGTACGTCGACGGCTCGAGGCTCCACGACGCGGTCAGCTCCGGGTCGGAGGACGACGCGCTGACCGGGATCGGACGGGTGTGCGGGGAGTCGGCCAGCAGAGCACCCAGTACGACGACCAGCTGCGCGTTCGACTCGTCGACGAGGGCGAGCAGCTCGCGGCAGAAGGTGCGCCAGCGCATGTTCGGCTCGATGCCGCGGATCAGCAGCACGTCGCGGTCGGTGTCTTCCGGGCGGGCCAGGAAGACCCGCGTGGTCGGCCACGTCAGACGGCGTACGCCGTCGTCGTCGAAGCCGACGGTGGGACGGTTGACCTGGAAGTCGTAGTAGTCCTCGGGGTCGATCGCGGTGACCAGTTCGGCGTCCCACTCGTCGATCAGGTGGTCCACCGCCCCGGTGGCGGCGTCGGCGGCGTCGTTCCAGCCCTCGAACGCGGCGATCACGACCGGGTCCCTCAGATTCGCGAGGTCGACCACTCGCCACCCCCTGTCCTGCTCGTCTCCGGTACGGCGTTCGTACCGGACTGCCAGCCTACGTCTCCGGCCATCGCCGTGCGTCCGGTTTCACGCCCAGCGGAACGTGTCGGACCGGGCCTAGTAAAATTCCTACCGAACCGACCCCGCACGACGAAATCTGAGGAGCTTTCCCTTGACGCTGCGCGCGGTGCTGTGGGACATGGACGGCACGCTGGTCGACTCCGAGCCGGTCTGGGCCCGGGTGCAGATGGCCCTGCTCGCCGAGCTCGGGGCCGAGTGGTCGGAGGAGGACTGCGTCAGCCTGGTCGGCTCCGACCTGCGCGACGCGGTCGTCGCGTGGATGGCGCGGATCCCCGAAGGCGCGATCACGGCCGAGGAGCTGGCCGAGCGGATGTTCAGCCAGGTCGTGGAGACGCTCCGGCAGGAGGTCGAGTTCCGGCCGGGCGCGCTGGAGCTGCTGCAGGCCTGCGTGAAGGAAGAGATCCCGTGCGCGCTCGTCTCCGCGTCGTACCGGACGATGATCGACGCGGTGCTCGGGCACTTCCCGGACGGCCTGTTCGCGACGGTCGTCGCCGGTGACGAGGTCGTGAACGGCAAGCCGCACCCCGAGCCGTACCTGACCGCCGCCAAGGCACTCGGCGTCGACCCGGCCGACTGCGTCGTGATCGAGGACTCCCCGGGCGGCACCGAAGCCGGTACGGCGGCCGGCGCGTTCGTGGTCGCCGTTCCGCAGTGGGTGCCGATCGCGGACGCACCGCGCAGGCTGGTGCTGAAGTCGCTCGAGCCGCTGACCCCGGAGTCGCTGCGCGAGCTGCTCCGCTGAGGCAGTACCGTCTTTGGGGTGCCCGCGGGGGCGACTGGGGACGAGAGGGTGGATGTGGTGAAGGTGTACACGCGCCGGGTGGTGGCGGTGGCCGCCGCCGGCGTACTGGCGGGGTCGTTGGCGTCGTGCGGGGACAAGACCGGCAACTCGGCGCCGCAGCAGACCGGCGAGCCGCCGCGGCAGCTCACCTTCAAGGTCGCCACCACCGACACCGTCACCTCGCTCGACCCGGCCGGCCCGTACGAGGTGGGATCGCGCACCCTGCAGGCGAATCTCTTCCAGACCCTGCTCACGATCACCGGCGACCGGCCGACCCCGGTGCCGGACGCGGCAGACTGCCAGTTCGACGCACCGACGACGTACACGTGCAGCCTGAAGAAGGATCTGACCTTCCCGAACGGGCACGCGCTGACCTCGTCCGACGTGAAGTTCAGCTTCGACCGGATGCTCAAGCTCAAGACGCCCGGCGGGATCTCCGGCCTGTTCGGCTCGATCGCCACGATCAGTACGCCGGACGACCTGACGGCGGTGTTCACGCTGAAGAAGCCGGACGCCCGCATCCCGTACCTCTTGACCACGACGGCCGCCTCGATCGTCGACGAAGAGGTCTACCCGGCCAACAAGTTGATGCCGACGAAGGCGATCGGCAGCGGCCCGTACGAACTGACGGCGTACAAGCAAGGCGCGAGTGCTTCGCTGACGAAGTTCAAGGCCTACAAGGGCCCGCGGGCCGCGCAGAACGACGGCATCGACCTGACGCTGCTGCCGGACTCGGCCGCGTTGAGCAACGCGGTCACGACCGGCAAGGCCGATCTCGCCTTCCACGGCTTCGGCGCGACCGACCTCGACAAGCTTCGCTCCGGCGACCAGGTCCAGGTCGTCGAGGCGCCGTCGGCGGAGATCCGCTACTTCTCGTTCCACTTCAAGTCGGCGGTGTCGCGACGTCCCGCCGTACGGCGTGCGGTGGCGCAGCTGATCGACCGGAGCGCGATCGCGAAGAAGGCGTACGGCGACCAGGTGACGCCGTTGTACTCGGTCGTCCCGCCGGGAGCCGGTGGTCACGTCGAGGCGTTCCGTACGGAGTACAAGGAACCGAACAAGACGGCCGCGGCCGCGATCCTGCGCGAAGGCGGAATCACCACTCCGGTCCCGTTGACGCTCGGCTGGACGCCCACCCGGTACGGCGCCGGCGCGAAGGCCGAGGTCACCGAGCTGAAGCGCCAGCTCGACGCGTCCGGGCTGTTCCGGGTGACGTTGCGCAGCGTCGAGTGGCCGAGGTACCAGCAGCTCGCCCGCAGCGGCGCGTTCGACCTGTACCACTCGGGCTGGCTGCCGGACTACCCGGACCCGGACGACTACCTGGTGCCGTTCGTCCGTGATGGCGGGATCTACCAGAACGGCTACAAGTCCCAGACGGCCAACAAGTTGCTGGATCAGGAAGTCGCCGAGCAGAACCAGTTGAAGCGCGAGCAGGTGCTCGAGCAGGCGCAGGCCGTGATCGCGCACGACGCGCCGCTGGTGCCGAGCTGGCAGGGCCGGCTGACGGTGGTGGCCGGCAAGAACGTCGAGAACGTCTCCGGCACCCTCAACGCGCTCTCGTTCGTCACGTTCTCGGCCCTGAAGAAGTAACAGAACAGGTCACTGTCAGCGAGGCCTTCACAACGCCTGGTACGACGCCGTGGTACACAAAGAACTGTCCACGATACGGGACGATCTCCTCGGCATCACGATCGGGCAACGCCCTCTTTCCGCGTTTGACTCCGGCCGGTTCTGGCGGCAGGTTAAGGCGGCAGCCATGTCCGGTTTCGGTCGGTCACCACTACGAGGTAGGGGAACACAACGCGTGAGCACGCCACTCGAGGTCGAACCCGGATCGTCGTCGGCGCAGCCCGAAGCCGTCCTGGCCGGCATGAAGAAGATCGAGGGTCGCTCGCTGTGGCAGATCTCCTGGATGCGCCTCAAGCGTGACAAGGTCGCGATCGCCGGTGGCGTCATCGTGCTCATCCTGATCCTCGTCGCGATCTTCGCGCCGCTGATCTGCAAGATCGTCGGTGTCACCCCGGACGACTTCCACCAGGACCTGGTCGACCCCTCGCTGCAGACCCCGATCGGCAAGCTCGGCGGCATGAGCGCCGACCATCCGTTCGGGATCGAGCCGGTCAACGGCCGCGACATCTTCGCCCGGATCGTGTACGGCGCCCGGATCTCGCTGCTGATCGCCTTCCTGGCGACTCTGCTGTCGGTGGTGATCGGGGTCGCGATGGGCATCATGGCCGGCTACTTCGGTGGCTGGATCGACACCCTGATCAGCCGGCTGATGGACATCTTCCTGGCCTTCCCGCTGGTGCTGTTCGCGCTGGCCCTGGTCGGCGCGGTACCGGACTCGATCCTCGGCCTGCAGGGCGACGCGCTGCGGGTGGCGCTGATCGTGTTCATCATCGGCTTCTTCAGCTGGCCCTACATCGGCCGGATCATCCGCGGCCAGACGCTGTCGCTGCGCGAGCGCGAGTTCGTCGACGCCGCCCGCAGCCTCGGCGCGCGCCGGCCGTACATCCTGTTCACCGAGCTGCTGCCGAACCTGATCGCGCCGATCCTGGTCTACGCGACGCTGCTGATCCCGACCAACGTGCTGTTCGAGGCCGGCCTGTCCTACCTCGGCGTGGGTGTCCGCCCGCCGACCGCCAGCTGGGGCGACATGCTCTCGATCGCCGCGAACTGGTACCAGGTCAACCCGACGTACATGGTCTGGCCCGGCCTGTCGATCTTCGTCACGGTGCTGGCCTTCAACCTGTTCGGTGACGGGCTGCGAGACGCCCTGGACCCGCGCTCGCGCTGAGACTTCTCGCCACAACCAGGGAGCCTGGCTCTCACAAAAAAAGGGGTGCAAGAAAAGATGAGATGGAATCGCATCACGACGGCGACCGCCGTCAGTGCGGCCGTCGCCATGAGCCTGGTGGCTTGCGGTGGGGGACCCAAGGCCACTCCCGGAGGGTCCAACTCGGCGGGCGGAACGACCGCCGCGTTCGACGCGGCAGTCAACAAGGTGTTCAACCCGAGCGACAAAAAGGGTGGCACCTTGAGGATGGCGATCACCGAGAAGTGGGACTCGACCGACCCCGGTGACACCTACTACGGCCTGTCCTGGAACCTGATCCGCAACTACGTCCGGCCGCTGATGACCTTCAAGTCGGCACCGGGCGCCGAGGGTGCGAAGCCGGTTCCGGACCTGGCCGAGGCTCCGGGTGTGCCGAGCGACGACGCCAAGACCTGGACCTACAAGATCCGCAAGGGCGTGAAGTACGAGGACGGCACCGAGGTCACCTCGAAGGACGTCAAGTACGCCGTCGCGCGCTCGCTCGACAAGGCGACGCTGCCCAGCGGCCCGACGTACTTCAACGACTTCCTGCTGGACGTGCCCAAGGGCTACAGCGTCTACAAGGACCCGTCGCTGGCCGGGGTCGCCAAGGCGATCGAGACGCCGGACGCGAACACGATCGTGTTCCACCTGAACAAGTCGTTCGCCGGCTTCGACTACTTCGCGCAGCTGCCCTCGACCGCTCCGGTGCCGCAGGCCAAGGACACCGGCGCGAAGTACCAGGAGCACCCGATCGCGACCGGCCCGTACAAGTTCGAGAGCTTCGACGCGAACAAGGGCATCACCCTGACGCGCAACGACCAGTACGACCCGGCCACGGACCCGGACTCGGGCCGCAAGGCGCTGCCGGACAAGATCAACGTCGCGTTCAACGTGAACGGCACCGACATCGACAACCGGCTGATCGCCGGTGACCTCGACGTCGACATCGCCGGCACCGGTGTGCAGCCGGAGACCCAGGCGAAGATCCTGGCCGACCCGAAGCTCAAGGCGCACGCCGACAACGTCGCGGCGACCCGGCTGAACTTCACCGTGCTGAACACCGAGGTTCCGCCGCTGAACAACCTGGACTGCCGCAAGGCCGTCCTGTACGCCGCCGACCACGAGGGTTACCAGCGCGCGTACGGCGGTCCGATCGGTGGCGACATCGCCACCAACCTGATGCCGCCGCTGGTCGTCGGTGCGGAGAAGTTCGACGACTACGGCTTCGAGGCCGACAAGAACGGCAACGTCGAGAAGGCCAAGGAGTCGCTGAAGGCCTGCGGCCAGCCGAACGGCTTCAGCATCAACATCTCCTACCGGGCCGACCGGGCCAAGGAGAAGGCGGTCGCCGAGACCCTGCAGCAGTCGCTGAAGAAGGCCGGCATCATCCTCACCACCAAGCCGTACCCGACCGGTGACTACACCAAGCTGTACGCCGGCAAGCCGGACTTCGCGAAGGCGAACAAGCTCGGCCTGATCGTCTACAGCTGGGGTGCTGACTGGCCGGACGGCTTCGGCTTCCTGAGCCAGATCGTCGACAGCCGGACCATCCGCGCCACCGGTGGTAACACCAACCTGGGCATCCGGATCCCCGAGGTCGACGCGCTGATCGACAAGGCGCTGGCAACCACCGACGAGGCCGCGCGCAACAAGCTGTGGCTCGACGTCGACAAGAAGGTCATGGAGCAGGCCGGCGTACTGCCGGGCACCTGGGCCAAGGGCCTGCTGTACCGCCCGGACACCCTGGCCAACGTGTTCTCCAACGACGGCCAGAACATGTACGACTACGCCGGCATCGGGCTCGCCCAGAAGTAGCAGTCGGTTGCCCTGAACAACCATCATTCGCCAGCAGAGGTAGGTGAAGGCTGACGGTGGCCGGTGATCAGCGATGATCACCGGCCGCCACGCCGAGCACGTGTTCGCATATCTGGTCCGCCGGGTGATCGGAGCAGTGATCCTGCTCTTCATCGTCACGGCCGTGACATTCTCGATCTTCTTCCTCGTTCCCAAGCTCGGCGGCGCGACCGCTGACGACCTGGCCTCGCGCTACGTCGGCAAGAGCGCGGGTCAGGAGCAGATCCACCAGACGGCGGAGCGACTCGGCTTCACCGACCCGCTCTACGTGCAGTACGGCGGTTTCGTGAAGGGCCTGTTCGTCGGCAAGGAGTACAACTACGGCCCGTCGACCGAGCACTGCCCGGCGCCGTGCTTCGGGTACTCCTTCCTGACCCAGCAGCCGGTGTGGCCGGACCTGGTCGCGCGAATACCGGTCACCGCCTCGCTGGCGGGTGGTGCGGCCTTCATCTGGCTCATCACCGGGGTCGGCACCGGCATCGTGTCGGCGCTGCGACGGGGTTCGGCCCTGGACCGGGGAATGATGTCGGTCGCGCTGGCCGGCGTCTCGCTCCCGATCTTCTTCACCGGCCTGCTGTCACTGTCGATCTTCAGTTACAACCTGGGCTGGACCGCGCAGGGCGGGACGAACCCGCTCGACGAGACCAACCCGATCTGGTGGGCCTACGACCTGATCCTGCCCTGGGTCACGCTGGCCTTCCTGTACGCCGCGGCGTACGCACGACTCACCCGGGCCGGCATGCTCGAGACGATGAACGAGGACTTCGTCCGGACCGCGCGGGCCAAGGGCCTGACCGAGCGGACGGTCGTGGTCAAGCACGGCCTGCGCTCGGCGCTGACGCCGATCCTGACCATCTTCGGCCTTGACCTCGGCCTGCTGATGGGTGGCGCGATCCTCACCGAGACGACCTTCTCGCTGCCCGGCATCGGCCAGTACGCCGTGATCGCGCTGCGCGCCAACGACCTGCCGAAGGTGCTCGGGGTGACGCTGGTCGCCGCGTTCTTCATCGTGCTGGCGAACCTGATCGTCGATCTCCTGTACGCCGTCGTCGACCCGAGGGTGCGAATCTCGTGACCGAACCTCAAGACACCGTCCAGCGGGTCGAGCGCGGCGAGGCCTTTCTCGACGTCCGCGACCTGAAGGTGCACTTCCCGACCGACGACGGCGTGGTCAAGTCCGTCGACGGTCTGTCGTTCAAGCTGGAGCGCGGCAAGACGCTCGGCATCGTCGGCGAGTCCGGCTCCGGCAAGAGCGTCACCAGCCTGTCGATCATGGGCCTGCACAAGGCCGGTACGGCGAAGATCAGCGGCGAGGTGTTCCTGGACGGCCAGGACCTGGTCTCCAGCAGCGCCGAGGAGGTGCGGCTGCTGCGCGGCAAGCGGATGGCGATGATCTTCCAGGACCCGCTGTCGGCGATGCACCCCTTCTACACGGTCGGCAAGCAGATCGTCGAGGCGTACCGGGTGCACAACCACGTGACCAAGGCGGTCGCCCGCAAGCACGCGATCGACATGCTCGACCGGGTCGGCATCCCGCAGCCGGACAAGCGTGTGGACGCCTACCCGCACCAGTTCTCCGGCGGCATGCGGCAGCGCGCGATGATCGCGATGGCGCTGTCCTGCGACCCCGACCTGCTGATCGCCGACGAGCCGACCACCGCGCTGGACGTCACCGTGCAGGCCCAGATCCTGGACCTGATCCGCGACCTGCAGCGCGAGTTCAACTCCGCCGTCATCATCATCACCCACGACCTCGGCGTGGTCGCCGAGCTCGCCGACGACATCCAGGTGATGTACGCCGGCCGCGCGATCGAGTACGGCACCGCGGACGACATCTTCGAGCGGCCGCAGCACCCCTACACCTGGGGCCTGCTCGGCTCGATGCCGCGGATCGACCGGGAGCGGACCGAGCGGCTGATCCCGATCAAGGGCAGCCCGCCCAGCCTGATCAACGTCCCGACCGGCTGCGCCTTCAACCCGCGCTGCAACTACGCGCACCTGAACGGCGGGGCCAGTGAGACCGACCGTCCCGACCTGCTGGACGTCGGGGCCGGCCACCAGGTGGCCTGCCACCTGACCGGCGCGGACCGGGAGCGGATCTGGACCGAAGAGATCAAGCCGAAACTGTGACGGATCCTGGGAACGACGGAGCCATTGTGACCACTGCCGAAACCGAAGCCGTCAAGGCCGATCCCGCCAACGGCGAGCCCTTGCTGTCGACAACGAACCTGACGAAGCACTTCCCGATCCGCAAGGGTCTGCTGCAGCGCCAGACCGGCGCCGTACAGGCCGTGGACGGGCTGACCTTCAGCGTGATGAAGGGCGAGACGCTGTCGCTGGTGGGGGAGTCGGGCTGCGGCAAGACCACCACCGGTCGGCTGCTGACCCGGCTGCTGGAGCCGACCGACGGCCAGATCATCTTCGAGGGCCACGACATCAGCCACGTCGGTGACGGCAAGATGCGGCCGCTGCGGCGCGACATCCAGATGATCTTCCAGGACCCGTACGGCTCGCTGAACCCGCGCCACACGGTCGGCAAGATCGTCGGCGCGCCGTACAGGCTGCAGGGCGTGAAGCCCGAGGGTGGCGTCAAGCGGACCGTCCAGGAGCTGCTCGAGCTGGTCGGGCTGAGCCCGGAGCACTACAACCGGTACCCGCACGAGTTCTCCGGCGGCCAGCGGCAGCGGATCGGGATCGCCCGGACGCTCGCCCTGCGGCCGAAGCTGATCGTGGCCGACGAGCCGGTGTCCGCGCTGGACGTGTCGATCCAGGCCCAGGTGGTGAACCTGCTGGAGGACCTCCAGAAGGAGTTCGACCTCACCTACGTGATGATCGCGCACGACCTGTCGGTCGTCCGGCACGTGTCGGACCGGGTCGCGGTGATGTACCTGGGCAAGATCGTCGAGCTGGCCGACCGGGTCAGCCTGTACGAGAAGCCGATGCACCCGTACACGCTGGCGCTGCTGTCGGCCGTGCCGATCCCGGACACCAAGCGCAAGACCAAGCGCGAGCGGATCCGGCTCGAGGGCGACGTCCCGAGCCCGATCAACCCGCCGCCGGCCTGCCGCTTCCACACCCGTTGCTGGAAGGCGCAGGACATCTGCAAGACGGTCGAGCCGCCGCTGCTGCAGATCGCGCCGGGTCATCAGAGCGCGTGCCACTTCCCGGAGAACGCCACCGAGGAGCAGGCCGCCATGGCGCTGAAGGCTGTCGAGGGCGCGGCGTCCCAGGTTTAGTTGCGCGCCGCAACCAATCACGGCATGTGAAACGGCCGGGAACCCTCGTCGAGGGATTCCCGGCCGTTCGTCGTACGGCGTAGGTCAGCGGGCGACGCGCTGCAGGAGCAGGATGGCGTCGGGGCCCAGGTGGGAGCTGAGCCGGCGCAGGCCGTGGCTGGTCCGGCGCTTCACGGCCGGGACCGAGCAACCGAGGATGCCGGCCGCTTCGGTCTCGGTGCGTGATTCGTAGAACCGCAGGACCAGCGCGTCCCGCTGCCGGGCCGGCAGGTTCTGCAGCCCGATCTCGAGCCAGCCGCGGGCCGTGACGTCCTCGCGGTGCGCGGTCGTGACGTGCTGATTCACCTGAGATTCCCCCTTCGTGCTTTTGTCTCCCAGTAACCTGACGCTCTGGCCCCTACGATCGGTTGCATCCGGTCGGTAGATTTCTTCCGGAGTTTCCCGTTCAGTCGAGAACGAAGCCCACCGGGAGCTGGAAACCGACCGTCTCCGAGGGACTCGGCGCGAACCGGGCGAGCTCGACCTCGCAGGTCAGCTCGGAGGTCGAGCACTTGAGCAGGTCGACCGGGGCCTTCTCGTCCTTGGTGAACCCGACCGCGTAGAAGCTGCCGTCGCCCTGCCACTGCGTCGGCACGATCAGCGTGTACCCGGGGAACTTCAGCGGGAGCTGCTGACCGGTCCGCAGGTCGAACAGCCGGACCTCGTCGGCCATGTCGGTCATCAGGTACCGGGCACTGGGGGAGACGTTGCTGGTCCACCCGTCGTAGACCTTCGCCGGCGGCCTGCGGAGATCGGTGCCGACGGCAATTTGCTGGGTCTGGTTGGGAGCCTGGAGGACCTCCCAGGTGAACTGGCCCGCGTCCACGCCCTGCAGCTTCTCCGGGCCGGCCTTGGGGTCGATCAGGCTGTTGGCGCCGGTGGCGAGGTTCCAGCGGTAGACGCCGGTGCCGGTGGAGAAGTAGGCGAAGCCGTCGTCGATCGCGGACACCCGAGGCGCCTTGCCCTCGGCAGGGTTCGCGACCGTGCCCTGCGCCGTCCGGACGACCTCGCGGCGCGCGGCCACGTCGTACACGACGAACTCGGGGCGCTGGGCGCCGCTGTCCACCCAGCCGACCAGGGTGCCGGCGTCGTCGACGGTGAGGCGCTTGAGGGTGTTGCCGGCGCCGATCTGGGTGATCCGGCGGCCGTCGGCGGCCTTCACGGTGCCGGTGGGGGTGACGTAGACGAAGCCGGCGTCGGTCTGGGCGAAGGTGGCGATCTCGTCCTTGCCGACCTCGATCGTCTCGGAGCCGAAGTGGATCTTGCTGTCCATCGAGTACGTCGGGCGCCGCTCGGTGAAGTTCCCCGGCTGCCCGGCCGGCGGTGCCGAGTTGTCGACCACCCGTACGGCGGTGATCCCGCCGGCCACCACGGCCACGGCGGCCGCGGCGACGGTCAGCCGGGTCGCGACCTTGCGGCGCTTGATCCGGCGGTCGCCCGTCCGCATCACGGCGTCCAGGTCCAGGGCCGGCTCGGTGACGGCGTCGGCGTGCTCGGTCAGGGTTTCCTTGATCAGGCCGGTCACTGGGCCACCACCAATTCGATCGTCAGTTCCGCGTCGGGGCCCAGCCGGGCCCGCAGCTTCTTCAGGGCGTGCGACGTCTGGCTCTTCACCGTGCCGACGGTGCAGCCGAGGACCCGTGCGGTCTCCACCTCGGACAGGTCCTCGTAGTACCGCAGGACGAGCGCGGCCCGCTGCCGTGGTGGCAGCTGGGAAAGCTCTTGCCAGAGCCACAGCCGCGCCGTCACGTCGTCGTCCTTGCCGCGCGAAGGCAGTTCGGGCACGTCGTCCCGCGGCCGTTCGGCGTTCCATGACTTCCGCCGGTACCAGCTGATCGCCGTACTGGTGATCGCTTTCCGGGTGTAGGCCTCGGCGTTCGCCGAGTCCCGCAGCCGGTGCCAGCCGACGTACGTCTTGGTCAGCGCCTCCTGCACCAGGTCCTCGGCCAGCCCCCGCTCACCCACCAGCAGGTAGGCGTACCGGAACAACGCCCGATGCCGACTCACCGCGAACTCCGCGAACTCCCCGGTACTCCGTCCGGTCCCCATCAGGTCCCTTTCCCGCCCGCCGCCCCGTGCGCCGGGCCTCCTCTGCCCGCCCTGACGTGATCAACCCGGGAAAAGGTTGTACGAGTGTCGCAGTGGTCTGGGCCACTGCGGCGTTCGACAATGTCGAACGTACGGCGTTGTGCCGCCTCGCAAACGCTCCTACATTCCAGACCTCCGTGGTCGTCACGGGGTGGAAGGGAGACAGAGCATGGCTACGACTGAAGCCGTCAAGGCTAAGACCCTTCTGGGGGAGTGCTCGGCCGAGCTGGCCGGTACGTTCATCCTGATCCTGTTCGGGTGTGGTGTGGTGGCGCAGGTGGTCGCCGCGGGGATCGGGGATCACGACTCCATCGCGTGGGCCTGGGGGCTCGGGGTGACCCTGGGTATCTACGTCGCGGGGCGGATGACCGGCGCTCATCTGAATCCGGCGGTGACGATCGCCCTGGCGGCGTTCCGCGGGTTCTCCTGGAAGAAGGTGCTGCCGTACTCGGTGGCCCAGTTCCTCGGCGCGTTTCTGGCGGCTCTGGTGGTCCGCTGGAACTACACCGAGGCGCTGAACAAGTTCGACCCCGGGCTGACGATCAAGAGCCAGGGCGTGTTCTCCACCCTGCCGGGCAACGGCAGCCTGGATCTCGGTGTCGGGATGTGGGGCGGCTTCCGCGACCAGATCATCGGCACGGCGATCCTGATGCTCGTCATCCTGGCGATCACGGATCTTCGCAACACGTCCCCGGGCGTCAACCTGGCGCCGTTCATCGTCGGCCTGCTGGTGGTCGGCATCGGGATGGCGTGGGGCACCAACGCCGGGTACGCGATCAACCCGGCCCGTGACTTCGGCCCCCGGCTGGCGTCGTTCTTCACCGGGTACGGCGGAGCGTTCAAGGATCAGTTCGGGGACATCTATTTCTGGGTGCCGATCGTGGCACCGATCATCGGCGCCCTGCTCGGTGCGTTCCTGTACGACCTGCTGGTCGGACGCAACCTGCCGATCGCCGACGAGGACGAGGAACCCGGCCGCATCCCCGAGGACAAGACCGCCGCATGAGCAGGCAAACAGCGTGTGAGGAGAGGACTTTCCATGGCTGACTTCGTCGGTGCCGTCGACCAGGGCACCACGAGCACCCGTTTCATGATCTTCGACCACTCCGGCAACGAGGTGGGCAAGCACCAGCTGGAGCACTCCCAGATCCTGCCGCAGGCGGGCTGGGTGGAGCACAACCCGGTGGAGATCTGGGAGCGGACCAGTTCGGTGATCAGGACCGCGCTGAACGCGAACAACCTGCAGGCGAGCGACCTCGCGGCGCTCGGTATCACCAACCAGCGCGAGACCGCGGTGGTCTGGAACCGTAAGACCGGGCGGCCGTACTACAACGCGATCGTCTGGCAGGACACCCGGACCGACCGGATCGCCTCGGCCCTCGAGCGTGAGGGCAAGGGCGACGTGATCCGGCAGAAGGCCGGGCTGCCGCCGGCGACGTACTTCTCGGCCGGCAAGGTGCAGTGGATCCTGGAGAACGTCGACGGGGTCCGCGAGGCCGCGGAGGCCGGTGACGCCGTCTTCGGCAACACCGACACCTGGCTGCTGTGGCACCTGACGGGTGGCGTCGACGGCGGGGTGCACATCACCGACGTGACGAACGCCAGCCGCACGATGCTGATGAACCTGGAGACGCTCGACTGGGACGACGAGCTGATCTCGTTCTTCAACATCCCCCGGCAGATGCTGCCGGAGATCCGTCCGTCGTCGGACCCGAACAAGTACGGCGAGACGCTGGCGAACGGCCCGCTCGGCGGCGTCGTACCGCTGACGGGTGACCTCGGGGACCAGCAGGCCGCGACGGTCGGTCAGGTCTGCTTCAACCCGGGCGAGGCCAAGAACACCTACGGCACCGGCAACTTCATGCTGCTGAACACCGGCACCGAGCTGGTCCGCTCCAAGGCGGGCCTGCTGAGCACGATGGCGTACAAGTTCGGCGACGACGCGCCGGTCTACGCGCTGGAGGGCTCGATCGCGGTGACCGGGTCGGCGGTGCAGTGGCTGCGTGACCAGCTCGGCATCATCTCGGGTGCGAGCGAGACGGAGACGCTGGCCCGGCAGGTCGAGGACAACGGCGGCGTGTACTTCGTCCCGGCGTTCTCCGGGCTGTTCGCGCCGTACTGGCGCTCCGACGCCCGGGGCGCGATCGTCGGCCTGTCGCGGTTCAACACCAACGCTCACCTGGCCCGAGCAACACTGGAAGCGATCTGCTACCAGAGCAAGGACGTGGCCGACGCGATGGAGAAGGACTCGGGCGTGAAGCTCGAGGTGCTCAAGGTCGACGGCGGTGTCACGGCCAACGAGCTCTGCATGCAGATGCAGGCCGACATCCTCGGCGTACCGGTGAGCAAGCCGGTCGTCGCGGAGACCACGGCACTCGGCGCGGCGTACGCGGCCGGGCTGGCGGTCGGGTTCTGGAACAACACCGACGAACTGGTGCAGAACTGGAACGAGGACAAGCGCTGGAGCCCGGAGTGGAACGACGAGCAGCGTGCGGCCGGGTACAAGGGCTGGGAGAAGGCGGTCCAGCGGACGCTCGACTGGGTCGACGTCGACTAGCAGCACGACAGCGGTACGGCAGTAAGCAGTAGCGACAACCGGAAGGAACAGCACAGTGGCTGTAGTGGCTCTGTCCCCGCAAGCGAGGTCGGAGGCCATCGACGCGATGGCGGACGGCCGCGAACTGGACGTCCTGGTGATCGGCGGCGGGGTGGTCGGCACCGGGTCGGCCCTGGACGCCGCGACCCGGGGTCTGACCACCGGGCTGCTGGAGGCCCGCGACTACGCGAGCGGGACCTCCAGCCGGTCCAGCAAGCTGATGCACGGTGGCTTGCGGTACCTGGAGATGCTCGACTTCCGGCTGGTGCACGAGGCGTTGCAGGAGCGCGGCCTGCTCCTGCAACGCCTGGCACCGCACCTGGTCAAGCCGGTGCCCTTCCTCTACCCGCTCCAGCATCGCTGGTGGGAGAGGTTCTACGCGGGCGCCGGCGTGGCCTTGTACGACGCGATGGCGGTCAGCTCGGGCAACGGCGCCGGGCTCCCGATGCATCGGCACCTGACCCGGCGCGGCGCGATGCGTCTGGTGCCGAGCCTGAAGAAGTCGGCGCTGGTCGGCGCGTTGCAGTACTACGACGCGCAGGTCGACGACGCCCGCCACACGATGGAGCTGGCCCGCACGGCGGCGTCGTACGGCGCGCACGTCGCGAACCGGGTGAAGGTGACCGGGTTCCTGCGCCAGGGCGAGCGCGTGACCGGCGTCCAGGCGAAGGACCTGGAGAGCGGCCGCGAGTTCGAGGTCCGCGCCAAGCAGGTCATCAACGCGACCGGGGTGTGGACCGACGACACCCAGGCAATGGTCGGCGAGCGCGGGCAGTACCACGTGCGCGCGTCGAAGGGCATCCACCTCGTCGTACCGAAGGACCGGATCCAGTCCAGCACCGGGATGATCCTGCGGACCGAGAAGTCGGTGCTGTTCATCATCCCGTGGGGCCGGCACTGGCTGATCGGCACCACCGACACCGACTGGAACCTGGACAAGGCCCACCCGGCCGCGACCAGCAAGGACATCGAGTACCTGCTCGACCACGTGAACGCGGTGCTGAACACGCCGCTGACCCGTGAGGACGTCGAGGGCGTGTACGCCGGGCTCCGGCCGCTGCTGGCGGGGGAGTCGGAGAGCACCTCCAAGCTGTCCCGTGAGCACGTCGTCGCGCACGCGGCGCCCGGGCTCGTGGTGGTTGCCGGCGGCAAGTACACGACGTACCGGGTGATGGCCAAGGACGCGGTCGACGCGGTCGCGAACGCGCTCGACGGCCGGGTCCCGAAGTGCACCACCAAGACGATCCCGCTGGTCGGCGCCGACGGGTACCCGGCGCTGTGGAACCAGCGGCACCTGATCGCCCAGAACTCCGGGCTGCACGTCGCCCGGATCGAGCACCTGCTCAACCGGTACGGCGCACTGATCAACGAGGTGCTCGCCCTGGTGAAGGCGGACCCGTCGCTCGGTGAGCAGCTGCCCGGGACGCAGGACTACCTGAAGGCCGAGGTCGTCTACGCGGCCCGGTCCGAGGGCGCCCGGCACCTGGACGACGTACTGGCCCGGCGGACCCGGATCTCGATCGAGGCCTGGGACCGTGGAGCCGGTGCGGCGGATGCCGCGGCGCGGCTGATGGCGCCGGAGCTCGGCTGGGACGACGAAACGATCGAGCGCGAGGTGTCGTTCTACCAGCGCCGGGTCCAGTCCGAGCGGGACTCGCAGGACCAGCCCGACGACGAGTCGGCCGACAAGGTCCGCCTGGAAGCGCCGGACATCGTCTCGCCGGCCTGAGAAATACTTGCCCGGAGCACCTTCGTGGGGGGTGCTCCGGGTTGAGATCGTCAGAAGGACGCGCCGAGTTCCAGCAGACGCTGTACGGCGTACGCCGGGTCGATGAGTGACTCGGGTGTGTGCAGACCCGGGCTGAGCGGGGCATCGGCGATGAGTCCCAGCAGGCTTTCCAGGCCGAGGGTGATGCCGAGCGCGGTCAGCGGGCGCTGGCCTTCGGGGTGGATCAGGTAGCGGATGCTGCTGAGTGGATTGCCCTGGTGGTCGGTGCCTTCCAGGTCGATGCGGACCTCGACCGACGCCTGGCCGCCCGTACGACGTCCGGCCGATTCGCCGACGGCCATGTCGAAGCGGACGTTCGCGGCTCCGGTCGCGAGGGCCAGGCTGGTGACGTCGAGGATCGCGAGACTCTGCGCGGGATGCACGCTGCCGTCGTTGGCGACCATCTCCGTGTCGACGTCGGTGATCCACTGGAACGCGCCGTCGCGTCGTACGAGACCCGCGGTGGTCGCGGTGGTCCAGCGTTCCAGGTCGGCGGCGCCGGCCGGACCGCCGATGTCCAGCTCGTCCAGCAGCGCCTGCACCCGAATGCTGTCGACCGCGGCGAAGTCGCTCGCCGCCACGAGGGTCGCCAGTACGGCGATGCCCGCGCACCAATGGCTCGCGACCAGGATCGGCGCGGTGGCCGGCCGCTGGGCGGCGGCGACGAGCTCGGGTGAGGTGTCGACGAGCGCGCTGGAGATGCTGAGGTACGGGAGACCGTGGTCCTGGGCGTAGTGCAGGCCGTTGTGATGGGAGTCCCACAAGGTGGCGATGACGGCCGAGTAGGTCTGGCTGTCGGGTAGTCCGAGGTCGCGGCGGCGTAGGTCGATCGTCGCCGCCGTGGCGGCGCCGAGTTCGTTGGCGATCTTCTGCGCGCGGCCGAGGTCGCGGCCGGCGATGGTGATCGGCAGGTCCGGGTGCCGCTTGCGGAGCTGCCGGGCGGTGTCGGAGCCGGCCTGGCCGGTGCCACCGAGGATGAGTACCGAGTGCATGATCGCCCCTTGCTACATTTTGTAGGTTACATCTTGTAGGATAGGCACATGACGGTGCGGTTGAGCAAGCAGGCACGGCGCGAGCAGCTGCTCGAGGCCGCGGTGTCCCTCGTCCGGACGCGGGGTGCCGACGGGCTGACGCTGGTCACGCTGGCGGAGGCGGCGGGGGTGAGCCGGCCAATCGTGTACGACCATTTCGGGACCCGGTCGGGGCTGCTGACCGAGCTGTACCGGCGGCTGGACGTGCGGCACAAGTCCGCGATCGAGAGCGCGGTGCGGGACGCGGAGCCGGAGGTTGGTGACATCGCTCGGGTGATCAGTGCGGCGTACTTCGCCTGTGTCCGTGAAATGCCGGAACTGGCGGCGGTGTCGGCCGCGGTGAAGGGGACTCCGGAGATGGAGGCCGTGCAGCGAGAGTTGCTGGGCGGGTACGTCGATCTGATGGCCGCCGCGCTGGCGCCGTACTCGAAGCTCGCGGCGGCCGAGTTGAGGTTGCGCTGCGTCGGCATGCTGGGAGCAGCCGAAGCGTTGGCTCGCGAAGCTGATGGTGAAGCAGCGTTGACGGCGCTGATCGTCGGAGGGGTCCAGTGAGCGGTTGGTGAGCCGGCTTTCGTAGGTTGGAGAAGACCGACTGACGGGAGAAGGCTGATGTACCACCGGTTCGTGGCGGCGCAGGTGCGGAAGGCGTTTGCGGAGATCACCGCCGGCAACTGGGAAGCGATGGTGCGGGGAATGGCGCCGGAGTTCACCTACCGCTTCTACGGCGACCACGCGTTGTCGGGGGAGCGGCACACGCACGAGGCGTTGCGGGAGTGGTGGCGGCGGGCGTTCCGGTTGATGCCCGAGACGCGGTTCACGGTGAACGATGTGCTCGTCGCGGGATGGCCTTGGGACACGCGCGTTGCGACGGCGGTGACCGTCGACGTCGGCCTGGTCGACGGTACGACGTACCAGAACGTCGTGCACCAGTTCCTGCGGATGAAGTGGGGCAAGATCACCGAGGTCCGGACGCTGGAGGACACCGCGGTGCTCGAGCGGGCGCTCGACCGGCTGGCGATCGCCGGGTACGAGGAGGCGCACGCGGCGCCGATCACCGACGAGGTTCCGGCCGGGCGCTGAGTTGGCGAGTTCTTGCCAACAGGGTGCCGAGGGCAACGAGTTTCGTCACTTGGTGTTTCCCTGTACGGGCTAGGCTTTCCGGCATGGACATGGTTGCGCTGGCGGAGGCCGCCGAGGGGAATCTGACCCGGGGACCGACGCTGGTCAAGCTGCAGCGCGACAACAGCCCGGTCGCGACCGGTGTGCTGTACGTCGACGGTGAGGCCGGCGAGCTGGTCAGCGGCGCGACGCGACCGGAGTACCGGGGGCGCGGAGCTCAGTCGGCGCTGGTCGCCCGTCGTACGCAGGACGCGCTCGCGGCAGGGTGCCGCTGGGTGTTCTCGGAGACCGGCAAGCCGGGCCCGGGCGAGCAGAAACCCTCGCTGGACAACCTGGGACGCGCCGGTCTCCAGGTGATCTACGACCGTCCGATCTGGGTCTGGAAGGCCTGACCCGGAGGGTTTGCGCGACCGGCATAGTGTCGGGTCGGAACATCGTCACGGGGATGTGGTCTGGAGGAATGAATGGATCGGATCGCCGAGCTGATCGAGGCAGCTGAGGCGGAAGCGGTGTGGGGCTACGAGAGCTCTGCCTCACCCGCGGTGGCGGAGTCGCTGGGACTGGCGAGCCGCCGGATCGGTGGTGGCGTCGTACTGGCGATGCCCGACGACGTGACGAACTACTGGAGCAAGGCGCTCGGCTTTGGCTTCGGGTCGCCGGTGACGCTCGACCTGGTCGAGGAGATCATCGCGTTCTACCGCACGCACGACGTGCGCCTGGCGACGCTGCAGTTCGCGCCGTCGGTGCTGCCGCGGGACTGGGACACGATCGTGGCGAAGACCGGGCTGACCGCCGGCGGGACCTGGCTGAAGCTGGCGCGGCTGGCCGGGCTGGTGGAGTCCGCCGACACCGACCTGCGGATCGGGGAGGTCCCGGCGGAGCAGGCCGAGGAGTGGGCGGCGACGTTGATGCGCGGCTTCGGGATGCCGACCGACAAGCTGGTGCCGATGATCTCGGCCGTGGTCGGTCGTCCCGGCTTCACGCCGTACGGCGCCTGGGACGGCGACACGATGGTCGGCGCGGCGTCGCTGGCGATCCATGACCAGGTCGCGTCGTTCGCGGGCGCGGCCGTACTTCCGTCGTACCGGGGACGTGGTGCGCAGTCGGCGCTCCTCGCGGCACGCGCCCGGCAGGCCTCGGCCGAGGGCGCGAAGTGGCTGAGCGCGGAGACCGGCAAGCCCAGTGACGGCGAGCAGAACTCCTCGCTGAACAACATGCTCCGGACCGGCTTCGAGATCCGCTACGCCCGGCAGAACTGGATCTGGCGCGCCGAGGACTAGCTGTTGCTCTCCTGCTGCTCTGGGCGGATCCAGCCGAACGTGCGTTGGACCGCTGCCTTCCAGTTGGCGTACTCGGTGGCTCGCCGGTCGGGATCCATGTCCGGCAGCCACTGTCCGGCGCGGTGCCAGTTGCTGCGCAGGCCTTCGAGGTCCGGCCAGTAGCCGACCGCCAGGCCGGCCGCGTACGCCGCACCGAGGGAGACGGTCTCGGTCACCATCGGCCGGACCACCCGGACGTCGAGCAGGTCGGCGAGGAACTGCATCAGCAGGTTGTTCGCGGTCATCCCGCCGTCGACCTTGAGTGCCTTGAGCGCGATGCCGGAGTCGGCGTTCATCGCGTCGACCACCTCGAGGGTCTGGAAGCCGGTCGCCTCCAGGACCGCCCGGGCCAGATGGCCCTTGGTGATGTACGACGTGAGCCCGGCGATCACGCCGCGCGCCTCGCTGCGCCAGTGCGGCGCGAACAGACCGGAGAACGCGGGCACGATGTACGCGCCGCCGTTGTCCTCGACGGTCCTGGCCAGCGTCTCGATCTCGGCGGCCGTGTGGATCAGCCCGAGCCCGTCGCGGAACCACTGCACCAGCGAACCGGTGACGGCCATCGAGCCTTCGAGCGCGTACGCCGCCGGTTGGTCGCCGATCTGGTACGCGACGGTGGTCAGCATGCCGTGCGTCGACCGGACGATCTCCTTGCCGGTGTTGAGCAGCAGGAACGAGCCGGTGCCGTACGTGCACTTCGCCTCACCCGGACTGAAGCACGTCTGGCCGAACAGCGCGGCCTGCTGGTCACCGAGCGCCGCGCCGATCCGTACGCCGGGAAGCACGGTCGTCGCCGTACCGAAGACTCCGGAGGACGGGCGGATCTCGGGGAGGACTGACCTCGGCACGTTGAACGCTTCGAGGAGCTTGTCGTCCCACTCGAGGGTCTCGATGTTCATCAGCATCGTGCGGCTGGCGTTCGTCACGTCGGTGACGTGCAGGCCGCCGTCGGGTCCGCCGGTGAAGTTCCAGATCAGCCAGGACTCCATCGTGCCGAACAGGACGTCGCCCGCTTCGGCGCGGGCGCGCAGGCCGAGGGTGTGGTCGAGCATCCAGCGCAGGCGGGGCGCGGAGAAGTACGTGGTGAGGGGGAGACCGCAGAGGTCGACGAAGCGGTCGGGGCCTTCGTCGCCGGCCAGCTCGGTGATCAGGCGGTCGGTCCGAGTGTCCTGCCAGACGACGGCGTGGCCGACCGGCTGACCGGTCCGACGGTCCCAGAGCAGGCTGGTCTCACGCTGGTTGGTGATGCCGATGGCAACGATCTGGGACGGCGCCGCGCCGATCTGCCGGACGGCGGCCGGTACGACGCGGGTGACGTTGCGCCAGATCTCGGCCGCGTCGTGCTCGACCCAACCGGGACGCGGGAAGTACTGCTTGTGCTCGCGCTGGGCGACCGAGACGAGCCGTCCCCGGCGGTCGAACAGGATGCACCGGGTGGAGTTGGTCCCTTGGTCGACCGCCGCGACGTACTGCTCTGCCATCAGCGAGCACCCTGCGGACGGGTGAGGGACGGCCGAGGCGATCGGGGGCGGCTAGTGGAGGGCGGGGCCGCGCGGCGACGGGTGAGGGATGGCGCAGCCGGCCGGGGGCGGGCCGCGCGCAGCAGCTTCCCCATCAGCCGTCGTCTCGGAGGTCGCGGCCGATGGCTTCGGCGGTGGCTCGGACCATGGTGACCAGGTCAGTGCGGTGGCGCAGGCGGGAGTCGCAGATGCGCTCGATCCGGCCGGTGAGGCCGACGGCGCCGACGACGAGACCGCCCAGGCCACGGATCGGCGCGGCGATGCCGGCCAGTTCGACGGTGTGCTCCTCGAACTCGCCGGCCCAGCCCTTGGCACGGACCGCGGCGAGTTCGTCGGCGAGCCGGGCGGGCTCGAGGATCGTGCGGGTGGTGAACGCTTCCAGGGTCTTCGGCTTGGCCGCGCCGCTGGTGTCGAACGCGAGCACCGCCTTGCCGAGCGCGGTCGCGTGCGGCGGCAACGTCGTACCGACGTCCAGGTCCTGGTCGCTGTCGTCGGGCCGGAAGACGTGGTGCACGACGACCACCTTGCCCTCGACGAGCCGCCCGACGCGAACCACCTCGCCGCTGCGGGAAGCCAGCGAGTCGGCCCAGTTGATCGCGCGGCTGCGGAGCTCGTTCGGATCGAGGTAGGTCTCGCCCAGCCGGCCGAAGGCGTCGCTCAGCCGGTAGTGCGCGCCGGACCGGTCCTGCTCGACGAAGCCGACCTGGTGCAGCGTGCGAACGATCCCGTGGACGGTTGCCTTCGCCAGTCCCAGCGCGTTGCCGAGATCCGCGACACCCAGTCCGTTCGGCGCGGCCGCGAGCAGGCGCAGCACTGCGGCAGCACGCTCGATCGACTGGACGCTGCCCGGCACACCGGCAGGCTACCGGTGATTAACTCCCAGCGGAGGAGTTCAGCTGCTACTCGGTTGCGATCGCGCGCAGGACGTCCAGTCGCGCTGCACGGCGTGACGGCCAGATCGCAGCCAGTACGCCGACCACCGCCGCGACCAGGAGAGCTGCGACGAGTTGCAGCACCGGTACGTCGAGCACGCCGAGCCCGTCGTCGACCATCACGTGCTGCACCGCGGCGCCGGCGAACACGCCGATCACCAACCCGAGGATCGCGCCGAACAACGCGATCGCGACCGCTTCGACCTGCAGCATCCGCCGGACCTGCGGGCGGTCCATCCCGATCGCGCGCAGCAGGCCGAGTTCACGGGTCCGCTCCACCACGCCGAGGGCGAGCGTGTTGACGACCCCGAGCAGCGCGATCAGGACGGCGAACCCGAGCAGCGCGCCGACGATGCCGAGGATCCCGTTGATCGGACCGCGCTCGGCCGCGGCGTACGCCTGCTGGTCGCGGACGACGACCGACGGGTAGTCCTGGATCGCCTGGGTGACCGCCTGCCGGACGGCCGCCGGATCGGTGCCCTCGGCAACTTCGAGGTAGACGGTGGCGTCGATCTCGCCACCGCCCAGCTCGGTGAACGTCGGCAGGCTGGTGATGACGGCGTCGACCTGGTGGTTCGGGGCGATGATCGCGCCGACGGTCAGCTGGTGCTTGCCGGTGGTCGTGGTGAGGGTGAACGTCTGGCCGACCGCGAGATCGAGCTGGTTCGCGAGGTTGCGGGGGAGGGCCGCCTGGCCTTTGCCGAGGCTGTCGAGTGATCCGGTGGTCGTGGTGACCGTGATCGGGCCGTCGAGCGTGCCGTCGGAGACGCCGGCCAGGGTGATCGGCCGGTCGTTGACCTCGCCGGTCGACCGCCGTACGCGGTGCACGCCCGAGATGCCTTGCACCTTGGCCATCGCGTCGCCGACCGCCGTACTGAACGGGCGGTCGCCGGTCACGACCAGCTCGGAGCTGCCGATCGCGTCGGCGATTCCCTTGTCGACCGAGGCCTTGGCCGACGCGGCGATCACGAAGAGCCCGCTGACGAGGGCGAGCGAGATCATCAGCGCCGACGCCGTGGCCGCCGTACGACGGGGGTTGCGCTCGGCGTTGCGGCGGCCGAGGACGACGGCGGCTTGGCGGCCGAGGGGGAGCATGAGGCCGCGTACGGCGTACCGGCTGATCAGGGGGAGCGTCATGACCAGGCCGAGCAGGACCAGCGCGGTGGTGAGGCCGACCAGGATCGCGCCGGGTAGGCCGTTGGCCGTGAGCGAAACGAGGAGCAGGACGATCGCCATCAGCAGGAGGAAGCCGCCGAGTACGACGCGGACGACCAGGCTGCGCTCGGGGATGGTCGTGTCGGCGCGCAGGGCGACGACCGGCGGGAGCTTGCCGGCTCTGCGCGCGGCGGGGTAGGCCGCGGCTGTAGTGATCCCGATGCCGAGGACGTACGACGCGATGATCGTGGCGGGGCTGACCTGAAGAGCCGCCGACGGGATCGCGAGGTCGAGGCGTTGGTACATGTACTGGATCGCTGCTGCGACGCCGATCCCGAGCAGGAGTCCTAGCGTCGAGCCGATGACGCCGATCACGAGCGCCTCGGCGAGGACCGTGCCGGTGACCTGGCCGCCGGAAGCGCCGACTGCGCGGAGGAGGGCGAGTTCGCGGCTGCGTTGGGCGACGACCATCGCGAAGGTGTTGACGATCAGGAACGTGCTGACGAACAAGGCCAAGCCGGCGAACAGCAGGAGGGCTGCGGTCAGACCGCCGAAGGTGTCGTCGAGGGCGCTCTCGCCGTCGGCGGAGACCTGGGCTGCCGTGCGGACCTCGACGGTGTTGCCGATTGCGTCCTGGATCGCGCTGCGGACGGTGCCGGGGTCCTGGCCGGGCTGCAGGGCGATGCCGATCGAGGTCCAGCCGGGTTTGCCGAGGAGCAGGAGCTGGGCGGTGGCGCTGTCGAACGCGACGAGGGGTGCGCCGGCCGACGTACCGGACAGGCCTGGGGTGGTGAAGCCGGTCAGCGTCGCGGTGACGGCGCGGGCTGGGGTGACGACCTTGACCTTCTGGCCGAGCTCGTAGCCCTCGCGGTCGGCGGTGTTGCGGTCGAGGGTGAGCTGCTCGGTGCCCCACGGCGCGGTGCCCTGGACGAGTTTGAACGGCGCGGTTCGCTCGTCGTGCGGCCAGCTCGCGCCGAAGGTCGCGAGGCTGTAGGTGTCGATCGGTTGGCCGTCCTTCGCCAGGATCTCGACGTCGGCGACGAGGAGCTGGGCGTCGGTCGCTGCGACGCCTGGCACGGCGGCGATGCGGTCGGCGATCTCGATCGAGAGGGTCGGCGTACCGGTGTTCAGCGGGGAGACCGGGGTGACGGTGAGGTCGGCGGTCGCGCCGGCGAAGTTCTTCTTGAGGGCGGCCGACAGGGTGTCGCTGAAGACCATCGCGCCACTGACGAACCCGATGCCGAGCAGCACGGCGATCGTGCACAGGACGAACCGCAGCCGGTGCGCGAGCACCGACCGGAGGCCGAGCTTGAGCATCAGCCGGCCTGGGCCTGGGGGTCTGGGGTGGTGTCGTCGCTCGCCTGGCTCGGCCTGCCTGCGCTCGCGGTCGCCTGGGCGGTGCCGGGGGTTTCCAGGCGTTTCATCGTGTCGAGGACGGACTCGGCGGTCGGGTCGACGAGCTCCTCGCGCAGGCGGCCGTCGGCCAGGAACAGCACGCGGTCGGCGTACGCGGCGGCCGTCGGGTCGTGCGTCACCATCACCACGGTCTGGCCGAACTCGCGGACCGAGCGATGCAGGAAGGCGAGTACGTCGGCCGAGGCGCGGGAGTCGAGGTTGCCGGTCGGTTCGTCGGCGAAGACCACGTGCGGGCGGGAGGCCAGCGCGCGAGCACAGGCGACGCGCTGCTGCTGGCCGCCGGACAGTTCGCTGGGCTTGTGGTGCAGGCGGTCCTTCAGCCCGACGGTCTCGACGATCAGGTCGAGCCAGGCCTGGTCCGGCTTGCGGTTGGCGAGGGTGAGCGGGAGCGTGATGTTCTCGAGCGCGGTCAGCGTGGGGATCAGGTTGAACGCCTGGAAGACGAACCCGACGCGGTCTCGTCGGAGATGCGTCAGGGCCTTCTCGGTGAGCCTGGTCAGGTCGATCTCGCCGAGGAAGACCTGCCCGCTGGTCGGCCGGTCGAGCCCCGCCAGGCAGTGCAGCAGCGTGGACTTGCCCGACCCCGACGGGCCCATGATCGCGGTGAACCGGCCCTGCCCGAACTGCACGCTGACGTCGGCCAGCGCGTCGATCCGGGTCTCACCTGAGCCGTAGCTCCGGCCGAGCCCTGAGGTGGTGATCGCAGCAGCCTGCGCGACGGTTTCCGCGGTCATGGGGGAACGCTAACGTGCGAAGGTTCCTCACCGGCGCCGAACCCCGTCGTACGACAAAGCGCCCCGCACTCGATCGAGTGCGGGGCGCTCTGGAACGTTCTTCGACTCAGGCGTCGATGACCACCGGGATGACGACCGGACGGCGGCGCCAGTGGCGGTACGTCCAGTTGCCGACGGCGCGGCCGACCAGCTGCTCGAGCTGGCTCGCGTCGCCGATCGCCTCGGAGGCCGCCCGCGCGAGCGCCTCCTCGATCACCGGGATGACCGGCTTGAACGTCGTGTCGTCGTGGACGAATCCACGCGCCAGGAAGTCCGGCGGCTCCGCCAGCTTGCCGGTGTGTGCGTCGACCAGCAGGACGACGGTGACGACGCCCTCCTCGCCGAGCGTCCGGCGGTCCTTCAGGTTCGCCTCGGTCACGCCGCCGACCGTCATCGCGTCGACGTACACGTACCCGGCCTCGACCTTGCCGGTGATCTTCGCGCGCCCCTGGTGCAGGTCCACGACCACGCCGTCCTCGGCGATGATCACCCGATCGGCCGGTACGCCGGTGCTGACCGCGAGCGCCGCGTTCGCCTTCAGGTGCCGGAACTCGCCGTGCACCGGCAGCACGTTGCGCGGCTCGACCAGGTTGTAGCAGTAGACGAGCTCGCCGGCGCTCGCGTGACCCGAGACGTGCACCTTCGCGTTGCCCTTGTGCACGACGTTCGCGCCCCAGCGGATCAGGCCGTTGATCAGCCCGTAGATCGCGTTCTCGTTGCCCGGGATCAGCGAGCTGGCCATCAGGACGGTGTCGCCGTCGCCGATCCGGATCACGTGGTCACGGTTGGCCATCCGGGCCAGCGCGGCCATCGGCTCGCCCTGCGACCCGGTGCAGACCAGCGTGACCTTGCGGTCCGGGAGCTGCTCGAGCTCCTTCAGGTCGACGATCAGGCCCTTCGGCACGTTCAGGTAGCCGAGATCGCGCGCGATGCCCATGTTGCGCACCATCGAACGGCCGACGAACGCGACCTTCCGGCCGCCCGCCTTCGCCGCGTCCAGCACCTGCTGGATCCGGTGCACGTGGCTGGCGAAGCTCGACACGATGATCCGGCCGGGCGCCGTACGGAAGACCTGGTCGATCGCCGGGCCGAGATCCTTCTCGGCGGTGGTGAAGCCCGGGACGTCGGCGTTCGTCGAGTCCGTCATGAACAGGTCGACGCCCTCCTCACCGAGCCGGGCGAACCCGCGCAGGTCGGTGAGCCGGCGGTCCAGCGGGAACTGGTCCATCTTGAAGTCGCCGGTGTGCAGCACCAGGCCGGCCTTCGTCCGGATCGCGACCGCCAGGCCGTCCGGGATCGAGTGGTTCACCGCGAGGAACTCACACTCGAACGGACCGAACTGGCGCTTCTCGTCCTCCTTCACCTCCACCGTCACCGGCTTGATCCGGTGCTCCTTGAGCTTGGAGGTGATGAACGCCAGCGTCAGCTTCGAGCCGACCACCGGGATGTCGCCGCGCTCCTTCAACAGGTACGGCACACCGCCGATGTGGTCCTCGTGCCCGTGGGTGAGGACGATCGCCTCGATCTTGTCCAGGCGGTCCCGGATCCACCCGAAATCGGGCAGGATCACGTCGACGCCGGGCTGGTGCTCCTCGGGGAACAACACACCGCAGTCGACCACCAGCAACTTGCCCCGGTGCTCGAACACGGTCATGTTCCGGCCGATCTCACCCAGACCGCCCAGAGCGACCACGCGCAGGGCGTCATCGGGAAGGCGGGGCGGCTGACCAAGATCGGGATGCGGATGACTCATAGCCCGGACGTTATCCGAGCCCCCCGTCACCCCGTGGCACCGACCTCACTTCCACGCGTGTGACCAGCACCTCAGAACAAACTTTTCTTGGTACGCGGGGGTGGTGGTTCTGGGGGATTTGGGTGGCCCCCACCCCCTCTGGGGAGCAGGTGGTCGAGCCCGCCCGCCCACCTCTGTGGGAGGTGGTGGGTGCGTTGGCGGGTGTGGTTTGGGGTGCAGGGCGGATTGGTGTTTGCCCAGCTCCGGGCGGTGGTGCAGGTCATCCGGCCCACCCGCCCACTTCTGTGGACAGTGGGAGATGTGCTGGCGGGGGAGCGCCGGGGGTGCGGCCGACGGCGGCCTGTCGCCGAGCTGCAGGTGGTGAACTCCGTCTCCGTGGGGAGCGGTGGATGCGTTGGCGGCTGGGGGCCAGGGGCGATCGGCGTCTGCCCACCTCGGGCGGTGGTGCAGGTGGTCTCGCCCACCCGCCCACTCTGTGAGCGGTGGGAGATGCGCTGGCGGGAGGGCGCCGGGGGGGGGGTGCCTGTCGCCGCGCGCGCGATCAGATCGGGTTCGCCGACGGCGCTGCAGGTGGTGCTCTCCGCCAGCGGTGGACGCGCCGGCGGTGGAGTGCGGTGCGAGCGCGATCGCTGGAGCCGTGGTGCGGGGCTAGGCCAGGGCCGCTCAAGTGCGGCCGACCCCAGGCGTGGTCTGGCCCACCCACGTCTGCGGAGAGTGAGAGATGCGTTGACGCAGGTGCGGCGAGTGCATGGCGGCGCGTAGGCCCAAGCCGGTGGAGCGCTCAGCGGAAGGCGATCGTCCGGGATGGGCTCTACAGTGCCGGGCATGGCAGAGATCGGAACGGACTGGCGGATCGTCGACGGTATTGCGACGGCATGGTTCGACGCGCCTTCGCTGACCGCGGGGGCTGCGCTGGCGGCCCGCGTTCTGGAGCTGGACGCCGAGAGCGCGGTCGACCTGCGCGCGACCGGCCTGCGGGTGCGCCTCGACTCGGGCGAGCACACCGACGCGGTGTCGGCGGCCGCGCGAGAGCTCGGCCTGGCCGCGGACCCCGCCGTACCGCAGCACCTGAGCGTCGTCTTCGAATCCGCGAACCCGTCTGAGCTGGCGCAGTACTGGCAGCGCGTCCTCGACTACACCCCGGGGGAGGACGGCGGCTTGGCGGACCCGTTGCGGCGCGACCCCGCCGTACGGATCCGGCAGTCGAACGAGTCGCGCCCGTTGCGTCACCGCATCCATCTCGACGTCGTACGGCCGAGCGCGGCGGTAGAGCAGGTGGGTCTTGGCGAGGCATCGGGACCGTACGGCGTCTGTCACGCCGACCCCGACGGCAACGAGGTCGACCTGGTGCCGGCTGATGCGCTCGGCGAGACGGCTGCGACAGCCGACTGGCAGGCGGTGTTCAGCGCGGTGGCCTGCTACCGCCTCACCTCGCCGACCCAGCAGCGCGACCTGGCCGCCACCGCAGCGGCGCTGGCGGACGACGCCGGCTTCCCGCTGCTGATCGACCTGCGCCCTGGTCTCGTGATCCTCGACAGCGGCAAGGATCGGTGGGAGGCCGACGCCCACGGCCTCGACCTCGACTTCACCGAGCTCGCCGGAGCCATCCAATCCGCCGCTCACAAGCTCGGCGCCACGGCGGATCCAGGGCTGCCGCGCTTCGTTCAGCTGTTCCTCGACGCCTCCGACGTCGACGCGGTGCGCGCGTTCTGGCTCGCCGTACTCGGATATGCCCCCGACCGGCGAACCGGGCTCAGCGACATCCACGACCCGCGGTGGCTGACCCCGGTGCTCCTGTTCCAGGAGCTCGACGCCTCGGACACGGAACGCCGCCGGCAACGCAACCGCATCCACTTCGAGCTCGCCGTACCGCCGGACCTCGCGCAGGCGCGCCTTGCCACAGCCCTCGCAGCCGGCGGCCGCCTCCTCGACGAGTCGAAGAATCACTGGCGCGTCGCCGACCCCGAAGGCAACGAGTTGGTGATCGTCACCGGCGTCTGAGCCAGGTCCGAGCAGCGGGACTCAGGGGAGGGTTCGCCAGTACGGCCAGAACTGTTCGCCGATCAGCGTGAGCAGCACCACCGCCCAGATCGTCAGCGGCACCGTGTGGAACCGGCTGACCACCGCCACGCCCCGCCGAACGCTCGCGGGCACAGGCAGGTGACCGAGGTTGTGCAGCGTGACGTACCAGAAGATCGGCACCGTCACCGCCCACACCGCCATGCAGTACGGGCACAGCGCCTGAATCCGGTACAGGCTCTGAAAGATCAGCCAGTGCACGAACACGACCCCGAACGTCGCACCCACCTGCAGCCCGACCCAGAACCACCGCCGAAACGACGCACCGGCCAGCAGCGCCGCACCGACCGTCATCACGACAGCGAACCCAGCAATCCCCAGCAACGGATTGGGGAACCCGAAAGCCTCGGCCTGCGGCTTGGTCATCACCGATCCGCACGACAGGATCGGACTGATGCTGCACGACGGCACGTACGCCGGATCGCGCAGCAGCGCGATCTTCTCGACAGTCAGCACGAGCGCCGCGGTCAGGCCGATAGCCCCGCCAACCAGCAGTAGCCACGGCAGCAACTTCGCGTACGGCGTACTGCCGCCGACCGGCACGACGACCGACCCACCGGCGACCGGCGTACCGGCATCCGACGAGTCATCCGACGTACCGGCGCCCAACGCGTCGGACCGCCTACTTGAGCGCGGCATCGATGCTCGCCGTCAGGTCCTGCGCCGACTCAGGCTCCAGCCGCTCGCCGTTCAGGAAGAACGTCGGCGTACCAGTCACCCCAAGCGCTTCGCCATCGGCCACATCGCGCTTGATCCGCTCGAGCGTCGCCGGTTCGGCGTACGCCTTCTCCCAAGCCGCCACATCGAGCCCGAGCTCCTCGGCAAACCCCCGGAACCGACCATCGGCCGGCACCTGCTGCTCGCCCCACTCGCTCTGCGTCTCGTACATCTTCCGGTACATCTCCTCGAACTTGCCCTGCTGCGCAGCAGCCTCGACAGCGCGCGCGGCGCGTTCGGCGTTGAAGTGCCCGGGCAGCGGGAAGTACCGCACGACGAACGTCACCTTGCCGGCGTACGTCTTCCGCAGCTCCTCGACCGCCGGGAACGCGGCCCGGCACGACTCGCACTCGAAGTCGAGGAACTCCACGAAGGTCGCCTTGCCGTCAGCCGCGACGTCGAGTTTGTGACTGTCGGCCCGGACCAGCTGCTCGTGCCGATCCGTGCCGGTGGTGCTGGAGGAGGCGGTGCTGTCGGAGCCGTTGCCGGCATTGACGGCCAGCAAGATGCCGGCCACCACAACGAAGGCGGCAGCGATGCCGATCGAGATACGGGCGTTGGTACTCATGGGTGGTCCTCGATTCAGATGATTCGGAGAGGTCAGTTCGTACGCCGGCCAACGGGCGCGGCGCATGACGAAGCGCGCAGAGACGACCGCGACGGCTAGGTCGCCGAGCGGCGAGGTCGCCGTACGGCGAACAGCAGCGGCCGCGGCGGGGGCAGCGGCAGGTCGTCGCCCGCAGCCCAAGCTGCTGCGGCTCAGCGATCAGCAGCGGGCGCGGTGCACAGAATCCGGCGCCACGCTCGGCCGCCGTACAGAGCCAGAACGGGCAGGCGAGGCCTTCAGCCGAACGGGCCTACGTCCGCGAGATGCGCAGCTGGATCAGCGACGGAGTCGCCGGCCACGGCGGTTCAGGCGGGCCGAATCCCCACCCGGCGTCCATGGAGTCCCGCTGCGAACGCACGGCCACAACCCGCCGTACCCGCGCAACCAACCCGAGCAGCAGCAGCGACACCGACAACCCGACCAACCAGGCCACGGCAAGGTGCGCATGACCCTCATCCGACGGCGAGGTCCCGGGCACATCAGCCAGATCGACATGCAACGGCCCGACCAACTCCACCGCAGCCGCGACCGCAGCGGTCGGCTGCTCACTCGGCTCCGACGAACTGTGGAACGCACACACAGCCACCAGCGCCGCGACCAGCATCAGGCCACGCGCGACGAGCCGCTGCAACGATCCGGAACCGTCCATGTCGCGGCCCAGCGTAGCCAGGCGTTCTCCCTCGCACTTCCCAAGTCGGACATCTTGTCGATAACATCGCCGAATGGCGATGAAGACACCGGTTGACGTTGAATTGCGGACCAGGCCCAGCGAGATCGACGAAACGGCCGCCCTGTCGGTCGCGGCCTGCCTGTTCAACGGCTTCAGCGACGCCTCCCGGCTCGCAATCGTGCGTCACCTGGCACTGGGGGAGCACCGCGTCGTCGACCTGACCGAGCACCTCGGCCTGGCGCAGTCCACCGTCTCCAAGCACCTCGCCTGCCTGCGCGACTGTGGCCTGGTCGAGTCCCGCCCGGTCGGCCGCGCGTCGATGTTCACGCTGACGCACCCCGAAGCCACGCTCGACCTGCTCTCAGCCGCCGAGCGCCTTCTCGCCCTGACCGGTGACGCAGTAGCCCTCTGCCCGAACTACGGCCAGGCCGCCCAGCAGGCGGAGGCAACAGCATGAGCACCCCCGACCAGGCTTCAGGCCTCCGTCCAGAAGCCGGTACGTCGACGCCCGCTGCCGTGCCGGAGGGCGGCGTACCTGCGCCGGGCTCTCGCTTGGAGCTCACGCTGCAGCCGGTGCAGCTCCCGCCCGCCGCCAGCACTTGGACCACCGACCCAGAGCTCCGCCGCAAGCTCAGCCGCCGCGCGCAGCTGCTCGCCGGCGCCTCGGTCACGTACAACGTCATCGAAGCCGTCATCGCCATCACCGCCGGGCTCGTCGCGGGCTCCGTCGCGCTGGTCGGGTTCGGCTTGGACTCGGTCGTCGAGGTTTCCAGCGGCCTGATCATCCTGTGGCAGTTCCGCCACCGCCTGCCCGAGACCCGCGAGAAGCAGGCGCTGCGCCTGCTCGCGTTCTCCTTCTTCGGCCTGGCGGCGTACGTCGGCTTCGAATCGGTCCGAACCCTGATCACCGGCGCCAACCCCGAGACCTCACCGGTCGGCATCGGCCTGGCGATCGCGTCCCTGATCGTGATGCCGTTCCTGTCCTGGGCCCAACGCCGTACGGGCAAAGCCCTGGGCTCCAACGCCGTCGTCGCGGACTCCACCCAAACCCTGCTCTGCACGTACCTGTCCGCCGTCTTGCTGATCGGCCTCCTCCTCAACGCAACCCTCGGCTGGGGCTGGGCGGACCCCATCGCCGGCCTGATCGTCGCCGCCGTAGCAATCCGCGAAGGCCGAGAAGCCTGGCGAGGCGAAGGCTGCTGCTCACCTATCGCAGGCAACGCCGGTGCCGGCAGCGCCAGCGCGGGGAGCACCACCGTGGGCGGCATCGCGGCCGGAGGTGCCACAGCCGCCTGCGGCTGCAGCGGCAGCACCTGCGCCGACGGGTGCTGCAACTGAGCCGGGCCGTGCTGATGGCTGTCTTGGCGCTGGTCCTGTTCGGGATCTACTTCGGCGTCGCCTTCGTGCTCCGTACGGCGCTGCTGGTACGCCGTACCGGCGACCACGGATTCCGCGGCCTCTCCGGGCGACCCGGCAGCGCGCGCTGGTGGGCAGGAGTCCTGTTCGCCCTGGCGTTGCTCGCCGGCCTAGCCGGCCCCATCGCAGCCCTAGCCGGCCTCGACCCAATCGGCGTCCTCGACTCCCCAGCGATCGCCACCGCCGGAGCCGCCGCCGCAGTGGCCGGGATCGCCGCCACCGTCATCACCCAGTACGCCATGGGCACCAGTTGGCGCATCGGCGTCGACGCCGCCGAAACCACGACGCTGGTCACCACCGGCCCGTTCGCCCTGGTCCGCAACCCCGTCTTCACCGCGATGGCCATCACCGGCCTCGGCCTCACCCTGATCACCCCGAACCCCATCGCCCTCGCCGGCGCAGTGACGCTGCTGATCGCACTGCAACTACAAGTCCGAGTCGTCGAAGAGCCCTACCTGCTGACCGCCCACGGCACCACCTACCGCCAGTACGCCGCAACAACCGGCCGCTTCGTGCCCGGCTTCGGACGACTCTCAAGCTGAACGCGAGAGCCACATCGGCTCACGCCAACTCGCTCCATGCACCAACCCGCGGTCTCCACTCGCAGGCCTGATGAGAAGCCATGGGGTGTGGTCCACCAGCCGGTAGCCCCTGCGGTGGTCGCCGATCTCACGAGCATCACCTCCCGGGTGTGGGCGAACCCAACGGCCGAGCACCCCGCACCCGTCGTCGCCGCACGCACGACCCCTCCACAGAGGTAGGCGGGGGGACGACTCCGACGCCACCACCAACCGGGTATGGGCGAAAGCCAATCGGCCATGCACCCGGGTGCGGCTCCGCCAACGCGCGCACCGGCGCTCCACAGTGGTGGGCGAGCGAATCCACCGGTACCACTAGCGGGTGTAGGTGCAGGCCAGTCGGCTGTGCCGCCCCACGCCCCGCCGATGCATGCACTAGCTCCAACGGACGCGGCAGGTGGCGAGACCAACGCAACCACCAGCCAGACGACACCCCGGCCAACCGGCCGCTTCGTCGGCACGCCCCGCCGACGCGTCCTCCCCGGTCCCCGGAGGTGGCGACCATGATCCGCGTCGCACCGCGTGCGATCGCGGGCCTGCGCTGGCCGGGTGGAGGAGCCACGAGCACCACCAACCGGGTGAGGGTGAAACCCATCGGCCGAGCACTCATTCGCCCCCGTCAACGCGTGCAGCGGCTGTCCACAGAGGTGGACGGGTGGGCGAATCCACCGGCACCACCAACCGGGTGTGGGCGAAAGCTAGCGACCGCGCACCCCCGCACGCCCCGTCAACGCGTGCAGCGGCTGTCCACAGAAGTGGGTGGGTGGGCGAGCCCACGGCAACCACCGACCGGGTGTGGGCGAAGCCCAGCGGCCGAGCGCCCCTCCCGCCTCGTCGGCGCGTGCTCCAGCTGTCCACAGAGGTGGGCGGGTGGCGAGTCCACGGCAACTACCGATCGGGTGGGGCGAAGCCCAACGGCCGTGCGCTCCTCCCGCCCCGCCAACGCGTGCTCCAGCTCTCCACAGAGGTGGGCGGGTGGGCGAGCCCACGAGCACCATCAACCGGGTGTGGGCGAGAGCCAACGGCCGTGCAGTCCGCAGGCCCGTCAACGCGTGCACCAACTGTCCACAGAAGCGGGCGGGTGGGCGAGTCCACGGCAACCACCCACCGGGAGAGGGCCCAGCCCAACGGCCGTGCGCTCCTCCCGCCTCGTCGACGCGTGCTCCAGCTCTCCACAGAGGTGGGCGGGTGGGCGAGCCCACGAGCACCACCGACCGGGTGAGGGCAAAACCAATCGGCCGGTCAGCCGTCGATGCCGACCAGGTCTACTCCGGCGGACTCTTCTGCGACCTCTTCCACCGAGCGGGTGGGCAGCGGGGGCGGGGTGCCGCCCCACGCTGGGCAGAGTGCTTTGTGGTCGCACCATTCGCACAAGGGCCCGGGGCTGGGGCGCCAGTCGCCGGATTCGAGGGCTCTGGTGATGGCCTCCCAGAGGGCGGCGACTTTGCGTTCGCAGGCTCGGAGGTCGTCTTCGTCGGGCTCGTAGCGGACGATCTCGCCGTTGCCGAGGTAGACGAGTTGGAGCATCGTCGGGACGACGCCGCGGAGGCGCCACAGGACCAGCGCGTAGAACTTCATCTGGAAGAGGGCCTTGGCCTCGAAGAACTCCGAGGGGGAGCGGCCGGTCTTGTAGTCGACCACGCGGATCTCGCCCGTGGGCGCGACGTCCAGGCGGTCGACGTACCCGCGCAGTGTCAGACCCGACTCCAGCTCGGTCTCCACGTACAGCTCGCGCTCAGCGGGCTCCAGCGCGTTCGGGTCCTCGAGGGTGAAGTACTTGCCGAGCAGCTTGTGCGCCTCGGCCAACCATTTGGCCAGCTGCTCGCCCTCGGCGTCGTCCGCGAACAGCTCGGCGACCTCGGGCTCGGCTTCGAGGATGCGCTGCCACTCGGGCTCCAGCATCCCGACGGCTTGCTCCAAAGTCCGCTGGCCGCGCGGCAGGTCGTACAGACGCTCCAGTACGGCGTGCACGACCGTCCCTCGTACAGCGGCCGACGACGGCTTCTCCGGTAGGCGGTCGACGACGCGGAAGCGGTACTTCAGCGGGCAGCTCATGAAATCGGCAGCGCGGGACGGGGACAGCGCACCGTTCGGGTGGCTGCCGCTGTGCACGACTGCTGCTGCGACGCTCATACCAAAACCCTAGGCGCTGCCACCGACATCCCGCGCACGCACCGCGACGAGCTGTGGACAAGAGGCGAGCCGTCGACGCACACACCGCGACGACCTGTGGACAACTACCCCCAGAGCAACCACGGCCGGAGCAACCACGTTCACAGCAACCTCCCAGCAGACTTTCGGCGAACCATCGGCTCCACTCGGCACGCTGGAGACCTCAAGCGACGGCAAGGGGCACACGATGACACCGCACGAACACGATCTGGGACTGGTCCACGACCTCGGCACACTGCGCCGCCGCAACGTCCTCCGCCTGCTGGCCGGCGCCGGCCTCGCCGTCGTCACCGGCTGCGCGACCGACGACAGCAGCACCGGTACGACGACCACCAGCACCGCCCCAACGGCCTCCAGCCCATCCACAAGCACCAGCAGCCCAACCACCACAGCAGACTGCGTAGACGAGATCCCCGAGGAAACCGCCGGCCCCTACCCAGGCGACGGTTCCAACGGCCCGAACGTCCTCACCGAGTCCGGCATCGTCCGCAGCGACCTCACCAAGTCCTTCGGCTCGTCCACAGGCGTCGCCACCGGCGTACCGCTGACTGTCGAGCTCACCATCCAGGACGCCGACCAGTGCGCCCCGCTCGCAGGCGCCGCTGTCTACCTCTGGCACTGCGACGCCCAGGGCCGCTACTCGCTCTACTCCGACGGTGCCGAGAACGAGAACTACTGCCGCGGCGTCCAGGCCGCCGACGCGAACGGCAAGGTCACCTTCACCACGATCTTCCCCGCGGCGTACGACGGACGCTGGCCGCACATCCACTTCGAGGTGTACGCGTCGCTGACCGAGGCGACGGCGGCCGGCAAGATCAGCGCGACCTCCCAGCTGGCCCTGCCGGAGGACGCCTGCACCGCGGTCTACGCGACCAGCGGGTACGACGGAAGCACCCAGAACATGTCCCGTACGTCGCTTCAGAACGACAACGTGTTCCGCGACGACGGCGCCGAGCACCAGCTCGCGACGGTCAGCGGAAGCGTCGACGCGGGCTACCGGGCGCGGCTCACCGTGGGCGTGTAGCGCGGAGTTACCGGTCGCCCAGTAGGTTTATGCCGATGTCAGAGCCGCGTGAACCTCAGAACCCCGCCCAGCCGGCCGGTGCGCCGCCGCCCGGTACGTGGGTGCTCGGTCGTGTCCGAGGGATCCAGCTGACCATGCGGTTCACCTGGCTTCCGGTGGCGATCCTGCTGGCGCTGGGGTTCTCGGCGATCATCGCGCAGCAGTTCCCGTACCTGTCCGGCGGCTGGCGGTACTTCGCGTCGTTCGCCTTCGTGGTCGCGTTCACGTTGTCGGTGCTGCTGCACGAGCTCGCGCACGCGCTGATGGCGTTGCGGTTCAAGATCTCGGTGACCGAGATCAACCTGGGCTTCTTCGCGGCCGGCACGCACATCGAGGGCGAGCGCAAGTCGCCGCTGGAGGAGTTCGCGATCTCGGTCGTCGGGCCGATCGCCTCGCTGCTGGTCGGCGGTCTCGCGTACGCCGGTTCGCGCGCGCTCGACGAGGGCGTCGCGTACGCCGTCGTGATGCAGCTCGCGGTCGCGAACCTGATCGTGGGTGTCACCAACCTTCTGCCGGGGCTGCCGCTGGACGGCGGCTGGGTCGTTCGGGCTGCGGTCTGGAAGGCGACCGGGAACATGCACACCGGCACGATCGTGGCCGCGTGGGCCGGCCGGGTCATCGCGATCGGAGTACTGGCCGCGCCGGTGATCCTGGAAGAAGTCTTCGACCGGAATCCGACGTTGATCGACTTCGTGATCGCGCTGGCGGTCGGGTTCTTCCTGTGGATGGGTTCGACCGCGTCGCTGATGCAGGCGCGGCTCAAGCAGAAGCTGCCCGCGCTGCAGGTGCGTTCGTTGGCACGCCGCGCGATCGCGGTCCACGCCAGTACGCCGATCTCCGAGGCCGTCCGACTCGCTGCGCAGGGCCAGGCCGGTGCCGTCGTGGTCATGGACGGCGACGGCAAGCCGCACGCGCTGGTCCAGGAGGCCGCCGTCACCGCGGTCGCCCCCAACCAGCGCCCGTGGACCACGATCGGCGAGGTTGCCACCCGGATCGGCGCGGGCCACATCATCGGCGTCAACGACACCGGCGAGGAGATCCTCGCCACCCTCCGCAAGAACCCCGCCTCGGAGTACCTCGTCCTGGACACCCACGGCCAGGTCTACGGCGTCCTTGCGACGGCCGACGTAGAACGAGCCTTCCGCCGCCGCTGAGCGCGGGCGGGCGCGTACGCCGGCCGAACGGCTCTAAGCCGTCACCAGATCAGCACCCCGCCGCCGACCGCCAGCGCTCGCTCGGCGGCGCGGCGGATGTTGGCCAGCCGAGCGGCGACGACCTCGGTCGTTTGCGCCCGGCTGTCGCCCGGCCGGCTCGGATTCGGGTGGGGCACCACCTGGTCGAGGTGATCGCGCAGCAGGTCGCACTCGACCAGGAACGCCGGTACGTCGGCCGGCTCGACCGTCAGGTCGCCGCCGTCGAGCTGCGGGAAGAAGCGGGCACCGAGCGCCCGGGCGCCGTCGCCGCCCCACACCGTCCGCCGCCAGTTCTCGAACCCGGCGAGGTCAGAACCGTCCTCGGCGTCGTCCAGCAACTCGTGGTTGCCGTCGCCGCCACGGAGGAAGGTGTGCACGAGCAGGCTCACGCCGTCATCCCACCACGGTTCCGGCCGTCTGCCCGTACGCCGTACCGCCGATCCGTGCGTACGCCGTACGGCCGGCACCCGAGGACTCGGCCGCCGACCTGCGCGTACGCCGTACGCGCTGACCCCCACGATTCGGGGAGCGGCGACCCGCCGAAGTAAGGTGTGCGCCTTATGTCTGATCTGCGTGATTTTCCTGATGCGGCGTTTTCCGGGGTTCATCATGGGCCGTTGCAGCCGGGGGAGTGGATCACGTTGTCCGACTCCAAGGGGCGGCGGCACTCGGTGTTCCTGGAGCGCGGGAAGACGTTCCACACCACCAAGGGCGGGATCGAGCACGACACGCTGATCGACGGCCCGGACGCGGTGACGATCCGGTCCAAGGGCGGCGTCGAGTACCTCGCGCTGCGGCCGCTGATGGCCGACTACTCGGTGTCGATGCCGCGCGGCGCGCAGGTGATCTACCCGAAGGACACCGCGCAGATCGTGACGATGGCCGACATCTTCCCGGGCGCGAAGGTGGTCGAGGCGGGCGCCGGGTCCGGCGCGCTGACGACCGCGCTGCTGCGGGCGGTCGGGATCCACGGCGAGGTGATCTCGTTCGAACGGCGCGAGGACTTCGCCGAGGTCGCCCGCAAGAACGTCACCGGCTTCTTCGGCGCCGAGCACCCGGCCTGGCGGCTCGAGGTCGGCGACCTGGTCGAGAAGCTCGACGAGACCGACGTTGACCGCGTCGTACTGGACATGCTGGCCCCCTGGGAGTGCGTTGACGCCGTGGCGGGCGCCCTGGCCCCGGGCGGGGTGTTCTGCGCGTACGTCGCCACCACGACCCAGCTGAGCCGCTTCGTCGAGACGCTGCGGGCGCACGGCGAGTTCACCGAGCCGCGGGCCTGGGAGTCGCTGGTCCGCGACTGGCACGTCGAGGGACTCGCGGTCCGGCCCGGTCACCGGATGCAGGGACACACCGCGTTCCTGGTCACCGCGCGGCGGATGGCGCCCGGCGTACAGGCCCCGATGAAGAAGCGCCGGCCGGCGCCGGGCGCGTACGGCGACGACTATTCCGGACCGCGTAGATCCGAATCGGCGCAGGACACGCCCTGACGTCGCGCCAAACTGTCCGCGCCGTGCTGTATTAATGCGCAACAGGCTCGACCAGGCAACGGTTCTATCCGCAACCGACACGTGATGGGATTCAGCTTGCCCGGCGAGGTTTTCTGGGTAAGGTCCATAGGGTCGAGCCCCACATGGTGAGGTGATGATCGTGGCTGGAGACGAGAGTCCTACCGCGGCAGAGCTGCGTAACCAGGTCCGTTACCTGGAGGCCGAGGTCGCAGCGTTGCGGCGTCGGTTGCTGGAGCACCCGGCTGACAGCCGGTCGCTCGAGAGCAGGCTGTCCGAAACCCAGGCGTCCTTGGCGAGCGTGACCGCGCAGAACGAGCGGTTGGCGGACACGCTGCGCGAGGCCCGAGAGAAGATCATCGCTTTGAAGGAGGAGGTCGACCGGCTGGCGCAACCGCCGTCCGGTTTCGGGACCTTCCTCGGCCGCAACGACGACGACACGCTGGACGTGTTCACCGGAGGCCGTAAGCTCCGGGTCGCGGCGAGCCCGTCGGTTGACCTGGACGCGCTCAAGCTCGGCCAGGAACTGATGCTGAACGAGGCGCTGAACGTGGTCGAGGCCTGCGACTTCGAGGTCGTCGGCGACGTGGTGATGCTGAAGGAGCTGCTGGCCGACGGCGAGCGGGCGCTGGTGATCGCGCAGGCCGACGAGGAACGGATCGTCCGGCTCGCGTCGCCGCTGCTCGACCAGCCGTTGCGGGCCGGCGACTCCCTGCTGCTGGAGCCCCGCTCCGGCTACGTGTACGAGAAGATCCCGAAGTCCGAGGTCGAGGAGCTGGTGCTCGAAGAGGTCCCGGACATCGACTACACGCAGATCGGCGGCCTGTTCGGCCAGATCGAGCAGATCCGGGACGCGGTCGAGATGCCGTACCTGCACAAGGACCTGTTCCTGGAGCACGAGCTCAAGCCGCCGAAGGGCGTACTGCTGTACGGCCCGCCCGGCTGCGGCAAGACGCTGATCGCCAAGGCGGTCGCGAACTCGTTGGCCAAGAAGGTGGCCGAGCGGACCGGTGTCGAGGGCAGGTCGTTCTTCCTCAACATCAAGGGTCCCGAGCTGCTCAACAAGTACGTCGGTGAGACCGAGCGGCACATCCGCCTGGTCTTCCAGCGTGCTCGCGAGAAGGCCTCCGAGGGCATGCCCGTGATCGTGTTCTTCGACGAGATGGACTCGCTGTTCCGCACCCGTGGATCGGGGGTGTCCTCCGACGTGGAGAACACCATCGTCCCGCAGCTGCTGAGCGAGATCGACGGCGTCGAGGGCCTCGAGAACGTGCTGGTCATCGGCGCCTCGAACCGTGAGGACATGATCGACCCGGCGATCCTGCGGCCGGGCCGGCTGGACGTGAAGATCAAGATCGAGCGTCCGGACGCCGAGGCGGCCCGGGACATCTTCTCGAAGTACCTGACCACCACGCTGCCGCTGCACCCCGAGGACCTGAGCGAGTTCGGCGGCGACCGGGGCGAGTGCGTGAGCGGGATGATCCAGCGCACGGTCGAGCGGATGTACACCGAGGCCGACGAGAACCGGTTCCTGGAAGTCACCTACGCCAACGGTGACAAGGAGGTCCTGTACTTCAAGGACTTCAACTCCGGCGCGATGATCCAGAACATCGTCGACCGGGCCAAGAAGATGGCCATCAAGGCGTTCCTCGACGACCAGCAGAAGGGTCTGCGCGTGCAGCACCTGCTGCAGGCCTGCGTCGACGAGTTCAAGGAGAACGAGGACCTGCCGAACACGACCAACCCGGACGACTGGGCCCGCATCTCCGGCAAGAAGGGCGAGCGGATCGTCTACATCCGCACGCTCATCTCCGGCAAGCAGGGCACCGAGCCGGGCCGATCGATCGACACGGCCACGAACACCGGTCAGTACCTGTAGGAAGCGTTGCGCGAACCGCCTCGAAGCCCAGTGGGTTCCGGGGCGGTTCGCCATTGTGGGGGACCTGCACCGTTCCGGTTCTGGCGCAAGGGACCTGGCACTACCTGAGCCCCTGGTCGTCGCAAGGGGTGGACAGGGGTTTCCCCCGATTCCCGGTCGGGGTCGGCCGCCGTACCGTCGGCGTATGGCGACGGACGAGATGCGCAAGGACCTGCGGGCAGCGGTGGCGGCGCGGCAGGATCTGGGGGCGGAGTACGAACCCGAGATCATCGACGGGTTCCTGGACAAGCTCGAGCAGCAGACCGTCGCCCGGTACGGGCAGGCGCCGCAGCCGCCCGTTCATCAGTCGCGGCCCGCGTCCGGCAAGGGCGAGAACGACCCCGGTGGGCTCGCGCTGGCGATCGTGTCGGTGGTGGCCGGCATCCCGATCACCGCGATCGCGGCCAACCAGGAAGGCACGATCGCGGTGATCATCTGCTGGGGTGGGTTGGTTGGTGTCAACCTGGCTCGTGCGGTTGCTCGGTTCACCAACCGCTGATCTGTACGGCGTACGCGAAGCCCCGCCTCTCCAGGGGAGGACGGGGCTTCGGTGGGGACTACTTGGGTGGTGGCCGACGCGAGCGGCTAGGGGTTGATCGGGACCGGCTTGCCGGCGGCGTCGTACGCGCGGTACTGCTGGTCGAGGTCGCTCTTGCCGTCCGGCTTGGGCTGGTATTGACCGGGCGGGATGAGCGCGGTGCTGTGCGTGTAAGCGAACCCGCCGGCGACCACGCCCTGGGTCCACTTGCCCTGGCCCTTGGCCCAGACGTAGCGGGACTCGATCCGGGCGATTCGCGGGTGGACCCGAAAGATGTTCTCGTAGCTCGCGTAGGCCGACTTCTCATCGCCGGAGCCGCCGACCTGTCCCATGCCGCTGAGGGCGATGGCCGGATTGCTCGGCGACGGCTGCTTCTTCCACTCCGTGTCGTGAACGGCCGCACCGGCGCCACCGGCGAAGCAGGTGAAGATGCCGAGGTCGTACGTCCCGCCAGGCTGGCCGGGAGTGCTCTTCGTCAGCACCACCACTCCGGACTTGGGGCCGGTGGTCCCCGGGATGGCCACCCGACGGCTCCAGAGTGCGTCGATCTTCGTCGCGCCGGGCAGCTTGCAGGCGTCGGCGGCGCGTGCGGCCTCAGCCGCACTGACCGGGCCCAGGTCGACCTTCGGCAAGTAGTCCTTCGCCACCTTCACGATCTTGGTCTTGTCGATCGTCGGACTGGGGGAGGCTGCGACCTGCGGAGCAGGCAGTACCTCGTCCGTCCGGCCGGCGACCGCGACGCTGCCGGCGACGACCGCGCCGACGGCTGTCACAGCCACAGCTGGAGCGACCCAGCGGCGGCGTGTCTGCGGCTGGTCGGTTCGCGCGGCCTGGTCGAGCACGCGGTTGCGCAGCTGGGTACGGCGGTCAGGGGTGAGCGGCGGGACCTTCGGGGGTTCGAGCTGGGTGTTCACGAGAGCTCCTCGTTCAGGGCGACCCGGGAGAGCAGGTCGGGGAAGCGGCGGCGGGTGCGGTGGAGGCGGGCCTTCACGGTGCCTTCGGGGACGCCGAGGGCTGCTGCGGTCTCGGCGATGGTGAGGCCTGCCCAGACGACGAGCTCGAGCGTCTCCTGCTCGTGGCGGGGGAGCTTGGCGAGCGCACGGCGTACGGCGGACATCTGGCGCTCGTCGTCGAGTCGCTTGGCGACGGAGGCCGCGTGGTCCGGCTGGTTCAGCGGATCGGGCAGCCGCTCGACCAGGCCGCGGAGCCGGCGGGCTGTGCGGTGCAGCGTCCGGCATTCGTTCGCGGCGACGACCAGCAGCCAGCCGCGGGCCGACGGCGCTGTCAGCGGGCCAGGTGGATTCCGTTCGAAGCGTCGCCAGGTGCTGAGGAACGTCGTCTGCACCACGTCCTCAGCGGCCGCCCACGACGCCGTACGCCGGAAGGCGAACGCGTGCACGTCGTCGGCGTACCGGTCGAACAGCAGGCCGAGCGCTTCCCGGTCGCCGTCGCGCAGCCGGTCCCAGAGCGTGCTGTCGCCAGGTGGCCCGGCCGCCATCGAGTACTCCGTCTCGTCGGTCAGGATGATCTTCACACCGGCTAATGACCGCCCGGCCCGGAAAAGGTTGCCTACAACGTCCGCAGGTAGTCGCCGAGCAGTGCGGTCGTGTCCGGGACGAAGGGCCACGCCGGGTCGTCCAGCCGGGCGATCAGCTCGGGCAGCGGCATCCAGGCTCCCCAGTCGACCTCCTCCGGCTGGTGCTGGACCGGTCCGTCCCAGCGGCACGCGTAGAGGTAGGCGCGGTAGTTGGTGAAGTCGTCGGCGTAGTCACCCTCGGGCAGCTTCTCCAGCTCGACCCCACTGATCCCGAGCTCCTCGGCCAGCTCGCGCACCACCGCGTCGTACGGGTCCTCGCCGGCCGCGACGACCCCGCCGGCCATGAAGTCGTAGCGGGCCGGGTAGACGTCCTTGGTCGGCGTACGGCGGTGCACATAGACGTCACCGGCCGCGTTGCGGACCAGTACGCCGGTCGCGGAGTGCCGCAGGTTGTCGCGACGCATCACCGACCGCGGCGCGGTCCCGCAGACCACGCCGTCGGCGTCCACCAGGGCAACGAGTTCGTCCATGCCCGCATCCTCACACGGCGCCGGTGTAGTCCAGTTCGTGGATCCACTCGTCCCGCGGCTGCGCGTGGAGCGCCCAGTACTCGTCGGCGATGGCATCCGGGTCGAACGCCGTACCGGGTGCGACAGAGCCGTAGACGGTCACTGTGGCGGCGTGGAGACCTCCTGCGCCGTACGTCTGGTCCAGCAGGCTCACCAGCGCCCTGACCCCGGCCTTGCCGAGCGAGAGGCTCGCGTAGTCGGGCTTGGTCTCCGGCATCCCACCGGTGATCAGGAACGAGCCGCCACCGTTCGCGACCATCGCCGGAGCGAGCTGCGCGGCCGCGGTGATCGCACCGCCGACGTTGACCGCCCAGGCTTCCTGGTGCTCGCGCAACGACAGGTCGCCGATCCGGTCTGCTGCGATCTTCGCTGCGTTGTAAACCACCACGTCAGGCGTCCCGTGCTCGGCAACAACCTTGTCCAGCGCGGACGTCAACGCGGTTTCGTCGGTGCTGTCAGCGGCCAAGGCCAGCACGCCTTCCACGTCAACCAGCCGCCGGGAGATCAACGCCACCGGCAGTCCCTCCCGCGCGAACCGGCGTCCGACCGCCTGCCCGATCCCCGGTCCCGCCCCGATCACCACAACGCCCGGCATGTCTGCTCCCTCACCCGTGTTGTCATCTGTCATCAGGACCGTAGGCCGTGACACCGGTGTGAAGGTCAAGACGAGAGGGGCCCAGATGCTGATCGGTGAACTGTCGAGCCGGACCGGCGTGAGCCGCAGGATGATCCGGTACTACGAACAGCAGGGCCTGCTCGAGTCGGATCGCACCACCAACGGCTATCGCCAGTACGACGACCAGGCGCCCGCCGTCGTCGGCCACATCAAGAACCTGCTGGCCGCGGGCCTCCCGACCGCGACGATCGCCGGCCTGTTGCAGTGCGTGCACGGCGATCCCGCCCGGCCGGTACTGTCCAGCTGCCCCGGCATGGTCAACGGGCTGCAGGCCGAACGAGCCCGCGTCGCGGCCGAGATCAGCCGGCTGAACACGTCGCAGGAAGTGCTCGACATCCTGCTGGAAGCGGCCGTTCACGGACCCGAGTGACGCGAGCACCGGCTCGTACGGCGGCTTTGGTCGGCTGAACCGCGTAGGCTCGTGAACATGAGTGTGCGGCGGATCATGGGGACCGAGACCGAGTTCGGGATCTCGGTGCCAGGACAGCCCGGGGCCAACCCGATGCTGACCTCGAGCCAGGTGGTGAACGGCTACGCGCAGACGCAGCCGTTGGCGCGCAAGACACGGTGGGACTTCGACGAGGAGCACCCGCTGCGGGACGCGCGCGGCTTCGACCTGAGCCGGGAGGTGGCCGACTCCAGCCAGCTCACCGACGAGGAGACCGGCCTGGCCAACGTCATCCTCACCAACGGCGCCCGGCTGTACGTCGACCACGCCCACCCGGAGTACTCCGCGCCGGAGTGCACCAACCCGCGCGACGTCGTGGTGTGGGACAAGGCGGGCGAGCTGGTGATCATGGAGGGCGCGCGGCAGGCCCGCCAGATCCCGGGGGCGCCGCCGCTGAACCTCTACAAGAACAACACCGACAACAAGGGCGCGTCGTACGGGTCGCACGAGAACTACCTGATGCGCCGGTCGACGCCGTTCGCGTCGATCGTGCGGCACCTGACGCCGTTCTTCGTGAGCCGTCAGGTGGTCACCGGCGCGGGCCGCGTCGGGATCGGCCAGGACGGCGCCGGGCACGGCTTCCAGATCAGCCAGCGGGCCGACTACTTCGAGGTCGAGGTCGGCCTGGAGACGACGCTGAAGCGGCCGATCATCAACACCCGCGACGAGCCGCACGCGAACCCGGACCGGTACCGGCGGCTGCACGTGATCATCGGCGACGCGAACCTGTCCGAGATCTCGACGTACCTGAAGGTCGGGACGACGTCGCTGGTGCTGTCGATGATCGAGGACGGCTGGCTGACCGACGACCTCAGCGTCGACCGCCCGGTGACCGCGCTGCACGAGATCAGCCACGACCCGACCTGCACGCACCTGATGACGCTCAAGGACGGTCGCAAGCTGACCGCCGTCCAGCTGCAGACGGAGTACCTGGAGCAGGCCCGCAAGTACGTCGAGGACAAGTACGGCGACGACGCGGACCGGCAGACCAAGGACGTGCTGTACCGCTGGGAGCAGGTGCTCGACCAGCTCGCGATCGACCCGATGCGGCTGGCCGACCAGCTCGACTGGGTCGCCAAGCTCAAGCTGCTGCAGTCGTACCGCGACCGCGACGACCTGGCCTGGGACGACTCCAAGCTCGCCCTGGTCGACCTGCAGTACGCCGATCTACGTCCGGACAAGGGTCTGTACTTCAAGCTCGTCAAGGCCGGCCGGATGCAGCGCCTCGTCACCGACGAGGAGATCCGGATGGCCGTCTCGCACCCGCCGACGGACACGCGCGCGTACTTCCGCGGCCGCTGCATGCAGCAGTACGCCGGGCAGGTCGCGGCGGCGTCGTGGGACTCGGTGATCTTCGATCTTCCGGGCAAGGAGTCGCTCCAGCGGATCCCGACCCTGGATCCCTTGCGCGGCACGAAAGCGCACGTCGGAGCGCTTCTCGATCAGTGCGACACCGCGAGTGACCTGGTTCGCACCATTACTGGGGGCGCAGGCGGGTAGGGTCGTCGTAGGAAGGTCGGTTGGGCGGCTTTCCGACGCGGTTCTAGGAGGTGTGCCATGGCGAAAGACGGCGGTGGGCAGCAGCACAAGCAGCCCAAGCGTTCGACCACCGAGGAAGAGGTCGAGCAGGTCGAGGCGTCGGAGGACGTCGCCGAGCGCAAGGAACGGCTCGACGAGGACGTCGACTCGATCCTCGACGAGATCGACGAGGTGCTCGAGGAGAACGCGGAGGAATTCGTCCGCGGCTTCGTGCAAAAGGGTGGGGAGTGAACCGCTAGATGACATTCGATGCCTCCGGCCGGTTGCCGGAAGCCTTCCTGACCCCAGGTGGCTCGTCGTTCATGGACTTCCTGGCCGGGCACGCGCCCGACCTGCTGCCCGGACGGCGGTCCCTGGGGACAGGTGACCTGTCCAAAGACGTCCCGCACGGTACGACGATCGTCGCGGCCACCTTCGACGGTGGTGTCGTGATGGCCGGCGACCGGCGCGCCACGATGGGCAACATCATCGCCCAGCGTGACATCGAGAAGGTGTTCCCCGCCGACGAGTACTCGTGCGTGGGCATCGCTGGCTCGGCGGGCCTCGCGATCGAGATGGTGCGGCTGTTCCAGGTCGAGCTCGAGCACTACGAGAAGCTCGAGGGCACCACACTGTCGCTCGACGGCAAGGCGAACCGGCTCAGCGCGCTGATCCGCGGCAACCTGCCGATGGCGATGCAGGGCCTGGCCGTCGTCCCGCTGTTCGCGGGCTACGACCACGACATCTCCGGCGGGCGGATCTTCTCCTACGACCCGACCGGTGGCCGGTACGAGGAGCAGGCCTTCCACAGCGTCGGCTCGGGCTCGCTGTTCGCCCGCGGCTCGCTGAAGAAGCTCTACCGGGAGGGCATGACGGCGACCGAGTGCGTCACGGCGACCATCCAGGCGCTGTACGACGCGGCCGACGACGACTCCGCGACCGGTGGGCCGGACATGGCCCGGCGGATCTTCCCGGTGATCGGCGTGGTCACGGCCGACGGCTACCAGCGGCTGCCCGAGGCGGAGGTCGGCGAGATCGTCGACACCGTGGTCGGTGCCCGGCTGCAGCGTCCCGACGGCCCCGCCGCTCCGCTCTCCTGAGCCCGGTCGACGAGTAGAGGATCACGATGAGCACTCCGTTCTACGTCTCACCCGAGCAGCTGATGCGGGACCGGGCGGACTTCGCCCGCAAGGGCATCGCCAAGGGCCGCAGCGCGATCGCGCTGCAGTACGCCGACGGCATCCTGTTCGTGGCCGAGAACCGGTCGCCCGCCCTGCACAAGGTGGCCGAGATCTACGACCGGATGGCCTTCGCGGCCGTCGGGCGGTACAACGAGTTCGAGAACCTGCGGATCGCCGGCGTGCGCCTGGCCGACATGCGCGGGTACTCCTACGACCGCCGCGACGTCACCGGCCGCGCGCTGGCCAACGCGTACGCGCAGACGCTCGGCGCGATCTTCTCCTCCGGCGGTGAGAAGCCGCTCGAGGTGGAGATCCTGGTCGCCGAGGTCGGCACCACGTCCGCCGAGGACCAGATCTACCGGCTCACCTACGACGGCTCGATCGCCGACGTCCGGGGGTACGCCGTGATGGGTGGTCCGGCCGAGCAGGTCGCCGAGTACGTCGGCGAGCACTACTCCGACGGCATCTCGCTGGCCGGCGCCCTGCGGCTCGCCGTGGACGCGCTCGGGCACGACTCCAGCGAGGTCCGCCAGCTGGAGCCGGACCAGATCGAGGTCGCCATCCTGGACCGGACCCGCACCCAGGTCCGCAAGTTCAAGCGCATCTCGGAGGAGACCCTGGCCCGGATCCTGTCCGAGTCGCGGCCCGACACCGCACCGTCCGAGCCGTCGGCCCACACCGAAGGTGCGGAGACGGTCAACGGCGGCACGTACGAGAGCAGCACGGACGACGCCGGCGACGACGACGCCCCGATCGCGCCGCCCGAGGACCCGGAAGACACCAAGCCGCTGTGAGCGAGCAGCACCCGACCCCGTCCGCCGCCGGAGATGTTCCGGCGGCGGACGTCGGTCCGGGCGGCGTGGCGCCGGCCTCCGGCTCGGCTTCGCCGGGCTCGGCCCCGCTCCCTCCTCGGCCGGGGGACCCCGCGGCGTGGGAGCTTCTGGACGAGAAGAACGTCTACGACGGCTTCCTGACCGTGAACGTTCGCCGGTACCGGTTGCCCGACGGCCGGGAAGCCGACTGGGACGTCTTCGGTCCTCGCCAAACTGCCGGTGTGACAGGCGGGATCACCGTGCTGCCGTTGACGCCCGACGGGCGGGTCGTTGCCATCCGCCTCTTTCGCGCCGGTCCCGACCAGGTCGTCACGAATCTCCCTGGTGGGTTGATCGACCCAGGCGAGGACCCCGCCGACGCCGGTCGGCGTGAACTGCAGGAAGAGACCGGCTATACGTGCGGCTCGATCGAGGTGGTCGGCTGGATGTGGTCCGCCGCCTCCTCGACGTACCCGAAGTTCGTTGCCGTCGCCCGCGACTGCCGCCCGACGAGCACCCAGGCACTCGACGACTTCGAGGACATCGTCCCCATCGAGCTCACCGTCGACGAGCTCCGCCGAGAACTCCGCACCCCCGGTGCCATGACCGGCACCGACGCGGCGTACCTGGCTCTGGACCACGCCGGCCTGCTCTGAACTGTTGAGCCTGCTCAAAATTGTTTGCGCAGGTGACGCACTCCGCGCAGGATGACGGGCGTGCTGACCACCATCTGGCCTTTGCGGAATCTTCGGCTGACGACCGAGCGGCTCGTGCTGCGTCCTCCGAGCGACGAGGAACTGGCGGCGATCGCCGAGGTGGCCGCCGGTGGGATCAGCCGGCCGGGGGAGCATCCGTTCCTGATGGCGTGGCCCGACGAGCCGCTCGAGCGGGCGCGGCGCGTGATGCAGCAGCACTGGAGTCACCTCGGGTCGTGGACTCCGGACGAGTGGGATCTGGAGCTCGGGGTCTTCCGTGACGGCACCCCGCTGGGTCTGGTCGGACTGATGGGCAGCGAGTTCCGTGTACTGCGCGAGGTGAAGACCTGGTCGTGGCTGGGCCTCGAGCATCAGCGGCACGGGTACGGGACCGAGGCGCGGACCGCTTTGCTGCACCTCGCCTTCGAGGGGTTGGAGGCCGTGGCGGCGCGCACGGAGGTCTTCGAGGACAACACCGGCTCCCAGGGCGTCTCCCGCAAGCTCGGCTACCAGCCGGACGGGATCTCGCGCGATGTCCTGAACGGCGAGCCCATCGTCTCGGACCGTCTCCGGCTCAGCCGCGCGGACTGGCAGGCCGTCGAGCGCCCGAAGGTCGAGATCACCGGGCTCGACGAGTGCCGGGACTGGTTCGTCGGCCCGAACTGAGGGCCACCGAAAGACCCGGTGGTAGAGCTGGCTGCACCCCGAAGCCGGGTTCTGGCTGGACTGTGTTCGCGGCCCGATCTTTCTAGCGTGAGAGGCGTCCTGGTACGTCTCGCACGGTTCGGAAGGTTGGTCACATGTTCAAGGCACGCAGAGGGCGCGACAGGCAGACCGGCGGCACCGCCGTCCTGGTCGCGGACGCCCCGGCGTACGCGGTCACGCTGGACTCGGTGACGAAGACCTACCAGACCGGGACGACCCGGGTGCAGGCGCTCGACGGCGTCTCGCTCGGCCTGCGGCGGGGGAGTTTCACGGCGGTGATGGGACCGTCGGGCTCGGGCAAGAGCACGTTCCTGCACTGCGCCGCCGGCCTCGACCAGCCGACGTCCGGCACCGTTTGGCTCGGCGACACCGAGCTGACCCGGCTCGACGAGAAGCAGTTGACCGTGCAGCGCCGGACCCGGATCGGGTTCGTCTTCCAGGCCTACAACCTGATCCCGTCGCTGTCGGTCCGCGACAACATCACCTTGCCGCTGCGCTTCTCCGACGTACCGGTGGACGAGGCGTGGCTGACCCAGGTCGTCCAGGAGGTCGGCCTGACCGACCGGCTGACGCACCGGCCCAGCGAACTGTCCGGTGGTCAGCAGCAGCGGGTCGCGATCGCGCGGGCGCTGATCACCCGGCCGGAGGCGGTGTTCGCCGACGAGCCGACCGGAGCGCTCGACTCGCGAACCGGCAAGCAGGTGCTGCAGCTGATGCGTTCGCTGGTCGACTCGCTCGGCCAGACGATCCTGATGGTGACGCACGACCCGATCGCGGCGTCGTGGGCCGATCGGGTGGTGTTCCTGGCCGACGGCAGGCTGGCCGGCGAGCTCACCGACCCGACCGCCGACACCGTCGCCGCGCACCTGACCCACCTCGGGGAGTGGTGATCGTGGTCACCTTCGCCTGGAGCACGGTCAAGTCCCGCTGGCCCGGTTTCGCCGGCGCCTTCATCGCCCTGTTCTGCGGTGCCGCGCTGCTGTCCGCGTGCGGCTTCCTGCTGCAGTCCGGCCTACTCGCCGGCATCAGTCCCGAGCGGTACGCCGGCGCGTCGGTGGTCGTCGCGGCCAACCAGAAGCTCGCCGTCGCCGAATCGCCCGACAGCGACTTCGGCGACCACGTCCCGCTGGACGCGAACCGGCTCGCCGAGATCGCGGCCGTCCCCGGCGTCGCCCAGGCCGTGCCTGACTACTCGTTCCGCCTCAACTTAGCCGGCAAGTCCGGCGCTCTGGTCCGCGGCGAGGAGGGCGGTACGCCGTCCGGCCACGGCCGCAGTTCCGTTGCCTTCGGCCCCTTGTCTGTCCGGGACGGCGCGCTGCCCACCGGCCGGTACGACGTCGCGCTCGACCGCGACGCCGCGGCGGCCGGCGGCTACGCGATCGGTGACCAGATCAGAGTCGCGGTGGGGTCGCGGCCGGCGTCGTACCGGCTGACGGGCATCGTCGACCCGCCGAGCGGTTCCTTCCGGGAACCGGTGGTCCTGTTCACCGACGAGGTGGCCAGGCAACTGTCCGGCAAGCCCGACCACCTCTACGCCGTGGGCGTGCTGGCCGCGCCGGGCGTCGACCGGGCGGACCTGGCCGACGCGATCGAGCAGCGCCTGGGCGACTCGGTGACCACGGCAACCGGCGACGACCGGGGCAAGCTGGAGTTCCAGGACTCCTCGGCTGCTTCCGGCCTGCTGATGGTGGTGGCGGGCTCGTTCGGTGGCATCGCGACGATCGTCGCGATGTTCGTGGTGGCCGGCACGCTCGGGTTGTCGATCCAGCAGCGGCGGCGTGAGCTCGCGCTGCTCCGCGCGGTCGCCGCGACGCCCCGGCAGGTGCACCGGATGATCGGTGCCGAGATCCTGATCGTGGCGCTTGCCGCATCGCTGCCCGGTGCTCTGCTCGGCTACGGACTCGTGTGGTTGCTGCGTGCGGCCTTCGTGAGGATCGGCGTGATCCCGGCCGACTACGGCCTCTCGTTGCTGCCCGTCCCGATTCTGGTCGCGGTGCTGCTGTCGGTGTTGACGGCCCAGCTGGCCGGCTGGATGTCGGCTCGCCGCGCGGTCAAGATCCGCCCGGTCGAGGCGCTGGGGGAGTCGAGCGTGGAGACGCCGCAGCTCGGCCCGGTCCGGACGCTGATCGGGCTCGGCCTCCTGGCCGGCGGCCTGGTGATGTGCGCGGTCCCGGTTGTCGTCGCCGGTGAGGTCGGCACGATCGTCGCGGCGACGTCGTCGCTCGTCCTGGTGATCGCCGTGGCGCTGCTCGGGCCGCGCATCGTTCAGGGCGCACTCACGTTCGTCGGTCCGGTCCTGCGGCGTTCCGGCGGTGCGTCGGGCTACCTGGCCGCGGCCAATCTCACCCAGAACTCACGTCGGGTCGCCGCTGCCGTCGTACCGCTCGTGCTGGCGATCACGATCATGATCGTCCAGGTCTCGGTCGGTGCCGCGCAGGTGAAGGAGGCCGGCCGGCAGGCCGACCAGGGCGTGGTGGCCGATGTCGTGGTGGCCGGCTCGGGCGCCGGACTCTCGCCCGACCTGGTCGACGAGATCCGCGCAGTGCCCGGCGTACGGACTGCGACGGCGGTGACCAGGGGGCCCGCGACGATCAGGTACACCGACCTCGGTGACGATTCGGCGCAGTCCGTCCTCGGCTTCCCGGCGCAGGGCGTGGATGCGACGGATCTGGCGAGCACGCTCGACCTGGATGTTCGCAAAGGCGACCTCGAACGGCTCGAGGGGCCGGGGACCGTCGCGCTGAGCGAGTCCGCGGCGCAGCAGACCCGGACCGGGCTGGGGCGTCAGGTGGAGGTGTTCCTCGGGGACGGTACGCGGCTGACGCCTGAGGTGGTGGCGATTTATCACAATGGCATGGGCTTCGGTGACGTGACTCTGCCGCGCGACGTACTGCTTGACCACCTGTCCACCCGGCTGGACGACTCGGTGCTCGTCCGGGCCGATTCCGGCGTCGACGCGAGCGCATTGGCTTCGGCTCTCACCCAGCGGTTCGCGGGTGACGTCGGGGTGGAGCTCGCGGATCGCCAGACGATGGCGGAGGCGCAGCAGGTCGGCCTGGACCTCAACCGGTGGACGAATCTGATCCTGCTCGCCGCGCTCTTCGGGTACGTCGCGATCAACGTCGCCAACAGCCTGGTGATGAGTACGACGGCCCGGCGGCGGGAGTTCGCGCTGCTCCGGCTGGTCGGCATCGGCAAGCGGCAGGTCCGCCGGATGATGCTGGTCGAGGCGGCCGTGGTGATCGGTGTCGCGCTCGTGGTCAGTGCGCTGCTGTGCCTGCCGCCGATGGTCGGCGTCACGGTCGGGCTGAGCGAGGGGGCGACGGTGATCCCGGCGTTCTCGCCGGTGACGACCGCGCTCACCGCGGGCGGAGTGGTGCTGCTCGGGCTGCTCTCGATCATGCTGCCCACCCGCCGGGTGCTGCGCCATCGACCGGTGGACGCCATCGGCGTCGGCGAGTGAGCGGGCCGGCGTACTGCCCTTGAAGTGTCCGGATCTGGGCAGTCCGGGCTCTTGACGAGCAGTTGCGCGCAATGAATGACTGACAGGGCACACCTTCCGCCCCGAGGAGTTGCTCATGCGCCGATTCGGCCCAGCCGTGGCACTTGCCGCCGCACTCGCTCTCGCCGTCCAGCCCTTCGCCCTCTCCGCCCAAGCGTCACGCAGTACGGCGGGGACCACCGCCGCGCGGGATGCTGCGGATCGAGTCGTGAATCCCGAGCCTCAGCAGACCGTCCCGCGCCGGGACGGGTTCGAGCTCGGGCGGACCGTCGGTCTGGTGCGCGGACCGACGACCGACGCCGACGCCGAGCGCGTCGTCCGGTCGACGCTCCAGCGGGCCGGTGTTCGGACGATCCGCACCACCGACGGCGTCGATCCGCGGACCGACGTCACCGTCTGGCTGGGCGGCAACGACCGCGCCCTGGCGGACCTGGACGTCGCGTCGCCTGCCGGTCTGCCGGCCGAGGGGTATGTGGTTGCTGTGGGCACCCATCGCGGGCGGCACCACGTCGTCCTGGCCGGTGTGGACACGGACGGGACGTACTACGCCGCGCGCACCCTCGATCAACTGGTGTCCGGTCAGCGCGCCGAAGGACTCGACCAGGCCGCGCGCAGTCGGCGACTTGCCGGGACCGAGATCAGGGACTGGCCGACGATGCGGTACCGGGGTTCGATCGAAGGGTTCTACGGGACGCCGTGGTCGCACGCCGATCGGCTCGATCACCTCGACTACCTCGGGGCGCACCGGATGAACACCTACGAGTACGCGCCGAAGGACGACCCGTACCACCGCGAGCAGTGGCGTGACGCGTACCCGGCGGACAAGCTCGCCGAGCTGGGCGAGCTGGTGAACCGGGCCCGAGGCAACAAGGTCGACTTCACGTTCGCGCTCTCGCCGGGGTTGTCGATCTGCTACACCGCCGATGCGGACTACCAGGCGTTGATCGCGAAGTTCGAGGCGCTGTACGCGCTGGGCGCCCGGTCGTTCAACGTGCCGCTCGACGACATCGACTACAACACCTGGCACTGCGACGCCGACCGCGCCAAGTACGGCACGGGTGGTGGCGCGGCCGGGCAGGCGCAGAGCGAACTGCTCAACCGCATCCAGCGCGAGTGGGTGGCGACGAAGCCGGGCGTGGCGCCGCTCCAGATGGTGCCGACGGAGTACTACAACGTCTCCGAGACGCCGTACAAGAAGGCGTTGCGCGAGCAGTTGGACGTGGCCGTCGTCGTGCACTGGACGGGGATCGGTGTGGTGCCGAAGACGATCACCGCTGCGCAGGCCGCTCAGGCGAAGGCCGTGTTCGGCCACGACATCCTGATCTGGGACAACTATCCGGTCAACGACTACGCCGCCGGCCGGCTGCTGCTGGCCGACTACAGCGGGCGCGAACGCGGGATCGCCGATCACGTCGTCGGCGTGATCTCGAACCCGATGAACCAGGCCGCCGTCAGCAAGATCGCGCTCTCCGCGTTCGCCGAGCTGGGCTGGAAGCCGTCGACGTACGACGAGCGAGCCGCCTGGGAGCGCGCTCTGTCGGAACGGGCCGGCGGGGATCGGCGGACGATCGAGGCGCTGAGGGTGTTCGCGGACCTGAACACGTACGACACGACGCTGCACCCGGAGTCAGCACCGGAACTCGCGGCTCGGATCGACGCGTTCTGGACGACGTACGACGGTGGAGGCCGCGCGGTGAGTGCGCCGGCGGGGAGCGCGGCCCGCGCGGAGCAGACGGGCCGGGTGGACGGGGCGATTCGCGCGCTGCGGCCGTACTTCCAGGCGGTGACTCGGGCTCCTTCGCAGATCCGGGCTGGGGTGGTCGATCCGGCATTCAGCGACGAGGCGAAGGCTTGGCTGGATGCCACCGTCCTGTGGGGGCAGGCGCTCGAGGAGTCGCTCGGACTGCTGGACGCACTCGACCGCGGCGACGGCGCGACCGCTTGGCTGAAGCGTCAGCAAGTCGACAAGTTGACTGGTCAGGCGAAGGCGATTCGGGACGTCCGGGAACCGCACTCCGGGACCTACCCGCGGATCGGCGAGGGCGTGGTGGACACGTTCCTCGCGCGCGTCGGGCAGGTGCACGACGAGTGGATGGGGCTGTTGCCGCGGCGTACGGCGACGGCGAGCATCCCGACGTACGCGGAGAACGTGCCGGCGCGGATGGTCGACGGGGACGCATCGACGTTCTACTGGAGCAACCGTGCCCCGGCGGCGAACGACGAGATCCGGGTCGATCTCGGGGCGGCGCGGGAGATCGGCGCGGTCGCCGTACTGATGGGGAAGGACGGCAGTCCGGACGACTTCATCCAGTCCGGGGCGTTGGAGTGGTCGGCGGACGGTGAGACGTGGACCGAGCTGACCCGCGCGACGACTGCCGAGGTCCGCGCGGCGGCTTCGGTCGGGACGAAGGCTCGGTACGTGCGGTACCGGGCCTTGGCGGCCAATGCGTCCAACTGGTTGGTTGTTAGGGAGCTCTCCGTGCAGGTCACGGATGGGTCGGAGTTGGTGCTGACGGCGTCGGGTGGACCGGCGCCTGCCGAGGGATCGGCGTTGGCTCGAGCTGTTGATGGGGATGTTGGTACGGCGTACGTGGCGGGTGCGGGGCCGGGGGAGGGTGAGGCGTTGACCGTGACGGCGTCGGCTCCGGCGGCGGTGGATCGGGTGACCGTGCTGCAGAAGGCCGGGGCCGTTGCGGCTGGGCGGGTGGAGGTTCACACCGCTGCCGGCTGGCGGGAGATCGGTCTGGTGCGCTCGGCGTACACGGCGCTTCGGGTGAGCGGCACGGTCGATGCAGTTCGTGTCCGGTGGACCGCTGGGGCGACCGCGCCGCAGGTCGCGGAGGTGATCTTGCACCGTCCGACCGGGGGCTGAGACGACTGGGTAAACTGGCCGGCGGGCCGCTACTGGCGTTCAGGTGGGCTACCACCGGGGAACGGCCCGCCGGACTCTCGCAGGTCCGGCTGCAGCCGCGCGCCTGGGCAACGACGAATACTCGCCGACGCCCGAAGGAGCGCGCCGTATGACCTCAGACAACACCGCCCGGCCCATGATCGGCACCGACCTCGCCGCTGACATGGTGACGCAGGCCGCCGTCCGCGCCAAGAAGCTGCAGGACGAGACCGGTGTGCAGCCGTGCCTCGCCGCCGTGCTGGTCGGGGACGATCCCGCGTCGGCGACCTACGTGCGGATGAAGCAGAACCGGAGCAAGAAGGCCGGCATCGGCTCGGTGAGTGTCGTGCTGCCGGCCGAGACGACCACCGAGGAACTCGTGGCCGAGCTGACCAGGCTCTCCGAGGATCCGACGGTGCACGGGATCCTGCTGCAGCACCCGGTGCCGGAGCAGATCGACGAGCGCGCGGCGTTCGAGGCGATCGCGCCGGCGAAGGACGTCGACGGCGTGACCATGCACTCGTTCGCCGCGATGGCGTTCGGGGAGCCGGGGTTCCGCTCGTGCACGCCTGGCGGGATCCTGCGGCTGCTGCAGGCGTACGACGTACCGCTGTCCGGTGCGCATGCCGTCGTCATCGGCCGCAGCCCGATCCTCGGCAAGCCGGCCGGAATGTTGCTGCTGGCATCGAATGCGACCGTCACCTACACGCACTCGCGGACGAAGGATCTGCCCGCGCTGGTGCGTCAGGCCGACATCGTGGTGGCCGCGGTCGGCAAGCCGAACTTCGTGCGTGGCGAGTGGTTGAAGCCGGGCGCGGTCGTGGTCGATGCCGGGTACAACGAAGGCAACGTCGGTGACGTGCACGCCGAGGAGGCCGCGCAGGTCGCGAGCCTGTTGACGCCCGTGCCCGGCGGCGTCGGCCCGATGACGATCGCGCTCCTGCTGGAGCAGACCGTCGACGCGGCGGAAGCGCTGACGGCCAAGGCCTGACAGGACTGCCGGACCGGTGTCTCGCCGTCCGAATCGTGCGAACGGCGAGACACCGACGCAGAGAACAATCGGTCTGACCTAATGTTGAGACTGGTGTCCAGCGCCGAGGAGCGGTGCGGGACGTGGTGATCTAGGAGGCAGGACAGTGGCGGTACGGGCGATCCGGGGTGCCACCCAGCTGGACGCGGACGAGCGGGAGCACCTGCTCGAGCGGACGGCCGAGCTGGTCCGGGCGGTGCTGGAGGCGAACGATCTCAGCTCCGAGGATCTGATCAGCATCCTGTTCACCGTCACGCCGGACCTGAGCTCGGAGTTTCCCGCGGTGGCCGGCCGGCAGATCGGGCTGACCGACGTACCGCTGATGTGCATGCAGGAGATCGCCGTACCGCACGCGCTGCCCCGGGTGGTCCGGATGATGCTGCACACCGAGTCGCCGCGCTCGCGCGAGAAGATCCAGCACGTCTACCTGCACGGCGCCACCGCCCTGCGCCCCGACCTGACGGGCGCCCAGTGACAGAGGCTGCAGCGTTGCGCGGCCCGGTGCGGATCGTCGGCACCGGCTTGATCGGTACGTCGATCGGCCTGGCCCTCGCGCGCCTCGGCGTGGTCGTCGAGCTGGTCGACGGCGACCCGGACAACGCCCTGATGGCCGAACGCATCGGCGCGGGCTCGCGCCTCGTCCAGCTCGAGCCGCAACTCGTCGTCGTCGCCGTACCGCCGGACCACGTCGGCACGGTCATCGCCGAGCAACTGGAGCAGACCGACGCGGTAGTCACCGACGCCGCCAGCGTGAAAGGCAAGCCCCTCGCCGACGCCAAGGCGCTCACCGAAGCGGCCGGTCGCGCGAGCGACCTGAGCCGGTACGTCGGCAGCCACCCGATGGCCGGCTCGGAGCGCAACGGTCCGCTGGCCGGTCGCGCCGACCTGTTCGAGGGCGCGACCTGGGCGATCACCCCGCACGAGACCAGCGACCCGGCCGCCGTCGAGCTCGTACGTCGGCTTGCCGAGGCCTGCGGCGCGCGGACCGTCGAGCTGTCCGTCCCGGACCACGACCTGGCCGTCGCCCGCGTCTCGCACCTGCCGCAGCTGATGTCGTCGCTGGCCGCCGGCACGCTCGTCGACGCACCCACCGCGCACCTGGAGCTGTCCGGCCAGGGCGTGCGCGACGTGACCCGGATCGCCGCGAGCGACCCGGGGATGTGGACCCAGATCGTCGCTGCCAACTCGCCTGCGCTGAGCGGCCTGCTGGAGCAGATCCGCGACGAGCTCGACCGACTTTTGATTGCCCTTAGCAAGGAAAAAACCGATGACGAGGTCACGGCCGTACTTCGCCGCGGCGTCTCCGGCGCCGTCCGCGTCCCCGGCAAGCACGGCACCCCGCACATCGAGCTCGTCCAGGTCCTCGTCACGATCCCCGACCGCCCCGGCCAGCTGGCCCGGCTGTTCGCCGACGCGGCCGCGTCCGGCGCCAACGTCGAGGACCTGCGGATCGACCACAGCCCGGGCCGACCGGTCGGTGAGGTCGAGCTGGCGGTGAAACCGGCGTCGGTGGACCAGCTGGTCGACGTACTGACCGAGCGAGGTTGGTCCGTGCACCGGTAACCTTCCGCCCATGATCATCGCTGTCGACGGCCCGAGCGGTTCCGGTAAATCGAGCACGGCCCGTGGAGTGGCCACGAGACTGGGGCTGAAGTACCTCGACACCGGTGCGATGTACCGGGCGGTGACCTGGTCGGCGCTGGAGGCCGGGCTCGACCTGACCGACACCGGCACGGTCGCCGAGCGCGCCCGCGCGGTCGAGCTGGGGATCAGCACCGACCCGCAGCTGGCCCACTTCACTGCCGACGGCACCGACGTCACCGAGGCGATCCGCGACCCGCGGATCAGCGAGAACGTGTCGAAGATCGCCACCAACCTCGAGGTCCGCAAGGAGCTGATCCGGCGGCAGCGCGAGATCATCGACGACGCCCAGCCAGGCGGCGGGATCGTGGTCGAGGGTCGCGACATCGCCACCGTCGTGGCCACCGACGCCGAGCTCAAGGTGCTGCTGACCGCCGACCAGGACGCCCGGATGGCCCGCCGCAAGGCCGAGCTGGCCGAGGGCGCGTTGACCGCTGAGCAGTTGCGCGACCAGATCGTCCGCCGCGACGCCGACGACGCCACCGTGTCCCAGTTCGAGGTCGCCTCGGACGGTGCGGTGACGATCGACTCCACCCACCTGTCCCTGGAGGAGGTCATCGACGTGATCAGCCGGCTCGCGAAGGAGGCCGAAGCCGCGCCGCCACGCGACTCGCGGGAGTCATGACAGCCGAGCTGACGAGGCACCAGGAGCTGCCCCGCACCGACGACCTGCCGACGCTGCCGTACCGGACGGGCAGTGTGATCCGGCACGTCGTCCGTCAGTACGTGCGCTGGCGCTACGACCTGACCATCCACCACGACGAGCTGTTCCCGCGGACCGGCCCGGTGCTGCTCGCGCCGAACCATCTCGGCCTGCTGGACGGCCCGCTGCTGGGCGCGACCGCGCCACGGATGCTGCACCAGCTCGGCAAGATCGAGGCGTTCGGCGGGCTGCAGGGCAAGTTCCTGCACCTGGCCGGGCAGATCCCGGTCGACCGGACGACGTACGACGTGCTGGCGGTCCGGAAGGCGATCAAGGTGCTCCGCGACGGCAACGTGATGAGCATCTACCCCGAGGGGACCCGCGGCCGCGGCGACTTCCGGAAGGTCCGGACCGGAGTGGCCTACCTGGCCATGGTCACCGGGGCCCCGATCCTGCCCGTCGCCCTGCTCGGTACCCGCCTGCCGGGCGGCAGTGTGGAGCGGTATCCCCCCAGGGGGAGCAGGGTCGACGTCGTGTACGGCGAACCTTTCACCGTGGAGCGCGTATCCTTTCCTCGGAGGCACACCGACGTACGGGCGGTGGCCGACCAGATCGGCGACGTGTTGCGGGCGCATGTTCAGGCCGCCGTCGCAGCCACCGGCCACCCGCTTCCGGGCAAGCCAGACCAGAAGGATCCTGATGAGTGACCTGCCCACCGGCTACGAGTACGACGCCGAGCCGTCGCGCGACGACGACACCGGCCCCGTGCCCGTCCTGGCGATCGTAGGCCGCCCCAACGTCGGCAAGTCGACGCTGGTCAACCGGATCATCGGCCGCCGCGAGGCGGTCGTCGAGGACACCCCGGGCGTCACCCGGGACCGCGTCTCGTACGACGCGGACTGGGCCGGCCGGTCCTTCACGGTGGTCGACACCGGCGGCTGGGACCCGGACGCGGTCGGCATGGCCGCGCTCGTCGCCGCCCAGGCCGAGGTCGCGATCAACGCCGCCGACGCGGTGCTGTTCGTGGTCGACGCGACCGTCGGGATCACCGACGCCGACGAGGCCGTCGTCCGAGTGCTGCGCAAGTCCGGCAAGCCCGTCGTCCTGGCCGCGAACAAGGTCGACGACCAGCGGGTCGAGTCCGAGGCGATGAACCTGTGGAGCCTCGGGATCGGCGAGCCGTTCCCGATCTCCGCGATGCACGGCCGCGGGACCGGCGACATGCTGGACGCCGTACTGGCCGCGCTGCCGGAGGCGCCGCCGGAGCGCGACCCCGAGACCGGGGGACCGCGCCGGATCGCGATCGTCGGCAAGCCGAACGTGGGCAAGTCCTCGCTGCTGAACAAGGTCGCCAAGGAGGACCGGGTCGTCGTCAGCGACGTGTCCGGCACCACCGTCGACCCGGTCGACGAGCTGATCACGCTCGGCGAGAAGCAGTACCGGTTCATCGACACCGCCGGCATCCGGCGCAAGGTGAAGAACGTCCAGGGCCACGAGTACTACGCCAGCCTGCGGACCAACAGCGCGATCGAGCGCGCTGAGGTGGTCGTCGTCGTGGTCGACGCCTCCGAGCCGATGACCGAGCAGGACCTGCGGATCATGGACATGGTCGAGGAGGCCGGCAAGGCCCTCGTGATCGCCTACAACAAGTGGGACATGGTCGACGAGGACCGGCGCTACTACCTGGAAAAGGAGATCGACCGCGATCTCGTCCAGCTGCGCTGGGCTCCGCGGGTGAACATCAGCGCCCTGACCGGGCGGCACATGGAGAAGCTGGTGCCCGCCATCGAGGCGGCGCTGGACGGCTGGCAGACCCGCGTCCCGACCGGCCAGCTGAACGCGTTCCTCGGCCGGTTGGTTGCCGCGCACCCCCATCCGGTCCGGTCCGGCAAGCAGCCGAAGATCCTGTTCGGCACGCAGGCCACGACGATGCCGCCGACCTTCGCGATCTTCACCTCCGGCCAGATCGAGCCGTCGTACCAGCGGTTCATCGAGCGTCGGCTGCGTGAGGACTTCGGCTTCGTCGGCAGCCCCGTGCACGTTCAGATCCGGGCTCGGCAGAAGAAGGCGAAACGCTGATCGGCCCGGTGCGAAAGCACCCCCGATGATGGGGTAAGGTTTACCCCGGTCGCCCGCACGGGCGACTGTTCGGGCTGTGGCCTAGCCTGGTAAGGCGCTTGTCTGGGGGACAAGAGATCGCGAGTTCAAATCTCGCCAGCCCGACCGAACAAGCCCTGGTGAGAGGCAACTCTCACCAGGGCTTTCGTCGTTTCATTACGGCTCGAAGGTCGCGGCCATTCGGGCGAGCGCGTCAAGTGCACCTTCGAGCTGTACGGCGTCGAGTGGCCCGATCAGCCGTGCTGCGGACAGCAGGCCGATCGTGGCGCTCGACAGCGCGAGGGCGACGTGCTCGGGCGCGATGTCGGAAACCAGCAATCCCTGCTCCTGCAGGGATCGCAGCCACTCGACGACGCCCTGGTGGCGTTCGCGGTAGCGGCCGTCGGTGACCGTCGCGACATGACTGCCGAGCACGCCGCGGTCGTCAAGGAACGCCGCAGTCATCAACCGGTCCCCGAGCAGAACCCGTACGGCGGCCCGGTACGCCGCACTGAGCCGCGGCCGGGCGCCGAGATCGACAGCAGCTCCGAGGCGTTCCGTCCCACGACGCAGCAGCGCGTCCAGGATCTCGTGCTTGGTGGCGAACTCGAGGTACACGGCGCCCTTGCCGACCCCTGCGTCGGCAGCGATCGCGGCGACGCTCATCGCGTCGAAGCCGCGGTCGAGCACGAGTGCTTCGGCGGCGTCCAGGAGCCGTTCGCGCCGGTTCGGGACGAGCGGGCGGGGCATCAGGCGAGTCTTTCAACGAACGCACGCATGGCTGGGATGACCAGGTCGGGCCGATCGCGTTGCACCCAGTGCCCGGCGCCGGGGACGGTCAGCAGCGTCGCGTGCGGGAGTTGTCGCGCAGCGGCTCGTGCACGAGCGACCGGTACGCCGCTGTCCCGGTCGCCGTGGACGAGGAGTGTCGGTGTCCGGATCCCCGGCAGGCGGTCGGTGTAGTCGGTACGGAGTCTGTCCCACAGCACCTGGTCGCGCTGCCACTCGCCGAAGGTCCGGAGGCTCTCGCCCGACGCAGCCTCCTCGACCACGGCCCGGACCAACTCCGGTGTACGCGCTGTCGGGTTGCGGACGATCGTGCGCAGGCCGCGCTCCATCGCGGCGGCGTTCCGTGCGTACCCGCGCGTCAGGACGGCGAGCAGGCCTGTGCGCAGGAGTCCGTAGGTGGTGAGCTGATTCACCCTGCTCAGCAAGCCATCGGTCAACCGCGGCATGATCCCGAAGGACCCCAGGAGCATCGCACCGCGTGCGGCGTCCGGGCGGTCGAGGAGGTGCCCGAGCGCCAGGCCTCCGCCGAGGGACAGGCCGCCGATCACGTAGTCGTCGAGGTCGAGCGCGTCGACCAGCTCTCCGACGTACCGGATCAGGTTCTGCTGGGTCAGCGGCCAGCTCGACCGTGGACTCCGCCCGAACCCGGGGTGGTCGGGAGCGATCACGCGGTACCCAGCGTCCGCGAGCGCGGCGCCGGCCTGCGCCCAGGAGAGCTCGGCGTTGTCGGCGCCACCGCCGTGCAGCAGCAGCACGACCGGCCCGGTCGGATCGGCCGGCGCCCACTCCAGCAGTGAGACCGTCGCGCCTGTGACGGCGGCCGTCGTACGTCGTGCGTCCATGGCAGCTCTCCCGTCGTTGTGACCAGAATACCTTCATTGGTCACTACGTCGGGATCTCGCGCAGCGGCCGAGATGCCCCAAGGTCACGCTGCGGTTGTCAGCCGGGGAGTGTCACCAGCCGCGGCCGCGCCACTCGGGGAGGTTGGGGCGTTCGGTGCCGAGGGTGGTGTCGGCGCCGTGGCCCGGGTAGACCCAGGTCTCGTCGGGGAGCTGGGCGAAGAGCTTGGACTCGACGTCGTCGATCAGGGACGTGAAGCGCTCGGCGTCGCCCTGGGTGTTGCCGACGCCGCCGGGGAACAGGGAGTCGCCGGTGAACAGGTGCGGGGCGCCCTTCGGGTCGTCGTACAGGAGAGCGATCGAGCCGGGGGTGTGGCCGACCAGGTGGATCACGCGGAGGCCGACGACGCCGAAGTTGATCTCGTCGCCGTCCTCGACCTCGGTGGCGGTCGGTACGTCGATGCCCTCGGCGTCGTACCGGCCGGCGATCGTGGTGGCGCCGGTCTTGGCGACGACCTCGCCGAGCGCCTGCCAGTGGTCGCCGTGGCGGTGCGTGGTGATCACCCGGCTGATCCCGCCGGCGCCGATCAACGTCAGCAGGGTGCTCGCGTCGTTGGCCGCGTCGATCAGCACCTGCTCGTCGGTCTGCCGGCAGCGCAGCAGGTACGCGTTGTTGTTCATCGGCCCGACGGCGACCTTGGAGATCATCAGCTGGGCCAGCTCGTGCGTCTGCGCGGGCCCGCCCACGTGGACGTTGCCGTGGTAATCACTCATGTGACGATCCTCGCACCCCTGCGGCGACCGGTGCACCGGCCGCCGGTGTCGGCGTGACCTCGCGTGGGTACCGCTCGTTCGTCGAGGGTGGGGCGATCGAATATACTTTCGAAGACGGACCTCCGGGATCCGGCGCGGAAGTTTTTGTCGGTGGGCCTCGTTAGCCTTGATCGGGCTTGTCCCTGAACCCTTCGAACGGCTGAGAGTGAGCTTGTGTCTGACCGTCTGATCGTGCGTGGAGCGCGTGAGCACAACCTGAAGGACGTCTCGCTCGACCTGCCGCGCGACGCCATGATCGTCTTCACCGGTCTGTCCGGGTCCGGCAAGTCCAGCCTGGCCTTCGACACGATCTTCGCCGAGGGCCAGCGGCGCTACGTGGAGTCGCTGTCCGCGTACGCCCGGCAGTTCCTCGGCCAGATGGACAAGCCCGACGTCGACTTCATCGAGGGCCTGTCCCCGGCCGTCTCGATCGACCAGAAGTCCACCTCGCGCAACCCGCGCTCCACCGTGGGCACGATCACCGAGGTCTACGACTACCTGCGGCTGCTGTTCGCCCGCGCCGGGCGGCCGCACTGCCCCGAGTGCGGCGAGCCGATCGCGAAGCAGACCCCGCAGCAGATCGTCGACCGCGTGCTGGAGCTCGACGAGGGCACCCGCTTCCAGGTGCTCGCGCCGGTGATCCGCGGCCGCAAGGGGGAGTACCTCGACCTCTTCCGCCAGCTCTCCGGCCAGGGCTTCTCCCGGGCCCGGGTCGACGGCGAGACGATCCAGCTGACCGAGCCGCCGAAGCTCGACAAGCAGAAGAAGCACACCATCGACGTGGTCATCGACCGCCTCGCGGTGAAGGGCTCGGCGAAGCGGCGGCTGACCGACTCGGTCGAGACCGCGCTCGGCCTGTCCGGCGGCATCGTCACGCTGGACTTCGTCGACCTCGAGGAGAACGACCCGTACCGGGAGCGTCGCTTCAGCGAGAAGCTCGCCTGCCCGAACGACCACCCCCTGCAGCTGGACGAGCTCGAGCCGCGCTCGTTCTCGTTCAACTCGCCGTACGGCGCCTGCCCGGCCTGCTCGGGCCTGGGCACCCGGATGGAGGTCGACCCGGAACTGCTGGTCCCCGACCCGTCGAAGTCGCTCGACGAGGGTGCGATCCAGCCGTGGTCCGGCGCGAACGTCTCGCAGTACTTCGAGCGCCTGCTGAGCGCGCTCGCCAAGGACCTGAAGATCAAGTCGAGCACGCCGTTCGGCGAGCTGCCGGCCAAGGCCCAGAAGGCGCTGCTGAGCGGTCACGACCGCCAGGTCCACGTCTCGTACAAGAACCGCTACGGCCGTGAGCGCTCGTACTACACGACCTTCGAAGGCGTCATCCCGTACGTCGAGCGCCGGCACGCCGAGGCGTCCAGCGACACCAGCCGGGAGCGCTTCGAGGAGTACATGCGCGAGGTCCCGTGCCTGACCTGCAACGGAGCCCGGCTGAAGCCGATCTCGCTCGCGGTCACGCTCGGCGGCAAGAACATCGCCGAGATCAGCGCGATGTCGATCGACGAGGTGCACGGCTTCCTGGTCGACCTCGACCTGACGCCGCGCGAGAAGCAGATCGCGGAGCGGGTCACCAAGGAGATCGGCGAGCGGCTGCGGTTCCTGCTCGACGTCGGCCTGGACTACCTGGCGCTGAACCGGCCGGCCGGCTCGCTGTCCGGCGGCGAGGCCCAGCGGATCCGGCTCGCGACGCAGATCGGCTCCGGCCTGGTCGGCGTGCTGTACGTGCTGGACGAGCCGTCGATCGGTCTGCACCAGCGCGACAACCGGCGGCTGATCGACACCCTGGTCCGGCTGAAGGACCTGGGCAACACGCTGATCGTCGTCGAGCACGACGAGGACACCATCGACCACGCCGACTGGGTGGTCGACATCGGCCCGGGCGCCGGTGAGCACGGCGGCCAGGTCGTCGTCTCCGGCACGGTCGAGGATCTGCGCAACCACCCGGACTCGATCACCGGCGCCTACATCTCGGGCCGCCGCGAGATCCCGATCCCGCCGGTCCGCCGCCCGCTCACCGAGGGCCGCGAGCTCACCGTGTACGGCGCCCGCGAGCACAACCTGCAGGACATCGACGTGACCATCCCGCTCGGGGTGTTCGTCGCGGTCACCGGGGTGTCCGGCTCCGGCAAGTCGACGCTGGTCAACGACATCCTCTACACGTCGCTGGCCCGCCAGATCTACGGCGCCCGCGCGGTGCCGGGCCGGCACACCAAGATCTCCGGCCTGGACCAGGTCGACAAGGTGATCCATGTCGACCAGTCGCCGATCGGCCGCACCCCGCGGTCCAACCCGGCGACGTACACGGGAGTCTGGGACCACGTCCGCAAGCTGTTCGCGGACACGCCCGAGGCGAAGGTCCGCGGCTACCTGCAGGGCCGGTTCTCCTTCAACGTGAAGGGTGGCCGGTGCGAGGCGTGCTCCGGGGACGGCACGCTGAAGATCGAGATGAACTTCCTCCCCGACGTCTACGTGCCGTGCGAGGTCTGCCACGGTGCGCGGTACAACCGCGAGACGCTCGAGGTGCACTACAAGAACAAGACGGTGTCCGACGTCCTGGACATGCCGATCGAGGAGGCGGCCGAGTTCTTCGCCGCCATCCCGGCGATCTCCCGGCACCTGAAGACGCTGAACGAGGTCGGTCTGGGCTACGTCCGGCTCGGCCAGCCGGCGCCGACGCTGTCCGGTGGTGAGGCCCAGCGGGTGAAGCTGGCGTCGGAGCTGCAGAAGCGGTCGACCGGCCGGACGGTGTACGTGCTCGACGAGCCGACCACGGGTCTGCACTTCGAGGACATCCGCAAGCTGCTCGGCGTCCTCGGCGGATTGGTTGACAAGGGCAACTCGGTGCTGGTGATCGAGCACAACCTCGACGTGATCAAGACCGCCGACTGGATCATCGACCTCGGACCCGACGGCGGACGCCGCGGCGGCACGCTGGTCGCGGAGGGTACGCCGGAGGAGGTCGCGGCCAACCCCGCGTCGTACACGGGTCAGTTCCTGGCCGAGATCCTGCACGGACGGGCCGCGAAGCCGAGCGCGAAGAAGGCGGCCGAGACCACGGTCAAGCCGGCGGTGAAGAAGACGGCCGCCAAGAAGGCCCCGGCGAAGAAGGCGGTGGCTGTGAAGAAGGCCACAGGCGCCAAGAAGACCACGGCTGCCAAGAAGGCTCCTGCTCGTAAAACTGCTGCCAAACGCACTGCCAGTTGATCTGGTCGAAGGTGGGCGGGCCGGTTCGGTCCGCCCACCTTTGCGTTCTCCTGGAACTGTCCGGGGCGGTGGGCCGCGGTAACCCCTCGAACGTTTAGATTGGGCGCGGAAGAGTAGCGGACCGAAGGGGTGCATGTGTCGCGGCAGTACGACACCCAGCTGATCGAGTCGGTGGCCGTACGGCGCCGGCGGCTGCGGGAAGCCTGGCTGTTCGGGTCCGCCCGGTCGCGCAACACGCTCGACGAGGGCATCACCAAACTGTTCGCCAGCGCGGCGGTCGCCGCGGTCGTGTGCGCCGGGTGCGTCGGCTACTCGTTCATCCAGGACTCCAAGAGCAAAGGGCCGAACGGACCCGTTGCCCCGAGCCCCAGTTCTCCCGCGACTCCCGGCCCGAGCGAGACGCCGTCCGGGACGCCGGACTCGACGGGGACCCCGCCGCCCAGCGGCACCCCGCGGCCGCCTACGCCGCCGCGGACCTGAACCTCCTGCCACAGCAAGGATCCCGCCCCTTCGGCAGGGAACCGAACGCGACCCCGGCCGCGTCTATGGTGGGGAAGTCGGCAGCCAGCAGATCACTTCGGAGGGACAGCAATCGTGGGTGGACAGCGTTGGAGCATGGGTAAGGACACCCTGGGCACCCTGGCCAAGAAGACGGGTGGCAAGACCCAGGACCTCGGTGGTCTGGTCAAGCGCCTGGCCGCGGCCGCACAGCCGCTGGAGGGCAAGCTGCAGGGTAGTGGCCACGACGCCTTCATGAGCTTCAAGGGCCGGGTGGACGGCATCGCCGCCGACCTGAACGCGGGTCTCGCCGCGATCAACAAGGGTCAGCAGGGCATGGACACCGCGACCCAGACCGGTATGAGCGACATGGCCCAGGCCGCCAAGAAGAGTGAAGGCGCGGCGAACTTCGACGGCGCCAAGTTCAACAAGCGCTGAGACGGGGAGACACAGTCAGATGACGGGACGCAACAGCTACGACAGCGGCGCCAGCGGCGAGACCCAGGCCGCGATCAAGAGCCTGTCGGCGCAGATCGAGTCGCTGATCGCCCAGCACCAGGCGAACGTGAAGGCGATGCGCGGCGACGCGACGATGACCAAGGTGATGGACGACTACGGCGCGGTCGAGGAGAAGTTCAACTCCGCCGCCACCGAGGTCCAGGGCATCATCAAGTCGCTGTCGAGCACGCTGGCCGAGTTCGACACGCACGCGGACACCGCGTTCAAGGCGGCCTCGAAGGCCGTCACGGACATCGGCAACACCTGATCCACGGGGGAGCCCGCTGAGGCTCCCCGCCAGGTTCGGCGGCCGGCGCGCGGTCTCGCGCGCCGGGCCCCGGTGGTGCCGTCGACGGCGACGGCTTGTACGACGTACGACGAAGTTCACGGGTGAGCCCTGCGCGGGGCGGCGAGAGGTAGAGGCATGGTCAACTGGACTGTCGAGGCGACGGCGGCGATGAACGGGCTGAAGGGTATGCAGACCGATGCCGCCGGCTTCGAGGCGATCGGTACGAAGCTCAGCAACGGGCTGCAGACCGCCGGCACGCAGACCTCGCTGAACGGCAAGGGCGGCCCGGTCGGAATCGCGATCGGCGAGTTCGTGGAGAAGTGGAAGGACTCGCTGCCGGGCATGGTCAAGCACACCGGTGACGTCATGAAGGGCACCGTGAACGCGCTGACCGCCCTGGCCAACGGTCACCAGGAGATGGCCCTGGCCGCCCAGCGGGGGATCCAGCTGGCCGAGGGCGTCGACCCGCGCTCGGTGATCCGCAACGCCGCCTCCGCTGCCCGCGCCGAGCAGGCGCAGCAGCAGCCACCGTCCAACAACCGCGCCGTCTGACCTGGGGGAGACGAACAGATGATCAAGCCCGAGGGCATCCCGAAGTTCGAGGGCAACCTCGAAGAGGTCACCAAGGCGGCCAACGATCTCTCCGCGGTCGGCGAGGAGATCAAGACCATCGGTGTGAATCTGGAGAAGAAGTTCCGGAACAACATCGAGACCAACTACACCAAGGGCCCCGAGACCCACCTGCTGGCCGCGGCGATGCTGCCGGTGAAGCAGGAGGGCGAGCTGTTCGGCCCGAACCTCGGCAAGATCGGCGCGGCGCTGCACATCTTCGTGTCCGACGTCTCCGACGACAAGTCCGGACTGGCCTCGGTGCGCACCCGCGCCGACGCCTGGAAGCGCAAGGTCGGCGACACCCCCGAGGACGAGATCGACGACAACGAGGACTGGGTCAAGGAGGAGAACCAGCTCCACAAGGACCTCCAGGGCCACCTCGACGCGATCAGCGCCGCCGAGCGCAAGTGCGCGAACGCGATCGCCGCCCTGTACGGCGGCAAGAAGTGGGAGGACAGCGGCCTCCGCGAAGGCGAGAAGCCGCCGGAGGACAAGGGCGAGGACGAGAAGGACCCGCCGTGGGGCAAGCCGCTGGAGTACGACGCGCCCTGGTACGAGGACGCGGTCGACTTCGTCGGTGGAGTCCTCAAAGGTGTGTTCGTCGACGGCCTGCTCGGCACGCTGGACGCCCTCACCACGCTGATCCCGATCCAGCCGCTGCTCAAGTCGCTGGGCGTGAACAGCATCTTCGGCCACGAACTGCAGGGCTGGAGCGACGCCGGTAACGCCTGGAAGGGCGTCGGCCTGACGCTCGCCGCCGCGGCGATGTACGCGGTTCCCGGCGCGGCGGTCTTCATGCACGCGGCCTTCCCGGAGACCGCGGCGTACCTGGACACCGTCGGCATCACCGTGCTCAAGGGCATGGTCGCCTGGGACATGTGGGGCGAGGACCCCGGTCGCGCGCTCGGCCAGGTCGGCTTCAACGTCATCACCACCATCGGTACCGGTGGTGCCGCGGGTGGTGTGCGGGCGGCCGCGATCGGCGGCAAGTACGGCGCCGCGGCGGCGAAGGTTGCCAAGGGCGCCGATGTCGCGGTCAACATCGCCGGTAAGCTGCGCCCCGGCCAGCTCGCGCTGAACACCGCGCTGAAGCTGCCGAAGGTCTCCGACCTGGTGATCAAGGTCGGCAACGCGCCGGTGATCGGTGGGCTCGCGAAGTTCAGCGGCCTGGACATCCCGACGTCGAGGGCCGGCGGCATCTCGCACGCCGGCGGGATCGACGTACCGAACGTCGACCACACGCCTGCGTCGGTCGGTTCGCACAACTCGAGTACGACGTCGTCGCCGACCCATGTGGACAGCCCGAGCTCACCGTCCGGTGGTTCGGACTTCCCGTCCGGGCGCTCGGACAGCCCGAACTCGCCTTCGGGTGGGGACAGCCCTGCTTCGCACTCTGATTCGCCTGCGTCGCACTCGGACAGTCCTGCTTCGCATTCGGACTCGCCTGCGTCGCACAGCGATTCGCCGGCTGCGCACAACGACGCTCCTGCCCGCCAGGACGGGCCGGCCCACACGGACAACTCGTCCCGATCCGACAGTTCGACGTCGCACTCCGATTCGCCGGCTTCGCACTCCGACAGCCCCGCTTCGCGTTCGGACTCGTCCGCGTCGCACTCGGACGGTCCCGGGTCGCACTCGGACGCTCCGGCTGCGCACAGCGACGGGCCTGGCTCGCGTTCCGACGGTTCGGGCTCGCACTCGGACAGCCCGGCGTCGCACAGCGACGGGCCGAACGGTTCGCACAGCGATGCCCCGAACTCGCGCGGCGACAGCCCGAACACGTCGCACAGCGATTCGCCGTCGCGCGGCGACAGCCCGAACTCGCGCGGCGATTCGCCGAACTCGCACGCGGACAGCCCGAACTCGCACGCCGACGGCCAGACCACGCCGAGCCGTACGACGGACTCCCCGTCGCACACGCCGGACTCGCCGCGGCACGACTCGCCTGACAGCCCGCGGAACACCCCGGACGCGCCTCGGTCGCACACGGATACTCCGGCCGCGCATCACACGCCGGACTCGCCGCGGACGAACACCCCTGACGCACCCCGTACGCCGGACGCGCCTCGGTCGCACACGGATACCCCGGCCGCGCATCACACGCCGGACTCCCCGCGGACGAACACGCCCGATGGCCCGAACCCGAGCCACATCGACTCGAGGTTGCACCCGGACGGTCCGCCGCAGCACGGTCCTAGCCGGATCCAGGAGCGCCTGAACCCGGACGCTCCGCACACGCCGGACACGCCGACCACTCGGACGCCGGACTCGCCCAACACCCCGGACGCACCCGCGGCCCGGCACACCCCGGATGCCCCGACGCGTACGCCAGACGCACCGCACACCGGCGACGCCGTACCGCCGCCGATCGTGGCGCCGCACCTCGGTGGCCGCGGCCCGCACGGGTCGGATGCTCCCCACGGGACGACGCCGCACCAGCCGAACGCACCGCACCAGCCGAACGCACCGCACCAGCCGAACGCACCGCATCAGCCCAACGCACCGCACCAGCCCAACGCGCCGCACCAGCCCAACGCACCGCATCAGCCGAACGCGCCGCACCAGCCCAACGCACCACATCAGCCGAATGCGCCGCAGGCGCCGAACCAGCCGCCGCCTGTGCGGGTGGATCCGCACGCGCACGGCCGGCCCGGGCAGCAGCGGCACGATGTGGAGCCGCGCCGGTACAACCCGAAGGACCCGTTCGGGCGTGGGCTGCGCAAGCTGAAGGCCAAGATCGGCGACAGCCCGCTGAAGAACGTCGCCGAGTGGATCAAGGAAGGCAACCCACGGTTCCGCGACGGGCGCGGTCCGCGCAGCGCCACCAACAACTGTGGTGACAACTCCCGGGCGTTCGCGGACAACCTGCAGGGCGGCGAGCCGCGCCTGGCGAACAACGACCTGCGGACCGGAACCACGCCGAACGGCAAGAAGGTCCCGGTTCCCGGTGAGCGTTCGGAGATGTACGAGTACACCGGTGTCCGGCCGGAGTCCATCCAGGTCCGCGACGCGCACGGCAACCCGGTCAACCCGAAGCAGGACCCCAAGGCCTACACGATGGGTGCCTACAAGCGGATCTACGACGACCTGCGCAACCAACCGCCCGGCACCGTCGCGATCGTCGGCGGTACGTGGGCCCGGCGCGGTCCGGCCGGAGAGGTCAGCGGTCACTGGTTCAACGCGTTCGTCGACGACGCCGGCAAGGTGAAGTGGGCGGACATGCAGTCCGGCAAGATCACCGACGGCCCGCCGTACGCCGATCTGTTCGACGAGCTCGAGGTGATGACCCGTCGTCCTGGCGGCGACTGGCAGTCGCCGCTGTCCCCGAGCTTCAAGGTCGACGGCCCGAACTACCAGCCGAACCCCTGGCCCGCGAACCACCCGCACCAGCCCAGCTGGGTCCAGCCGGCACAGCCCCACGTCCCGCCGATGCCCCAGCACCCGCCCATGCCCCAACACCCACCGATGCCGCAGCACCCGCCGGCACCCCACACCCCACAACAGCCGATGCAGCCGCACACGCCGCAGCAACCGCATCCGCAGCAGCCGGTACAGCCGCATCCGCAGCAGCCGCATGCGCCGCAGCAACCGCACCCGCAGCAGCCGATGCAACCGCATCCGCACGCGCCGCAGCAGCCGCATCCGCAGCAGCCGATGCAACCGCACCCGCAACAGCCGGTGCAGCCGCATCCGCAGCAGCCGCACGCGCCGCAGCAGCCGCACCCGCAGCAGCCGGTGCAGCCGCATCCGCAGCAGCCGCACGCGCCGCAGCAGCCGCACCCGCAGCAGCCGGTGCAGCCGCATCCGCAGCAGCC